>NZ_LMKA01000022.1 GCF_001421435.1 Chryseobacterium sp. Leaf201
CGAACTATGGATGAAAATTTTTTTTTATGTAGCAATTGTTGTAAAGATGAGTCATTAAAAAATTATGTTTTAATCAACTCTAATAAAAATTCATTTCCATGCACAATTTGTTTATCTAATAATTATAATATAGATGTAACAATTAACGAGAAATTTAATAGATTTTGCAGATTTCTAATTAGATATCATTTTCCAGAGTATATATATAATTCACGATGGGGTGGCGAGGATTTTCCACTTCCATTTTATATACAGAACAGTATAATCAATCATGAATTTGCAGATAAAATATCTAGAGAAGAAGAAATAGATCAATTTATAGATACACTATTTGATTTAAATGAATATCCTTTTGATGACTTATATTATGGGTATGACGATACTGGAAGGGGTTTGTTTTCTTATTCTTTAAAAGAAAATGGTTCAAAATATTGGCATAAATATAAATCAGAATTACAAAAAAAGAATCATTACCTTTTAATAAATGAAGCTTCTTTAATATTCAAACAAGCTTTTGAAGATAATAAATACACCTTGCCCTCTGGCACTCTATTGTACAGAGCTAGAATAGGATACAAAGAAGAAAAAATAGAAGAAGAATTTTCAGTTAAAATAAAAAAAGCTTTCGAAAAAGATTCAATCTCGTCTCCCCCAATTTTTAAATCAACTTCGGGTAGGTTGAACAGGCAAGGAGTTTCTTACTTATACCTGGCTTCTAGTGAAGGAGTGGCTTTAGGAGAGGTTAGACCACAACCAGGGCATTATGTTTCTATAGGTTGCTTTGAAAACTTGGACGATCTTAAAATGGCAGATTTAAGATTTATAAATTTATATGATCATTTTGATGATAAAGAAAGTTTAAAAAAATATCTTTTTCTCAAAGACATTTCAGATGAATTATGTTCTCCTATTCTCCCAGAGATGAATGAACAATATTTAATAACTCAATTTATTTCTGATATTATTAGAGATTTAGAGTATGATGGAATTTTATTTAAAAGTTCTGTTTATGAAGGTTATAATGCACTTATTTTTGATTCTTCTAAATTTAAATATACTTCGAAAAACTCATCATTAGTTAAAATAAAGAGTTTAGAGTATTTAACAGAGGCTGTTATTTATGATAACAATGCTTTTACGGGGTTACCTGAAGAAAGAAAATAAAAAAAAGTATAACCGTGAGTAGTAAATATTAATGAGAACATCAAAACTGATTAATCATAATAAAACCAAAATTTGAGATCTATTTAGATAAGAACTATTGTCATTTGATAGACTCATACTTGTTAAATCATCTTATTATCATTGATTTCTTTAATTATATTTGAAACTTTATGAGAAAATATCCCTTACATTATTTAAATGATACCGAATTTGAAAATTTAGCTACATTGATTTGTAAAAAAATTCTCGGAGAAGCTGTTATTCCTTTTGCGAAAGGTACGGACGGAGGAAGAGATGGTAGATTTCACGGAAAAGCAAATTGTTTTCCAAGCACAACAGAACCTTGGGATGGAAAAATAGTTATTCAGGCAAAACATACAACAAAGGAGAATACAAGTTGTTCTGATAGTGATTTTCAAAAGATTCTTAAGAATGATGTAGTTTCTGCAATTGAGCGTTTGAAAGGTGTAAAAAAGGTAGAGTATTATATGCTTTTTACCAATCGCAAATTAACAGGTAAGCAAGATGAGAAAATTGAAAATTTAATTGATGAAAATACAGGCATTACAAATATTGTTATTGCAGACGAGAAAATACAACAGTGGTTACAAGCCTATCCCGATATAGTTAAAGAAGCAAAATTACAGAGTTTGTTAACGCCATTACAGTTTGATGAGCAGGACTTAAAAAACCTCATTATTGAATTTCACAAAACCATTCCCGATACAAGTATAGCAGGAAAAAGTGAAGAAGATTTTACTTATGTGGCAATAGAACGTAAAAATGAGATTAATGCTTTAAGTCAAGATTATTTTGATGAAATAATTAAAAAGAATTACACATATTTTGATTTTATTCGAGATTTTTTGAAAGATCCAATCAATAAATCTTTAAAAGAAATTTATGATGATACAATAGATGATTTAAATGCCAAAATTGTAATCAAAAGAAGTGCATATAATGCTTTTGAACATCTGTTGGAAGAATTATATGATTATGTAATTACTAATAATTCTGAATTAGCAGGAAAGAAAAGATTAATTCGTCTATTTTTGCACTATATGTATTGCACTTGTGATATAGGTAAAAAAGATGCTTAAACCAGACAAACATACAGATATAAAATATTCAGTTGTATATCTTTCTGCTATTATGTTGAAAGAAATACAGCTGAGTGGTATTATTAAGTACGATGAATTAAAAAATATCTTAATGCAAAAAATAGGAAACAAAGCAAATGAGAATTTTGAGCAAGCACTTTCTTTTTTATATCTTTTGGATAGAATTCACTATTTAAAGGAACTTGATTCTATCAAACAAAACTAGATAATGAAATTAGTCAAAATATACGCTAACAAAAATCTTAAGAACATTGAGTTTAATCCAAAATTCAATGTAGTATTGGCTACTATCAATGATAAATTAAATAAAAAAGACACTCATAACCTAGGAAAGACATCTTTAATACACGTAATCAATTTTATTCTTTTAGGTTCTTTCAATAAAAAAATATTTGAAAATGATATTTTCAGAGGTGTTATATTTTATGGAGAGCTAAAGTTGAATAGTGGACAATACCTTACCATTAGAAGGGAAATAGATACTAATACGAAAATTTCATTTAAGATCGATGACAATAAAAGTCAAAACTTTAATCCTCCTATTATTTGGGATGAAGAAAATCTTCCTTTCGACAAGTCTAGAAAAAAATTAAATGAATATTTGGGATTTGATGTTGTTATAAATTTTGACTATCGAAAATCTATTACATATTTTTTAAGAACACAACAAGATTTTCTTGACGTCTACAAATTGGACAAGTTCAAAGGAAAACATATTGATTGGAAACCTTTTGTATTTGAGCTCCTGGGATATGACAGTAATTTGATAATTAAAAAACTATCATTAGAGGATGATATTGAAAAGAAAAAAGGAATTATAAAAGTTCTGAAAGAAGAAGCCCGCATAAACATTGAAGACAAAGATAAATTAGAAGGTTTGCTTGATATTAAAAAACAGGATTTAGAAGTAGCATTACACACTATTGATAAATTTAATTTTTTTGAACAGGACAAAAGCCTTAACAAAGAATTGATTGAGCAAATAGATAATAAAATACAACTCTTGAACACAGAGCGTTATCGCTTGGATTATGAAGTCAACAAGCTTGAAGAGTCTTTGTCCCATTTAAATCTAAATATTAAAATTCAGGATTTAGAAGAATTATATAGAGAAACTGAACTTTATTTTCCTGAGGTTTTAAAGAAAGACTATTCAGACTTAATAAAATTCAATGAAGCAATATCTATAGACAGAAAGAAATATCTAAATGAAAATTTAGAAGATTTAAAGACACAGATTACTGCTGTAAATAAAGAACTTAAAAGCCTTGAAATTGATAAAAGTGATAAGCTTGCATTTCTGACTGAGAAAGATAGTTATGAAAAATTTAAATCATACCAAAAAAAGCTTTCTAAATTAGAAGCAGAAATTAGTAGAATTTATGACAAGATAATAGCTGTCGACCAATCTTTGGAAATCGATGAACAAATTCAGGGAATACATTTGCAGGTCGAAAATGCGGTAACAGCGATTAGGGAGGCTGTGAGCAAAAGAAAGCACGCAGAGATAAACAGAATTTTCAATAATATTATTGTTGATATTCTCGGAACCAATGCTTTAATATCAATACAGCTGAACAAGCAAGGAAATGTAGAATACAGTGCTGATTATCAAAATCCAGCCGATCTATTAACTACTTCTGAATCACAGGGTACTACATATAAAAAAATACTTTGTATGGCTTTTGATTTGGCTCTATTAATTCACTATCGTAAAAATTCTTTTTATAGATTTGCTTATCACGATGGAATTTTAGAAGGGCTCGATGATCGTATAAAAATCAAATTATTGAACAAGGTAAAAAGCATCTGTGATGAATATGATTTACAATACATCCTATCATTGATTGATTCGGATATACCTACTGATGAAAAAGGGGAAAAATATATTTTCACGCCTGATGAAATTTGCTTGGAGCTAAATGACCGAGATGATTTAGGAAAACTTTTCCTTCATAGTTTTTAATTTATATTTAAA
>NZ_LMKA01000023.1 GCF_001421435.1 Chryseobacterium sp. Leaf201
GAAATAATTTTGTAAAAATTTTTTATATAGAAAATACATTCACAATGACCGAAAAACAAATCAATATTTGTAAAAATTCTCTTGAAGAGTTAAAGGTTTTACATCTTGAAAATCAACATTTTTATACTCCAGTTGATGTTTATTACAAGCTTTCAGGTGATCAACTTAAAAAGTGGGCTTTACTAAGCTGTAATGATCATAACTGCGAACCTTTTGAGCAGGATATTCAGGATGCAAGGATATTAAGACGTTCAAAAAAATGTCCGGAGTGTCTTTCAATAATTCAAAGCGGAAACAACCGTATTCCTATTTCAGAATTAAATGCTAGAATAAGAAATTCTAAAAATTCTGTTATCCGGGATAAGCAAATTGTAATCAGATATGAAGATCATCTTCACAATGACAAAAACAGTATTGTTCTGGTGAAATGTAATTTGTTTGGTCATCATAAAAATCTCTATCCGCAAACAGCTGTTTCAGTAGGAAAAAATAATATCTGTCCTGAGTGTGCTAAAACGAGAGAATACAAAAAGAAAGCTGGAGAAAATTTTGTTGAAAAAATAAATAATATTTTAATAGAAAAGAACAGCTCTTTTTCATTCTTCGGTTCCATAGATCGAAATGATAAAAGTATCATTTTCTATGAGTTAATTTGTAAAAATTGTGGCTGTTCCGAATGGGAAAGGGAAAAGTACGTATCATCAGTCAAGTGTAAAGTTTGTCATCCAAATGATACGATAGGTGAAAGTAAAGTCATAGAATATTTAAACTTTCTAAAATTGACTTTTAAAAAGCAAAAAAAATTTCCTGGGATGAAAAATGAAATGGAATTAAAATGTGATTTTTTTATCCTAAAACTGAATTTAATCATTGAGTATGACGGACATCAGCATTATTATCCTGTTGACTATTTTAAAGGATTTAAAAACTTTAAAAAAACCATAAAATGCGACTGGATTAAAAACAGATACGCCTTGAAAAATAATATAAATATCTTGAGAATTCCTTTTAAAGAATATGATAATATGGAAATTTTAATAGATAATGCTATTGCCAAAATCAATAATCAGGAGCGCTCATTTAAAAACTATTATAATTTTTTAAATGTTTACAGAATAAACTACATTTCTTTAATTGTAAATAAAAGAATGAGGTTAAAGAAAATATTACTCGAAAATAAAAGTAAACCATATTTTTTATCCGATCTGCATAAAAAGATATATCAACAAATAAAAATAAGCTAAAAAAGCTAATGCTTAGCTTTTCTGAAGCTACTAACAAAATCAAAAAAAATTTACGACAGCTATGTTATAGCAAAAAATTTTGGAATCCATCCAGAACAGGGATTCTCATATCTAAAAAACAAACCTTAAACGATATTAATTTAAAATTTTAAAAAATGAAAAACAAAATCAATTTACTAATTTCCAGTGTATTATTACTTTGTTCTAATATACTTTACTGCAATTCAATTAATCAGAAAATTAATGATCAGAATTATAAAATGTTTTTTTCTTGCGGATCAGAAAATTTTGAAAATATTCCTGCAAGCTTTAGTTCCTTTGAAACAAATAGCTGGTTAAATAATAATATCACATGGACGGCTTCTGATTCGAGAACTGATCAAACAATTAATAGTAAAGCTATTGTTATCAGAAATGGTAGCCTTACGAGCTCTATTATTACAGGAGGAATTAAAAGCCTCACTGTCACTACACAATTAAAATTTGCAGGAAATCCGGGAAACCTTATTCTGGAAATTAATGATATCCAGGTTGGAACAATACCTTATAATTCCGGAGTTGTGACAACAACACTTGATAATATAAATATCGTAGGAAATATCATTATTAAACTTGTAAATCCTAATACGGGGCAGAGAGTTGCTATTGATGATCTTTCCTGGACATGTTATTCAAATTTAGGAATTAGCGAAGTTACTAAGGTGGCTCAGCTTTCAATTTATCCTAATCCAATTAAAAATGGTGAATATCTGTATCTTAATAAAAAGGTAAATGAAATCCTTATTTATAATAGTGAAGGAAGACTGATTAATAAATCAAACTTAAAAAGCAATTCAATATTAATAGATAATCTATTGAAAGGTATCTATTTTCTTAAAACAGAAAATATGACCCATAAATTTATAGTTAATTAGTAATCTTTAAGACAAAAATCCATCTTCAAAATTGTTTGAGATGGATTTTTATAAGTTTATTTTCAACTTAAAAAGAAAAAACTGTTCAGATTTTAGAAATCCTGCCGTTAAGCTGTGCAGATTTTATAAATCCTGTTTTTTCGTTGGCAAAAATAGTATATTTTCTTTAAAAACCAATTTTTGACGGTTTCAAACTATTAATAAATTTTTCAGTCGTCACTTCCTCAGACTGCTCGTTTCTTCAAAACGCTTGTCATTCGTTGCTCCTTTGTTCAAAATTTTTTATTTCTTGAGATTTTTTACGCTGTTAAAAATTCCTGAATTTCAACATTTAGATCTTCGAGTGTAGTTAAATAACTATTAATGACATTAAAATGAGCATTAGTAAGAGCTTGCATATCTAGATAAGCGGAATGTGCATCATTTGCTATATCAAGAACCTCTATCGCAATAGCATCTCTTGGAACATGATTCTTTGATAATTCAATTATAGGTAATAAAAAATTTGCATCAATTTTGTTATGATCAGCTGTTGATGTGTCATCATTTGCAATATCAGATTGTGTTAATTTAAAATATTCTTGCATAAATATATCATCAGCATTATAAGCCCATTCTATTCTTCCAGCATTTTCTCTATAATTAACGGCTCTCAAGTTAGAGAATTTAAAGAATTTTGTGTACAAAATTTGTCTATATCCATTTTTAAATTTTGTCTCATGAATATTATGTTTTGAGATAAAGTTATTTAGTTCTGATCTCAAATTTTCCAAAATCGTATCATTAGAATACAAACTAGCTAGCAGGTGATTTAAAGTTGTTATTCCTTGATCAGATTTTTCATTGTATAAAGTTTTTACTTTAATAAATTTTAAAAAATTTACTTGAAGTGTAGGATTAATTTTTAATCTGAAATCTTTATTTTCTATATATTCTTTCAAAAAACCAATTTGTACTTGAACGTTGTTTTGTAATTCCTGTAGATTATTTATAAACAATTCATTCTCAGATTTGATATTTCTTTCCTCCTCAGAAGCTTTATCTTTTTTATCCCGTTTATAAGTTCTTTCACCTAAATAATATGCAAACCAGATACTTAAAATTGTTATAGTAAGTGTTGACAAGAGTGATAGCCAACCAAACCAGCCCGGAGAGCTACTTTCAAACTCTCCAAATTGAAAATTAATTAGTGACATTTTATAGATTTTTTTTTCTAATCATTTGCCTTTTAAAAAAATCCATTAACTCCTATAAAATTATCCATACCATTGAAAGACATAAGTATTTCTATATTTTCTTCAACCGTATTACTTAAAAGAGATTCAATTGGAAGATAACTTGATTTATGCTCCGAATTTCCTTCGAAAATAAATATCACATTTAATTTATTGAAATTGAAAATGAAGGTACTTTTATTATATCCTTCATGTTTTATCAACTTTCTCATTCTATTAGTCTGACAATCGAAATCATAAAGATCTGCAAATTCATGCTCTTCCTTCAATTTAGTTATCATATTTTTTACAGTTTCAAAATATGCCAGGTTTTTGTCTTCATCCGCTTCTTTAGCTAAAATAAGGTTGTCTATAATTTCTTTGAATCGAGCTCCTGTTTTTGCAGCATTCAATTGAGGTTCAATAAAATTATACTTTGAATTTAAGTATTTTGAATTTATCCATCTCTGTTTATTGACAAAAATGTGATCTTTCAAAATATTAATGATTATATAAGAACTATCTTGATTATACAATGTGAAAAAATTCGTTTCACTATTGTTAAATCCTTGGTCAAGTAAAAGTGCACAATATTCTTTTATGACTTTCTGTTGATTGTCATCAAAACTTGTCCATGTTAAATCTAAATTCATAATATTAGTTTTTAAATGTTATTATCTTTACAAATCTTTTCAATACAGATATCACTATGAATTGAAGAATACCCCCTCTTATAAATCATTTTAGAAGATTAGAATATTCCTAAAAATTTATAT
>NZ_LMKA01000024.1 GCF_001421435.1 Chryseobacterium sp. Leaf201
CCTCTTTTTCCTGTGCTTAAATGGGGTAAAATCCATTTCTCTATTTTATATTTGCTAATGAGTTCCAGATTATTAGTCTTTTAAATTGCAATCCAAAATTGCTAATTTTCTCTGAACTCTCTTTCTAAATAAGTTTAAACAGCTTCATTGTCAATAATTATTTTATTTTTTGATATTAATGATTTTGCTTATGAATAGTTTTGGCATTGCTATATCTTTTTCCTACAACCAATCCATATTCTTTACCCAACCACTGTCAAAATCCATAAGAGCTCTATGTCAGGCATTTCAAAAATTCACTTTTACATCTCCAACTGGATAATACTTTGGAGCAGAAATCTCAGGCTCCCAACAGTATTTATATTTTTGACAGAAGGATAATAATAAATTAAGAAATATCATAGGCAACCACATGATGTATATAAATCTCCCTTTTTAAGGCGGATCATTATATTCTTTTTCATCAGTAAAATGTGGCATGTTTGCGTAAGCGAAATTATAATGACCCAGCAGATCTGCTAAAGGAAGGTCGGAATTTGTTGATAAATGTACAAATTAGAATGAAACAGGCTGTTAATTTTTAAAAGCCCGTTTATAAAATTAAGGAATAAAATACTCTATTTCTGTAGCATAACCATATTCATTATTTTTTTTCTCTTCTACTGTCGGGTGTTTATTTTTAAATCTTAGTATTTTTTCTTTTGTGCTGTTTGTAACTAAATAAAGCGTTGCATCTTGGTCATTATCATCAATTTCCAACTTAAAAATAATTGTATTTAATCTTTTTTTTTCTACAAAACTTTTAAAACTTTTTGGCATAATAAATTTGGAACAATAGAAAGTTTCTTTTGATTTATCACGCCAACCCAATTCAAACTCCACAGGTAATTTCCAAATGAATTTTTTCCATATTCCTATCCCTTGCTTAAATGTACCATCTTGCGAAGTGTAACTAAATCCTATTTCTCTTTTATTGGGTTTATTAAAATCAAAATACATATCATACTCTTTTTCATTATTTGCCCATGCTTCATAAGGAATACCGTGGTGTTGCCAGTAGGTGTAGGTATTTCCCCATGTTTTAAAATCTTTTGTTTTTAAGCCAACTCCTACACTTTCATCTTTATAGCCTTTCAAGTGCCTTTTTGCCACTTCTATATTTATATATTCATTTGCTTTTTGATCTAAAGCTTGGACCCAAACCCGTATCCAGCCTCCCGGTGCCATACCAACCACCAAATGTCCTAAATTGTCTCCGTCATCAAGATTATATTCATTAAACAAATCCTTTATCTTTTCTTGTGGAAGTGATACTTTTCCTTTAAACCCTTTACCATCTACTACACTGTAATAATCTATGTACACTTCTTTCGGAGTATCTTTCCATTTTTCTCCTACCACCGCTCCATATGTGTTCCCCCAACCGCTATCAAATGCAATATTAGCCCCATTCCCAGCATTCCCAAAATTTACATTTCCCGCTACAGGATAATACTTGGGAGCGGAAATCCCCGCCTCCCATCTGTATTTTTTTTTGTTGCAAGAATGTAAAAAACTAAGACTTATCATAAGCATCCAAAACAGGTGTGTAGTATTCCCTTTTGTAAGGAGGATCTTTGTATTCTTTTTCATCGGTAAAATGGGGTACGTTTGCATAAGCGAAATTATAATGACCCAGCAGATTTGCTAAAGGAGAGTCGGAATTTGTCGATAAATTTACAAATTAGAATGAAACAGGCTGTTAAAAATAACAGCTCGTTTATAAAATTAATGAATAAAATACTCTACTTCTGTAGCATAACCATATTCATTATCTTTTAACAAGTTAAATATTACTTATTGCTAAATATTAATTTGTTTAAACTAATTATATAAAAAGAGTTCTGAGAAAATCGGTAACGTAGGATTGAATAAAAACTGAAATTCGGGAACTCCTTAGTAAAGATAAAAAACGTCAGGTGAGATAACTGCAACAAAAAGAAATTTATAGGAATATCAAAGCCCAGCCCCATACTGTATATTTGATAAGAAATACTTTGATCGGAGCTTTTAAAGAAGGATTAAAACAAAAAAGCTAATGCATGGCTCGATAGTTTTAAATATTATTAATAAGATATGAAATATTGAAAATCAGATAACTAATCTACATTATCTTGCTTTTTTTCATTTTGTTCCTTAGAAAACTAAAAGTTTAAACAAGTTCAATAAATACTTTTAAAAGTTTATTTAGTAGTAATTAACTATTTGAATATCTTTGATTTCCTATCAAAGCAAACTTTAAAACGTCAGGAATTAATATAATCTTAAATGTTTTAAATAAGTTCAGACAGGCTCATTTTAAAAAAATTAAACAGCTTTCCAACCTATTTGAAATTTTATGCATCTATACAAGTATAAAGCCTGATTATGGAACGAGAGCTCTTATTGGAATGCCAGCGGAACAACCGCAACGCACAGCGGAAAGTCTACGAAAAGATGGCCGGAAAGCTGTATGCGGTCTGTAAAAGGTACCTGAAAAATGATGAGGATATCCAGGAAGCCTTGGCGGATACTTTTTATAAGATCTTTACTAAAATCAGCCAGCTTCAGAATCCGGATATTTTTGAAGCATGGGCCAGAAAAATTGCGGTCAATGAATGCCTGCAGAAATTAAGGGCCACAAAACAGCTGCACATTTCCCTTGAAGATGACCACGCTGTTTCTTCTGATTCAGCAGCCGATACCGTTTCCTTTGAAAAAGATATTCTAAGCCTGCTCAGATTTCTGCCGGAAGGCTGCCGGGCCATCTTCAATCTTTTTGCCATCGAAGGCTATCCGCACAAGGAAATTGCCGCAATGCTGTCCATCAGTGAAGGGACTTCAAAATCCCAGCTGAATGTAGCGAGAAAAAAACTTCAGGAACTTCTGGTTCACCATAACATCTAACTTTTAAGACAATGGAAAACAATCACGATATCGATAAAACGTTCAACGAAGCTTCTAAAAATTCAGAAGAGCCGGCGACTTTTCCTGGTTTTGACAAAGTCTGGAATGCGGTTGAAGAAAAATTAGATAAAAAACAGGATAAGAAAAAAGCATTTCCGATATGGATTCCCTACGGTATGGCAGCCTCTTTATTAATAGGATCAGGTATTTTTTACTTCAGTGATAAAAAAGAAGACAGAAAAGCGGCACAGCCGGTAATTGCTAGGAATATCGTAGACTCCCAAAAAAATACAGATGCCGTTGTGCCTGAACATATCCGGAAACTGGACAGCATGGTAAAAAGCAACATACAGGATGAAACTTTACCGGCACCTTCAGAAAAGATTGCTTACGAAAACGTTCCGAAGCTTTACACACCCCCTTTATCCTCTCCCGTATATGAAATGACGGTTCCGGCTTTTCAGGCAGATGCTGTCTCTGCTTCCAAAGAAAAACCAATGGATACTGTAGCAAGGCAGAATCTGGAAGAAGTAATTACCATGGGAATCAGAAAAGAAAAAGCTTCTATGGTAAACGCCATGGCTTCATCCGTTAAAAAGAAGGCATCTGACTTTAATGCTGTTGCAGATACGGCAGAAGTACTATACCCGAATTCTACATTTAACCTGAATGAAAAAGATAAAGAACCGGAAATTTTAGCCTACAATAAAGAATATGTAAACCGGAATAAAGCCGTTGCCTCCGCTTCCGTTCTTGGAAATAAAGTGGGCAGTAAAATGGATTTTAATACCATTTCGGGTGTCACTCCCGGGCTCAGGATCAATTCGGTTTCCGGAGCGAAGGGCTCAGGAAATGTAAATATTTCAATACGGGGTAATGCTGGTTCCGGGGCCAATCCTCTGGTTATCATTAACGGCGTACCTGCCGATATCGAAGTGTTCAAAAAACTGAATCCGGAAAAAATCCAGTCAGTACAGATTTTTAAAGGTGAAAAAGCCGTTCCGGTTTTCGGGGCCCGTGCCTCCAACGGAATGATAGTCGTAGAAACCAAGGATATTTCAAGAAAAGAAAAAAAGAAACTGAAAAAGCTTCTGGACGATCATCTGCTCAAAAAGTAACCGTCACCTGTAAACCTAATACCCATTCACCATACCTTTCCGGAAAAGCAGTTTCTCCGGAGACTGCTTTTCCATTTTAATCACCATCAGAATGAAGAAAATCTATATCCTGTTTACTTTGTTTACAGCCACTTTTTTTCTTGCTCAGAACTCCCAGCTGTATTATTCAGGACCGTTTTTAAACGGTAAAAATAAACCTCAGAATTTTCTGAAGGTATACAATAAAACAGCGGTGTCTATGAACTGACCGATGAAACAGGCTCTGCAATTATTGCCGGAAAGCCTTTTGATACGCTGGTATGGAATGCCGGTAAGAATCAGGCAGTTATTCAGACGTATCAGCTGAGGGAACTTAAAGATATTCTTCAGTCCCGGGTTAAAAATGAGGAGGTGAAAAATATGTACAGCAAAGCCTATGACAGTCTGGTTTCAAATAAAAACAATGATCAGTACAGCATCGAAAGTACCCGCACTGCTCTCAGCGGAAAATACAACCGATACTTTTGGAAAATAAAAAGCATCAGGCAGAAGAATGACACGCTGTATAAAATCAGGCCGCTTGATCAGGAACATCTTATCATCAACGGCAGTTTTACCACTTCATTTGATATTAAATCCAGAAATGCCATTCCACGTACCCAAAGCAGATTTGTCCAGGGAAGGTCTGAAAACGGATTATTGGTATGGAAAGGTCCCGAAACCGGTGAGCTGTTCAGTTTCGGACCGGATATTTCCACACTGGCATTTGATCATCAGCCTTATGAATATGACGGGAACGGTCGGTTAGTCGGTCTTACAGACGGAGCCCTCACCTGCAAAAGCCTATAACAATGATGTTTTCAGAACAGCGGCAGGATTTAATAATCAGCTCAAGATCAGTGCCTTTTTAAAAAGAGATTATAAAGAGACGTTTCGGCTGTCCGTAGACCTGGGCCAGCAGAAAGACCAGATGTATTTTGCCGATGAGTTTAATATGATCAGTTCTTTCAAGACCAAACTCAGTTCAGATTTCAGTGGTTATATTGTAAATCTGGCATTTAGCTATGATAAAAACAAAGCCACTCATGCCAACCGGATCGCACTTTTCAACAAGGTGTACCAGAATGCGCTGCTCACTCCGGTTTCTTTTTCAAATACGCAAAATCTGTTGAGGCCGGACGGTTCGCAGAGAAGCTACAGCCGCTTTGCAGACAACCCGGGATTTCTCCTCAGTCAGGAAGATAAATACAGTTACCACAGCAACCGCAGGCAGTTCAGCCTGAATGCAGCAAAAAATTATGAGAATCTTAAACTGAATGTTAACCAGTCCTATGAAAGCGACCGCTTCCTGAATGTTGATCGTTACCGGCCGTCCACATACGGATTCATCAGCGGCCTGCTCAATGAAAGAATGCAGGACAATGCGCTGTACAGCTCCAATATTTCCGGGAACTATTCATTGGGGGATTATGGTTTTAAAAACACTTTTGGGATCAGTTTTATCTTAAATGATCATCACGCCGAGGTATACAACAGTTTAGCGGATAAGCAATACAGCTATCAGAGAACCTCTCAGGATTACCTGTTTAACTACAGCCTGGAAATGCATGAAAATGATCTTGAGATCGGGGCGGACCTTGGAAATTCACTGTACATTTCCAATACTTCCCTTAAAAACAGCTACTGGCTGCCCAAAGCGAATGCCTACCTGATTTTTAAAGATGTTTTTAACTGGCAGCGGTTTGATTTTAAAGTTCTCGGTGCTTACACTGCATTAAGTTCCGAACCTGATCTCACACGCTCTTATGCTTCATACGCAACAACCTTACTGAAAGCGGAAAATGCCTATCAGTATTTTCCGGTCAATGAAGCAGAGTCCTTTCGCAGGCTTTCAAATATCAACACCAAAGAATGGAAAATAGGGTTCAGATTGAATTTGGGATACAAAATCAGTTTCGAAGGGGAATATTTCCGCCGGAAGATTCTTGATGATGTTTTTCCGGTATATGAAAACACTAAGCTTATCTTAAAAAATATGGCGGATCACACCTACAGCGGATGCGAGTTTAATTTTTCCTATACTAATTTAAGGATCGGTTATAATCTTCTGAGTACGCAGAAAATATCGTTTTTCAAGTATCAAAATAGAGCAGACCGGGTGGAAAACGGGTATAATAACCTTGCCATTTGAGGTTTCAGTGATCTGTATAAAACATTAACGGAAGGCCAGGTTTTAGGTGCCGTAATGGGAAGCTACTTCCGCCGGAATGAAATCGGGCAGCTCATCATTGATGAAAACGGCTATCCTGAAAAAGCGGACGGAATGAAAATAATTGCAGACCCGACCCCTGATTTTGTCATGAAGTTTACCCATAATTTCAGCTTTAAAAGGTTTACGCTGGATATCAACTGGGAATGGCAGAAAGGCGGCCGGCTGTGGAACGGGACCCAGGCTGTTCTCGATTATTATGGACGTTCTCAAAACTCTGCAGACAGTCGGAATGTTAAAAACTATGTTTTTGAAGGCGTACAGGCCAATGGAAGTATGAATCAGACTCCTGTGGATTTTTATGATCCGGACAGGAGCATAACCCAGAACCGTTGGACAAGGTACGGGTACTTGGGTGTTGCAGAAGAATATGTTCAGAAAGCCGACTATGTGCGGGTTAACAGCATTTCTCTGTCAGCAAACCTGCCGGTTAACCATACCGGAACTTCATTGGTGCTTACTTTTTATGTAAATAATATCATCCTCTGGCAGGCAAATAACGGGGCAGATCCCAATCAGAATTTCTACGATCAGGAAAACGGGAAAGGCCTTGATTTCTTTAATCTTCCGTCTTTCACAACGTACGGATGCATGGTTTCATTTAAATTTTAAAAGATGAATTGGAAAGTTACAGCATATTTAATGTGCATTTTTTTATTTTCAGTGACTGTACTGAACGCGCAGCATCAGTTTGAAGATTTCCGGAAGGAGAAAACCTACATCCAGACCAGCCATGTTTTTTATAAGCCCGGTGAAACAATGGATTTTAAAATTTATGTAGTCAATGCCCTTGATAACCTTCCTGCAGCATTAAGCCGGGTCGTTAATTTTGAGATGACGGATCCATCCGGAAGTGTAGTCAGCAGATCAAAATATGAAATAAAGAATGGGCACGCCGAAGGATATTTCTCTTTTAATAAGGAGATGAAAGGCGGCATTTACAAAATGAAAGCCTATACCGACTGGATGCAGAATGAAAGCGGGAAAAATATCTTTGAAAAAGAAATTACCCTCCAGAAAATCGGGTCTCCCAGGATTCTGATGAAGCTTGATTTTCCTAAAAAAGGATACGGAGCCGGTGATGAGGTACTGGCAGATTTTTCCATGCGGAGCCTCGCCAATCTGCCGGTTCCTTTTTATGAAGCGGATTTTACTGTAATGCACAACGGTGAAAAGATGTCCGGAGGCAAACTGCTGACCGACAAAGACGGAAAACACCGGCTGAAATTCAAGCTTCCGGATCCGTTGAAATCTTCTGATGCACTGCTGACTGTGAAAGTGGATTTTGACGGCTTCACAGAATCCATTTCACGGAATATCCCTGTTGTCCTGAATAACCTGGATGTGAAATTCATGCCCGAAGGCGGAACTTTGATCAGCGGGATTGAACAGAATATTGCTTTTAAAATTGTGGACGAATTTGAAAAACCGGTGGATGCAACCCTGGCTGTTTTTAATCAGAACCATGAAAAAATAACGGAAGTGGCTGCGTATAATTTTGGTATGGGAAGTTTTAATTTAACACCTGAAAAAGGAGAAACCTATTATGCTAAAGTCCTGAAACCCGAGAATATTACGGACGCTTACCCATTGCCGGATCCGAAAGATGACGGCGTTGTCTTTAATCTGAGAAAAGAAAACCGGCAGATTCAGTTCAGACTGGCCGCTAAAGAAGAGAAAACGGTGATGATCAAAGGAGATTTCCGGGGAAAGGAAATTTATCATCATCAGCTCGTTTTAAAAAACGGCGAAACTGATCTCATGCTTTCTGAAAATGATTTTCCGGCCGGGATCTGCAGGTTTACCGTTTTTGAAAACAATATTCCCCTGGCCGAGCGAATTGTTTTTACCAATCAGGAACAGCAGCTTAATATTAAGATCAAACCTTCAAAACAGCATTATTTACCCAGGGAAAAAGTAATCCTGGACATTGAAACAGAAGATCAGAACGGCAGGCCGGTTCCCGCAAACCTTGCTGTAAGCGTAGTTGATGACAAACTCTGGACCTATGCCGATGATAAACAGAACCACATTGTTTCCTGGCTTCTGATGGATTCCGAATTACGGGGTAAAATTGAAAAACCGCCGTTTTATTTTGACCCCAAAGAAGACAAGGCAAAAAAAAATAAAAGCCTCGATCTTGTGATGCTTACCAACGGTTACCGGTATTTTGAACTGATCCCAGAAGTAACTAAGGCTTATAAATACAAATATCTTCCCGAAAAACGGAACCCCGTCTACGGAATGGTAGAAGATGAAAACAGTAAGCCTGTGAAAGCTGAAGTATTCCTTCTGGAAGAAAATTACAGCGGAAAAAATAAAATCATAAAGCAGGTTACAGGTGAAAGCGGGGAATTCTATTTTACCGACCTTACTTCTTTTTCGGGGAATTATAAAATCATCGCAAAATCTTTTCAGCCCAGGCAGAAGGTTAAAATAAAGATATTAGCCTATAGACTCAATATAAATCCTTTAACCAGGAAAACAATGAATAACATAGATGTTGATGAGGTGATTATAGAAGCTGTTGAAAAAACCAATGCAAAAGAAATAAAAAACCAAATGCCGGGTATCACAAAACCTGCAGGCATACGCAAGGCAGCTGATACCATAAAATCTCAGGAGATCAGCGAAGTTGTGGTAACCGGAGCGTTGGGATTAAAAAAGAAAGAGGCACTTTCAAATTCTGTAACCTTAGTGAGATCGGCAGAAATCAATAATCCGGGCTATGCTTCGGTGCTAAACGGAAAAGTGGCTGGGCTCCACATTTCCAGCCCGGCAAATCAGATGAACGGAAATGTGATGATCAGAGGTGCACGTTCGGCTACCAATAAGAGCCCCTTATTTATAGTAGACGGTGTACCGGTAGAGCATTTCAGCCTTAACATCAATCCTGATGACGTCAACTCAGTAACCGTACTGAAAGACGCTGCCGCAACTTCATTGTATGGCAGCAGGGGGGCAAACGGAGTGATTCTGATCACCTCTGCAAAACACGGAAATTCTACGATTAAATTTGATGTTACGCCGGAAACCTATTTTGCAGTCAGTTCCGTTCCGGGAGACAGTCTTACGGTATATGCACAGGCCCGGCAGTTTGCCTATCCCGTTTACGAAACGGCAAATACCTCATACCGTTTCGATTACCGGGAAATCATTTACTGGAATCCGGTAGTGGAAACCGATAAAAACGGGAAAGCAAAAATTGAGTTTTATAACTCTGATGCCAACACCACCTTCAGGGTTCTCACAGAAGGAATTTCAGCCAGCGGACTGGTGGGCCGGAATGAAACTGCGTATGCGGCACAAAGCATGATTTCGATTGATGCCAAAATCCCCCAGTATCTTACGAGGACAGATGAGATGGTGATTCCTGTAGTGATTAAAAATAATTCTTCTGAGACGAAAACCATGACGATGAACGTAATAGTCCCAAACCGTGTAAACCTGATGGAATCCGACAGCCTGATCACCTTGAAGCCGTTAGAATCCGGGAGGTTATTGGTAAAGGTCCGGACAGATGAAACCGTGAATTCAAATATTCAGTTTGTGGTAAGGTCAGCTGATTTCAGGGAAACGGTGATCCTTCCGTTCAGCGTTGGGGAAAAAGGATTCCCGCATTATTATTCAGTCACAGGCAACAGAAATGAAAATCTGACGGTTGATATCCCGGAATATATCAATGGAAGCTTTTTGTCTTCGTATTATGTATTTGAAAATTCTGCCCTGAAGCTTTTTGAAGACTTGGAGAGGCTGAAACGTGAGCCTTACGGCTGTTTCGAGCAGCTTTCCTCCACGGTATACCCGAATGTTTTTATCCTGGATTATCTGGAATCAGTGGGTAAAATTGATGCCGGGACAAAGGATATAGTGGTGCAAAATATGAAAAAAGGCTTCCAGAAGATGTTGAGCTATAAGAACCGGGATGGGGGTTTCGGGTATTTCAGCGCTAGAGAATCAGATGTTTCACTTTCTGCATTTGCCTTGCTTGAATTCCGGGATCTGAAAAAATACATACCTGTCGATCAGAAAATCATCCGGGATCTGACGGCTTTTATCCTGTCAAAGAAAAACGGGAACGGGCTCTTTGAAGTAAGGAAAAGTTATGAAATCAATAATCCGTATTCAGAATACGCATGGTCAAGGGATATGTATGTTGTATACGCCCTTTCAAAGCTTGGTTTTAAGAAAGAAATTGAAGATGCTTATGACGTAAGCCTGAAAAAAGCAATGGCGACAAAAGATTCGTACCAGCTTGCTTTAATGGCCAATGTTGCCTTTAACCTTAATAAAACCCGTGATTATACCGCTGTTGTCTCTCTTTTGAATGAACAGTTTGAACGTAAAAATATAAATCCGGGTATTACATTTACAGGCTCAAAAGGAAAATCTGCCAACGCAGAAACACTGTCACTTTACATGATGGCCCTGCAGAAAGATACCAGGCTTAATGAACAGGAAATCAGGAATATTACCAATGCTTTAATTGAATATAACGGGTATTATGGCTTTGGATCCACGCAGGCTACCAGCCTGGCACTGGAAGTACTGTCTGAATTCTTTTCTGAAAATGAAAAACTGTACGGAACGCAGAAGCCCGATATTAAAATCAATAATGCGGAAATTTCACCCAATGTAAATATAACATCTGCTTATAAAACCGGGAAAAATGAAATTAGTATTGACTTTCCGATCTTTCAGAAAGGGCTGCCTTATACACTCGAATATCAATATTACAGCCTGCAGCCTCCGAAAAGTTCAGAGATTCCTTTGATGATGGAAACAAAGCTGAAATCTCAGACGGCAAAAACAGGGGAGACCAACAGGATGACGGTAACCGTTAAAAATAAAATCAATAATCCGTTACCCATGGTCACCGCAAAAATCGGGATTCCTGCCGGGCTTACGCTGCAGAATGCGCTCTTAAAAGACTTGCTGGATAAAAAGCAGGTGTCTTATTATGAAGTTTTTGATAATTATCTCGTGCTGTATTGGGAACATTTTCATGCCGGGGAAACGAAAATAATCAATCTTGACCTGAAAGCAGAATTTGCAGGAACATATACCGGGAAAAGCAGCAATGTCTATCTCTACTATATGCCCGAAGCAAAATACTGGAACGAAGGAATCAAGGCTGAAATCGAGCCCTGAAATATAAATGTTCATGAAAAATCAGAAATTACTGAAACCTTTTTTAATTTCTGCATCCTTATATAAACAGGTACAACCAAAATAATGGATTGTATAAGATTATTAAAATAATACATATGAAAAAAATAGGGACAACACTCCTGGCTTTGGCTTCACTCGCAGGCTGCAAAACCAAAACAGTTTCAGATTCACCTAAAGAATCAAAAACATTAAGTATTGAAAAAGACAGGGACCGGGACGGGATAAAGAACAGCCGCGATAAATGTCCGGAAGCTGCCGGACCTGCTGAAAATAAAGGCTGTCCATGGCCGGATATGGACAGTGATGAAACTCCTGATAAAGACGATGCATGCAAAGAGATGGCCGGGCCTGTTGAAAACAACGGATGCCCGTGGCCCGAGACGGATGGAGACGGAGTGATTGATAAAGACGATGCATGCCCTGCAGTAGCCGGTCCTGCCGAAAATAACGGATGCCCGTGGCCGGATACGGATGCCGACGGTATCCTGGATAAAGACGATGCATGCCCTACCGTTCCCGGACTGCCGGAATACAACGGCTGCCCGAAACCTAAAAAGTTGACTGCCTCAGAAGTTGAATATTCATTTGAAAGTGTGGTTGTAACCGGTTCACAAAAAAAGCAGCCGCGTCTTTCATCAAAACCGGTAAAACCTGTAAAGCAGGCTAAAGCGGCTACCGATAACAAAGTATACAGTAAAAAAATAACAACGGTAAAAGGGAAAAAAGGGCCCAGGCAACTCAGCAACACCGACGAAGAATACAATGCACTGGTAGAAAACCCTTTTGAAACGGCGAAAAACCAGCCGCTGTCTACCTTTTCCATTGATGTGGACAATGCTTCCTACTCAAATATCAGAAGAATGATCAATTACGGGAATGTTGTGGATAAAGATGCTGTAAGAGTAGAGGAAATGATGAACTATTTCACGTACGGTTACCCTCAGCCGGAAAACAGGCAGCCTTTTTCCATCAATACAGAATACAGCGATGCACCCTGGAATCCCGGGCATAAGCTTTTAAAAATAGGGCTTCAGGGTAAAAATATCGCAATGGATGACCTGCCGCAGTCCAATATTATTTTCCTGATCGATGTTTCTGGTTCTATGGATGAAAGCAATAAGCTTCCGCTGCTGAAATCTTCTCTGAAGGTACTGCTGAACCAGCTGAGGCCGCAGGATAAAGTAGGAATTGTGGTGTATGCCGGAAATGCCGGAATGGTGCTGGCCCCGACTTCCGCAGCAGAAAAAGAGACCATTATCAATGCTTTGGACCATCTGCAGGCAGGCGGAAGTACGGCAGGCGGAGCCGGAATTGAACTGGCTTATAAACTGGCGAAGGAAAATTTCATCAAAGGCGGGAATAACCGTGTGGTCCTGGCAACAGACGGGGATTTCAATGTGGGGGTTTCTTCTGAAAAAGACCTGGAAACGTTGATCGAAGAAAAAAGAAAGACGGGGATCTTCCTTACCTGCCTCGGGTACGGAATGGGTAATTACAAAGACAACCGCCTGGAAATCCTTGCCGACAAAGGAAACGGCAACTATGCTTATATTGATAACCTGCAGGAAGCCAATAAGTTTCTGGGGAGGGAATTTGCGGGAAGCATGTACGCAATTGCAAAAGACGTAAAAATCCAGATTGAATTTAACCCGAAATGGGTGAAGTCTTATCGGTTAATCGGGTATGAAAACAGGAAACTGAGAAATGAAGATTTTACGGATGATAAGATTGACGCGGGAGAGCTGGGAAGCGGGCATACCGTAACGGCCCTGTATGAAGTTGTTCCGGCGGGTGTAAATTCAGAGTTCGCTCCGAAAGAAACCAAATTAAAATATGCTCCGGCGTCAGGTACTCAGAATTTCGGAGATGAGCTGGCCACCATAAAATTCAGGTATAAAAAGCCGGATGGCGATACCAGTTCAGAAATGGTAAAAGTGGTAAAGAACACCGCAGAACAGCTGGCGCAGGCAAGTCCGGATTACAAATTCGCCTCTTCGGTGGCATGGTTCGGGCTGGTGCTGAGACAGTCGAAATTAATTAAAGAAAAAGATCTTCAGAAAATCGAAGGTCTCGCAAAAGAGGGTAAAAACACAGATGAAGAAGGCTACCGTTCTGAATTTATAAGGTTAGTTCAAAGTTATCAGTCAGTTCAGAAGTAGTTGTCAGCAGGCATTGGAAACGGTGCCTGCTTTATTTTAATCAGGAAAAAAAGAATAATAAAAATAAACTTTCAAATATTATTGAAAGTTCAAAAAATATAATTACATTTGTATAAGAAATTAAAAGTTGAATACAATGACACTTTCAGAAGCCAAAGAAAAATACATTCAGACGTGGGGGACATTTGCTACGAATTGGGGAATCAACCGTACCATGGCGCAGGTGCATGCTTTGCTTCTGGCAACCGGAAAACCTTTATCTACCGATGAGGTAATGGAGCAGCTGGAAATTTCCAGAGGAAATGCCAACATGAATCTTAGGGCCCTGATGGACTGGGGAATTGTAAAGAAAGAATTTGTAAAAGGTGACCGGAAAGAATATTTCACCGCCGAAAAAGATGTCTGGTTTCTATTCAAGCAGATTACCAAAGAACGCAGGAAAAGAGAGATTGAACCGGTGATTTCCTTTCTGGAAGAACTGAAGAACATTGAAGACGGGAATTCTGAAGAAGCAAAAGAATTTATTAAATTAATGGATGAATTCAGTTCCGTAACCGGGAAAATCAATAACATCATGGATCTGGCCATTAAAAGCGATGACCACTGGCTGGTAGGCAAGATCACCAACTTATTAAAATAAATAAGCAGATAAGATAAAAAGGACTCAGTTCCTTTTTTATTTCAGGTAAACTTTCAATAATTACTGAAAATATAATATTTATAAGATGTTCAATATCCTTTCATACCTGCTTTTTCTTTTGGTGAGCTCATACATCACGGTGGATGTGGGAAGGAGGTGTTATCAGGCAGGAAAGTATTATCTGGAATATCTGATCCACGATTCACAGCTCTGCCAGACCATCAACAGGATCCTGTTAGGCTGTTATTACCTGATCAACCTCGGATATATTGCAGTCAGCCTGACTAGCTGGGAGCAGGTAAATTCTATAGGGCAGCTTTTGGCCGTAACGGCTGTACGCATCGGAAATATGGTTCTGATTCTGTGTATCCTGCATTACATCAACATTTTTACCCTTTATTTTTTAAGAAAAAATTTAACCATAAAATAAAAAACGATTATGACAGCAGCCATCCTAACCACAGCAACGTACAATTTTTCAGCGTACATGATTTATTTACCGGTAGTTATCGTGCTTACCGTATTGGTTTCACAGTTCCTGTTCAGGAATTCCAAAACCTTCATGATGGATATTTTTCACCAGAAAGAAGACATCGCCATGGCCACAAATTCACTGTTCAAGATTGGCTTTTACCTCCTGAACATCGGTTTTGCCCTCTGTATTATCGAACTGTACACGATTACGACAATGGAAAACCTGGTCGTGAGCCTGAGTGAAAAAATCGGGAAATTTTCAATTTATCTGGGCGTAATGATGCTTCTTAACCTGTTGCTTTTCTTAAAAGGACGCAAACACGCTGTTAACAAAGACAAACAAATCAGAAATGAAAACACTGCTCTTTAAAATCTGGATGTATTTTACTTTTAAAATGCAGAATAAAAGAACCCGCGGGGATTTTTTAAACCTTTAAACTGATAGCCATGAAAAATATCATCATTCATCTGTTTCTGATTTTATATTTCGGAAGCAAAAATCGGAAAATAACCTTTTAAATTACAGCCATGAGAACGTTTGTTAAACATGAATCCAATATTCAGCTGATATTGATTTTATTATTGATCTCAACTATTATTGCAGCCGTAATTTCAGGAACAGATTTCTTTGGTGTTGCATGTATTGCTGAATTTTTTCTCATTGCTTTAGTGCAATATACATTTAATGTTATTAAATATTTAAGTCCGGAATATGTAAATACAGATGCAAGAAAAGTTTATATGTTTCTTTCGACATATGTTATTTCGGGCTTTTTAATCTGGATTATATTGATATTTTTTCCAAACAGAGATCTTGCATTCAAAAACTTATCTGAACTTTTATGCTTATCATGGCTGGTTCTTTCACCGTTACTAATTGTTATTTCTTTAAGTATAAGTGTCTCCGATTTTAATTTAAAAAAACAAAACCATGAAAACACTTAAAAACCATACCCTCATCTACGACAACGAATGCCCGATGTGCAATGTCTATTCGGATGGCTTTATTAAAGCCGGAATGCTTGATGCCAACGGAAGGCAGGCTTTTACGGAACTGACCCTCAATAATAAAAATACAATCGATTTCCGCCGGGCAAAAAATGAAATCGCTTTAATTGATCACGAAAAAAATAAAGTAATATACGGTTTGGATAGTCTGCTTCTGATCATTGGAAACTCCTTTCCGATATTGGCGAAAATTGCCAGGGTACAACCGCTGTACTGGTTTTTTAAAAAGCTGTATTCTTTTGTTTCTTACAACAGAAAGCAGATTATTCCGTCAGGAAAAGATCATACAGAGCAAGCGTGTATCCCGGATTTTAATCTGAAATACAGACTGGCTTACCTTATATTTGTGGTGGTGGTTTCATCCTACGTTTTGAGTTTGTTTACAGCGAAATCAGGATTAGGTTTAAATCAGAATTTTCTCAGGGAATTTATAATCTGTTTAGGGCAGATAGGCTGGCAGACCATATTTTTGAGAACTTATTTAAAAGAAAAAATAGGGGATTATCTTGGAAATATCATGACGGTTTCGCTGATCGGGACCCTGCTTTTAATCCCGGCTTTATTTACGGATTTTAATCCTGTTTTTTACCTGATGTATTTCGGGATTGTAGTTTCCATCATGTTTCTGGAACATATAAGAAGATGTAAAATATTGAAACTGAATTTCCTTCCGACTGTTTCATGGCTGATTTTCAGAATAACCGTTCTGGCAATAATCATATGGATAAGTTTTTAACAGCAACTGAGTACTAATTATAAGAAAATGTCAAT
Organism: Chryseobacterium sp. Leaf201; assembly: GCF_001421435.1. Taxonomy (GTDB): domain Bacteria; phylum Bacteroidota; class Bacteroidia; order Flavobacteriales; family Weeksellaceae; genus Chryseobacterium. The sequence continues at coordinate 16,516 of NZ_LMKA01000024.1, forward strand.
AATCCATTTACAGACTGTCATCAAAGCCGATATACAAACAGTTTTTGACCTGGCAAGAGACATTGACCTGCACCAGAAATCAACTTTTAAAACAGGTGAGAAAGCGATTGCGGGAAGAACTTCCGGCTTAATAGAACAGGGGGAAACAGTAACCTGGAGAGCAAAGCATTTAGGCTTTTACCAGACGCATACTTCGGAAATTATAAATATGGAAAAACCAGATCAGTTCACGGATATCATGTTGAAAGGGACCTTTAAATCTCTCAGGCACCAGCATATTTTCAGGCAGGAAGGAGAAAATACCGTCATGACCGATATTTTTGAATTTGAATCTCCGCTGGGCATCATCGGAAAACTGTTTAACAGGTTCTTCCTTAAAAATTATATGACTGGTTTTCTTCTCGAACGGAATAAATTAATCAAAGCAACTGCAGAGATTAAAACCCGATAAAAGCAAAGGTAATCATCATATTGAATTGTAAAGGAAAGCTTTATAAAGTGTCTGACTCAGTATTTTTTAATATCAAAACTCAAAAAAATGAAAATAATCATCGCCGCCGGAACCGGATTCTTAGGCAGAAACCTTGAAAAATATTGTACAGGAAAAGGGCATCAGGTCCATATTCTGACCCGGAACCCGAAACGTAAAAATGAAATCTACTGGGATGCCAAAACATTGGGAGCATGGAAAGACCTGCTTGAAAATGCGGATGTCCTGATTAATCTTACGAGGAAAATAAAAAGGAAATATATTCTTCAAGGATTGACAGTACAAAAGTACTTCAGCAGGCTGTGGATCAGTGTGCCAATAAACCCGGACTGTGGCTGAATGCAAGCTCCGCAACTGCCTATATCCATTCCGAAACGCGTTTGAATACGGAAGAAAACGGAATTATCGGTGATGATTTTTCCATGAATATCTGTAAAATCTGGGAGAAAGAATTTTTCAGGGTCAACAGTGGAAATATGAGAAAAGCAGCCTTGCGGACTTCCATTGTTTTAGGAAATAACGGCGGTGCTTTCCCCAAACTGAAAATGATCACAAAACTGGGGCTGGGCGGGAAGCAGGGACCGGGAACCCAGAAAGTAAGTTGGATTCATATTGATGATTTCTGCAGAGCGGTAGAATTCATTATCAATAACAGAAATATTTCAGGCGCAGTGAATGTAACCGCACCGGAACCGTTGACCAATGCACATTTTATGAGCAGATTAAGAAAACAAATGAAAATGCCGTTCGGGCTGAATGCTCCGGTCTGGCAACTGAAAATCGCATCCGTATTCCTCAGGACAGAAACTGAGCTGCTGCTGAAAAGCAGGAACGTCTATCCTGAAAAATTAATCCGTAACGGTTTTGAATTTATGTTTCCGAATATTGAATCTGCATTTCAGGATTTGATTTAAACAGATCCAGGCACGCTCAAAACTCAATTATTTGAAATTAAAAAATGATGCCTTCACACATCCTAAATTAAAGTTTTGCGGTTTCATCAAATGATGATTAAATTAGCGCAAACAAACATAGATGTCAACCCAGCAAAAAACGAAGACCCTATTTCTTTCATCCTTATTCCTTTCCTCCGCTTTGTTTTCACAGGCACACAACGTTTCCGAAGGCTATCAAAAGCCAGATGATCCTCTGGTGATGCAGAATCTTGAAGAATGGCAGGACCTGAAATTCGGGCTGTTCATGCATTGGGGAACCTACAGCCAGTGGGGAATTGTGGAAAGCTGGAGTTTATGCCCGGAAGACGAATCCTGGACACAGCGCAGGCCGGAACACGGGAAATCATACAGTGAATATGTGGAAAACTACGAAAACCTGCAGAAAACGTTCAATCCGACACAGTTTGATCCGCAAAAATGGGCAGACGCAACAAAGAAAGCCGGAATGAAATATGTGGTTTTTACCACCAAGCACCACGACGGTTTCGCGATGTTTGACACCCAAGAATCTGATTATAAAATCACGTCTCCGAATACACCTTTTTCCAGAAATCCGAAAGCGGATGTTACGAAAGAAATCTTCAGTACCTTCAGAAAAGAAGGATTTAAGATCGGGGCCTACTTTTCAAAACCCGACTGGCATTCCGATGATTACTGGTGGCCGTATTTTCCGCCGAAAGACCGCAACGTTAATTACGATCCGAAAAAATACCCTGAACGATGGGGAAATTTTAAAAAATTCACTTTTAATCAGCTTAACGAAATTACTTCCAATTACGGAAAAATCGATATCCTGTGGTTAGACGGAGGCTGGGTGCGGCCTTTTCATACCATTGACCCGAAAGTGGAATGGCAGAGAACCATTAAGGTGGAACAGGATATTGATATGGATAAAATAGGAATGATGGCCCGGAAAAACCAGCCCGGCATTATCGTGGTAGACCGTACCGTTCCCGGAAAATGGGAAAATTACGTCACACCAGAACAGGCCGTTCCGGAGCATGCCCTTTCCATTCCGTGGGAAAGCTGCATCACCATGGGCGATTCCTTTTCCTATGTCCCGAATGACCATTACAAAACTTCACAGAAAATCATTGAAACCTTAATCAAAATCATTTCAAGAGGCGGGAATTACCTGATGAATATTGCCCCCGGCCCCAACGGCGATTATGATCCGGTAGTGTATGAACGGTTAAAAGAAATTTCAGGCTGGATGGAGAAAAACCGGTCTGCCGTCTTTGCCACAAGAAGCATAGCACCCTATCATGAGGGGGATTTTTATTATACGCAGAGCAAAGATCAGAAAACGGTCAACGTTTTTCATATGGATGATAAGGCAGATTACCGTTCTCCTGCAACATTAAAGTTCACTGTTCCTGAAAATTTTAACCCTCGTTCTGTAAAGGTATTAGGGCTTCCGGGTAAAATTAAATGGAAGAAATCCGGAAACTCAATTGAAATAAATATGCCTGAAGAAAGAGCCCGGTTAAAATATTCAACCGTAATCCAACTGACACAATAATGAAATTAAGAAGTACATTAATAGCAGTTTCATTGTTGGCTTCCGTTTTTATCGCGGCCCAGAAACCATTATACAAAGACCCGAAACAGCCTGTGGAAGCCAGAATTAAGGACCTGCTTCAACGCATGACACCTGAAGAAAAATTCTGGCAGTGTTTCATGATCCCCGGAGATCTGGATAACGTTCCCAAAGGCCGGTATGCCCACGGAATCTTCGGACTGCAGGTGAGTGCCGGAAATCAGGGCGGCGGTGCTGCCGGGCAGCTTTTAACCTATAATGCTAATGAAGATGCAGAAAGGCTGGCAAAGAAAATCAATGCGATTCAGAAATATTTTGTGGAAGAATCCAGATTAGGAATTCCGATCATCCCATTTGACGAAGCCCTGCACGGGCTGATGCGCGAAGGAGCCACCGCTTTTCCACAGGCAATCGGTTTATCGGCAACTTTCAATCCTGAATTGATTAAAGAAATTTCGGGTGCAATTGCCAGGGAATCAAAACTGAGAGGAATCCGTCAGATTCTGACGCCGGTGGTCAATCTCGCAAGCGATGTCCGGTGGGGGAGAACAGAGGAAACCTATGGAGAAGACCCTTTTTTGACTTCGGTGATGGGCGTAAGTTTTGTCAGTTCCTTTGAAAACCAGGGAATCATTACCACACCGAAACACTTTTTAGCCAACGTCGGCGAAGGCGGCCGGGATTCATATCCCATTCACTGGAGCCAAAGGTACCTGGAAGAGACCCATTTAATTCCTTTTAAAAAAGCTTTTAAAGAAGGGAAGAGCAGATCTGTCATGACTGCATATAATCTGCTGGACGGAAGGCCCTCAACGGCAAATCACTGGCTGCTGACCGAAAAACTGAAGAAAGATTGGGATTTTAAAGGATTTGTGATCAGTGATGCCAGTGCGGTAGGCGGTGCCAACGTGCTGCATTTTACGGCAAAGGATTATGACGATGCTTCTGCCCAGGCGGTCAATGCAGGGCTGGATGTGATTTTCCAGACCGAGTATCAGCATTATAAATTATTTATGCCCCCGTTTCTGGACGGCAGGATTTCAAAAGAACGGATTGATGATGCGGTAACACGGGTGTTAAGGGCGAAATTTGAATTGGGATTATTTGAAAATCCTTATGTTTCCGATGCCGATGTTGCCGCATTAAAGAAAATCAACCACAAGCCGCTGGCTGAAAAAGCGGCCGGTGAATCTTTTGTTTTGCTTCAAAACAACAACCGGACATTACCGGTTTCTGAGAAAGTGAAAAAAATTCTGGTGATTGGGACCGATGCTGCCGATGCAAGACTGGGAGGCTATTCCGGGCCGGGAAACAAAAAAGTGAGTATCCTGGACGGCATTAAAAATTTCGTTAAAAATAAAAATATCGAGATTACCTATTCAAAAGGAATCGACTGGAACCTGAAGGAATTTGTTGCTGTTCCCACAGAATTTCTGTCGTCAGAAAATCAGCAAGGATTAAAAGGGCATTACTTTTCCAATTCTGATTTAAAAGGAAATCCGGCATTTGAAAAACAGGACGGACAGATTAATTTCAAGTGGACTTTATATTCCCCGGATCCTGAAAAACTGCAGCCGGACAATTACAGTGTACGCTGGACAGGAAAACTGGAAGCCCCAAACTCCGGGAAATACCAGTTTGGATTACGCGGAAATGACGGCTTCAGGCTTTATGTTAATGGGAAACTGATGATTGACAATTGGGAAAAGCTGGGCTATTCTACAAAAACAGCAGATATGGATCTTGTAAAAGGTCAGAAATACGATATTACTGTTGAGTTCCGTGAAAACAGAGGCGAAGCCAACATCGAACTAATCTGGAATTACGGACTGCATGATTACCGTAAAGATTTTAATGAAGCGTTACAGCTGGCCGGACAGGCAGATTATATCATCGTGACTGCCGGAATCCATGAAGGGGAATTCCAGGACCGCTCTTCGCTGAGCCTTCCGGGAAATCAGGAGGAATTTATACATGAGGTGTCCAGATTAAATAAACCGATAACGATTGTTTTGGTCGGAGGTTCGGCGATAAAAACTACCGCATGGAAAGATAAAGTCGGAGCCATTCTGGATGTCTGGTATCCCGGTGAAGAAGGCGGAAATGCCGTTGTCAAAGTGCTCTTCGGAGCAGAAAACCCATCCGGGAAACTGCCGGTTACATTCCCGGTTGAAGAAGGGCAGCTGCCTTTGACGTATAATCATCACCCGACAGGAAGAGGAAATGACTATTATGATCTCAGTGGTGAACCTTTATATCCGTTCGGTTTCGGATTGAGCTATACCACTTTTGAAATTTCGGATTTAAAACTCAATAAAGCAGATTACACCGAAAACGAAACAATTACGGCAAAGATCACAGTAAAAAATACAGGCCTGAAAGCAGGAAGCGAAGTGGTTCAGCTGTATGTGAAAGATCTGCTGGCTTCAATGTCAAGGCCTGTCTTGGAAATGAAAGGTTTCAAAAAAGTACATCTGCAGCCGGGAGAAACAAAGCAAATTACCATTGAAGTTCCGGTGAAAGAACTGCAGTTTCTGGATTCAACAATGAATTGGGTAACCGAAAAAGGAACCTACCGGATTATGGTGGGGAATTCATCTAAAAATTTAACTTTAAAGCAGAATATTGAGGTTAAATAAAGGTTTAAACAGAATTTTACCATTCGGATATTGCAGCCGTTTTCTTTTTAGGGAACGGTTTTTGCAACTTCTGAAGCAAAATATTTCAACATACCACATCATTTAATCTATGAAAAAATATATCCTATCGGCAGCCACACTGCTTTTCTTCAGCTGTAAAGAAAATAAAAATCAAACCGCCTCGGGAACGGATGAAGTCGCTACCAAAACAGATACCCTGAAGTTGCCGGCACCCGACGAGAAAAATGCTAAAAACAAGTTCAGTAACGTAATTGGATGGCCTGCCGGAAAGGCTCCGACCGCGCCTGAAGGTTTTACGGTGACCCGTTTTGCGGAAAATATTAAAAGTCCGCGAAACATGATCCAGGCTGCAAACGGTGATATCTTTGTCGTACTTTCAAATTCCGAGCGTACAAAAACGGAAAAAATAAAAAATGACATCAGCGGAAAAAGTGATGCCGAAGTCGGCGGGAAATCGGCCAACCGGATTATTCTTTACAGGGATGCCAATAAAGACGGGGTAGCAGAATCATCTTCTGTTTTCCTGGATAATCTGAACCAGCCGTACGGAATGCTGATTATCAAGGACAAATTTTACGTTGCCAACACAGACGGGCTCTGGGTTTACCCGTATCAGGAAGGCGAAACGAAAATCACGAAGCCCGGAAAGAAAATTGTGAGTCTTCCTGCCGGAGGCTATAACAACCACTGGACAAGGAATTTAATTGCTAATAAAGACCAGTCGAAAATCTATATTTCTGTAGGATCCGGAAGCAATGTCGGTGAAAACGGAATGGAATACGAAGTAAGAAGGGCCAATATCCTGGAAGTGAACCCTGACGGTAGCGGCGAGAAAATCTATGCGGCGGGGCTTAGAAACCCTGTTGGGATGAGCTGGAATCCTGCAACCGGAGAATTATGGACCGTTGTTAATGAAAGAGATGAATTGGGTGACGAATTGGTTCCCGATTATCTGACGAGTGTTAAGCAGAATGCATTTTACGGCTGGCCGTATGCCTATTTCGGGAAAAATGAAGACCCGAGGAGAAAAGGGGAAAAACCGGATCTTGTTGCCAAAACAATAGTTCCGGATGTTCCGCTTGGTTCCCATACTGCGTCGTTAGGCCTGTCTTTTTACACAGGAAATCAGTTTCCGGAAAAGTATAAAAACGGAGCGTTCATCGGGCAGCACGGTTCATGGAACCGGTCTTCACTCGTAGGGTATCAGGTAGCGTTTGTGCCTTTTGCCAACGGAAAAGCATCAGGTTCATATCAGCCGTTTTTAACCGGATTTATCGCGAATGAAGAAAAAGGAGATGTATACGGAAGGCCTGTAGGGGTTTTACAGATTGCCGACGGTTCACTGCTGGTTGCGGATGACGTAAGCGGAATTGTCTGGAGAGTAGCGTATGCTAAAAAGTAATAAATATATAGATTTAAATAATAAGAAAAGAGGATGCGAAAGTATTCTCTTTTTTGGTTTAAAGCTCAGTGAACCGGAACAGAAGCATCAGAAATAATTATTATCAATTTCCTTTTCAAACAGTAAATCAGGCTGATTAAATACACAGTTTATCAAGCAGAAAAGTACAGTCAGATAACAGAGTCACCGGCAGCTGTTATTAATAATCATAAATCTTTAGGCAAAGCCGTTAAAAACCTGGTCCGGTGTAAACGGCAGCTTTACAAATGCAGGCAGAAAAGCTTTATTCAATACCTCCCCGAATCATTGTAATCCAATATTTTTCCTTAAATTCGCATAAAATTTTATACTAATGAACTACGATATTATTGTCATCGGAAGTGGTCCTGGAGGATATGTTACAGCGATCAGAGCAGCACAGCTGGGTTTTAAAACTGCTATTATCGAGAAAGAAAACTTAGGAGGGATCTGCCTGAACTGGGGATGTATTCCGACGAAAGCTTTGTTGAAGTCTGCTCAGGTATTTCATTACATCAACCATGCTGAAGATTACGGACTGAATAAAGTGGAGGCCGGATTCGAGTTTCCGAACGTAATCCAGAGAAGCCGTGGGGTTGCCAATAAAATGAGCAAGGGAATTGAATTCCTGATGAAAAAGAACAAAATCGACGTAATCCTGGGAACAGCCAAAGTTCAGAAAGGGAAAAAAGTTTCCGTAACGGATAAAGAAGGTAAGGTTACTGAATATTCAGGTACCCATATCATTATCGCTACCGGAGCACGTTCAAGAGAATTGCCGAACCTGCCGCAGGACGGTAAAAAAGTAATCGGATACAGACAGGCACTGTCTTTACCGGAGCAGCCGAAATCTATGATCGTAGTAGGTTCAGGGGCAATCGGGGTAGAGTTTGCCGATTTTTATAATACCATGGGAACAAAAGTAACGGTAGTTGAATTTATGCCGAACATCGTTCCTGTAGAAGACGAAGAAATCTCCAAGCACCTGGAGAAATCCCTTAAGAAAACCGGTATCGAAATCATGACGAATGCTTCTGTGGAAAGCGTTGATACCAGCGGGGAAGGTGTTAAAGCAACCGTAAAAACAGCCAAAGGAAACATCACGCTGGAAGCGGATATCCTATTGTCTGCCGTAGGTATTGCTGCCAATATTGAAAACATCGGCCTTGAAGAAGTGGGCATCCAGACGGATAAAGGAAGAGTGCTGGTAAACGAATGGTACGAAACTTCAGTACCGGGTTACTATGCGATCGGAGATTTGATCCCGACTCAGGCTTTGGCACACGTTGCTTCTGCCGAAGGTATTACCTGCGTAGAGAAAATCAAGGGAATGCATGTTGAGAAAATTGATTACGGCAATATCCCGGGATGTACATACTGCCACCCTGAAGTAGCTTCTGTAGGCCTTACTGAAAAGCAGGCGAAGGAAAAAGGTTACGAAATCAAAGTAGGGAAGTTCCCTCTTTCTGCCAGCGGAAAAGCTACAGCCAACGGAAATACGGACGGTTTCATCAAAGTTATTTTCGATGCAAAATACGGGGAGTGGTTAGGTTGCCACATGATCGGTGACGGTGTTACGGATATGGTGGCGGAAGCGGTAGTCGCAAGAAAGCTGGAAACTACAGGCCATGAGATCATCAAATCCATCCACCCGCACCCAACGGTTTCTGAAGCCATTATGGAAGCAGCAGCAGCGGCTTACGGTGAAGTGATCCACATTTAATAATACCATAACCAACTAATAACTCAATAAAGGTATGTTTAAGAAATTAGCGGCAGAAGCATTAGGTTTAGGCGACATCGGTAAGATTATCCCTTCCCAGGACTACGATAAGGTAGACTCGGATGATTATATCTTATCTGAAGACAATGAGAAAATTTTCTTCCTGATTAAATCCAAAAGGGATGAATACTGTTTTACCAACAGGGCTTTGATCCATATTGACGGAGCAAGTGCTCTGGACAGAAAGAGAGTGCTGAGAAGATATGAATATTATCAGTTTCCTTTTTCCAATGTTGTTTTACAGACTGCAGGAACTATTGACCTGGATGTTGAAATTTCATTCAATATCGGAAATGTCCCTTTGATGATCAGCGTGGCGAAAGGCCAGATTGATCAGCTGAAAGACCTTTATAAAGCAATTTTAGCAATTCAGCAGGTGGTGCATCATAACGAGTCTTTACTGACTTTCTCCAATGACAGTTTAGTGAAAGCGGTAGCTACTGTAGCATCCGGCAAGCAGGAAAATGTTTCTAAAAGCCAGGAACTGAAGACCATCAACGAATATATTTTCGCATGGAATACCACCAGTTTCGACAGATATACCCAAAAGGATTTTTCTAAAATCTTTGAAAAGTATATTGATAATTAAGATTTCAATTTAATCATAAAGAAAACCACAGATTTTGTCTGTGGTTTTTTATTTGTATAATTTTATGAACTGTTAAATTATAATTAAAGAACAGCATTTCGGCATATTAATCCTGCTTTTTTATTTCTGTTTTCTTAATTTTATGTAATGAATTCAGAAAAGACCGGGCTTGTTTTATCCGGAGGCGGTACCAAAGGTATTGCCCATGCAGGCGTTTTAAAGTTTCTCAGGGAAAAGGATATCGAAGTAGACCTCCTTTCCTGCTGCAGCGCAGGTTCCATTGTGGGCTGCCTCCACGCTGTAGGGAAAACACCGGAAGAAATCCTGGATTTCTTTAATTCCATTTATTTTTTCAACTGGAAACATTTTGCATTCAATAAGCCGGGACTGGTTTCATCCGTTATTTTCAGGAATTACCTCCATCCCGTTTTCGGAGATATGAAACTGGGCGACCTTGATAAAGAAGTACGGATTGTAGCCACGGAGCTGGTAACCGGAACTGAGAAGATCTTTGATCCGGATTTCAAAGTGGTGGATGCCATTATTGCCTCATGTTCCATCCCCGGAATTACCACACCCTACATCATCAACGGTGAAATGTACTGTGACGGAGGCGTCCTGAATAACTTTCCTGCCGATATCATCAGGGAAGATTGTGATAAGATGATTGGTGTCTTTGTATCTCCGCCCCACAATATTAAGATTGATGACCTGAAGTCCATTAAAGCTATTGTATCCCGTTCCTATGACCTGCTTTCATACCGGGTGGAGAAAATTAAGTTTAACTATTGCGACTGGTTTATTTCATCCCAGGAACTGTCAAGCTACGGAACTTTTGAAAGAAGGAAAGACCGGCTGGAAAAAATCTTTGATATCGGATACCGCGCTGCCAAAGAAAGCTTTAATGAGAGCAGTTTCCAGCTGATGCAGCCATCCACACCAGAGAAGGCCGTCTGAATTTATCGATTATCTTTTATAATCATCAACTGAAAACAACCCAAAAAAACACCCACTTAAAGGCGGGAGTTTCTGTTAATATTTTACTACATTTCCATCCTGGTTGACAATGGTTTTTCCGTTCTGGTCATTTACGTAAAGCGTATAGGGCGCTTTTTTCGCATTATCCGTGAGGTAATTTCTCTCGACCTGATACGTATAGCCGTTGTTGTTAAACTCAAAATAATAATTTCCGCCGGTACCGTCCGTAATTACTTCCCCGTCACTGATGATCATGCTCGGTTTTGAAGTGATTTTCCCGTTAGCCGGCCAGGACTGGTAAAGATACTTTCCGTTAGGCTGCCGGTCTATTTTTATCTTAAACTTTTTCGTTTTGATGATAACGGATTTCGGAACATGCTGATAGAGTACAGTCCCGTTAACCGAAGTAAGATGAGACGGATTGCCGTTATGGTTATGGGCATAAACCAAAGAAAACTGTGCGATGCACAACGCCCCGAATAAAACCTTTTTAATCATGTTGATCATTGCTTATTGTTGATGCTTAAGCCCATCAAATTTAAAGCCATTAAAAATCTGCTGCAGAAGTTTCAGTCTGGGTATAGTGGGCAAAAGCTTCTTCCAGGCTTCCGAATTTTCCTTTAAACTCATCCACGGCACAGTCCTGAAGAATATTCCCTTTATGGATCAGGATCACGCGCGAACAGAGTGCTTCTACTTCCTGCATGATGTGGGTGGAAAGCAGCACGGTTTTCTGCTGTCCTATTTCTTTAACCACGTTCCGGATTTCTATGATCTGGTTCGGGTCAAGGCCGTTAGTCGGTTCATCCAGGATCAGTAAATCAGGCTGATGGATAATGGCCTGGGCAAGGCCTATCCTTTGCTTGTATCCTTTGGAAAGTTGTCCGATCTTCTTGCTTTTCTCAGGTGTAATGCCTACGAGCTGAATCACTTCATCCACCCGGGATTCCGGGATTTTATGGATATTCGCTACAAACTGCAGGTATTCTTTAACGTACATTTCCAGATACAGCGGGTTGTTTTCAGGCAGGAAACCGATTTTTTTCTTTGTTTCGATTTCATGTTCCGTAATGTTTTTCCCGTTAAAAATTATTTCACCTTCATCAATTTTCAGTGCACCGACAATAGATTTCATCAGGGTTGATTTTCCCGCACCGTTCGGGCCCAGAAGGCCGATGATTTCATTGTTGTCAATCGAAATGCTGATCTTGTTAAGGGCGGTCTGTTCACCGAATTTTTTGGTTAATTGATTTATCTGAAGAGACATAATGTATATGGACTTTTTGCAAAAATAAAAATAAAAAGCTCATTCCGGAGAATGAGCTGTGTTAATATTACGAAAATACCGATTATTTTCTGGGCTTTCTGTTTTTGCTACTGGTCGTGCTGCTTTTGCCGCTGTTATTGCTGTTTAACGCTGCTGCATTGGAAGATGAAGCCGTGTTTACAGGGTTAACAGGCGTCATGCCGGCGGTTTTGTCATACAGGGACGATTTTCCGTTTACCTTTCCGAAGATCTTATCGATCTGCTTTTTGTTCAGTACCTGGGATTTCCCTACGTACTTCCTGTTTTTATTGATGTACTGGATGAACTGAACGGTAGGCTGTCCGAAGTTCTTGTCAAAATGAAGCTCTACGATGTCATTGGGAAGCTCCAGGACGATATTACCCTCAGGCGTATCAATAAACCCGTTGGTGATCAGTTCATATAAACCTGAAACATCTCTGTTAAGGTTCTGAAATGAAAAAGACCGGAAGGTATTCAGATTGGCAGTATTCAGATCCTGATAATTGATGGTAAATTTATCTTCTTTTTTATATAAACCTACAGAATTGTCTTTACCGATTTCTACCAGGGTAACGTTTTTCAGCACTTTAATCTGTGAGAAAGCCGAAATTCCGAATAAGCATGTGAAGAGTAGAATTATTTTTCTCATAAGGCGATTTTAATGTTTATGTCTGATGATCTAATTAACAAAATAAAAATATAAAAAACAATTTTTTATTTCTTAGGCAAAAGTAACAAATTTTTTTGTTTACAGATTATTAAAATCAAATATCTGTAATTTTATTCATCATTATTTGAATTATTTTAGTGTCTTGATATTCAGTATGATATGATCGATATAATTTATATATGCTTTAAAAATGTATTGAAGAGTATACCATGTGTTTTTACTAATCAGTTCAGAATCAAGAGTTAATATTTATTTTATCCTGAAAAAAAACTAATGTGTAATGAATATTAATTTTATGTAAAAAAATTAATTTATGATTAAATGATTAATCTGCTCCCGAATTAATAGCTTGGCAATTAGAAAGTTCGTATGGTATATCAAATAAATATTCCCCTGAAAATAGTTCAGGGGAATATTAAATTTGAATCTTAAAATGTTTAATAATTTTAAAACCGCGATAAATTTATCTTGTAAAATAATTATTGCAGATTTTTTAATGACGGATTAACATCATCTTAAATAACCTAGTGTTTTAAAATTTTCAATACGAACTTTAAAATCTTTTACATTTCTTCCAGGATATATACTTCCGAGGCAGCCAGTGTTTCCTGGAATTCCTGGATTGCCACAAGGCTTTCGTGATGAATCTCTCTTTCCAGGGTTTCAGGATTATGGATGTCCCAAACCCCGCTGTGGTGCCAGTTCAGCGGGAAATCCCAGTCCGGGCGGTCAATGATCGGGTAGATACAGCAGCCCAGCAGCGGAATACCGCTTTTTAAAATAGACGCACATTCTTCGCTGATCATCTTCAGCCATGCATACCTCTTTTCTCCTGCCATGCTGGTTTCCGAAATCACAATAGGCCTTCCGTATCTTATAAATACCTCATCAACAAGCGAATGAAGACTTTTCCAGAAAGGGCTTGCCGGTGTTTCATCCCACGGGATATACTGATGGTCGGTCACCGTCCACTGGTTGTCACAGTAGAAGTTAACCCCTATGATATCAAGGTATTCCGGTTTTCCTCTCAGTTCGGGGCACATTTTCCCGCTGAGAATATCCAGTACCTGAAACTGCTCCTGATGTTTCTCATTGGCGTGCAGTACAAGCGCGGTGTCTGACAGGTCAGGGGAAACGATGTGGATCAACGGTTCGGTACTCATGATCCGTACTTCGGGATCAATCTCTTTCATGCTTTCAATTCCTTCAATATAGGCTTTCATCAGCTTATATTTCACTTCCCATCCCTGGTGTATGCAGTAGGGGCTTGTTCCCCTTGCGTCACCGCCCAGCCAGGATAAAAAGCTGACTTCATTAATGGGCGTAACTACCAGATCACCGTCAGGGCAGATGCTCCTGTATTTCTGGACAAAAGCCCTGCACAGGTGTGAAAACCTTCGGGCAAACATCGGGTGTAAAGGTGTAAGATCATCCGGAAACCCGAAATGGCAGATGTCCCAGATCACCTCAATGTCATTTTCCTTTGCACAGGTAATCATATCTTCCACCTGGCTCCAGTCATACTGAAAAGGTGTTTTTTCTACATGGCTCCAGCGGATGCCTTCCCGCACCGTACTGATGCCGATATCACGGAGCCTTTTATAATCTTCATCAATAAAAAGGTCGTGCCCGGTCAGGTCAATAAGGTCAACCCGCTCACCGAAAGCATTCTGGTGGTCGGCACATTCAAATCCGGCCATGATGAATGACCGGAAATTTTTTTCAAAATTCCTGTACTTAGTATTGGGTTCCGTCATCTTCTTTTGTCATCTTTTTGAATAAAGCCAGCGACTGGGCAACTACCTGGTCCATATTGTAATATTTGTAGGTCCCGAGACGGCCGGTGAAATATACATCAGGGGTTTCTTCCGCCAGTTTTTTATACTGGTTGTACACTTCCTGGTTCTCTTTCCGCGGAATCGGGTAGTAGGGATCACCCTCTGCCTTCGGATATTCATAAACAATAGCCGTCTTGTGGTGAACCTGCCCGGTAAGGTGCTTAAATTCAGTAATTCTCGTATACAGGTTGGAGGTAGGATAATTAACGGTTCCGGTCTGCTGGTAATTTTCAGTATCCAGAGTTTCAAAATGGAAATCGATGGAACGGTAAGGCAGCTTTCCGTAGCGGTAATCAAAATACGTATCGATAGGCCCTGTATAGATCAGCTTTTTATGCGGAATAATATCAACGATATCCTTGTAATTCGTATTCAGCATGATGTGGATGTTTTCGTGAGAAAGCATCTTTTTAAACATGTCGGTATAGCCGTTTTTCGGCATGGCCTGGAAGGTATCCGTAAAATACCGGTCGTCCTTATTGGTCCGCGTAGGAACCCTTGCGGTAACTGAGGCATCCAGTTCAGAAGGATCAAGATCCCATTGTTTTTTGGTATAGCCGCGGAAAAATTTTTCATACAGTTCTTTTCCTACCGCATTCAGCACCACGTCTTCAGAAGTGAGTACGGGCTTCCGCTGTTCGGCTTTCGATGCCAGAAAATCCACCACTTCATCAGAGGTCAGGTTTTTCCCGTATAATGTATTGATGGTGGTCAGGTTAATGGGAATCGGTACCAGTTGCCCGTCCACACTGCCCAGTACACGATGTTCGTAAGGGCGCCATTCCGTGAAATTGGTAAGGTAAGAAAATACCTCTTCAGAATTGGTGTGGAAAATGTGCGGGCCGTATTTATGGATCAGGATTCCCTCTTTGTTATAATAATCATAAGCATTTCCGGCAATATGGTCACGCTTATCTACAATTAATACTTTTTTTCCGGCATTCGCCAGTCGTTCTGCCAGGACTGATCCGGCAAAGCCGCAGCCGACAATCAGGAAATCATACATAGATACCGTTGCTTTTTTTTACGTTGTTAATCAATACATTCATTTTCTCAAAAGTGTTGTCCCAGGAATCATCGGCCAGAAATTCATCAACTTTCATCAGCCATTCCTTTTTGGATTTTTTAGCCAGCTCCTCTTCACCGTACATGATAAAGGTATCGGCATCACTGGCAATATACACCATGTTTTCTTCGCCATAAGGCTTTACGACATCTTTTATCGGTGTGGAAATCACCGGAAGTCCTGCGGCAAGGTATTCAGGGGTTTTGGTAGGGCTGATGAACTCTGTGGATTCATTCAGGGCAAATAACACAAGCGCAATATCCCAGTGGCTGATGTATTGCGGGAGCTCTTCATATTTCTTCGGGCCCAGGTAATGGATGTTCTCCGCTCTCGGAAGGTCGTCCGGATTAATTTTTACCACAGGGCCGATGATCACAAAATGCCAGTCCGGTTTTCTTTCCGAAACTTCCCTTAACAATTCGATATCAAAACGTTCATCGATAACGCCGTAAAACCCAAACCTCGGGTGTGGAATCTCTTTCTGGTCTGCAGGCTCGGTTCTGTTGTACCGGGCAGCCTGAAAATGTTCCTTATCAATACTGCTTGGGAAAGGATGGATGTTGTGGTGGCGGTCTTTCTTGGCCTGATAAAGCGTGTGTCCGCCCGTAAAGACTACATTTGCCTTTTTAAAGAGCTCATTTTCCAGCGGCAGAAGCTGCGGCGGTGCAAAACGGAAAGCCGAAAGCTCATCCATAGAATCATAAACGGTTACCTGCGGTACCAGATGAGCCGTGTATTCCAGGGCCATCGGGGTATAGTACCAGCAAATGAATTCCTTTATGTTCCGTTCTGCAATGAACCGGTCAATCAGTTTTTTCAATCTTCCGTTGCGGTCTGCATCCCGGTCATCTACAAACAGGGAAACAATTGAGATACCGTCCTGCTGCGCAATTTCATAGGCATCTGATCCATGGCGCGGCTCTTCAAAATAATAGACATGGTACTGTCTGGCGAAACGACTGAGCAAATGTTGCGGTCGCTGATACACGAAATTCCAGTGTAGGTGGCTGAAACATAAAATATTCTGCATATAATTTGGGGTATTATTGCAGTTCAGAATGGTTAAAAATCCCCGGCCTGCTTTGCACGAGAATAGTGAAAGAATGCCGCGAATCGGGTGGTGTAATCTGAACTGTCTTGTAAAACTATTATATAAAAAGCAGTTATTTTATGAACAAGATCATAAAAGATATTCATATTATTGTTTATATAAAGCTTGATTTTTTTAAATCTGTAATGATTTATCAATTCGGATGTATAAACAGACAATATCCTGCAGACATTTTATTAAATCAACAGATCAGTTTTCCAAAGTAACCTGAAAAAAAATACCGCATAAGGCTTTGCGGTATCTGATGTTATTATGATGTCTTATCTGCAGGGTATTTATCCCGGAGAGGGAAGGGTAATATCAAAGCCCGGGCTTTCATCCGGAATTACTTTCTGCACCTCGGTCGTCTTTTTTAAAAAGAACAGGGGAACATCGGTATGGTTGATGATCTGCTTAAAAAAGTTCTCTGAAAATAAAGATTTCCAGTTGTTCTCATCATGGTAATTAAGGATGATGATGTCTGCATGGTCTATTTTTGAGAACTGTGAGATCTTAACCGCCTTTTCACTGGTCAGTATAAAAGAGGTGGAATATTTCACCGTATCTTTTGCCAGCGTGCTCCAGACCGAATTATAGGCTTCTTTTATTACATTCACGTCTTCTTCGCCGCAGATTCCCAAAAGGCTGATTTCTGCATTGTTTTTTCTGGCAATGTTCTGGGAGATCAATAATTTTTCCTGAAGGTTTTCAATCACCCGTACAGGAACCAGTATTTTTCCAAAATCGTAGGTATGGCATTTTTCCGGAACCAGAAGAACCGAGCTGTTGGCCCCGGTCAGGATTTCATACGATGCCGATCCTAAAAAAAGCTCTTTTATCCTCTGCCTGCCCGCAGTCCCGGTAATCACCAGGTCTACTTTTTCAGACGCGATGCATTCATTGATGCTGCTGACGAGGCTGTTGCTCCCGATCATGGTATCCACATGCAGCGAACCGTTCCGTTTCTGTACGGAAAGCTTGATTTCATGGAGTGCACACTCTGCCAGATCCAGGCCTTCCCGGACTTTTTCCGTACCTACTGCCTGCTTCCCGGTTCTGTCGATAATATAATAATTGATGAAATTATGGAACAGGATAATGCGTGCGTTATGCCTGCCTGCCATGTGGACCGCCATTGTAACTGCATTGTCAGATTTCTCAGTAAAATCCACCGTTACCAATATTGTTTTAATTTCAGTTCTCATCTTTTTAAATGTATAAAGTGATACACTTCATTAATAACCGCTAAATAGATGCCATCATGATAATCCATTAAAGATTCGATGATGATTTTGCATTTAACGGATAGTGTAAGTTAATAAAAAATCAGCTGTTTTAAAAAAGAAAACGGGTAAATAAACATTAAGGTGGTATCTAAGTGTTTAATTTTGATTTCGTTACGGCCTGGTGTATATTTAATATCCGGTTACCTCTACCACACTTTTTCCGCTCTGCTGTTTGCTTACTTTAATCTGTACGGGGATCCGTTCCGTCATTTCCTGGACGTGCGAAATAACCCCGACTTTCCGGCCCTGGTTGTGAAGCCTTTCCAGAGCGTCCATCGCAATATTGAGCGTAGCGGGATCCAGGGATCCGAAACCTTCATCGATAAACAGGGATTCCACTTTCATCCGGCTGGATGACAAAGAGGCGAGGCCCAAAGCCAGCGCAAGGGAAACCAGGAAAGATTCCCCGCCGGAAAGCGAGTACACCGTGCGGACCTCATCACCCATATCCTGGTCCACAACCTGCAGGCCGAGGCTGGCCGGGATGCGTTCAATCCTGTACCTCCCGGTAAGGACCTTCAGGTGGACGTTGGCGTAGCCGAGCAGCACATCCAGCGTATATTCCTGGGCAATCTGCCGGAATTTTTTGCCGTCTGCAGATCCGATGATTTCATTCAGTTTCCCCCAGTTTTCCGTAATGGCTGCCTGTTCATTAATGCTTTGCAGGAGGTCGCCGATCCTGCTTTTGTGCATTCCATCCTGTTGCAGGCGGAAACTGATTTCCCCTTTTTTCTGTTTCTTAAGTTCAGCTTCCGTTTCAGCTGTTGATTTTAATGCGTTAAGTTCATCAAGCGGGCGTACGAAAATCCCTTTCTGCTGATGATCCTCTAAAAGCTGTTTCCTTTCAGCCAGCACCGAACCGGCCTTGGTTACCTCTTCCTCAATGGCCTGTATCGCTGAACGTTCGGTATCCAGCCAGTCATGCGGCAGGGTCAGTAATTCATCCAGCTCCTGTAGGTTCAATGTTGCATTGTTTTTTATATTGTACCTGTCCAGCCAGTCCTTAAGTTTCCCGGAAGCTGTTTCCATATCCGCTTTTAATCTGGTTAAAGTGCCTTTCAGTTCCTCCTGCTGCGCATTCGCTTTGGTGAGATTCAGTATCAGCTGCTGATGTTTTGTTTTGAGCGCTTCAAGCTGCTCCTGTGCATCCGATACTGCTGTTTTCAGCTTCCTTTCTGCCTCTTCCGCAGCCTGCCCTTCAAAAATCCCGTCTCTCTGCTGTTTAAGTTGAAGGTAATGCTGCTGCTGTGCAATAAAGATTTCCGTCTTTTCCGTCACCGCTGCGGCAAGGGTCTGCGCCAGGCTTTCCATTTCCCTGAGGGTTGCCTCAAGGATGCCTTTGTTTTTCTCGCACTGCTGCAGTTTTTCCGTGTTTTTCTTCCACCTTTCAGCAAAGTTTTCAATACGTTCTGTAAATGCGGCAGGCGCAGTCTTCCAGCTTTCCATCCAGCCGGGTGCATTAAAATGAAAGGAAAGTGACTGCTCAGCCTCCAGAAGCCCGGAAGATGCTTTGTCTTTTTCCTTGATTCTGCCGTTCTGCTGTTCCTGAAACAGGGCAATGGCTGTTATTATATCTTTCAGCTGTTCCGTAAGGCGGTCAGAGGTTTCTTTAAGCTGATCGATAATATTTTTATCTTTTTCGAGCTGTTGTTTCCGGTCTTTGTAATCCTGAATTTTTGACTGCAGGGACGCCTGTTTAGCTTTCAGATCATTCAGCCGGTTTTCGATCCAGGCTGCCTTTTCAGGATCCGCTACAGAACGGCTTTCTTCCACGATATCAGACTGTTCCCAGGCCTGCTTCCTGTTTTCCAGTGCAGCCTGAAGAGTAATGATGGCTTTATCCTGATCCTGAATAGTTTTGGCAAGTGTTTCACATTCCTGTTCCAACGCATTATGACGGCGGAAAGTGGCCATATAAATACGCTCATGTTCGGCAGAGGAACTTTCCAGTGCCGATAGTACATTTTCCAGTTGCGGGTTCTGTATAACATAGGGATGGTGCGTGCTTCCGCAGACCGGGCACGGCTCATCATCTATAAGTGCAGAACGTAAAGCTTCAACATTTTCAGTGGATGCGAGTCGTGCCTGTTCCAGCATCCGGGCAGATGTTTCCTTCTGGATCTTTTCAGTAGCCATCTGAAGGATAAGCTGGTCCACGGTTTCCTGTTTCGTCCGGTAATCTGACCGGTCTTTCAGCTGTTTCCCGCTTAAGGTTTCACATTCTACCTGCGAAGTATGCAGCAATTCCCAGTCAGCTTTTGCCTGGATGGTATTCTCAATATTCCTGGCGGTCTCCGTTTTATCTTCTTCCAGGGTTTCAATGGGGATCATCAGCAATGCGGCGGCCTGGCCGTCATGGCTTTTTTTCAGCTCCTCCCATTCCTGTTTCTTGGTACGGACAAGCGATTCAAGGTCTGCCTTTTTTGTTTCTGCTTCCGTAATTTTTCCGCTGAGCACAGCCAGTTCATCTGTAGATAACTGCAGGTTTTCCAGTAATTTCTGTGCGTCCTGTAATTTAGAAAGGATGATCTCCTTATTTTCAGCTACTGTGCTCCGGTCCGTATTTTCTGTCTTCCAACCGGTTAAGGTTTTGATTTCTTCTGAAAGCTGACTGAGCAGAGCCTGTTTTTCATTCAGCAATGCCAGATGGTTCCTGCTTTTTTCCGAAGCCTGTTCTGCCTCAATGCCCGTTTTCTCAAGCTGGTCTTTTTTTTCGGATAGTAAGGTATCTAGTTTTCTGGCCTGTTCCAACAGCGGTAAAGCATCCTGGAATGCCTGGTTTTTTGCCTTAAAACTTTTATCCGAATCCAAAAGTTGTGCATCCAGCAGTTCTTTCTGTGCCTGAAGAGCCGCCGCCGTTTCATTTAAACCATTCAGGGTTCCTGTTTTTTCCGAATGCTGGTGCGTGGCATTTTTCAGCGCATCTGCCCAGCTCCGGGTTTGCTGTGCCTGTTCGGCTGCCCACAGCTTCTGTTTCCTTGGAAGGCCATTTGTTTTTGCATCCGAAGCCTCCTGAAATGCAGTCAGGGCTTCCTCCTGTTTAGCCTGCATTTGGGCCAGCTGTTCGTACCAGCTTATTTCTGCTGCCAGGTTCTGCAGGTCCTGCTCAAGACTTTTAAGGCTGGTTTCCAGAACCTTCTGTTCATTAAGTAAAGCCGTCAGTTCCTCTTCGGTGAGGGTAACAATTCCTTCTTTCCGGAAATGAAGGTCACGGAGTTTCTGTTCTTCAGACTTGAATTTTTCATAAATCTTTTTCGAAATCTCAGAATACACGGAAGTTCCCGTCAGTTTTTCAAGTAATGAAGATTTTTCATCCTTGCTGGCTTTCATAAAAGCCGTAAAATCGCCTTGTGCCAGCAAAACGGAACGGGTAAACTGATCAAAATTCAACCCGACCAGCCGTGCGATTTCATTCAGTGTTTCCTGTTTCTTACCCGGAATTACAGTGCCTGAAGTAATATTTGTAAGGGTAACTGTGTCAGACTGCATACTGCCTTCCGCCTTATTCCGGGCACGCCTCACACTCCAGCCAGCACGGTAATCCTGTCCGTCGATACCTCTGAAATCCACTTCGGCAGATCCTTCAGCGGTGCCGTCCCGTAAAATACTCCGGACATCGCCCTGGCTGAGTGTGCTTCCCTGAACATCCCGTATTTCTATTCCTGTTTCCCTGGCCTGAATATAGCGTGGTGTTTTTCCGTACAGAGCAAGGCACAAAGCATCCAGTATGGTGGATTTCCCGGCCCCGGTGGCTCCGGTAATCGCAAAAATTCCGGCTGAACATAAGGGTTCGGCAGTAAAGTCTATTTCAGTGCGGCCTTCCAGAGAGGCCAGGTTTTTTATCCGTATGGCAAGTATCTTCATGGTATTCTATTCTGCATTATTGTTACTGATTTCCTGTGTTACCTGTCTGAAAAGCTCCATCAAATCATCAGGAACGGCGCTGTTGTACCTGGACTGATAGGCTTTTTCAAAAATATCAGGAGGCTGCAGCTCATTGAGCTGTTCCTGTGTGATGAGTTCAGGCACTTCCTTTGCTGAAGCAGGATATATTTGATGAATTGTAGCCAGTTTTACATGTTTTCCTTCTACAGCTGTTTCAATTTTGTGGCGCAAAGCCGGTTTAGGGCCGTCAACCAGTACCTTAACTTCCAGGTATGGAGCAACTTCCGGATTGTTCTGGGCTGCAGGCAGCTGTTCCAGCAAAGCAATGACTTCATGCAGAGGAAGCGGGGAAGGCGATATCCGCTGAAGCGGAACAAAAAGTGGGATTTCTATGGATTTAAGTTCGTTTATTTCCGAATCCAGTTCGAAAACAATGACCTGATGTTTATAATTGAGCTCTGAAAATGACATCGGCAACGGGCTGCCCGAATACCTAATATGTTCTTTGCCGCCGATCCTCTGTGCTTTATGGATGTGGCCTAATGCTACATATCTGATATCCGGATGGAAAGCGGTAGCCGGAATGCATTCCACGCCGCCCATAATCAGGCGTTCGGTCTTATCCAGGTCTGTTACTTCGGCATGGTGGGTGTGAAGGTGTCCCATAGCAATGATGTTTTGCCCTTCCTGTTTCTTTTGTTCTGCATAATCGAATGCTTCACGATACAGGGCCGCAATGCCTTCAGTATAAGGGTTTTCGCAATCGGGAATAACCGGGTAGTCGCCCATCCGTAAAAAAGGGATGGCCAGGCACCAGGTTTTGATATTTCCGGAAGCATCATATAAAGGAATCACCAGTTTTTCATAATTGATTTTTCCTTCTCCATCTCTTTCTACTGTTCCGATAATATGGATGTTGGAAGATTCCAGAAGGGGTTTCGGAGCTTCCAGACGGGATGCTGAATCATGGTTGCCGGCAGTAATCACAATCTGTAAACCCGGCCTGGCTCCGGCTGCCCGATTTAGAAAGGTATAAAACATCTTTACTGATGCTGCCGAAGGGTTTGAAATGTCGAAAACATCCCCGCTGACCAGCAGGACATCAATCTGTTCTGCCTTTATGGTAAGCACCAGCCAATCCAGGAACTGCCGGTGTTCGGCATTGCGGTCGTATTCGTGAAACAGCTGGCCGATGTGCCAGTCTGCAGTATGGAGAATCTTCATAAATCGGTCTTTTTGCAGGGCATTTTTTTATTATTGATTGACAATGCCCCTCATTCATTCTTCAATCCCAGTGCAGGTAATCCGGCTGTTGCCGGTTGAAGCAGACTCAACTGCTTAGAAAAACTATTCCGCAGGATGAGGCTTCACGCAGAGCGGATTAACAGACAGCAAAGTAACAAATAATTTAAAGCCGGTCAAGTCATCAGTCCTGATTCGTTAAAATTTTATTGATGAGGTACAATCGTCTATTTTAATGTCCTGTAAAAATAAAATAAAGGATGCTTTTTTATTTATGGGAAACCGTAAATAAAGGTGTGGGTAGCCTTTACGGGACTCTTATATTATTGAGTATTGTCTGCTCCAAAAGTATGGCAATAATTAGATTTAATAAAAATCTTTTAATCAGTATGATATTAAACCATTTTTGTAACTTCCGGTTGAAATTAACCCTATCACAATCACATTCCGGTATGCATAGCAAGAACAGACAAATCAATACTTTGACAGACCTGAATGAGGAACTGGAAAATTATTTTCGCAATACCATTATTCCACAGCTTTTTGTAGACCGGTCACTGATCCTCCGAAAGTTTACCCCGCCCGCTATGAAGCAGTTCAGGCTGAAAGAAGGGGATATTGGGAGAGCGCTTGCCGATGTGGCGGAAAATTTCAGGTTTCCAACATTTATAGATAATATAAAGCATGTAATAGTAACCGGTGAGATCCTGGAAAAAGAAATCCAGACTACGGACCGCCGGTGGTACCAGATGAATATCCTGCCTTATATTACACGTGTAGACCAGCTTAATAACGGTGTAATCATTACTTTTATTGATATCACTTCCCGGATAGAAGATCTTGCGGAACAGGAAAAATTAGTGGCCGAACAGGAGCTGCTGCTTGATACCATCGCCCATGATATTAAAACACCGCTGACCAGCCTCGGACTGAACATTGAAATGATGAAAAGGCTCCCTGAAAATGGGATGGGAAGATTTCCGCAGCTTGTGGGTAATCTGGAACAAAGTTTGCTTAAAATGAAGTCAGTTGTTAACGAGCTGATTGACTCCCGATGGCAGGGCCAGAAATACCAGCCGACGGAAGAACTGATCGATTTACAGAATATTATCGAAGATGCACGGCTTACCCTGGCCCCGCAGATTACGGAAGCAGAAGCAAAAATCACGTATGATATTCAGGTTTCCGAAATATTATTTGTCAGACGCAAGCTGCGGAGCATCGTTTACAACCTGTTGAACAATGCCGTTAAATACCGTTCGGATGACCGGAAGCCCGATATAAAAATCGCATCCACAGCGGAAAACGGTTTTATGGTGATTAGTGTTGAGGATAACGGAATAGGAATCCCATCCGACTTAAAATATAAAATTTTTGAAAAATACAACCGTGTTGCTGACCGGGAAGAGGGAAACGGAGTAGGATTGTATCTGGTGAAGGAAATTATAGAAACAAGCGGAGGCCGGATTGAAGTGGAAAGTGAAGAAGGTAAAGGATCAGTATTTAAAGTATACCTGAAACTGAAAAATCAGGATGTCTGAATTTTGGAATACAAAAGCCATTTCAGACCTTTATATGAATAAAGATATCTGAATCCGGACCGGTAAAACTTTCCTGTGTGAGAAATTTTAACGGAATGTTAAAGTAATAAGCAGATAATGCTACAGACGCTCAATGAATGAATAAAAATATATGTGTCCTTGAGGACAGTGAAGAAATTATGGAGCTGATCCATATGATTTTAGAACAGAACTACAATGTATACGGTTTCACCACCGTGTCCAGATTCATGTCCGGTTATGCAGAAATAAACCCTGATCTTTGCCTGCTTGATGTCATGCTGCCGGACGGCAACGGATTGGAGGTGTGCAACAGCCTTAAAAATAACGGATTATCTAAAAATCTACCCGTGATTATTATGACCGCCAATGCCGGGATACAAAACATGAAAGAGAGCTGCCTGGCGGATGATTTTATCGCAAAACCTTTTGATATTGATGATCTCATCAGTAGGATCGGGGTCCATATCCAGAATTAACAATTAAATAAACCACATCATAATCTATTTACATGCACAGCCCAACCCGACTGGAAAAAACGGATCTTTTAACCATTCTCTGTCTCCGTGCTGAGCATCCTGTTGCAGTATATACCGGGGAAGAGATCTTGATAGAGCTTGCCAATCCTGCCATGATGGGGGCATGGGGCAGAACCGGATCGGTTGTCGGGCTTACGCTTTCTGAAGCCCTGCCTGAAATCTCCAACCAGCCCTTTGTCACGATGTTAAAGGAAGTATGGAATACCGGTGTGGATAATGTGGGAAAGGCAATTCCGGCTGAACTGTTTGTAGACGGAAGGCTGCAGCAGTATTATTTTGATTATTCTTATCTTGCGGTAAAAGATGAACACGGAAAGGTATACGCTATTTACCATACCGCGAAGGATGTCACCCAGGAAGTGCTTGACCAGAAAGAGCTGGAAGAAGCGAGGGAACGTCAGGAACTTCTTGAAAGAGAACAACGGCTGAACGAAGAGCTTGCCGCCGCCAATGAAGAGCTGCAGGTTACCAAAACAAGCCTCAGCATTCTAAATCAGGAGCTTGAAGCCCGGGTCATCCAGCGTACGGAAGAACTGTCCCGTTCAGAAAGCCGCCTTCGATTCCTTTTATCTGATGCACCGATTGCCATAGCTGTTTTTCATGGCAGGGAACTGATTATCGAATCCGCCAACAAAAAAGTACTTGAAGTATGGGGCAAGTCTGATCATGTAATAGGGCTGCCGCTGCATATAGCCGTTCCAGAGCTGGTGGGCCAGGATTTCCTGCAGATCCTTGATGACGTGTATACCGGCGGAGAGGCTTTCTACGGGTACGAAGTGAAGGCTATGCTGGAACAGAAAGGAAAGATGGAAGAAGTCTACTGTAACTTTGTGTACCAGCCTCTGAAGGAAGAATCCGGAGCAGTCAACAGTATTATGCTTACCGCAAGCGTGGTTTCTGAACAGGTGATATCAAGAAATAAAATACAGTCGTTAAATGAAGAGCTGCTGGCTATCAATGAAGAACTGAGCAGATCGCAGGAACTTCTGCTGATGTCCAACCTTGATCTGACCACCAGTGAAAACCGTTTAAATAAAATACTCAGCGACCTTCCTGCACCGGTAGTGGTACTTACCGGCCCGGATCAGATAATTTCCACCACAAACCAGGCATTGCTTACTTTCTGGCAGCGTACGACAGATGAGGTATTGGGAAGGCCGATGCTGGAAGTATTCCCCGAACTTAAAAACCAGGTGTTCCCCGGCCTTTGGAAACAGGTGCTGGAAACAGGTGCATCTCTTCAGAAACGTGAGCAGAAAGTCATATTCAAAAATAAGCTTACCGGCGAAGACAGGATTGTATATGTGGATTATTTTTATCAGCCCCTTACGGATCTTGCCGGGCAGATCACCGCTGTGCTGGCAACTGTTCTGGATGTTACGGAAAAAGTAAGGTCAAGGAATATTATTGAAGAAGCGGAGGCAAAACTCAGGCTGGCCATTGATTCTTCTGAACTGGGCACCTGGTTTATTGACGCCGAATCCAGAACACTTAATGCATCTGCGCGTTTAAAGGAAATATTCGGTTTTTATTCTGATGAAGACATGTCTTTGCAGGCAGCATTCGGTCAGATTCTGCCGGAATACAGGGATGAGGTTGTTTCCGGACTGGATGCCGCCATTACAACGGGCAGCAGTTTTGATATGGAATATTCGCTGAAGGGATTCAGGGACGGCAACATCCGCTGGGTACGTTCAACCGGAAAGCTTTACAGCGAAGATGTCTTCAGCAAAGCCAATTTTTCTGGAACCGTACAGGATATTACCCAAAGGAAACTGGAAGAACAGCGCAAGGATGATTTCCTAAGCATTGCCAGCCACGAGCTGAAAACTCCGGTTACTGCTTTGAAAGCATCCCTCCAGTTGCTGAACCGCTACCGCGATAATATGTCGCACCCGATGGTTCCGCGGCTGGTAGACCAGTCTAATGCCAGCGTACTGAAAATTACAGGATTAATTGATGACCTGCTCAATACCACCCGCACCAATGAGGGGCAGCTCCATCTGAATTACCGCCGGTTCAATGTGTATGAAATGCTGGATGCCTGCTGTTCCCACATCCGGATCCGCGATAAGCATGAACTGATTTTACAGGGTGTTAAAGACCTGATTATTGAAGCGGATGAGGCACGGATTGACCAGGTCGTAATAAATTTTGTAAATAATGCTGTTAAATACGCACCTGATCAGCGTGAGATTTATCTGATTGTTGAAGATCTGGGAGACCGCGCAAAAATTTCCGTAAAAGATTCAGGGCCGGGTATTCCGGCAGATAAGATTCCGCACCTTTTCGACCGCTATTACCGGGCAGATTACTCCGGCGTGCAGTATTCAGGGCTCGGGCTCGGGCTTTACATCAGTGCCGAAATCATCAGAAAGCACCGTGGCGAAATAGGCGTAGACAGCGAGCTGGGCAAGGGCAGTACTTTCTGGTTTACTTTGCCTTTGCATAAAAATTTGGCGTAACAGGATTTTAAAGTTCGATACAGAAAGTTATTAATCAGATAACTTTTATATTTATCAATACAGATTCGATAATTCTAAATTATGGTGGCTGAAATTTTGAATCCTTCCGGGTATGCAACCGCAATATACTTACATATTCTTCTTACCGTTTATTTATTAAAACAATATTTTATTGTTATTTCGTCTGTTTTTTATTGTTTTTAGAGACTGTAATTATATATTTGTACCGGCGTAAAGACAAACAGCCTTTGTGGAAAATTAAAATTTTACAGTATTTAATACCTGTTGTTATTTAACAATGAGAAGATGTCCTGAATAATAATCAAAGGAAAAATGTTGAAATGGGGCATCCCGTAATTGTGAATTAAAGAATGTTTATATTATTGTAATTGATTGCAATCAGAAGTTAATAATTAATACTCAAAAATTAAATTATAATGAAAAAATGTTTTTTAGCCGCTATGATCGGCTTTACAGGATTGCTCAGTGCAAATGTGCCGGAAATTAAAGCTGCTTTTTCTGAAGTTGAAAATTCACAAGACAGTCATCTTTTCAAGAGGATTAAAATTGATGAAACCATCACGGATACCCATGGTACCCAGTGGCATATTTATGGCTGGGTGGATGTTTCAGTAAGCTGGTCGGGTCCCAAAATCAATCATTACGATGTCCATATGACAGGTGGCGGACACCACCACCATTTCCAGGGTAAGGTAGTAAGAGAGGAAGTAAAAGACGGGACTATCAGAAATACAGTCGACGGTTCTTTAACTGATGAAGATTCCGGCACAGAGGTAGCCATTGACAGCAATATTAAAACGCTACTGTATCAGTTGAATGAAAATGTAATCAGGAACAATCCGGAATAAAGTAAATAATCATTAGCGGGAATTACAGTTCCCGCTAATTTAAATACCATACCTATGAAAAATATCTTTTTATGTTCAGGAATATTAATATGCCTGTCATTTAGCGAGTTTCAGAAAAATGAATTTTTAGGAAACTGGAATATCATTGATTCTTATAATATTGAAGAAACCGGTGTAAAGGAGATTGCTTTACACAGTATGATTAAGAAAAAAATAACAGAACAAAGGAGCCAGATCATTTTTACTGCCGACAGTATTATGATTAAGCAAAATGATATTATTTCTGACAGGAGTAAGGTCAGGGACCTGAGAAAAATCAACAGAGACAGTCTGGTTTTTAAGTTTGATGACCATATTGCCTCATTCAGGTTAAAAAATAACAGGACCGGTATTTTAACAGTCGATAAAAAAGCTGTTTTCCATATTGAAAAATAAATAAAAGCACCGGGCAGAGGTGCTTTTTTTGTTATAAAACAATTGATTACTTTTATAAACCTGATAATTTGAAAACAGGCTTCCGTTTGCAGCCATCATTTTATTTTATCCATCATGTCCGTACGCGATAAAATGATTTTAACAATCAAAACCCATATATCCTTTAATATCTCTGCACATTATCACTCAAAAATTAGATTTAAATTGGATAATTCTGCAAATAGGGAGCTTACAGGGCCATTAACTCAATAAATTTTTGTTTTTTTGCACAACTTTAATTTTAGATAAAAATATGTCGGAGTTTGATGAGATCAGGTCTTTTTATGATCATGAAGTGAATGGTGCCTTGGAGAGTATTGCCAGGCATCCCATGATGCACGCGTTAATGCAGTTTACTTTCCCGGATTCTGAAGAAGATTTTTGGCTGGACAGGTTTAAAAACGCCCAATCCATCAGCGATTTTCAGCATCAGTGTATTTCGCAGACGGTACGGCAGATTCTTACCCAGAGCTCGGAAGGCTTAACGACCTCGGGGTTTGATCACCTGGATAAAAACACCTCCTATCTGTTCATTTCCAACCACAGGGACATTGTTCTGGATACTTCTTTACTCAATCTGGTGCTGCTGGATAAAGGACTGATTATGACGTCTTCAGCCATCGGGGATAACCTGGTCCACAAAAGGTTCCTGCATGTTCTGGCAAAATTAAACCGTAATTTTTTAGTACAGAGAGGTTTACCCATCCGGGAGCAGCTGAACAGCTCAAAACTGATGTCCGAATATATTTACAGCTTACTGCAGTCTGAAAACCGTTCTGTCTGGATTGCCCAGAGGGAAGGCCGTACAAAAGACGGAAACGATGCTACCCAGCAGGGTGTCCTGAAGATGCTGGCCATGGCAGCGGGAAACCGGCCGTTGGCTGAGTTTTTTAAATCGCTCAGGGTGGTTCCGCTATCCATATCGTATGAATATGACCCTACCGATGCCCTTAAAATGCCGCAGGTGATGGCAAAATCTAAAAATGAAGTGTACATCAAAGATGAGGATGAAGATTTTAAAACGATGCTGAGCGGGGTATTGGGACAAAAGAAACGCATTCACCTGCACGCCGGAAACATTCTGGAGACCGAGTTTGATGAAATTGCCTCAGTAACCGAAAATAAAAACAAGCAGCTTCAGGCGATTGCAAAAATGATAGACCGCTCTATTATTGATAATTACAAGCTTTGGCCGACCAATTATATTGCCTTTGATCTGCTGAACGGTTCAGACACCTATTCCCAACATTACAAAGAAGAGGAAAAACAGCTTTTTGAACGGCGCCTGGAAATGAGGATTGACAGTTCCGATGCCGATCTGAAGAAGAGCTTCCTGGAAATGTATGCCAATCCTGTGGCTAACAAATGCGGATAAATAGGAGAGGAGCGGAAGAGCTGCTGAATCAATATAGGTTATTCTGAAAAAGAACCATTGGAAATTCTTTTTAAATTGAAAGCGCGGCAAGTTCTTGAATCCCTGCACAATTTTGAATGTGCGGCTGTTTGCTTTGGGATCAGCGGATAAAAAACTGTCTCTTCGTCAGTCTCGTCAGTTCTCCGTACCCATAGGTTTCCATGATCTGCCAGTTGCTGAACTCATCAAAATCTTTGTATTCGATTTTATTGTTTGAGGCTCCCTGCCTCACCATAATCAGCTGACGCGCTTCATTATAGGTGTAGTTTTCAATACTCGGATTCGGGGAAAGCCAGTCGTGTGTTTCTGTTTTGCGGAGCAGCCCTTCATGGTAATGATAGATTACTTTATTGTTCAGTTCGCCGTTCTGGATGTGCTGGTACAGGGTGACCTGATGATCTTTATTGTATCCGTACAGGTTTTTTGCCTCCCGATGGAAAGCTGTAACCTTTTCTTCAGTCAGGTTTCCGTGCGCATCATACTGAAAGGCTCTTTTTTCTATCACTCTGCCGGTAATGACGGACTGTTCAGTCAGCCTATCCTGTCTGTATATATTTTTGTAATAAATGATGATCTCTTTTCCGTCTTCCGTAGCAGTAAGCTGAATAATACAGCCTTTGTCATCCAGCTTTTTTGAGAATACCTGGACTGAATTTTTCAAATGAAACGTAGTCTTGCTCTCTATGTTATTGCCGTTGTGATCAAAACGGTCAGCAGCCGTAAAATTGAGGATGCCTTTTACGTAATATTCCGTATGACCGGAAACCAGGATGCCGTTTTTCAGGTTAAATACCTGTAAGGTTTCCAGTTGCCGGATACCGTTTTCAAATACAAAAATGCTGTCAATGATCTTCACGGTTTGCGGAGGCAGATGTATTTCTTTTGGCAGCATATCATTTTTCATAGGGTAAGTTTTAAGGTACTGCCCGCAGGAAGCAGTGAAAATGAAGATACATATAATGCTCAGGAAAACCTGCATATAGAACCTTCTTATGGAATTAATCATCTGTCAATTTATTGATTCAAAAATAGGATATTTGAAATTAATCCGAAGAAAATATCCCAACAGAATAGGAGCGTGGTTAAAACCCTTTAATGAGGATCTTTATGGATGTTTTAAAACAGTTATTTAGCTTTCCTGAATTTATTGAACCAGAAAATAAATCCCGTAACCGGCAGCGAAAATCCGATGAAGCAGATGATAAAATAAAAAATGATGCTCTTAAGGCCCAGGATTTCTCCGGTATGCAGCGGTTTGGCCAGTGAAGTGAACTGTTTGTCGAGCGGTTTTTCCCAGAACAGTTCTTTGGATTTAAATTCGCCTTTTTTATCAAAAGTAATCTGATCCGGAAGCATGGCTCCGAGCCAGTTGTCGGTATTCACTTTGGTAACAACGAAGCGCGGATTTTCTTTATTGGGCAGCTCAATTGTGGTAACGGCTTCATAAGGCAGGATTTTGTCAGCCGAAATCAGGATTTCCTGAAGGGATACTTCTTTTTCCTGAACGGCTGATTTTTCTTTCTGGCGGTTCAGCATATCATTAAAAATACGGTCAAAAGCATTATCTTCTTCTTTTGAACTGACCGCTGAAACATTTGAAATCGGTTCTCCGCCCAAAGAGACGATCAATGCATTTTTCACCCACGGATAAGTAACGTATAAACCGGTAACGGCCATAAAAAACAGCATCAGGAAAGCATAAAACCCCATCGTATTGTGCAGGTCATAATTAACACGCTGAAATTTTCCGCTGAATTTTACCGTCAGGGATTGCTTAAGGTATTTGATTTTTTTTGGAATCCATAAGATAAACCCTGAAAAAAGCAGAAGGCAGAACATCAGCACCGCCGCGCCGTTGATCTGTCTTCCTACATTCCCCATCATCAGGTTCCTGTGGATATCAAGGACGATTTCAAAAAAACGGTTCATGCTCACATCTGCCATTCCTAAATCCTCACCGGAATACGGATTAAAATATCCGGCAGCATCAGCATTATTGCGGGTATAGGAAACCACATAGCTCCGGTCTTTATCCATCGGGATCATGATGCTTTTCAGTTCCTTTTTTTCTCTGAGAAGGATTTCCCGGATTTCAGAAGGTGTTTTTCTGGATGCAGGCTTTTCCGTTACGAATACTTTGTCACGGTTCAGTGCATCCGAAAACTGGTTTTTGAACGCATACACGCAACCCGATAAGCAAACCACAATAATCACCAGAGCAGAAAGCAGCCCTAACCAGAGATGGAGCAGGCCCATGGCGTATTTAAAAAGAGATTCGTTTTTTCTTCTTTTCCGGATCAGTGTTTTCTTTAAACGGGAGTTCTTCATGACGGTAAACGGAAAAGCATTAAAACAAAATAAATCCTGCTTTAATGCTTAAATAGTAAAAATTAAATATGAACTTTATTTTCTGCCTTTAAATTGCTGGTCTTTTACAATAGCCAGGAATTTGGTGTACTGTTCAGGCGTAAAAACTTTTTTCAGAGCTTCTTTTCTCTGGTTGTCAAATTTCTCCCAGTATTCTTTGGCCAGGTCATTATTTCCGTGATAGACATCGTGCGCATCATTGAACGATTTTTCAAAAGCATCATTGGCGGCATTCAGCATGGCGAACTGATCATCTGAAAGCTGTAATTCAGTTTTGATTTTATTTAAAAGCTGATTGTCATATCTTGGTCTTTTTCTGGAATTTTCATCAACAAACTTATTGAACTTTTCCATCTGTCCGGCATCAAGCACTTTAGCCATTTCTTCCGCCTGTCTTGCCTTCAGCTCCTCACTTTTGATACCCAAAGCCACACGGTCCATCTGCCCGCCCTGTGCTTTTGCGGCTTCAAAGTTCTGTTCAGACTGCTTCTGGTATTTTGCCGTAATCTCATCATAACTTTTTTCCTGTTCGGGTGTCAGGGTGACTTCAGTTTTGAATTTTGAATAGTCAGTACCTCTTTTTTTGTTTTCGCCGGAGCAGGAAACAACTAATGCTCCCAGGACGAATGCCGTTAATACCGTTTTAATATTTTTCATAATTGATAATTGATTTAAAATTTATAGTTGATTTGTGCTGAGAAGTTTCTCGGTTGGATCTGGTCAATAAAACCTCCCCTGAAATAGGAGCTGTACCCTACAGCATCAAAGATATTGTTGAAGAATACCCTTACCCCGAGACCATTTTTAAAGGCGTATCCTACCTGTGCCTCCACGGTAGTATATTCAGGCATAAAGAAAGGTTTTGTACCCGGAGTTACGCTGTTGGCATGTCCGGTGACAATTGTTTTCTGTGTATACTCATCAACAGGACGTTTTCCTACGTAATAAATTCCGGCTCCTATATCCAGACCGTTTAAAGAACCTGTATTAAATTTATAATTCAGCCATCCGTTCGCGGTGTGTTTCGGAGCATTCATTGGGGCAGACCCGTTAACAAATGCCGGGCTGTCCTGATATTGGGCATCCAGATAGGCCCAGCCGGTCATAATCTGTAGATTGGGCAGGATTCTTCCGATCAGCTCAACCTCAACTCCTTTTCTTTTGAGTTCACCGGCCAGTCCGAAGAAGCCGGTTGCGTTACCCTGATCATTGAGGACCGAATAAGAAAGATTATCGGTTTTGATATCAAACAGGGTTACATTGAAACGCAATTTCTCATTTAACCAGTCAGATTTGATCCCTGCTTCCCACTGGGTGGTTTTTGAAGCACCTACCGTTCCGCCATTGAATAAAGGATTATTTGCCGAACGCAGAGAAGTGGTTGTGGTGAACGATCCGAAAATATTCATGTTTTCAACAGGAGAAACCATTAGACCTAACGTCGGGTTCCATGCTTCAACTTCAGTATCCGCAGTCACCCCGTTGATTCTGCTGTATCTGATCCCCAGATGGGCTTTTAAATATTTATTGAACGTTACAACATCCTGAGCCATCAATCCGAAAGTCGGAGTGATGGTATTGACAATCGGATTTGTTGCCGCCAGGCTGAATTCGTCCGGATTAATATTTGAAGGTAAGAAATTGTTAATGTCATTAAGTACATTAATTCGGTCAATATTCTTAGCCTGGTAAGAGGTGGTGGTAACGTTGGATTCTTTCCAGTCAAAGCCTACCTGAAAAGTATGCTTCATAAAACCGGTATTCACATCTGCACCAATAAAATCAAACTGGAAAACCTTGTTTAAATCTTCACGGTCTGATCTGCCCAGTGTCCTGTTTCTGATTTCCCATCCTGCATTGTTTGGCTTAGCCAAAGCCGCCCCTGTATTTTCAGACTAATAGGAAGAGCTGATAAAAGCCGCTCTCAATTTCAGCTTATCCGTAAGTTTCCGGATTGCTGTTGTTGAAAAGTTAAATGATTCTGTTTTAGCATTATCGGTTGCAAAGCCGAGAAATTTTCTGTCCGGCATTTCATAGAGCGCTTCTGTATCTCCATTTGCCAAGTTTACCGTCCCTCTGTCTGGTGTGGTGTTGTTTTTCAGATAGTCCATTTCCACCACGATTTCCGTTTTGTCATCCGGGCGAATTGCCACTGACGGATTTACGTAGATCCGGTCTGTATTAACAAATCTTCTGAAACTGTTGCTGTCCTGGTATGCTGCATTCAGGCGGACAGCAATTCTTCCTGTATTATCTAAAACCCTCTGGAAATCCACGGTTGGCCTGTAAAAATCCCAGCTTCCGTATCGGAAACCGACATTGGTCTGATTGATGAACTTTGGAACTTTTGTCACAACATTAATCACTCCTCCTGCGGAACCTAATCCGTCTCCAATCCCTTGGGTAACAGCGGCGGAACCTTTAATCACCTGAATACTTTCAACACCCTGCATATCTGTAAGCATTGATCCGGTACGGAAATCAGAGTCCATCATCACCCCGTTTTTAAGGACGGGAACACCGCGGTAACCACGGATTGACATACTTTCTCTTGTTCCACAACTGGGTTACTCCCGGAATATTTTTGGCAACATCCGTTACGGTAAGTCCTCCAAGCTGCTCGATTACTTTATGGGAAACCACAGAGATGCTTTGAATCTGGTCTCTGGGTTTAAGCGGCAACCTCGTAATAACTTCAAGACCTTCCGGCTGCTTATTTTTCTCCCCGAAAAGTTCTACTTCTTCAATTTTCTGTTCCTTTTTTATCGAATCATTTTTTTGCTGTGCATGGGCAGCACCTACACCTAAAACAACCGAACACATTACTACAGTTCTCTTCATTACATAGATTTGCAGCAAAAATATTATTTTTATTTATTCTAAATAAACTACATCGCATGATATTTATCAGATTATATGGTGATATAATCTGTAAGTCTAAAATGAGTTCGCATGAAGTGGTTTGAATGATTAAAAACACGCAAGTAATGCCTTAATATTATCCACAAACTTTAAGATGAGCTGCTCCGACAGTTTGTACAGCTAGTTCGGAAATGCTTTTTAAATTTAAGTGATTGCTATTTAAGTTTCTTAATATCAGTATTTTATTAGTCGGGTTATTATTAATGGATACTGATAAAATGCGGGCAGAAGTTATTTTTCCTGAAGGTTTTTCAGGATTTTTTCTCTGTCAGCGTCTGAGAAGAGATCTAAGATTTCATATTGGTTAAATGCCTGACCGACATTTTTATATTCCTTCATAAAGGTTGTCTTGTTTGCAAAATCTTTGTCCTTGATATAATCACTTTCAGTAATAACTGTTATATAGGTATTTTTATTTCCGGCACCGGGTTTTGAAACTGAAGGCGGAGGATTGTTATTGGGTTCTGACTTTTTATAACCGTCATTGATTAGGAACTGTCCGATTTTTTGATTTAAATTTTTAAGATCAACTTTTTCTCCGAAACTGGTATCTCCGTTACGGTCAATTTTCACAATTCCGTTTCCTTCAAATTCGAAAATTACAATCGAATGAATGCCTTTTGTATTTTGGGCCATCAAACCGGAAAGTGAAAGCAAAATGAAAGCAAAGGTTAAAAGCGTTTTTAGTGTATTCATCATTGTGTATTAAATGTGTTTTTATTTAATTGCTGCTGATATAAGCATGGCAAATATCAGGAATATGAAGTGATGCGGTCTTAAATCCCGGCAATCAGTTCTTTGAGTTTCTGCATATTGGGATCTTTTTCAATCGGGTTGATGTCATTGAAGGAATGTTGGGAAAGCGTTTCGTTCAGGATT
This sequence comes from Chryseobacterium sp. Leaf201, assembly GCF_001421435.1. GTDB lineage: Bacteria > Bacteroidota > Bacteroidia > Flavobacteriales > Weeksellaceae > Chryseobacterium. The sequence goes on from NZ_LMKA01000024.1 coordinate 52,785, forward strand.
TTCACTTTCTGGAGCATCGGGACTACATACTTTAAAAAATGATTGAAGTGTTCCGAGACATCGGAGTATTTGGTGGCCAGCTTATAGCCCGGCTTCCCGGAATGGCTCACGATAAACAGGCCTTCGTACCGTAGATCCCGGATTAATATCCGGATCCGCTCATTCCTGATATTGGGAAAGAAATTATTCAGGTAAATCAACAGTTCCGCGGTTGAAACCAGCCGGTCCGGGTTCAGTTCAGACTGGAATCTCAGGTATTCCAGGAGCCTCGCCTTTTCCTTGGTTTTCTGCACTTTGGTAGAATCAAAGAACTTCTCAATCAGCTGGTAGTTCATTTTCATGATCTGCTTATCCAGTTCAGGTTTGTCCTCAATTTCTTTGGTGATGTAACTCTGAAAAGGGAAGTAGGCAATGGAAGTTCTGGCATGCAGGAGGTTGAACAGCTCAATATACTGCTGGTCGAAATGGCTGGTACAGAACACTCTTCCCAGGCATCCTGATATAAAATCAGCAATCCTGATCAGCTTTTCATCCGGATTGTCAGACATTTCAAAATTCCGGTCCGGGTGGAACAGATCGCGGCTGATGCTTTTCTTCCGTACATAGTCCTGCAGTTCCTGCTTAAATTCTCCATCCACCTCACCGGCATGGATGGCATAGCTTTCGTAAATATGATTGTACTTTTCCACAAACAGGGACTGAAAGTATTTATAAAAAGTCTTTTTGATCTTCAGTCCGTCCCCGGAAAGTTTGGATTTATCCACCACCATCACATCCACCACAAAATCCAGCTTTTCAATAAGCTCAAGCAGGATTTCCTTTCTTTTCTTGAAGTTTTTATTTTTGATGTTCCGCGACTGTATATCGTCGCCCAGCTTATATTTAATGCCGATCTCATTAAGGATCTTCCTGGCTTTTTCCGTATCGGGATCTTTTATAATAACAGAGGTATATATAAAATGTGAAAATGCCCCTTTTTTGGAAAGGTCAGGATGTGCATTACCGAATTCGTCTATAAAAATTCTGGCTGGAATCATAAGCAGCTGTAAATTGATGGGTGTTTAGGTAAAGTTACGGAATAATGTTCATAATCGGGAATCTGAAGATAAGCGTGAGGTAAAATATATTTTTTTTAATGATTGTTCTCCAGCAGCTTTACCTGAAAAATAAACAGATGGCCGGTTATTATGATCTTATGCTGAAAGATATTTACAAACAGGTAATTGGGAGCAGAGGTATGAGATTGAGTTTTTAACAAAGGCTTCGAGGAAATTAAATTAATTCATAATTGTTATATTGAGCAAGCATATTATATCTTTGCTTAATTTCATCGCCGCGGATATACCTTATTCCGGAAAGTGCTGAAACGAAACAATATAACCTGTAAAATATCCAGATTAAACCATGATGCCTCTTACAAAAACAGAAACCGACAATCCAGATTTACCCCTAGAAGTGAACGGCTGGCCCGGCGTAGCCTCTCACTGGCAGATTGTTAAAACCGATGCTGCCCCTGTCCTGAAACTGCTTTTCAGCATGGACAGCCTGATTTATAACGGACTGCTGAACATTAAAATAACCAACCCGGATAATAAAGTACTCACTGCTTTCTACAGCAATGAACTGGATGATAAGTCAGCTGTTGATACCGCTAATTATACCATCAATGACGGGGTTAATATAACAGGCATTACCCTTCATGAGAATAAAAAATCAGTGGATATTACGGTAGATGCCATTCCTGCTGTTCCGATTGTATTGGAAGTAAATCATATTGCACGTGCCGATTGTAAAGAAACCTATTCCGGATCTGCAACGGTATCAGCAGACCCTAAAATTGAAGGTACCTCTTCATTAATGACGAAAGCATTGGAAGATAAAAAATGGTATGAAAACATTTTCTGCTTTAACGGAAAGAAAGATATACAGGTAACCGTCAATACAAGCCTGGTTCCCGGTACAGGTTTCACATGGAGCAAAGAACAGACCGATCAGGTGATAAATACATGGCTGAACGGGATTTATAAGTTCATAGAGGAACGTTCAAAAGGGGATATCGGAATGGTACCCTCTGTGCTTACCCAGGAAGTGAGCTTCTCTGTTGATCCGGCTGCCCTCCGGAAAGATACGGTCTTCATGCTTACGGTCAGTCTGTCGGTTAACTGCGATAAAGAAAGCCTGAAAGATACCGAAACGTCAGAAGCCAGCACGTCACAAACAGCCATTATGCCTGTGTCCTGCATTTCAGATGAGGATGGCAGTTATTCGACATTTGTAAATGAATTTGAGAAGGCTTTTTTACCGGATAATTTAAAAATTGCCTTAAACACAAGCCCGCATAAATCCCAAAAAGCCGGATATCCGGAAGTATGTGTGTTACGGCCCAATACAGAAGGAGCCTCAGTTCCCGGGATCGGTTACTCGATCAATACCACGCAGGTACCGATACCGTTTACTCCGAAATTACTATCCAGCCGTCTGATCAGCAAAACCGGTGTACCGGTATATCCTTTTGATGCCGTTAAAGGAATTGACAGCAGCAATCCTTCTTTTATCAGCTTTAGCGGTATTGATGTAAATGTCTGGTACCGGCAATTTTTTGATCATTTTGACAACCTGCTCGGCCCGGATTACTCCTCCGCCATTAAGGTACTGGATGATAAAAATACAGATAATACCAGTTTCCTGAAAAAACTGGACAGCCAGAAAGAACGTCTTGCCGATGTATTTAAAACATTATTGGTCCCGGTTTTTAAAGACCAGATGGAAGTAGATTTACAGAACGTACAGGAAGATTTCAGGCAGGCATTATCTGTAAAACTTTCAAATGCTTATGATGTTAAATCAACATTGCAGTTTCGCGCGCAGGTTTTCGGGAACAATACACAGGCTCCCGCTTATCTCTACGGAAACATACTCCGGAATGCCATACCGGATGCAGGAACTGAAATATCCAATATTGGATTTACTGCAGGCGGACTGTCATTAAAAACGGATGAGAACGCTGCTTTTAATATTTTTATGTCTTCTTCGGACCTGATAAAAGATAAAAATGGCAGGGTAGTGCCGGTAATGCCAGCAGAACTTTCTTACGCAGCGTCTTCCGTTGCAATGCCCGATACAGAAGACCTGAATGATTTTTCAAGGTTTGAATTTATCAGTAAGGACAATCCCATATTATCTGTGAAGAAACTGTCTGACCAGGCAGTTATGGTCCCGTTGCCCGTCAACGAAGTTCCTGCTGCTCCATTGCTTTTAGGGCAATCTGGACAGCTTATCAAATCTGAAAAAGGCAGATTTCCTCCGGATCTGATGGCCTGGAACTATGGGTTTACGTACAGCCAAACGCCTCATTATCCTCAGGATACCCTTTCTTTTACTGTTGACTTTAATCTTAATGCAGGTGAAAAAAACATGCTCAGTGGAGAAACAGCTGATGCTTTCACCAGTATTGCCCAATTCATCACTGTAATGCCGGGTATGACCGGGGAATTGGAAGCGCTTTCCCGTATTGATGCTCAAAGTGGCGATGAGGCCATTGCGGCTGCAAAAACTGCTTTGACAGCCTATACGGATATGACAGAAAATATCACCAACAGCTTCGCAGGCCGGGAACCTGATGCCTGTTTTGTGCCCGGAAATATGTACACCGGCACAGATTCTTCCCACCGATTTACCGTGAAAGAAAGCAGTGCGGCTGTAGAAGGTACCGAAGATGTACTGATCATTACCATCAGTATTTCAGAAGAATCAAGAGAAGCAATCGGGATTCCGGAAATGCTGATTGACGGGTACCAGACAGAACCTTACACCGTTAAAGATGGTAAAGACGGAGATTTCTGCTGTTATTTTACAAAAGACGGGGAGCCGCTGTCAGCCAATACCGGACAAACGATGGCTAAAAGAACCGTGGTATTAAACGAACTGAGTATTCTGGCTCAGCAGGAGGTATCAGTGTCCATATTTTTGGAAAGGAATGCAGAACTTATCCCCGGCCGGCCTGTAAATCCGGCTATAATCTATACAACCGACAACGTTACAGTCCCGGATTATTATCCCGGATTCTCAAATAATGATGCCGTTGATATTGCTTCTTTAGCTTCAGGTAAAACGGTTAAAGGCACCATGCTGAGGCACCTTAATAGTTTATTTGCCCTGCTCTTACAAAATAATAAACAGCCTGTACTGAAATATGCATTAGAAGTAACCTACGATTGTCCCGGTACTTCTGATGATTTAAGGATCCGGTTGCCGGTAATACTGGTACCACCGGAAGAAATGTGTTTTGGCAATAATCCTGACAAAGCATCAGACAGCATACTTTCAGACTGGATTTCTCGTATCAAAAATTGGCTTAATGAAAAGGCTCCGGACACAACAGATGCCCTGCTGAACTTCAGCCTGACGTTTTTTTCAAATATGGCTGATGAAAAAAGGCCGCTGATTCAGTTCACAGATGTATACCTGAAAATGGAAGATATAGAGTAGGAATTAAAATGCAAACGGGCTGTTGTGCCCGTTTTAATACTTTTCTTAATACAATCGGCATAAGTAAATATCCAATACTTAAGAGTTACTTAATCTTAATATTTACTTGTGCCGAAAGTATTGACAAGCCATAAAATATCTGTTAAGCCTACAGATGAAAATTTATGGGTATTAGATGAAAAATTTCTTCCATTTAGCTACGGTATTTCGGCTGAGATTAAAATGTCTCCCCAGCTGGGCATTATTCAGCTTGTGCTTTTTTTGGTAGTCCAGAATCTGTAAGACAGCCTGTTTATTATAAGATTTAAGCTTCTGGTTATCCGTTATAATATCTTTATCTGCGTTTCCGCTGATAATGGTATTCAGGTGAATAAGATCCAGGAACCCAAGTTGGCTTTTCTGTAAAATACGATTGCATAAAACCGCTTTTTCAGGATATTTCAGGCGGATCATGTCATGATAAATTTTTTGGTAGTCAGGTGTTTTCATCTTCTGGGGTATTTTCGGTAATATTTTTACTGATCCATTTATACAACGTAGTTTTGGGAATACGGTATTCCTTGACGATTTCAGTTCTTGTTTTGCTTTTTGTCCGGATAAGGTCAAGGATAAAGTCAATAATTTCTTTGCTGTAAATATTTTTCCGGAATACGGGCAGCTTCGTTTTTATACCGGACGGCATCTGCCTGTCTGCGTTGGATGGGGGTGAATAGAGAATCAAGTGCTGTGTGTAAATACGGAAAAAATCATATTCCAGGAGTTTGCTCCATCTTAACAGCATTCCGGTATTTAAGTCTTCAGAAGAATACATTTCCATTACTTCTTCTTCAGAACATTTCATAAAGATGCAGATCCGTGATATTTCAATTTTGCTTTCAATAACTCTTTTTTCTATTACGCTTCCAATATGGATATGTTTGAAGTTCATAAGAATATAGCTGTGTTTTAATTATTATATTTGCTTACTGTATTAGATTCGCTTAAATTCTTAGTATGCAAAAGATCAGTATTGAGATTAAATCACCACCTGATGAATAGGCACTTCTTGTCTAATTTAAATCTTTATCATCACTTCCTCAATAGAGGCAGTTTTCAGCAAAATTTTGCCTTGATTATCAATTAAAACTAGAGTAGGCATTCCTCCTATTCCATAATTTCTGCTATTTATTGAACCAGTATCGTGGTAATGGTCTTTCCACAAAAAGTTTTGTAATTTACTTTTGTATACCTCTTCGTCCCGATCCTCCGAAATAGATACGATTCTTACCTTTTTGTCTTTGAAATTAGAGTATAGAAGTGGAATTTGGTGCAAAACACGTTCGCAGTGTCCGCACTCTGAATCATAAAAAAGTAAAAGCGTTTTTTTATAATCATCTTTTGACAGTTCAGTTGCTTTCAGGATATCTTTTCCGAAATAAAGGTCCGGAGCCAGTGTTCCTGGGTTTCCTTTTGTATATGCTGCCAAATCATCTTCGTAATTAAGTATTTTTCCGGATCCGGTAACGTAAGGTGCTACAGCGCTGATCAGCATATCTTTTCCTGCTTGTGAAAGCGACCGGGAAACCTGTGCTGCCCAGTCGGCATACATCCTTTTATTATTTAACTGATTGCCTATCTTTACGAAATCTGCTATAAAGCGTTCCGGTTGCTGAATCACAGTGGCATGAGCATTTGTCCACATATCGATAACTGTAGACCAATGTCCCGAAGTATAAAGTATATTCCAATCGAGATCATTAGCGATATACATGGCGATCATATTAGCTTTTATCTTAGGATCTTCTGTGAGTTCTGGTCCTAAACCACGGGTAATATTAGTAATCATTAAAAAAATTTGATCATATTGTCCACTTGCACTTGCTTTTTCGTGAAAATTTCGGTAGGAATGCTGCTGCTCATTTAGTTCTTGTTGAAACATTTTATACTGTGCATGATTCGGAGTAAATGATTGAACTGCCATTTGCATTGCAGCATATCGATTTAAAATGCTAGCCTGCTCTTTATTCAAGCGATTAAGTTGCGGCGTTTGTGATGGTCCTTTGTAAATGATATTGCTGTTGTTTGGTAATGGCTCATTACAAGTAATTGAGAAATCCTGCGCATTGATGATCATATCCAGTCCGCCACCATCTTTAGAATTTGTAAGTAGCCATCTTGCCATACCGGTATAAGGTATAAGGCCTTTCGGTATAGTTAGGTTAAAATCGCCGGATGCTGGAATTATGCCTTCCTGCTTTATGGTCTGATTACCTTGAAAGAGTAAGAACATATAAGTTTGTCCTGCAAATTTTGGAAAACTCATTGAAATTATTTGCGAAGAAACATTGCAGAAGATCAAGCATAAAAAAGCAATAAAAAATTTATTGATTATAACCATATACAATTGTATTAATAAATTATAAGATTAGAATTAGATGAGTATTTAGATGGGGAAATTGTTTAGACCCAAGAAATAGAATAGCTATTTCTTGGGATTTTAAAACAATTCGTATATTATTTTTAGCACAAATCGTTATTGAGATATACAACGAATAGGAACTGCATAGCCGCTGCCATAGTTATAGACCGCATCAGTTCCAGTTTGATCTGTAAAACTTAATGCCACTGGATTTCCATTCTCGTAAGTACTGCTCCAATAAACACCTCTTTCCCCTCTTCTCCAAAGAGATCCTGAAGAACCATATCGCAAACCAGCAGCAGGAAGTAAAAGGTCTCCATATTTAATAGCCGTTCCATAATTACTGCTGTCATCAGACCAAGATCCTATCTTTACAACAGTGTTGTTATCTGTTATGGCCGTCCATTGTACCGCTGTTGGTACACGATAGCCAGATGGGCACGGATCACTAGTTGTTTTAACCGAATTGCTCCAGGTGCCAGAAGGAAGAATATTATTACTCCATCCTGATATGTTTCCACTGTTTGATTGATCTTGTGCCTGCGATACGTATCGGCCAGTAAGACCTGTTGTAGCTCCCCATTGATATTTAGCTCCATGTATTGCTGCAGCAGGAGTATATGGGTCTGCACTCGTGTCTGCACCTAAATTATGGCACATAAACGCTTTCCATTGCCCAGGTGCTATGTATGCTCCACATCCAACGTTCATATTTAGCGTACAGCTCTGTCCGCCAATTGACACTACAAATCTTGCAACACCTCTCTGAGTACTGGTTCCACTGATGTTAAAAGTCAATGTTCCACTACCATTATTAACAGTACCTTGAGCTAGGGTTGCCGTAAATCCGCTTACACCTGTTGAAGATATAGTTTGTGTTGGGTAGGCACTGCTATTACCTCCTATGTATGGTAAAGATAAGGTTACACCTAAAGCATTTGCGTCTTGGTTGATGTCAAAATTCTTGTTTTGCGCCGCATTACCGCAATCCAGTACACTTACTGTAGCAGGTGCTGTTACGGTACGTGTGAAAGAACAGCTTTGACTACCTAAGTTGATATTGAAGACCGCAGTACCAGCTGATAAAGGTGTACCGGTGATCACATAATTTAAGGAGCCATTCCCGTTTGCGATATTACCTCCCGAAAGCGTGGCAGTAAGACCGGTCACACCGGTAGAAGCAATAGATTGCGAAGCATATGTTCCTCCGTTTCCTCCACTATATGGAATAGTGCTAGATATTCCCGTAGCCGAACTGCCGGAGATCAATGTCCCGATGTAGCCAGCTGAATTACAATTGAGTGCAGTCACCGCTGCTGCCGGAATAGCTACTGTGCGTGTGAATGTACAGTTTTGTCCCCCTAATGTGACTGCAAATTTTGCATTACCCGCAACCGACGGAGTGCCACTTATTGTATAAGTTACCATACCATTTCCATTAGCTACACCACCTGCCGAAAGTGTGGCTGTAAGACCGGTTACCCCGGTAGAAGGAATAGATTGAGAGGAATATGTGCCACCGTTCCCTCCGTTATATGGTATGGAAGTTGAAACGCCTGAAGCCAACGTACCTGGGCTGAGCGTACCATTATTGGAAGGTGAGCTGCAATTTAATCCAGATATTGCAGCAAAAGGAATGCCCTCCGCTCCAAATCTCATCCATCTGTTTCCTGTACTGTTGAAATAGTATAAACCGGTAGAGGTAAGATTCAAAGTTTGTCCTATTTGGTTTGCTGCTGTTGCGGCGGCAGTTACAAAAACCAGCGCACCATTTTGTGCATCTCCATATACATTATTCAGTTCAGCAATATGCAAGGCATCACCAGTAAGTCTGGGAGGAATAATACCTTCTGCACGACTTCCATCGTTAATTTTCGCAGTCACATCGAGTGTCGCTCTTGGGGTCTGGGTGTTGATTCCCACCTGGGAATATACAGCAGCTGAAAACAGTAAGGTAGCTGCAGCAGATAAGTTTTTTTTCATGATTGTAAAGATTTTACAGTTAAATAATGACAATGATTTAGATATTTGTTTCCGCTTAGTTGTTTATCGGAATCTTCCGGTAAAAGCGGTGAATACCGGAAGCCGTTGATATCTGAAATTTGTGTTACGGTTAGGCAAAGTATAAATGATGCTTGGAAACCATAATTATGATTTCTGGATGTTGGATATTTACACTGCTGTTTATTAGTATTGCTTGGGAAAAGCATTTAATATTTTGGATTATATATCCTATAGAAGCAATCGGCCAGGCAATATTTAATGATTCATAGTTCATAAAGTTAATTAACCCGTGTAGCATACATTATATCAATATTATATGTCTTACCTCCAAAATTAGTAATTGGATCAGTATAACCGATAACATTTGCTGATCCTGCAAAAAAATAATAGGTTTTAGGATTGGATGATATATTATTAATTATAAATTTTCCTTGTAATTCGCCATGAATAGATAGGGGTCCACAGGATGAAGTACTATATTGTGCCAATACTAAATCAGGAGAAGGCGAAAATGTTGCAGTATTACTATCTGCAAAAGATGTGGTTATCCTAAAAGATTGATTTGCTGGCATAGTACCAATACGCAAAAATTGTGTAAGGTTTATAATATATTTGCTGTTGGCCGGTAAGGTGATAGATGTGCCTGTATAATTCCAATTTAACCAGTTGGAAGGGGTAAGGGTAATTCCTGCTCCATTATTTGCATAATTTGGAAGAATCAAAGAAGGGGCAGATGAAATACCCATGTTTTGCCATAAACTTCCGTTGAAATAATAATATCCTTCCGAGGTAATGTTTGCCGTCTTAGTGCTTGATGAAGTAACAGGTGCCGTGATATAGATGATCGCTCCCCTCTGGTTAACTCCGTACTGTGCATCCGCAGCCTGGACCTGGTTGCCGGTAAGCCTGGGAGGAATGAATCCTTCGGGGGTAGTCCCGTTGGTATTTTTAGCGGTCACATCCAGGGTTGCCTGTGGAGCCTGGGTATTGATTCCCACCTGGGAATATGCTAAAACAGAACAGCACAGAACGGCTATGACAGATAATTTTCTTTTCATTTTTTAAAATTTTAGATATGATTTATCTTTATTAAATCATATGTGGATAATTTTATTTTTTTAACTGTAGTCTTTTATAGACTAATGTGAAAATTTATCTGACTATGTGTGAATATTTTACCGAAATAAACACCTTGAAAATTAGAGTTATTTGAGTTGGTGTGAATTATGTGGTATTGATATTCCAATTAAATTAACTGAAATTAATGGTGTAATTGTTTAATTGATAATATTTTATTAATTTCAGAGTCTGGAAATGATAATTATTTATTATCTTTGCAACATTAGTCTATAAAAGACTAAAAATTTGAGTTATTTTTGGGCGTAACTAAAGAATATGTATTTACGTATGAAGTTTTTATTTTTTTTATCCCAAAAAAAGACCATTTCCGGATACCGAATTTATCTTTCTTTTGTTTCAGATGATACCGGAAATATAATGCATAAATTCTGCCTTCCGCTTAAAATTCCGCGGGAAGACTGGGACCCGGAAAAACAGCGGCCCGTAGATATTTACTGTAAAAAATATAAAAAGCTTAACATTACCCTGAATGCCATAAAAACAGGCATCTCAGAGTTATTAAAAAGCAAGTCCGGTTCTTCTGCAAAAACGATTTCCGCTTTTATACATAAAATATGTTCTGAAAAAGCTCTTTCATATCCGAAGGGATCCCTTCTTTCTATAATGGAAGAGTATCTGAAGATGAAGAAGAATTTAATCTGCCTTTCTACTTACCGCAGGTATCAGGTATTTATACGCCTGATTGAAAAGTTTGAAGGCTTTCTCTCCAGACATATTTTTATTGAAGAGATTGATAATTTTTTTCTTCCTAAATTCTATGCTTTCGGCAGGGAAGAAAAATATACAGAAAGTACACTGAACAGAACTGCAGGGTTCATTAAAACCATTCTGAACTTTGCTGAAAAAAGAGGAATCCGGACAAATGTGAAACAGCTGGAGATCCCGAAAGTCAAGACTGCCGGAAAAATCATGACCCTGGATGAGAAGGAAATTAAAAAAATCAGGCAGGCAAGTATCCCGGAAAATCTGCAGCAGGCCAAAAACTGGCTTCTGATAAGCTGCTATACCGGACAGCGGATTTCAGATTTTATGCGTTTTCATATCAGGCAGGTTGTAGAGATAGACTGTAAGAAGTGTATTTCCTTTGTGCAGCAGAAAACAGGAAAGGAAATCATCCTGCCCCTTCATCCTATTGTATTGAATATCCTTGAAAAATATGATAATTCTTTTCCGCCGCCTCTTGAAAACAGCCTTTATAATAAGCAGATTAAAGAGGTTGCTTTTTTGGCAGGGATCACCAAGCCGGTGCGGGTAAGAAAGAGGGTGGGGTTCCGTGTAAAGGAAATACAGGTAGAAAAATGGCAGAATATCAGCAGCCATATCGGAAGAAGAAGCTTTGCATCCAACTTTTACGGCAAAATTCCTACACCGCTGCTGATACAGGCAACGGGACACAGTACGGAACAGATGTTTCTGAACTATGTAAACCCTTTAAACCACGCCCGAATTCTCAGTCTGGGAAATTACTTTGAGAAAATTCATTCAGAAGTATAAGGATAGTTTTCTGAAATCAGACAGATGATTATGAAAAATTAAGATCGGTAAAAAACAAAGATTGTATGTAATTTTTATTATTTCACAGGAAATTCAGGTCTTCTCATTTTGTATTTTGTCCCGGACATCGAGGTAAGGAAAGAAACCAGAGCCTTGACCTCGTCTTTATTTAGATGCAGGGGTTTCAGCAGAGAATCTGCGGAAGGGTGAAGCGGATCCGATAATTTTTTTTCTGAATTTGGGTCAAGCTGGTGCATTCCGCTGTTGTAGATGTTCACCACGCCTTCCAGTTTATCAAACAGGCCGTTGTGCATCCAGGGCTGGGTAAGCATCAGGTCTCTCAGCTGGGGCGTTTTGAATTTTCCTACATCTTCCGGCTTTCGGGTAATGTTGTACAATCCAAGGTCTTCATATTTTCTTTTATAATAAGTGAGCCCTATATTGTGGAAAGATTCATCGGTAAGGTACTGCCCGTTATGGCAGTTCATGCAGCGTGCCTTGGTGCGGAAGATATGCATGCCGTATATTTCTTCATCAGACATCGAGCTGTGTTTTCCTTCCAGGAATCTGTCGAAACGGCTCGGCTGGCTTTTAATGGTCTTCTGGAAATCGGCAATTGCTTTGACAATGTTGTCATACGTTACTTTTTCGGTTCCGTATGCATTTTTGAAAAGGGTGCGGTAGCCTGCGATGCCCTGGATTTTTGCCGGCAGCGTCTTTACATCCATTGCCATTTCATGGTGTGCGCCCAGAGGCCCGGATGCCTGTTCTTCAAGGGTTTTAGCCCTTCCGTCCCAGAAAAAAGAAGTTCTTTCCGCGATATTATAGAGCGACATGGTATTCCTGCTCCCGAGAAGATGGTCATTTCCCAGGGCAACACGCCTTCTGTCTGACCAGCCCATTTCAGGATCGTGGCAGGTACTGCAGGAAATCTGGTTGGATTGGGACAGTTTAGGGTCAAAAAAAAGCATTTTACCTAAAATGACATTCGGTTTTTCCTGTTCGGCAAAATATGCTGAATCACTTTTAAGCGGGGCAAACTCCTTCCATTTTACGCCTTTGTCAATATTCGGTTTCGGCCATTCTTCAATGGCCTTTTTATAGCTTTTTACGATGTCTTCGATGGACGGATCCTGAATGTTGGAAAGGTCTGTGCTCACTTTTGAAGTAAAACTCCATAGGAAAATGACCATTAAACCCGAACCCCAATAAATACCTTTTTTCATTTCAAAATGTAATTCCTAAGCTTGCGCCGGCAAAATTATTGTTTTTTTCCTGAATTTTCTGCGTCCGGTATTCTGCGCAGACAAAGAATGCAGGGAGTTTTTCAAGTTTGATATCGTACCTCAGCGAAGCACCGAAAGTGGTAATATCACTTGCCTGGAACTGATAATCATGCAGAATCCACTCATTGATTTCCTTGCTTGCCGTCATGCTTAAAGCATTGATGGATTTGTTAACCGTCCGTTTTGAAAAATAAGGCCGGAAGGAGATCATCTGATCTGAGTTAATTGACTGACGGTAATCTGCTGTTATGCCCAGATAGGAATATTCAAATTTCTGTCCGGAATTCGGATAAAGATTCCGTTCCTTAATTTCTTCATATCCGAAAAACGGGGATGCACTCACTGTAAAATCATCCTGGCTGTACTGGTAAAGAACTTTTACGGAACTCATAAAATTCTCTGAGCGGTAGGCTTGCCTTTTGAAGATCTGTTCGGTAGCACTTGTATTTACGGAATACCCGAATTCTGAACCTGTTCTTACCACGGCTTTATAGTTCGCCGAAAGTCCGATCCTGTGTTTTTCTTTCAGTGTTAAAAATTTAGCGCCTTCCAGTTCGAAATTTTTGTTTTCCAGTTCTGAAATTTCAAAAGATGTATTTGAACCTTTGTCCTTGTGGCTTTTCGTGTTGTTTGAGCGTCCGGCTGAAGCTTTCAGATAAAAATCTTTTCCCTGTTTATTCGAAATCTGGATCCCACCTTTATACCCGAATTCCTCGAAAGTCTGCGACGGATTTACCCCTCCGCTGAAAAAGTAATTGGAATTGCCCAAACCTGTCATCTGGTATACAAAAGGTTTCCCCAGGACGCTCTGGAAAGTAAGCGAACTGTTTTGGGTGTATTTGTTAACGGTCCCGAAAACTCCGACCTCATATTCCCGGAATACTTTATAGTTTACGCCTGAGTTTACGGACAGGTCTGACGTGGTACTCTTCAACCTCGGGTCACGGCTGCGGTAGCCGAGCTGGGCAAGATAACTTACTTCACCGCCCAACGTCCATCTGTTGATTTTCTGGGACAGGCCTCCTGCAAAAAAATACCGTTCCACATTCAGGGTTCCGCCCAGCGAATCTGCGGTGATGTAAGGGGCGATACGTTCGTAATCAAGGTTTTCATTCCATCGGAACGGCCTTTTCTTCAGGTTCTGATAGCTGGCTTCACCCCAGACGGAGCGGTTTGTATTCAGTTTCAGGAATGAAGATGCGCTTACGGAAAGCCCTTTGTCGCCGGCACCCAGTTGTTCACGGTATACCTTCCGGTGGTCATCGTGATAGCCGATGCTGAATTCTGAAAATGATGAAGAACTATAATCCGGTTTATTCGCCGGATTATAGTAAAACTGACTTCTGAAATTTCTTTCGATGCTGTACTGGTTGTTAATCTTCGTGAAGATCCGCGTGCTGTCCTGCGCTTTTACAAACAGTGAAGTGGGGACGGCAGCCATCAGCAGTAAAGAACTTTTTAAATTGAACATCATGTTATTTATTATGGTCAATACCATCTTTTAAACTCGGTACTGCATCTTTGGTAAAATCATTGGTGGAATTGTTGGTATCCATATACAGGTTTTTACCGTTAGACAGGGTACCCGATGTTTTACGCCTTACGGATTTCCCGTAGCGGTTGGCATCATTATCTGTAGCGCCCACGGATGCCCATCCGGAATCCATGCCTGCAGAGGTCAGGGTGTGAATAAATTTGGTCGGTACAGAATTGTTTTCCGCATCAATAATCCAGGAATTCGGGATTGCATAAGCACTTTTTGAAGTAACTGTACCGGCGCTGTTCTGGTAAGTGTAATCATACTTGAATTTCTGAAGGAATGAATCTTTATTTTCACCTGTCGGGAACCGTGCAATTACATAACTTTCAAAACCTCTGTTGTGCAGGAAAAACATATTGAACTGCATCTGCGTATAAATCACCTCAGCATTCGGGACACTTGGGTTATCCACCTGCCCTAAAGCCGGGTTTGTAGATGGGAACTCAAAATCTGAATTATGCAGATCGTAGGCGGTGCTGGTATTCTGCTTGTGGTTGATGGCGTTATCTGCAATCACGATGAAATCCCCCGGCTGAACAGGATACTGGTTTCCGGTTCCCGGCAATACCATGACGCCTTTTACGGCAAAAGACAAATTGGGATTGTATGGAGTAGGGCTTTTATCATCTGTGGTAAGGAACTCAGACTGGCCGATGATCAGCTGATCCGCAAAAAGAATCTTGTTCGTATTGTTGGTGATCTTAAAATAGCGGCTGGAATTGTAATTTTTGTTATCCGGCGTTTTTATCCCTGTGAAAAATACTTCTTCAATAATAAAATCTTCATGGAATTTTTTTACAAACAGAGGAATGGTAAGGTTGGTTACCGCAGACGTAATGTCGGTCTGTCCCACACCGGCTGCCCTTGCTTCTTCACTGTTGGCAATCACCACACCGTTGGCTGTAATTTTATAAGATCCGTAAGGGAGATCAAATGAAAATGTAGTTACGTTAGGCTCAAGCGTCTGCTTAATGACAGCGCCTGTATTAAGTTCGGTAATCTCAATGTTAATGCCTTTATAAGCCGTGATGCCTTCGCCGGTAACGTTCAGGGTCAGTACGCCGTTCTGTTTTGCGGTTACGCCAAAATCATCATCGCTTGAGCATGAAGTTACGGTAAACCCGGTTGCCATTGCTGCTGCTAAACTTAGCATGATAACGCTTTTTTTCATATTGTTCTGTATATATTTAAAAATTATAATTAAGTTCCATCCCGAAATACGGGGTATTTTCTCCTTTTCTGTACACCGTTACATTATTGAAGACATAAGGAGCACTGTAATTGAACATCCTGGTTACAAACATAGACGTCCTGATTGCCTTATAGATGCTTTTCGTAATTTTCAGGTTCCCCACAACCGTAAAGGTGTAATCTTTAGGCATATTATCGGTTACCGAAACATTCCGCACCAGCCACTGCTTGTAGGTATCTGTTTTATCTGCCTCGGTGAAAGGGTGGATAATACCGTCAATACCGTAATAGGATATAGGTTCTGCAATTCTCCGGTCTTTTCTCTGACGGTCAAACACGCTTCCCTGGAAAGATGCCGAGATCGTAAGGTCAAGGCTGGGAAGATAAGTATCGATAAAAAGGTTGTAATTCATATTGGAATTAACGTATCCCTCATCATTCTGGTAAATCCCGTAATAAGGGAATCCGTCTGCACCCACTGATCCCGGAGGCTTAGATAGAAACGGGACTGAGTTTCTGTACTGGGTTTTGAAATAAGCGGCACTTAAGGTGAACCGTGTATTAATAGCTTTGATACGTGGTGAGCTGTACCCGAATTCGATCCCGCTCTTCAGTGTTTCGCTGCCGTTTTCCGTAACTGCATATTCACCCATATTCTGCTTTACCGTGTAGGGCGTAGCATTAAGATCCGGCCCGTTGTTCCATTGCGACAGGTCTACCTGCGAGGCATCATACTGCTTGTAGGTGTGAAGTTTTGTATGAAGCATATTCCGGAAGCCGTTCGTCATATTTTCTTTAAAATACGTGAAGAACAGCGTATGGTTCCGGTAAGACAGGTCAAGCCTTATTTCTTTTTTGATGCTTTTTGCCGCTTCAATGGCTCTGTTTTCCGTATTCTGCACGTAGGTCATAAAATTAACGTAGCGGTACTGTGCATCATTGTGATAATAGTTAAGCTGCGTATAATCCCAGAATTCCCGGTTCGGGTAAAGCATCAGAAGGGTAGGCTGCTTGTAGAACTGACCGTATCCTAAAGTAACATCCGTTTTTAAAGGGAAATTGTCAATCATCAGGTGCGGAAGGTTGTACTGTAAATTCAATCTCGGTTCCACAAAAACTTTTTTGCTGATGGCATAAGACGGATCCATTCCCAGCTGTCTGGAAAACCTGAAGCCGGTATACAAAGTAAATTTATGCTGGTCTAAGGCATAACTCATCTGGTCTCCCAGGAAAGCTGCCAGTAAATTAGAGGCTGGAATGTCATTGAACGGCCTCGGCCTTGAATTGGTAAAAGTTGCGGCATACGGTGAATTCATATCGTAAATTAAGCCCCTGCCGTTATTCTTGGAAAACCTCCAGTCTAAACCGGCTTCATAATTATGGGTAACCCCAAACGTGTTCCTGCTTCCTGTAGCCTGAAGAAGTGCCGTAATATCCAGCGGTTTTCCTTCTGTACTGTACTCACTGATGTACCTGAGCGTCGGGAACACGCCAACATTCTCGCCCTGTTCGGTAGCCAAAGAAAAAGATCTCGGCCCGGATAACTGTACCAGTTTGGTCTGGTCAATGTTCTCGAATCCCTGGCGGATGGCGGTGTTTAAAATAACCTTATCGAAGACGGAGGAAGGGTCTAAGCTATATACGAAGTTGTTGGTAAAGCTGACTCTCGTTCTGGTCTGCCTGTAGCGGTCTATATCAGGAACGCCATTGTCCGGGTCGTTTTTCTTAACATCAATATTGGTGGAAAAGTCGATGCCTGAACGCCACTCCAATGGCTTAGACCAGAGATAACCTTTTTTCCTGGAACGGATGGAAGCCGTAGCACGCTGGTAATTTTCAAAATCATCTGTAGGGTTTGCCTTGGAATCTAAAAAGTCTGCCCCGGCAGTGATCTGCCAGCGGTCGGAAATTTTAAAGCCTTTTCCTACGTAATACTGTTTGCTGAAACCGTCTGCTTTAAACCTTGCCTGCAACGGGGAGGCTCCAATTTTCCTTTCAATCTTTATAAGGCCTGAAGTGAGGTCGCCATAGGAAGCAGAGGGGATCCCGCGGATAATTTCCACCCTTTCAATGTCATTGGTTGAGATCGTTCTCATATCAACTCCGGTGGTTGCCGTTTCTCTTCTTAATGCCGGACCATCCGGAACCCGACGGCTGTCTAAAGAAACCTGCATGTCTGCATTGGAATTGATTACGTTTCCGTCAACCATAAACTGCACGCCAAGAGATGAGGTATCGTATTGTCCGGGTCCGTTGCTCATGTCACCGCGGTTTTCACGAATGGTGGGCCTGTTGTTGATGCTCAGGGCAGGCGTCTTTGCCAATCCGCCCGGCAAAAGCTCCATCAGATCTGAAAAGCTTGACGGCTGCAGATGTTCCATTGCCTTACGATCGATGACAGACTTTGTCGTCAATCCTGTGCTTTCTTTTGAAAACATGACCACTTCCTCCAGTTTATCTATGGCCTGAAGCTGGATATTCATTGTTTTTGAAACATCTAAACTCACATCCAGTTCCTTTTCCTGGTAATTTGAATGCGTAAGTATGATATGATGCCTGCCCCTGCTTAGGAAGAGGACGGCATCTCCTTTTTCGTTGGTAAGTGATGAATTTTCATTGCTTTTTACAGAAACACTGCCTAGTTCATGCTGGTTTTCACCGGATGTATGGATGATGAGCTGTATTTTCTCATTTTGGGAGAATAAAAGTAAGGTGCCGAAAGGCATTAAGAATAAAAATGATAAAATCCTGAGTGTCATTATTTTAGTGGTCTAAAAACAAATCAGCCGCAAAAATAGAAATTTAATCGGCGGATACAGAATTTATTTAGAACAAATTAAAATAAATGATAAAAATCATTGCTGATGGGTGTTTAGGACATGCTGCAGTTTTACGTTAATACCATTTTTTCTTTAACCATAAACTGAATCTTACCAGCAATATCAAAACTTTTGCGTAAAAAAAATAAACGCAAAGTTTTTATTCATCATACTTTCAGATTTTAAGGAAGCAAAGAGGTAGCGGCAAAGCCGCTGATAAAGCTCATGGATAATACAGTCGCTTCATAAGAAATGAATGGATGAAATAGATTTGCAAAATCAGAATTACTAAAATTTTACACTTTAGAACAGGTAAAGAACACCAGAAATACATCACCGACTACCAGTAAAAAACGACATAGGAGTCTGAAGCGTTAAGAAAATAAAGCCTGTGAACGTTAAGAAAATTCTTCTGTCCGAAGTGCGAGGAAAACAGTGTGTGTTCACCAAAAATGATTTCGCACAAGTTTAGAATTTTTAGTGAACAGGATTTATTTTTAGCGGAAGAATCCAGGTCTTGATCTTTTGGTTCGTTTTGCATCAAGGCAAAAATGATTTCGCACAAGTTTAGAATTTTTAGTGAACAGGATTTATTTTTAGCGGAAGAATCCAGGTCTTGATCTTTTGGTTCGTTTTGCATCAAGGCAAAATGAACGGAATAGACGCACAGAAAGATAATCTTTGCGTTAAAAAATAATTAAATGCAAAGATTTATTCATAATACGTTCAGATTTTAAGTGAGCAAAGGTATAGCGGCAAGCTGCTGATAAAGCGCCTGGCTGATACGTCCGCTTCATCAGAAATGAACGGATGAGATAGTTTGCAAAATCAGAATTACTAAAATATTTTACACTTTAGAACAGGTAAGATAACCACTTTGAAAATAAGAAGAACACTCAAGTTTTTAAAAATCTTTGATTTTTATTATTTCGATTGATAACAGATTATATAAAAAAACTAAAATTACAAAACCGACTGCCGGTAAAAAATGACATAGGAGTCTGAAGCGTTAAGAAAATAAAGCCTGTGAACGTTAAGAAAATTCTACTGTCCGAAGTGCGAGGAAACCAGTGTGTATTCACCAAAAANGCAATGTTGAGATGTATATGGACTGCCAGTAAAAACGACATAGGAGTCTGAAGCGTTAAGAAAATAAAGCCTGTGAACGTTAAGAAAATTCTACTGTCCGAAGTGCGAGGAAACCAGTGTGTATTCACCAAAAAATGATTTCGCACAAGTTTAGAATTTTTAGTGAACAGGATTTATTTTTAGCGGAAGAATCCAGGTCTTGATTTTTTGGTTCGTTTTGCATCAAGGCAAAATGAACGAATAAATAGACTTATAAATCGAAAATGCTAAAATATTTTACACTTTAGAACAGGTAAAATAACCGCTTTGAAAATAAGAAGAACACTTAAGCTCTTAAAAATCTTTGATTTTTATTGTTTCCATTATTTCGGTTGAGAACAGATGATATGAGATTACATAGAAAACCTTGAAAATCATAATACCGACTGCCGGTAAAAAACGACATAGGAGTCTAAGCGTTAAGAAAATGAAGCCTGTGAACGTTAAGAAAATTCTTCCGTCCGAAGCGTGAGGCAAGTTTTGAACCGAAGAATAATCTCGTTATCACGCAAGTTTAGAATTTTTAGTGAACAGGATTTATTTTTAGCGGAAGAATCCAGGTCTTGATCTTTTGGTTCGTTTTGCATCAGGGCAAACCCGCAAGGGTTCGCTGATTCAAATAAAAATTTAAATTTAGAAGCAAAATGAACAGAATAAACGCACAGAAAGATAATCTTTGCGTTAAAAAAAACATCTTAATTAAACGCAAATTTTTATTAATACTTTCAGATTTTAAGGAAGCAAAGAGTAGCGGCAAGCCGCTGATAAAGTTCATGGATAATACAGTTACTTCATCAGAAATGAACAGATGATATCAGATTACTCAAAATAAACTTTAAATAAGGAACACAGAAATTACATAGGAAGACGGCGGGAAAATAAAATTTTAAAATGACGGTTACATTCTAAAGAAAGTACATTCATGATCTGTAAAAACAGTATTGTGATTTTATTAATCATATGCATGAGTATTTTTCACAATCGAACGGAAATGTTTTTCTATTTTTGCCACCGTATTTTAATTGAAGTTCAGAAGCCTGTCAAACGAAGTGAAACCTGAAAAGTAGGGGAGTTTTGTTGGCTTAAGGATGTTAATGACATAAACAAAATGAACGTTATATTTTAACCGTTGTGAAATAAGTAACGAGTCCTTTTATTTAATATAACGCAGATCAATAAAAATCTAAAAAAACGATGTAACAGGTGTAAAGCTAAAAATGTTAACGCCATAGCATATATTTATAACTGATGACAGAGAAGTTCCCGGCAATAAACAGTACGCTTTCACCAAACGCACTTGGCAAACTGATTCAACGAAAATATGGGCTAAGCGACAAAACGGAATGCAGCATATTCCGACTTGCTATGAATCATTTATACATGGTCCATGATGACGAGGAAAGATATGTTTTTAGGGTTTACACGCATAACTGGCGGACAAAATCAGAAATTGAAGAAGAATTAAGGCTTTTACTTCATTTAAAAGAAGAAGACCGGCAGGTTGCTTTTCCGATAGCTGATCAGTCCAACCAATTTATTCAGGAAATTGAAGCCCCGGAAGGGACAAGATTTGGTGTTTTATTTTCGTATGCTAAAGGCACAAAGACTGCAAAATTTTCACACCAGACAAGTTTCCTGATTGGGCAGGCTTTGGCAAAAGTTCATCAGTCGACAGAAAATTTCGGACTGATGAGAATTTCTTACGATGCCCGGAACCTGCTTAAGAACCCTGTTTTAAGGACAAAAGAATTCTACAGTACAAACATTGGCGAAATTGAATTTTTGGAAAACCTATCTGCCTTTTTAACGCTGAAAATGGAAAATACCGACAGGCAGAAAATGAGATACGGAGCCGTTCATCTTGATGTTTGGTTTGACAATCTGCATATTGACAATGAAAAAGAAATTACATTTTTCGACTTTGATTTTTGTGGCAACGGCTACTTATGCTTTGACATTTCTTATTTCCTGTTTCAGTTATTTGCAACGCATTTAAACGAAGAGGAATATCAGGAAAAGGCAGACAGCTTCATAAAAGGTTACGGGACTGTAACTGAAATCAGCAGGCCGGAACAAGATTTTTTGCCCTTTGCCTGTTTATCAATAATGACCTATTACATAAGTGTCCAGTGTGACAGATTTGATTATTGGACGAATATTTTCCTGAATGAAGATCATTTAAAAAGAATGGTTGGCAATTTGAAACGGTGGATGGCTTACAACAGGATTGAGATTGAATAACAAATTAATAAACTAAAATAAACGTAAGTATCACAAAACAATGAACAGTAAATTAATACAGTCAGCCAGCAGCATATTTTTAGCACTGATCGCTTTACTCTGCATATTTATTCCGGATGAAGTTTTAAAAAATTTTACAATTGATGAAAATGAATATGTTCTGTTGATCATTCAGGTCTTAGGAGGATTGTTATTCGGCTTCGGCATTACCAATTGGATGTCAAGAACCGTAATCATGGGCGGAATTTATGGTAAGGCACTTTATATGGGAAATCTTGCACAATTTGCAGTAGGAGGCGTAGCCCTGTTAAAATGGAACATTAAAAACGGATTTCCTTCCGTAATTTTAGGAGTAATACTCGTTGGGTATATAATTTTTCTACTGTTATACCTGTCGGTATTTTTCAGCAGTCCGAAAATTGCAGGGAAATAATAAAAGGATTGGTTTAAACGGTATCTGAATCAATAGAAATAGAATAGAAGGATTTATCAGCTCAGCCAGCAGAAACCAGCACTGAACCATGAAAACTGATTTTGAAAAATCTCAATAAGAACAGGATATACAATATCAATTTAAGTTCTCCAGATAATTAACAATTTCAGGATAAAACTGTGATATGCTGCTGTACTTATTTTTATGCTGGGTATACTTATTGAAAAACAGATTTAATTCTTTAAAATATTTAAAGTGTTTTGACTGATTTTCAACCTCTTTCAATTCGGCTTCAGGACCATATTTTTCGCCCAGTATTTTGGATACGCAGATTCTCACAATCAATTCATCAGCCTCATTTTCCCAATCTTTTTCTTTTAGTTTTTCTCCTTTTGATGTTACTAAAAAAATATTTCTTTTTTTAGTTAATCTTTCCCTGTACAAAGGAATAAAATCACTTACATACAGATGTGATATTTCATGAATCACCACATTGGGCAACGGTATAAATTGAACTTCGGTATCATTGGTCTGTACCCTATCATCATCTTTAAGATAAGCCAGCTTAAAAATCTTTTTACCTCTGAAACTCTTGTCATCAATGGTGATGGCATTATTTCCCAGATTGTTCAGGATATCGACAAAAATGACTATTTCTCCCTGTGAAGGCTTATTAAAAAAATGGTCAACATCATTTAAGATCCCGCTTTCATTAATTTTACCATGAGCAAATTCTGTAATGCTTAAATATTCTGCTTTATGGGCCTTTATAAAATCATCAACCTTACAGTCTTTATAAAAATCATTGAATTTTTCCAGGAATGTTTTGATATCGCAGCTGCGTAATTGACTGCCTGTATAGGGGATTTTCAATCTGAAAGGATATTTGTCTGATAGGTAGAGGCCTATGCTGGACAGGTCATAACCGTCCCAGGTATCAAGATTTCGATACCAGTTTAATGAACTGTGCTGCCTGTACTTTTCGAAATACTGATCAAATTGACGGTAATATACGGATGGCGTGGGTTTTTTATCCAATGTATCCCTGGTTGCCAGAGTATAAAAAATACTGATTGCTTCAATCCTGGGATCTATCTTCACATTGATCTTTTTTTGCCCGAATGAAAATACATGAATCATTAAAAATAGAAATAAGAGTTTCTTCATTGCTGTTTATATGATAAGTTTTAATACAGAAGACCTTTCACCTATGGTTCTGCAGATTTATAAGAATCAAATTCTTATTGTTAATCGTTTTATTTCCTATAAATAAAGACATTTCAGGTGTTACATCTATTACATGTGGTATATATTTTTTTTTTATATATTGATTTGCAATGTCTTATAAATTCGGGAGAACAAAAAAAATTTTTACATGAAAGAAAGCCTGAATGAAATGTCAAAAAGGGTGTTCCTGAAGAAGAGGAAAAGTCTTAACAATATTAAAATACGAAAAGGAAGTGTTATCGCTTAAAATACAGTATCTTGTGTGTCTATGAAAGAACAAAAAAACAAAACCATTGAGAACTTTGAGAACAGTCTGCAAACAGCCGGCAGTAGCCATTTAGGCGACGCGGATACAGGCTGGCTTGCTATTTTCGGAAAAGTGGCTCCCATCCTGGGAGGCGTAGGAGCAATAGGCAGCCTGATCAATTCGGTATTTGCCGCGCAGCAAACTGCTGAATTTCAGGAGAAGCTTATTAATGAACTGCAGGCGATTGAACAGACGCTGCAGGGCATTAAGAATGATCTGGATGCTATTTACCAGGAACTGAAGAACATTGAGCAGGATATCGAAGGCCTCGGCCTGAACGATAAGCTGACCGCGATTGATACCTGGAGCATGGAAATGGCAGCACTTGACCCTGCAGATACACACGGCGCCCAGGAACTGGCAACTGCAATGCTGGAAGCTTCAGCAGGTGAAACCAACCTGCTGGCATGCATGGTAGGCATCCATAATGCCATGGTGGGAGAATCTATCGGAACGCCGCTTATCACTCTGATGGACGCACCGGCATTCATACGTCTGCGTGCGCGTCTGGTACGCGGACTGCACTTGCTGGCTTTTGCCACGGCAATGAATACCAAAGAGAAATATGACTATGGCGTCTTTCTTCTGGAGTGGGCAACAAGTTTCCAGCAGCAAACCAATATGTATCTGGCAGCGGATAAAGATACCATGGTGTTCAATGACGGTCATTATTCAGGCACTCCGGATTTTGGGACCTGTGATAATATTGTCCTTTACAAATATGCCCAGCCACAGCTTGATAATGTGTCAATAGCCTTGGTACGTCCCAATTATAATCCGTTGGTATTTTATTCCGGTTCAGTGTTTAGCCCGGTATATAATGACACAGATATCTTATCCGTAAAAGAAGTTTTAGATCAGACCATAGCGTTTTTTGACCTGGATAATAATGAATTTACTTTTGATAAAACTTCACCATTGGCAGCAGAATGCCTGAAAGCTACAGATACAAGTCATTATTGGTTACTTTACATTGCACCGATAACTGCTGCGTATGGAAATCTTATACCGCAATGTACGTTGATGTGCACTGCGCGTATAGATGAAACGCAAACCTTCCTGGGAGCCGCCGCCGGGCAGATGCACTGGCTGGAAGCCACAGGAGATAATGCAAGCCTGGTAAGCTCAATCCATGACGGAACTACTACAGATGCATCGGTTGTTGTATATGATATGCATTCTGAAATATCCGGCGTCAAGGCATTTACTTCGCTTCAAAGTATGAGCGAAGCTTTATGGACCACGACCTGGATCGGAAAAGACAAGGTTACCATTACGCTGAGTGCCAATATTGCAGATCCGGTCTATCTTGTCATTGATTCTGATGGCAACTGGGTAACAAGTATGGATCCTGTGACTTTCGATATCCTGGAATGTCCAGATCCGGTTCCGGGGCCGATAAAAAATCCGCTTACCATGTCTCCTACACCAGTTGTACTGAGAAGTGCCATGGGTGGACAGAAATCGGTGTTATTCCGCCAGTTTTAATGTATACTTGTGCGGGTAATTTTACATGGAATGAATTTGAAACCGTGGTGTAAAGTCATAACTTCATGAACAGGGAATCATAGAATTTGACCCGATCGAATTTTAAAAAATGATCCGGCGCGGATAAATGATAGAAAGCACTCAATTTGAGTGCTTTCTTTGTTTAAGTTTTGCTGATTAAAGCAGAGAAACCCCTCGAATTCATTCTGATTTGTGCTTAAAAGATCGTATTGAGGGTATAAAGAACTGAACAGCTAACGGTTAAATCAAAGAGTCCGGCTCAATATGAGCCGGACTCTTCCGTAATAACAATAATATTGTTTTATTTTACTGTGCTGCCCAGAATGACCATCTTTCGCCGTTATAAACGGCTAATCTTTTGGCTCCGGTTTTATTCACGTACACCATCATGCCCGGGGATGGGCTCGGGATATTATTGACATCCGTAACCGTAGGCAGTACCATGGCTTTACTGGCAGATTCCAGAACTACGGCTCCGTTTGCGGAAGTAGAAGTTGCACCGATGATGAATTTTTCAGTGGCGGTTTCCGCTAAGGCAGGCTGTGTAGCCATAACGGACGTAATATTTCCGTTCTGCCCGCTCATATCAATCCATGAAGTTCCGTTGTAGTATCGTATCCTTGCCTGTGCAGCATTAACGGCATCCAGCAGTAAAGTTCCCTGTGCAGGAGTTGTGGGTAATGTTCTTACGTAGGGCAGTATGATTCCTTTGTTATTCGTATTTGCAAATTCCAGTAATACACTGGTTTTATTTGCCGCTATACCGATGGCATCCCCCATAATAACCTGTGAAAATGCAGATGCTGAAAAAGCAAGTAAAGCGATTGTGAAAATTTTTCCTTTTTTCATTGCTGATATTTTTTTATTAAGGGCATGATGGAACCGAGAAACATCTCCATACACCATCTGAGTATATTTTTAAACATTTTGCTGTGGTATCAAAAACCATCATTCCTTCCTGAGGTGTTGTGATGTTTGATAAATTAGCGGTTGCAAGACGGGTAACCACAAATCCCTGTGTATTCGATTCTATTGCCATATGGGCAGACTTACGGGTAAACGGCCAGTTCCCGGTTCCGACACTTGCGTTTTTCTGTAATGTTATTCCCAGTCGGGTATCAATTCCGGCAGCGGTATTGGTTACCGGATTATAGCAAACGGATTGTACGTTGGTATCCGTTGCCGTATTGTTGGCGGTATTCGGGTCCGTACTGTTGGCCGGAGAGGTAACGGCAACCGTACTGGTTAAATTACCGGTATACGTTACCGGAATATTTACCGTAATCGTATAAGTAACCGTACCGTTCAGCGGTAAATTGGCAAGATCGTTAATGGCGCCGTTCTGTGTTCCGGTAACTGCACTGGTGGCACCGCCGGCACCTACAGCAGTATATGTTATATTGGCTGCCGGAATTCCTGCAGGCACAGGTACGGAAACCGTTGCTCCCTGAACCCCGAAAGGCCCGTTGTTTCCTACAACCACCGTATACGTTACAGAGGTTCCCGGCGCGTAAGTGGATACGCCGTCCGTTGTCGTTGTATAAAGATCTGCACTGAAAGCAATCGGAGCAGTAACACAGTGCGCACCGTCATTCGAGTTGCTGGCAGGGGATGATGAGATAAGTGTTCTCTCCCCGTTGATCAGGTTGAACTGGTAAAAACCTCCCGTATTAAGGGAACCGTAAACCTCGCCGGTTGAAGAGGCAAACATCGCTCCGAAAGGACTTACCGTACTATTGGTACCGATAAACGTCACCGTTGCAGGTATAGTTGAAAGGTCAATTGACAGAAGTCTTCCGTCTGTATCTGAAGATGCTGAATAAAGTCTTCCATCAGCAATTCTGTAGGCCATACGTTCAGGCATTCTTTTGCAACCCATCTGCTACAGAANTTGGTACCGATAAACGTCACCGTTGCAGGTATAGTTGAAAGGTCAATTGACAGAAGTCTTCCGTCTGTATCTGAAGATGCTGAATAAAGTCTTCCATCAGCAATTCTGTAGGCAAAATCTGAAACATTTACGGCCTGTGAAAGCGTTAATGCAGTGGCGCTCATGGTTGCAATATTAACCCGGTACAGGGTGGTGTTGGAACCTGCTTAAATGCGTAAAACAAGAGTACGGAAACACCTGTTGCAAAACTGAAGACTTTCTCGCCGNGGGATAATGAATTGTTTTTAGGTTCCATCAGCAATTCTGTAGGCAAAATCTGAAACATTTACGGCCTGTGAAAGCGTTAATGCAGTGGCGCTCATGGTTGCAATATTAACCCGGTACAGGGTGGTGTTGGAACCTGCTTGTTTTACATAATAATTTCCGGCCGGATCAAATTCACCGGCATTGATCGTAGTATTGTTCGGAAGCCCGGGTACAGCACCCAGCAATGTGAAAGTACCGGAAGCATTGATTCTCACAATTGTGTTGCTGCCATCCACCGTTCCGTACATCAGTCCGTCCACAGGATTGATGGCGATTGAGTTGATATTTCCGGTATAAGTTCCTACCGTAGGATAGGTAAATGGGTTTGACGCCGTATTTACTCTGTACAGCGTAGTGCCCTGCGAAAGATACATATTGGAGTTACATCCGAACGATGCTTCAGCAGTGGCCGTAACCGAGCAGGTGGTTGAAGAATTTCCCAGCCTTACGGTAACTGTTTTCTGGCCCGCAGAACCGGTTCCGTTATAAGTAACCGGCACATCGATAAAGGTGGTGCCTGTATTAATGGTGACATTCTGGGAAGTAGTGGCAAAATCTGTACCTGATACATTGATGGTGTAAGTACCGGGACCATATACATTGGTAATCGGAATCCTTACGGTTCTTGTAGACACATATCCTGTAGAGAATGATGAATTCCCCTGGAATGCCGCTCCGTTACAGGTAAAGGTAAACGGTACGTAATAAGGAACGGAAGCTAAATCAAGATTGGCAAAATTGCTCCCGACATTAATGGTGGCAACGGTATTGGAAGCACCTGTAGCAATGTTAATGGTATTGATCTGGATGGTATTTGCTGTTCCGTCCGTGGTTCCAAGAAGGGAAGCTGTATAAACAACTCCATTCAGATAGGCCATTCCCCGGATGCCGGAAATGGTTGCAACAGGGCCGGTAATCTGGGCGGCTTTCGTTGCAATTCCTGTGGCAATGGCAATTTTATATAAATATCGCGCGGTATTTGTAGAATTATTGACGAATGTATAGATGTTGTTCTCATAATCGAAGAACGTATCAGTTCCAAATGTTGATCCTGCATTCCAGTCAGTATCACCTGCAGCGGCCGTGATCGGCAGTGTTGCTCCGCCAGGATAAATTGGGTACAGTGTTTTTGTATTGGACTGGAAACCGTATACCCTTCCAAAGTAAGGCCCCGGTACGTTATTGGTCCCGATTCCTCCTATGCTGACGTTAGGCTGCGTGGTAGCCGGAGTAACCGGTGTTCCGTTTTTATAAACTGCACTGTTGGCCGCGATATCGGAGTGGATAAACACTACTGAATTGGGATTTCCTCCGGGATTATCATACCCTACTCCCAGATTACTGAGATTTACAAGGGGATTAGCCGTCGGTGAAGCCAGCGGAGCAGGCAGTGAAACCGTACCTGTAATACCCGTTATGTCATAAACACGCCCTGTTGCGGCAAAAGATAAATACAATCGGTCGATTTGCTGCGAATGCAAAACATCCAGTTTAAAAAATAATACAAAAAGTATTAATAGATTAATTTTTTTCATGTAAATAATGATTCAAGCGGCAAATATATAAAAAAACGCTATGCGTGATATTATCAGATTGTTAATTTATATCATGTAAAAAGTATTGTAATTATATTTTATTTAATAATACAAGTT
>NZ_LMKA01000025.1 GCF_001421435.1 Chryseobacterium sp. Leaf201
ATATTTTATGAGAGTGTTACGCTCTTCAAACAACAAACCACTGCATCTCGCAGTGGTTTGTTGTTTGAATATAAAAATTTACTGTTCGTGAAATAATACTCGAAGAATCTCGTTCGGTAATAATATCAATATTTAAGCTAGATTCAATGACCATGGACAATAATTATATTAACTCATTAATTAATGAATTAATAATAGTTTTAACAAGGCCGTTCGTGTTTAATCAATATCTTTACCCAGTAAATATCAAATGCAGATGACCTCTTTAAAGCGCGCCGGTTCTGTGGCCGCTACTTGTTTTAATTCATTGCTTTTTGCCCAACAAATATGCTATAAGTGGTACCGTAAAAGATCAGAAAAACGGAGAATTAATGATTGGAGTTAACCATAACAGTAGCCGAAGATCCCACCATTTCGGTGGTCACCAATGAGTATGGTTTTACTCGTTTTCGCTTCCCAAAAGCTCTTATACTTTGGTGGTTTCCAATTCGGGATTTAAAGATTTTCAACAAATTATCAATGTAGAAGACAATCTTAGACTTGATCTTCAGCTTGATCCGCAGGATAACGAGAAAACGGCCAAAATTGAAGAAGTCTTAATTTTTGGAATTAAAAAAGACAAAATCTTTCTTCCGCCCAGATGGGAACGGAAACGTTAAGCATCAAAAATATTGAAAAACTTCCGGTATTATTTGGCTAAAAAGACGTGATGAAAACCATTCAGCTTTTGCCGGAAATTAAAAGCAATAGTATTCATGTATGACGGTTTCGGAAGAACGAGAACGATCATGGGGCCAAACGAAATTGCAAGCGGTTCTACAGTGCCGACAGTAAAATACAGATACTGGTTTGATCATGCAGGAATTGCAAACAATGATGCCTCGGTAAAACTTTACAGGGCCTCTACTTCAAACTATGATCCTGAATATGCAAGTTCCGGAAATACGATAATGACAGATACCTATTCTGACTTCCTGGGAAGAATTATACAGACGAAAAAAGATTTTGACTGGTATGGATCCGAATCAAGAACGGTATCGGGAAGAACAGTATATGATGGACTGGGAAGAGCAATTATACAGTCCCATCCGGTAATGGAAGGGGTGACGAATCAGGCTCTTAATCCAGCCAATAATGGACCTTCGACATCTTCAGTATATGATGGGAGAGATAGGGTTATTTCATTTACAGATGAAGATAATACGATAAAACATACGACATACACCATTGATAATGATTTGTTTAAAACAACAGAAGAGGTGTCCAATGAAAAATCAGAATCCTATGCGAATGCAGAAGGGAAAATAGTACAGAAGGATGATTATCTGGATAATGTTCCACTGTCAACATTCTTTGAATATAACACCATTGGTGAATTGATGTCGGTAAAAGATCCGGAAGGAATTAAAACGAGCTATGATTATGACCTTTTAGGAAGATGTCTCCATCAGCAACATCCGGACAAAGGACAGACTGAATATGAATATGATCAGGCAGGAAATCTTATAAAGCTTACTACAGATAACCTTTTGAATGATAGTACTATAAGTGCTAATTTCATATCCTATAAATATGATTATAACAGATTAACAGGGGTTGTACTGCCGGATTTACCATCAGGAGATCCAAACCCGAATAATGTCTATTACGAATACTATCCTTCTACGCTAGCGAATAATAATGCAGGAAAAATTCGTGTAAAAGACGACGGGTCTGGAACTACAAAATATACCTATGGAAGAATGGGCGAAGTTCTTACAGAAGTGAGAGCTGTGCGTGGGTACAATATTCCTGAAAAGTATTTTAAAACATACTTCAATTATGATAGCTGGAACCGTATTAAAAAGATCAAATATCCGGATGATGAGATTGTTTCTTATCATTATGACAGAGGAGGGAATCTTAAATCCGTAGATAATAACCAGGGAGAAACGTATATTCAGAATATTAACTACGATCATTATGAGCAGCGTTTAATGATTAAATATGGTAACGGGACATCACAATATTATGCATACGATGGGCAAAACAGAAGATTGAGAAATTATAGTTTGTACAGCCCTACAAATACTCCAATGTTACAGAACGAATATAAATATGATGAGTTCTCAAACATTACAGGAGTTAAAAATATAGCCAGTCCATTAGCAAATGGTATGGGCGGAGCATATCAGTTTGATTTCTAATATGATACGTTAAATAGATTGGTTGGTACAGGAACAAGGGATACCATTATAGGTGAGGAAGAGCAGCCTGTACATTCTGTTAATTTTGCACATTCCACGTATAAGCTTAAAATGGAATATAATAAAGTGGGAGGAATTACAAAGAAAGCTCAGCATCATGAAAGAAACCAGATTGTTGTTCCGGAAAATACATATGAAAACAATTATGCTTATATCGATAGTACGCATAAGCTGGATAAAGTTGATGNTCAGCATCATGAAAGAAACCAGATTGTTGTTCCGGAAAATACATATGAAAACAATTATGCTTATATCGATAGTACGCATAAGCTGGATAAAGTTGATGACAGCTCCACCGGTAATACAGAAGCATTTGAATATGATCATAATGGTAATGTTGTAAAGCATGAAGATCTAAACGGAGTAAGAAACATGTACTGGGATGAGCAGGATCGTATGAAAGCATTCTATAATGACAATACGGGTGTTTATCAGTATCATACCTATGACGATAAAGGAGAAAGAGTAATCAGATACGGACTGGAAGCACCTACACAGCTTTATCAGAACGGAGCACCTGTAATTGTTGATGAATTAAGAATGGTTGATTATAAATTGTATCCGAACCCTTATGTAACGGTAAGTTCAACAGGGCAGTATACAAAACATTACTTCGAAGGTTCAAAAAGATTTGCGAGCAGATTGATGGATGATGCTGATCGATTTGATGATCCTTCTGTTTTATACAGCAGCAGAACTCCTGAAGATAAAGCGGAAAAGAAAGCGGATACAGAAGCCGACTTTAAGAAGTATCTTGAGCAGACAGATTTAGGAAGTACTAATGTTTCTGTAGAATTAAGAGAAGTAATGCAACATCCTGATTTGTATTATCTGCATGGAGATCATTTGGGAACAGCAACATTTGTTACCAATTCTCATGGGGATGCAACACAATTTTTCCTAAATTTACCATTCGGAGAAACCATGTTGGAGCAGATGGACGGATCTTACAATAATCCATATAAGTTCAATGCAAAAGAATTGGATGAAGATACAGGTCTTTACTATTACGGAGCGAGATATTATAATCCGAGATTGAGTATTTGGTATGGGGTTGATCCGCTGGCGGTATACAATCCGGTAATGGAAACCCAATTTTATGGAGATGGGCAGCATAATAGTGGTGTTTTCTATTGGGGTAATCTAAATCCTTATATATATACGTATCAAAACCCTATACGTTATATTGATCCTAATGGAAAGCAAGTAGATTTCCACGATGTGAATCTTAGTGTATCTTATGGTTCGTTTTCTAATTATTCTACCCCTGTTTTTGTTCCTGGAAGACTTTTACAAGGTCGGTCTCCTTTTGTGAACAATTGTTGGCACGCTGCGGACAGACAAATTAAAAATGCTGGGAACTTCACATCAGGAAGTTCTTCCTCTAGGGTTAATATGGTAGAAAGTTCTAGGCAACCTGCGGGATCTCAATCAAAAGTCGATTTGCAAAAGGGAGTAGATATGACATTGTCTAATCTAAAAGAAGGTAAACCTGTTATGGCAGGTGTCAGTTATCGTGATAATCAAAATATTAATGAGAATGTTGCGACGGATCATTTTATTACAATAGTAGGGGCTGGTTCGGACAAAAAGGGATCTTATTTTTCTTACGTTGATAATGCTGCTTCAGCAGGATCAGAATCGGGACAAAATACTCAACTAAATAGGCTTTATTTTGATCCAAAAAGCAAAAAATTTGTAGATAGTGATCCTCCACTTAATCACGCAGGAAAATATATTTTATCAGAAGTAAGACCAACAAATACAACATCTACAAATGCGCAAGATCAAAAGAAAATGAATAATATGATGGATAAAGGACACAAGGAATAAAAAAATGATAAAAATTAATATGTTTTTAATTAA
>NZ_LMKA01000026.1 GCF_001421435.1 Chryseobacterium sp. Leaf201
AACATTATAATTATTTAAATATAGATATAGTAAAATATAAAAGTATTTTATAATTATTACATAATTTCACAGTTCACAAATAACAAATTATAATTATGAAAAACACCATTAAAGCTATTTTCTCTACAGTAGCCTTAAGCACAGTTTTCGCACTGACCGGATGTGGGCAGGAAGACCTTAAAAACCAGTCAGCGGAAAACCCCAATGAAAGCAGTCTTAATTCTCCGGCATCGAGAGCAGTTGTGCCTTTGGCTAACTGTGTAGCTCCGGGATGGGCCTCACTGAACGGCGGAACAACCGGTGGCGAAACGGCTGCCGAAACAACGGTTACCAATTACGCTCAATTAAAAGCAGCCATTGAAAACACTGCTGTAAAAGTGATTAAAGTAACAGGAACAATTACTATTACCGCACGTTTATCTCTTCAGGATCAAACCGGAAAAACGATTTACGGAACAAGCGGAGCAAAATTGGTTTCTGTCGATCAGACCAAAGACGGTTCTGGAATCATCAACATTAAAAGATGCAACAATATCGTGGTCAGAAACCTTATTTTTGAAGGCCCGGGCGCTTACGATACAGACGGTTGGGACAATGCCATTCTGGATGACTGCAGAAATGTATGGATCGACCATTGTGAATTCAGGGACGGTGTAGACGGTAACTTCGACATTAAAAACAAATCTGATTTTGTTACGGTTTCTTACACGAAATTCCATTACTTAAAAGCTCCAAAACCGGGAGGATCAGGCGGAACAGATGATCACAGATTCTCAAACCTTATCGGTTCAAGCGATGGCGCTACTGCCGATGCCGGAAAACTGAACGTAACTTTTGTTCGTTGCTGGTGGGCTCCGGGATGTAAAGAGCGTATGCCGAGAGTAAGATTCGGGAAAATTCATATCCTGAACAGTTATTTCAACAGTTCGGCAAGTAACAAATGTATCGCAGCGGGAGTACAGGCCAATATTTTGGTGGAAAGAAACGTATTTGAAAATGTAAAAGAACCGATCAGCCTGATGACTGGCTTTACCGCAGTGACCCAGACAGGAAACAGCTTCATTAACGTAACCGGTAATACAGCAGGAAGCGGAACAGCATTTACGCCTTCTTACACCATTGTAAAATTGGCAGTGGGCGACGTGAAAGCAGACGTAACGGCAAATGCAGGTGCAACGTTAACAGGAAATATCTGTAATACACTTTAATAAATACTTTAACCTATTCAAAACAAGAAAGACTGAGAAATTCTCAGTCTTTTTTCCTGCAGATTGATAGCTCTACAATTTTTACTAAATACTTATCTGACTTTCCTATGAACCTGGAATGAATTATTGATCGGCAATTTTATTCTTTTCCAGCCATTTGGGATATTCTTTATTGATAAGCTTTCCGGCAAAATCGCCGTACCAGCTGTAGCCGTTTCTCCGTTCTTCGGAAACATCGTTATAATTGTATTTTACACTTCCGTCACGGTCTCCGAAAAGCGGTTTATTGGTCACCACATCATAAAATCTTGCCCAGATGACAGAATTTTTATCCTCTGCCAGTACCCTTACCGTTTTACCGTTCTGTTTGGTCACATTGTAGCTGTAGCCTTCGATATCATTTGCAGAAAACCACCGTACAGCAGATTTCACCGACTTTTCGATTTCAGGCGTCACCACAGGCTGCATCATCAGAAACCTTACGATGCCTACCGATTCTGCAGTCGCCAGGGAAACAGGTTCAAAAGCTCTGGCTTTTTCAGGCTGAAGGGTAATTTCATTGTACTGATCTCCCCAGATCGACGGAACTCCTTTCTGTAAAATCTGAGTTTTTAAGATACAATCGATACCTTTCTGTACGGCAGTTTTTGATTTTTCTTTCAGTTTAGAATCAACAACATCAAAACCGTTTTTTCCTTCCGCAACATTATAGAGAACCGTCAGCGCATTGATCATTGCATTGTCATTGTACGTGACCTGCTTTCTGTACAACCCTGTATTCGGATAATACTGAGGGAAACCTCCGTTTTTATACTGCATCAACAGCAAATAGCTGATTCCTTTTTCGGCAGACTTTAAATATTCTGGATTTTTTGTTGCAGCATACGCTTTTATTAAAGCATTGATTTCCCTTGAAGTGGCATTGTTATCGATAGTCGCGTGGTCGTCGCCAGTAGATTTTATCTTTTTCAGGAGTGTTTTATCAACCGGCAGGTCGTAATTCACTACAGATTTATCTTCAAGCTGCTTTCCCCAGCCTCCGATCGGAAGCTGATACAGGAGCATTTTTTCAGCAAGCGTATCTTTTTTTATCTGGGCCGAAAGATTAACGGCTATTAATCCTAAAGCCAGTGTATAGAGTTTAAATTTCATTCTGATTTGATTATTTAATTTTTACCGATAAAGGGCTTGCAATGATCTGAGCCTGTTTCTGCAGCATCTTTTCCCAATCTTCCTGCGTCTGGACTTCCCCCGCTTTCTGCCACGCAAATCCTGCATAATATGTCAGCTTTTTATGAGGTTTTGTTACAATCAGAAGATTACTCTGATCCGGAGTTTCAGATTTAAAAGCAACAGACTTTTCAACAATTCCAGGGTCTACCACTAATCCTTCCCCAACAAAGGCATCATCAATTTTCTCCCAGTGCAGGTAATATCCGTTACTGTCATTCAGTTTCGTAAGCCCTTCGTTTTTATGCAGGCTGATGCCTACCGTATAATTCGGGACGGGTTTCTGCGCTTCAAATTGAGATTCAAACTTAGAAAAATGAGAACCTAAATCCAATGAAATCCGTTTTGTTTCTTTCACTCCAAAATCGCTCCACGGACTGTAGGTTAATTCAAAAACCGTCCTCAGAGGACCTTCTGCAATGGTTCTGGAAGTCACGAAATTTTGTGAAACCTGCAGTTTATCATTCACCCAGATCCCGATTCCACCCGTGCCGCGGCTGTCGCCAACGTGATAAGGATCGTAGCCCTCGCCTCTTGTATCTTTGTGATAATACATAGGATCGGTAAGATATCCTTTGTACCATTTATTAATAACCGGCTGGTCTGTCCTTTTCAGCCAGATATCCACTCCGCTGGAAAGTGTGCTTCCTTTTACACCTGCCAAAGCTTCTTTCTGACCTTTCGGACCGTATACCCTGAACGCCACTTTATCATTTTCCCAGGTGTAATCGTCCACTCTTTCCGGAACCAATCTTGAATAGGTTGAAATCCTGCTTTCGGGAACCTGATTTTTTGCATCTGCAAATAGAGTATAGGTATTTGTTTTTTTTGCCTCAACGTTTGCCTGAAACAGCAGTTCGTCATTTTTCCCGTCGCCGTCATAGTCGATCCATTGCACGGGAAGTGAATTTCCGTTGCCGCCTTTTATCCTGAGATCAGCTTCTTTATTCTTATTTAAAAATGATTTTAAATCCGAAACACGAATTGAAACCACTTCATTCCTGGAAAAATCCAAATTATTTTTCACCTGAACTGAAGTCTGTCCGTATAATAAACCCATATTGATGCAACCGATTGCACAAATTCCTTTAATTATTGACCTTTTAACGATAACCATATTTTGTTTCATTAATTGATTTATCAAAAATATAAATAATATGATAATTATATCCATTAATTTATATAAAATAGCTTC
>NZ_LMKA01000027.1 GCF_001421435.1 Chryseobacterium sp. Leaf201
CTCCTTACCAGTATGCAGTGGATTCACCGACCAACTGGCAGGATTCAAATGTATTCACCGGACTTACCAGAGGGCAGCATACATTCTATGTAAAAGATGCCTACAACTGTACGCCGGTTTCCGTGGAGGTTACGGTACCGAACCTGATCAATGCCATCACCCCGAACGGAGACAATAAAAATGACTTCATCGATTACAGTGAGCTCGCTTATAAGGACAACCTTTCTTTCGTGATCTATGACCGGTACGGAAACAAGATCTTTACCGGGGAGAAGTTCAACAATTACAAGTGGGACGGTAAGCATTATGATAAGAAACTGGTAACCGGAACCTACTGGTACCATATCAACTGGAATGAACCGAATAAAGACAAGACACCAGTTAAATATACCGGATGGATCTTAGTGAAAAATATAAATTAAACATTAGTTTACAATTAATTATAGACTGCGATTGATAAAATCGCAGTCTTTTTATTAATCAATAAAATATTTTTCATGCATAATATAAAGAAGTTACCAAATATTCTGTTATTTTTGTAATAATCCTAATTCCATAATTATGAAAAGATTTCTATTGTCTTTTGTGTTGATGCTGTTCAGTGTCAATACACTCTTTGCACAAAGGGATACAGAGCACTGGATTGCGCCTTTCTACGCATCCACTTCCGGATATACCAATGCGTTATATCTTTCCACGGACTCTACAACTCCTTTTGAGGTAAAAATCTACAGTAATAACAATGTGATCCAGACGGTTACCATCAGCAAAGGAAATCCGCTCTCCTATACTGTAGCGGCCAACTTAATTACAGCTACGGCATCAGCGGATGCACTCCAGGTCATTAACAAAGGGCTTTATCTGAAAGGCGACAAACCTTTTTACTGTACCTTAAGATCTGCGCAGGGATCCCATGGTGAAATCATCACATCAAAAGGAAAAGCCGGGATCGGTAAATTATTTTATGTAGCCAATCCGCCCAACACGACTGCCGGAAACGGTTCTTCCAATAACTTTACAGCCGGAATTTTAGCCACGGAAGACAATACGCTGGTTACCGTTTCCTGGACGACTACAGGATTGGTATTTATCGGAGGAACACCTCCAGGTAACTCTCAGTCATTTACCCTGAATAAAGGCCAGTCATATATTTTGGCAGGAAACAACGGAACGGCTGCGAACCTTACAGGATTTATCGGGGCAAAGGTTGTTTCCGATAAACCGGTGACGCTTACCAACGGAAGTTCAAACGGTAACTTCGGAGCGCTAAGCTCCAGTGGATCTGATTTGATTATGGACCAGTCCGTTCCCGTAGAAAGGCTTGGAAATACTTTTGCCATGGTAAAAACAAGATCTACCGCACCTTCTGAAAATATGGAAGGCGGAATTGTAATTGCCACAGAAGACAATACACAGATTTTTGTAAACGGTGCTACAGCTCCGCTTGCTACCATTAATGCAGGACAATGGTACCGGATTAATGAAACCAGTTATATTGAACAGACAGCGGGAAGCGGCCATTTCAACATGCTTGTTTCCACTTCAAAAAATGTGTATCTGTATCAGCTGGTGGGCGTAGGCTCAGCGAACAATACAGGAGGATACAACTATATTCCGCCGTTAAACTGCTTTTTACCGAGAAAAATTGATGAGATCGGGAAAATCAACGAGATGCCCGGTGTAGGTGGCATTACCCTAAAACTGAATATTTTAACAGAAGCCGGAGCCGCCGTTACAGTAAACGGGACCGCACCAACGGCAGCACAAGGACCTTATCCTTTAACAGGAAATACGAATTGGGTAACGTATGCCGTAGAAGGAATTACGGGCAACATAACGGTAACTTCTACCAAAGCGGTAACCGCAGGTATAAACGGAGGCTACAGTACAGCCGGTTACGGCGGATATTTTGCCGGATTCTCTTCCATACCCGTGATTGCCAAACAGACCGGAGACTGTATTCCCGGAATTATTCTTGAAGTAGACGACAGCTATGAAACTTACCAGTGGTTCATTAACGGCGTTGCAATCCCGGGCGCTACACAGTACACCCATACCCCGGCTGTTGCAGGAGACTATACGGTAAAAGTAACTATGGGAACATGCCCTCCGGTTACAACACCTATCTTTAAGGTATTCTCATGTGTAAGAAATACCACGGCTGCCTTAAATGCCTGTGCTACCAAAGTGATTGCCCCTGCATTCTCATTCACCACAACACAGACGCCGGTAGCAAGCACCGTAAACATCCTTACCTATCCTACCCACGGAACGGCTACGCTCAATGCGACAACAGGACAGATTACCTACATTCCGAATCCTGGGTATACCGGACCGGACACCATTGTCTATCAGTTCTGCGGCAATGCCCCTGAGTTTATCGACTGTGAGCATGTGACCTTAAACCTGAATGTTGTTCCTTTCATCTTATCGGACAAAACTATTAAAGCGTGCCAATATAACGGAAAAGGGTTCTTTGATCTTACCACAGCCGCTGTAACGGATTATACTCCGGTCGTAAAGAAATTCTATCTGACTCTGGCAGATCTCAATGCAGCAACCAATGAAATAACCAATCCTACCAATTACCTTTCTTCAGAAGGATCGGTGTATGTAAAAGTAACCACCAGCGAAGGATGCGTGGTAAAGCATGCCAGTACAACGGAAAAGGATTTTTCGATCTTACCACRGCYGCTGTAACGGATTATACTCCGGTCGTAAAGAAATTCTATCTGACYCTGGCRGATCTCAATGCAGCAACCAATGAAATAACCAATCCTACCAATTACCTTTCTTCAGAAGGATCGGTGTATGTAAAAGTAACCACCAGCGAAGGATGCGTGGGCAATGCAAAGATCACCCTKGCCTTCCTGCCTGCCCCGGTAGTCAACGAAGCCACCATGAGTGAGTGTTTCCTTGAAACCGATGAAACAAAAGCTGCRTTCAACCTTACAACAGCCAATGTTTCTGCAGAAACCCCGATTACGAAAAAGTATTACCCTACTTTTACGGATGCCAGCAACAATACCAATGAAATCCTGAATGCCGATACTTATATTTCCGGGAATACAACGGTTTACGTAAGGGTATTTAACAGCAACCAGTGTTACGCCATTGCCAAGCTGAAYTTAAAAGTAATCCCTCCGAAAAGATCGACTGTCCTGGCTGACAAAATWATCTGTATTGACGGCAGGACCAATCTTGATGCAGGGCCGGGATATGCTTCTTATGAATGGAATACAGGCGCCACAACCCAGGTACTTGAAGGCGTAACAGTCGGGGAATACTGGGTAATCCTGGAAGATAACGGATGTTTTGTTAAACAGATAGTGAGCGTTAAAAAAGCTCTAGATCCTGTCATCACAGAAATTGAAATTTCCAACAATACGGTAACGGTAAAAGTAACCGGAGGCAAAGCTCCTTACCAGTATGCAGTGGATTCACCGACCAACTGGCAGGATTCAAATGTATTCACCGGACTTACCAGAGGGCAGCATACATTCTAT
>NZ_LMKA01000028.1 GCF_001421435.1 Chryseobacterium sp. Leaf201
AAATTAATATGTTATGATCAAATTGAATAAAAAAAGTTTTGAATTATATGTTTAATGTTAAAAATATACATATCCTAAGTGCATTGCAAAGATAACATTTTTACAATAAAGGCAAAAAAATGTATGAAAATTACTCCATATCTCAGGATAAATATATTTTTATAATTATATTATTTTTAGAAAGCTAACTTTGGAAGATATACTCGAGAACCAATAAATAGTATAAGACCAATAAAAATATTAATTTAGACGATATGAAAAAAAGTTACTGGAATCGGTGGTGTTTTCTTCAAATGTAAAGACCCCAATGTAATTAATGGATGGTATAAGACACATCTTGGATTTGATACCACCCCTTACGGAATCAGTTTTAAGTGGCTGGAAAAAGACGCTGATAAAGAAGGTATCACACAATGGAATCCATTTCCAGAGGATACTACTTATTTTGGGCCCTCCGATAAAGATTATATGATTAATTACCGGGTAGATGATCTGGAATCTCTGTTTAAAGAACTGAAAGGCCAAGGAGTTGTTATTCTTGATCAGATTGAATCTTATGATTATGGAAAATTCCTGCATATCCTTGATCCTGAAGGTAACAAAATTCAATTGTGGCAACCCTCAGTTTAACGATGTTTCTCTTCACCTATTTGAACAAGCAGCAAATCAATTGTATATAATTTTATACTGCTGAAATTCAATATTATATGATAAATTAATTTTAGTTAATATATTTAAGTAGTGAATATAATTTTGCATTTTTGTATTATCACTCCAATTAGAAAGCGCCAGTAGGACAATATGAATTTTAAGTGCATTGCTGAATTTTTGGTATATAATCAATATTTAATATACTTTTGCCAAATATGAAGAAATGAATTAAAAGTATTAATAAAGAATAATCTCTTTCATTTATAAAATATTATTCAGTTGTGGAATATTAACTATCAATAAATAATTGCTATGCTTACATCTAAAGACAGTTTTTCGCATTTTATTAAAGCTGAAATAGAGGAGTTCTATAAAATTAGCCTGCCCGACTGTAAGGAACAGAAGCAGCTTATCTTTACTCTTTCCCATTATTTATTGGGAGTATATAAGAAAAAGTTATACATCAATCGACTGTCCGGAGAAGTTGTTAATTATAAAGTCTGTCATTTTCTTTTTAACGTAAGGATTTTTTAAGAACCAATACCATGTTTGTTTAAAGGCGGCTGATCACACTTCGGTACCGCCAAGGCTATTTTATAATTGTACGACTTAAGGTTAATAATTTTTCCAATTAATATCATAAAATATACCATCATTTATTTCTGAAGTTATAAAAATTTTTATCATGGTAATATGTGAGGATCTGTTGTTTTCTCATGGTGCTACAGCGCAAAGTTTTAGTTGCCAGGAATATATTTTTCAGGAAGGAACAACTGCAAAATTTTATTTTCAGATAAAAAAAGGAACTGTAAAAATTAATAATTTTACAGCAAACGGAAAAGAAATTGTACATGGTCTTCCTTTTGACGGACACTGTTTTGGTGAAAGTTATATATTTACCCAAACCCCATACGGCATAAATGCTATTACGATAATGAAATGTGAAATAATAAGACTTGAAAAAGAAAAATTCCTACAACTTTTACTATCGACTCCTCATTTATTTCTAAAAATAAACAAATATACCGCAGAGCGTCTACATTTCAGATATTTAATCTCTTCATTCTTACGGGAAACAAATCCTTTGAGCAGGATCACAAAATTACTGGACTATATTAAATCCTATTTTAAATATGAAGAACAATACAGCTTTATGGTTCCATACACCAGAACGCAGCTCGCAAGTTTAACTGGACTGCGAATTGAAACAGTGATCAAAACAATAAAAAAAATGGAGTTTTATGGCCATGTGAAAATAATTGAAAGAAAAATTTATTATTAAATAGTACGTCTCAAAAAACGATTAATAAAGAATTGTTTGTCATCAGTTTTTTTCAATTTATAAGGAGCATCTGTGGTCTTAGGTGCCTCCATCATGATGATATCCTCTAGGTTTCGTCATGTTTTCCTAGGAGGATACCATATGTTTTTTCCGACTGTTAATAATAACTTCTGATACATTGGGGTGCATATTTTATAGTTCGTAAAAAATGGTCCCGGGATCTTCTGCAGCTTTTCTTTTTGCGAACTAAGAATTAATCTTGGCGCGATATCCTGAAAAGGTTTAGTTCGACAAATCATTCCGGATCAGCGGTTGGCCAGCTGCCTCCGGAACCATTTTTACGAACTAAAGCGGAACCGGCTCTGCGGGACACTGGTGCCCAGGCTTTTCCCCACCACGTTCAGAGTCCCTCAGGCCGGTGGGCTTTTTTTATTTGGGTGAGCTTCAGAAGTGAAAGCGCAGTTAAGGTTTTTCTGTATTGCTCCCGTTGATAAAGACCCTTGCTGCCTTCCAGCTGCGTAAGCGGTGTTCTGTTTTCCTTATGCAAATTTGAAAATTCATATTCCTAAAAATTCTTTCCTGTAACAATTGACGGTTTCCAGAGAAACTTTTCTCTCCGCTTTGCTGCAATAAAACTTTCCCCGGACCCTCCGACAATTCTTACCCCGACACCCAGCGGCAGGCCGCCCCATTTTTGGGCCTNAAACTTTTCTCTCCGCTTTGCTGCAATAAAACTTTCCCCGGACCCTCCGACAATTCTTACCCCGACACCCAGCGGCAGGCCGCCCCATTTTTGGGCCTCTAAATTTTCCTGGTAAATGGCATAGAAAAACGACGATACCTCTTATACGAAGCAAGAATACAGCGGTCTTTGACATCAACGGAAAAAGCAATAACACAGAAAATCAAAACTACTTATGCTTTCACTTCAGAAGACTTTCACCCGGAAGANGCAAGAATACAGCGGTCTTTGACATCAACGGAAAAAGCAATAACACAGAAAATCAAAACTACTTATGCTTTCACTTCAGAAGACTTTCACCCGGAAGAATCCGACAGAGTTTCCTCGAACCAAAGCAATAAACAATAACACAATTTTTAAAATAATATAACGACTAATTAATTTATATAATAGTATGAATGGTCCGTACCTAGGCTATATTGTAAACTCGAAAGCTCCATAGTCAAGACAAATTAACTTTAAGCAAAAATATGTTTAAATGATAATGTTCTGGAGAATAGTAAGGAAATTGACTGGGGGTATTAGACCAATAGGTGGGTTTTGAGTATTGAAAGTAGTAACTATATCATTTAAAAGGATTTTTCAATTTCAAAAAACTAATTGCTATTATTCAAACAGAAGTTAGTTAACAAAAATTAAAAAAAAATTAA
>NZ_LMKA01000029.1 GCF_001421435.1 Chryseobacterium sp. Leaf201
AAATATAGTACTATATTTAATTTAAATAATTACCTTATTCAATTAGAGGAATTAGGCTGTTTTGATGTTTCAATAATATTTTATGAATTGTTAAGTGAGAAATTATTTATTGATATATTTAATCAGATTCCCCAAAATAGAATTAAATCTGTTGAAATATTGTCAAAATGGTATGATGGCATAAATGATTCACTATTTTCAAGTATTAATGAGTTTTGTCCTCAAATTGTAAAGCTTTCTTTTTTTGCTTGTCCTTTTGAAAAATCAGAAACTTGGGATAAGGATAAAAATATTCTTTTTGACAGACAGTTTGTTTCTACAGATATCACAAATTTCACCCACTGTGGTAAGGTTGAACCTAAATACTTTAATACTCATATTAATAAGGTTTTAGAAGCTATTAATCACAATTCATGTCTTCATAAAAAAATTGCAATTGATACTGACGGCAATATAAAAAATTGTCCCGCAGTACCTGAAAGTTTTGGAAATATTAAAACGACTCCTCTTAGAGAAGCATTAAACAGATCTTCTTTTAAAAAATATTGGAATCTTA
The DNA here is from genome assembly GCF_001421435.1 of Chryseobacterium sp. Leaf201. GTDB lineage: Bacteria > Bacteroidota > Bacteroidia > Flavobacteriales > Weeksellaceae > Chryseobacterium. The sequence goes on from NZ_LMKA01000029.1 coordinate 557, forward strand.
CAAAAGATAATATTGAAGTTTGCAAAGATTGTGAATTCCGCTATATCTGTACTGATTGCCGAGCCTTCACTGAGAGAACTCACATCAGCAATGAAATGGACATTTCAAAACCTTTAAAATGCGGTTATGATCCTTATTTAGGAGAATGGAAAGAATGGAGTATTAATCCTCTGAAACAAAAAACAATACAATATTATAAAATAAAACCGCCTTCAAAAGAAAGCGGTTCAAATTTTATCTGAAATCCTCCATTAAAATATCGCTGGATATTTCTGAGGGTTGGTTTCATTAAATAAGGCATAAATTCTTTCTACCATATCATCAGAAGATGGCTTGCTGAAATAATCCCCGTCACTTGCATACGCCGGTCTGTGGTCGTTGGCAGCGATCGTCAGAGGATCAGAATCCAGGTATCTGAATGCTTTCTGCTTTTCTAAAATCTGCTGAAGGATAAACGCTGAAGTTCCGCCCTGCACATCTTCGTCAATGACCACCAAACGGTTGGTTCTCTTCACGCTTTCTGCAATTTCATGGGATAAATCAAATGGAATTAAAGACTGGACATCAATAACTTCTGCAGAAATTCCTAATTTTTCCAGTTCTTCTGCCGCTTCCATCACAATTCTCCAGGTTGAACCGTAGGTTACTAATGTAACGTCTTTTCCTTCTCTGGTTACCTCGATTTTCCCGACAGGCACCGTGAATTCACCCAGGTTATCAGGCTGTTTTTCTTTTAGTCGGTAGCCGTTTAAGCACTCAACAATTACTGCAGGATCGTCGCTCTGAAGCATCGTATTGTAGAACCCGGCAGCTTTGGTTAAGTTTCTCGGAACCAATACCAGAATCCCTTTGGAAAGGTTTAAAATCCCTGCCATCGGAGAACCGGAATGCCAGACACCTTCCAGCCTGTGGCCTCTTGTCCTGATGATTACCGGCGCTTTCTGGCCGCCTTTCGTCCTGTACTGAACGGTTGCCAGGTCATCGCTCATTCCCTGTAAGCAATACAGGATATAGTCCAGATACTGGATTTCAGCAATCGGTCTCAGGCCTCTCATTGCCATACCGATACCCTGGCCCAAAATGGTAGCCTCGCGGATTCCCGTATCCGCCACACGAAGTTCACCGTATTTTTCCTGCATTCCTTCAAGGCCCTGGTTTACGTCACCGATATTTCCGGCATCTTCACCAAAGACTAAAGTTTCAGGATATTTCTCAAATATTTTATCGAAATTATTTCTTACCACTACCCTTCCGTCAACATCTTCTGAGCTGTCGGAATAGACTGGTTTGATTTCTTTTACGTTTTCAGCCCTCCACTGAGACTGGGAATACAGATGGGAAGAATAGTTGTCTTTCTCCACCTCGAAAATCTCATGATACTTCTGCATCAATTGACTTCTTTCTGCAGAATCTGTTCCTCTTGTGGCCAGCAAAGATTTTCTTACCAGATGGAAAACATCTTTCTTAGCTTTGGAAACTAATTTATTATACTGATTAACATAGGTTTCAATCTCAGCGTGCTTGCTTTTCAGATTCTCCACCAAAGGCAGAACTGAAAAAGCCAGTTCGGTAATGGTTTTCTGGTAATTTTCCCAGGCATTTTTCTGTCCGGATTTTACAGCTTTTTTAGCTTCCTCGTCGATAGCCTCCAGATCTTCAAGGCTGGCAATGATCTGTTCTTGTCCGTCAATTTCAATGGAATAGTTCAGAATCCATTCCCTGAATTTTACCAGGCCGTCAAACTGGGATTCCCAGGCCAGACGCTCCTCGTTTTTATATCTTTCGTGCGATCCTGAAGTTGAGTGGCCCTGAGGCTGTGTTACCTCAATCACATGAACAACTACGGGAACACTTTCCACCCTTGCAAACTGCTCGGCTCTTGCGTAGGCATCCAGCAAAGCCGGATAGTCCCATGCTTTTACCTGGATAATTTCACACCCCTGGAATTCACCTTCTTTTCTCTGGAAACCGCTCAGCATTTCAGCGATATCCGCTTTTGCCCGCTGCTTCATCGTAGGAACCGAAATTCCGTAGCCGTCATCCCAGATGGAAACAACCATAGGAACCTGAAGCGCACAGGCGGCATTCAGTGTTTCCCAGAAATGGCCTTCTGCGGTAGAAGCATCGCCGATGGTTCCAAACGCAATTTCATTTCCGCCTTTCGAAAACTTTTCAGAGCCTTCAAACTGTACGGTTTTGTATATTTTTGAGGCCTGCGCCAATCCTAATAATCTCGGCATCTGCCCTGCTGTAGGGGAAATATCAGAAGAAATATTCTTCTGGGCTGTCAGGTCTTTCCAGCTTCCGTCTTCATGTAAACTTCTGGTGGCAAAATGCCCGTTCATCTGTCTTCCTGCAGAAGCAGGCTCTCTTTCTACGCTGGTATCGGCATACAACTGGGCAAAGAAACTTTCAACCGTTAACGCATCTACGGCCAATGAAAAAGTCTGGTCTCTGTAATATCCCGAGCGGAAATCCCCATCTCTGAAAACCTTCGCCATTGCCAGCTGAGGAAGCTCCTTACCATCCCCGAAAATCCCGAATTTAGCTTTTCCCGTTAACACTTCCCTCCTTCCCAGATAAGACATTTCGCGGGAAATTCTCCCAAGCTTATAATCTTCAAGTATCTGATTTTTAAAATCTTGAAAAGAAATCTGTTGTGTTTCAATATAAGTTGTCTGCATAAACCAATAAAAAAGTTTTTTGTTCCTCAAGTATTTTGCTAATATACACTTTTTAAATTAATTTTAATTTTCAATA
>NZ_LMKA01000030.1 GCF_001421435.1 Chryseobacterium sp. Leaf201
TGATCAAAATATAATATTAATAAATCAAAATAGTTATATTTGGCATTAAATTTTATTGAAAATGAAGAAACTTATTACTCTTTTAATGTGTGGAGTTATGGGGGGAACTGCTTTTTCGCAGTGGACACCTACGGCTGAGCCAAAGAGAGATTCCAAAACGGAATTTTCTCATGTGAGGAATTACTTTAAGTTAGATCTCAATCAGATCAGGGAACAACTTAGGGGAGCACAGGAAACAGGAAAAAATGCTAGAGCAATAGAAATTTCATTACCAAATATAAACGGTAAAATTGAAAAATTTGCAGTATACAGTTTTCCGGTTATGGTAAAAGAACTTGCTGATCAGTATCAGTTAGGCTCATATGTTGGTGTTGGGATTGATGATCCATCTAAGTACTTGAGATTTTCTATATCACCAACTGATTTTCAGTCAATGGTAATTAAAGAAGGTACATATGAATTTATTGAACCCCAGAATACGGATAAAACAATTTATGGCGTTCATTCAAAAGGTACACCTGAAGGAGGCAAAAGCTTTATCTGTAGTACATCTGAAAGTCCATCTGCAGTAAATGACATTAATGACCTTTACAAGAAAGGAACTGTATTTACTAATCAATCCACGGACTTTTCTAAAAATTCTGACAAGAAGTATAGAACCATGAGGCTTGTGATGTCTGTAACTGGTGAATATACTCAGTTCCATGGGGGAACTGTAGCAGGAGCTCTTTCGGCAATCAATGCAACAATGACCCGTGTAAACGGAGTTTTTGAAAAAGATTTTGCTTTACACCTTAATGTACAGAACTATCCTAATGTAATTTATACGAATGCAGCCACAGATCCTTATTCTGATGCAATAATTCCTGCACCGGGAGTAGGTGGAGCGGCAGGAGCTTGGAACTTAGAATTACAAAATACATTAACCAGTCAAGTAGGAAATGCTAATTATGATATTGGTCATCTATTTGGTGCCACTGGAGGAGGTGGAAATGCAGGTTGTATTGGATGTGTGTGTGTAAACCCTACTGTAAATGTTCCTAAAGGAAAAGGCTCAGGATATACATCACCTGCTAATGGTGTTCCTCAAGGAGATACATTTGATATTGATTATGTAGCTCATGAACTTGGTCATCAGTTAGGCGCAAATCATACATTTTCACAATCTATTGAAGGATCAGGAGTAAATGTTGAACCGGGTTCAGGTTCTACTATTATGGGATATGCCGGTATTACAGGTGCAAATACAGATGTACAGGCAAATTCTGATGCTTACTTCCATAATGTAAGTATTAAACAGGTTCAAGCTAACTTAATTGCGAAAACCTGTGATGTTGAAACATCAACAAATAATAATCCTCCGGTTATTACGGCATTGCCAACTTATTCAATCCCTAAATCGACTGCATTCGTTTTAACAGCTTCTGCAACTGATCAGGAAAATGACCCTATGACTTATACTTGGGAGCAGGTTGATAGTGGCCAAATAGTTGGTACTTCTACAACTGCGCAGGCTATTAATAAAGCAAATATTGGTAGCACTACTTATGGAGCTTCATTTAGATCTTTTACTCCTACAACAAACCCAACAAGATACTTTCCTAAATTAACGTCTGTATTATCTGGTGTTCTAGATAACGCAAACAATGGTTGGGAATCTGTATCTAAAGTAGCAAGATCAAGTAAATTTGCTGTAACAGTAAGAGATAATAATCCTGATCCGCTTCAACAGCAGACTCAATATGCAGAGCAGATAATTAATGTAGGCAATGACGGACCTTTCCAATTGACTACTCCTATATATGCTCAGCATTCTGTACCTGTATCAATAACCTGGGATGTTGCGAACACTACAGCTGCACCATATAATGTCGCAAATGTAAAGATTGATTATACAACAGATCCTACTGGTGCTGCTTGGACTACAATTGTCGCATCTACAGCAAATGATGGAAATGAAAGCTTTACTTTCCCTGCTTCATTAAACAATCAGGCTGTTAAAGTAAGGATTTCTTCTATCGGAAATGTGTTTTATGCAGTAAAATCTATAAATATTGCGACATTTGCAGCATGCGGTGCTGCTTCTACTGCAGTATCCATTAGTAATATTGTTCAAAGTGCAGCAACTGTAAACTGGGTGCCTATTACCGGTGCTACTTCATATATTATCCGTTATAAAAAGTTAACTGAAACCACATGGCAGCAGATTACTTCTTCTACAACTTCTGTTACATTAAATAATTTAACAGATGGTACAGCTTATGAAGTGCAGGTGTCGGGTGTTTGTTCTGGTACTCCTGGAGCTTATACTGCTTCTTCTAACTTTACGACATTGGCAATGACCCCTTATTGTGCAATTGCCTCTGCGAATGCAACAGATGACCATATCGCCAATGTATCATTAGCAAATATCAGCAATACTTCCGGTGCCAGTACATATACAAGTTATGTTGCTAATGCGGCATTGCAAATCAACCTAACTGCAGGAAGCCCTTATACTTTATCAATAACAAAAGCATGGTTAAGTAATACAGGCCCATATCCTATGGCTACTTCAGCATGGATTGATTTTAACAGAAATGGTACATTTGAAGATTCAGAAAGAATTATGACAGCAATGGGTGCTGTTACAAATCCTATTACAGCTACATTTACCGTGCCTGCCAATGCAGTTACAGGATTAGGGCTTAGGATGCGTGTAGGATCTCTATATAGTACTTCAACTACAGCAATTATAGCAACTACTTGTGGAACGTATTCTGGATATGGAGAATTTGAAGACTATAATGTGGTTATTGCCCCTATTGTATTAGCAACAAATGATGTGTCTACTCCAAAAGACGGTATTCAGATTTATCCGAATCCGGTATCTGATATTTTAAACATCACTAAAGTTTCTGATAAAGCTGCTTTCAAAATTTACAGCGCAGCCGGTCAGTTAGTAAGACAGGGAAATATCAATAATGGGCAGATTAATGTTTCAGAATTGATCAAAGGTGGATACATTATTACCATTGAAGAAAAAGGAAGAGACGCATTCACTTCTAAATTCATCAAAAAGTAATTTAACTTTTAAAAATTATTAATATATAAATCCCCGGGCTACCGGGGATTTTTGTTTTTAACAGGCAGTGCATTTATTTAACTCAACAAAAGACAGGATATTTTTATCTTACATAATATAATAGAGAAAAACTCTGCAAGCCCGTTTGTGGGTTTGTTTATTCCAAATACATGCTTTGAATCCTTGTCGAATTTATATAAAAAAAATAGTTACATT
>NZ_LMKA01000031.1 GCF_001421435.1 Chryseobacterium sp. Leaf201
CTGTAATAAAATAATTAATAGATAGATATTATCTCTCATTACAGAATCTGAATTTCATTTGTAAAATTATTAACTTATTATAAAATAACGGTCATGCTTACCTCTAAAGACAGCTTTTCAGACTTTATTAAAGTTGAAATAGAAGCGTTTTATAAAATCAAACTGCCGGATTGTCCGAAACAGAACCAGTTGATGTATACGCTTTCCCGTTACTTCCTAGGGCTGTATGAGAAAAGGTTATATGTCAGCCGTGTATCCGGGGAAGTCGTTGATTACGGGGTTTCTTATTATATCTTCAAAATAAAGGTCGCTTAGAAGTGATAAACATCAATTGATACAAATTGCAGGCAGGATGTTTTTAGCAGACGTTGGTTTACCTTGCGTACTTATTCCGGATGAAGCAGCATAAAACCTGATCATTGCTGAAAATGAATAGGTGGTGCTGATCATCCAGATCCTGGAAGGGTTATTATTCGGATTTGCCGTTACCAATTGGATGTCCGGGACCATGATCATGGGTGGGATTTACGGCAAGGCATTTAGTACGGGAAATCTCTCAATTTTTAATAGGGCAATGGGGCATTGCTAAAGTGGAATTTCAGGAACGGATTTCCTTCAGCACTTTTAGTGGTCCTTCTTATTGGATATTTTCATTTTTCTTATGTTGTAATGCAGTTAATCTTTTCTTCTCTGTCTTCTAAATAAGTTGAAGATCCTGAATAATCATAAGTTTTTGAGTTAGATTATGGATCTTTTTTTCCAGACTTGACTTATTCAATAATACATTCGTTAATGAGGTTTCAATTGTACTTTCCCACCACACTGATCTCGAAGACTGCATTATTGGCGGAAAAGTCATTGAATCTGATAAATACGTACAGTTTCTTTTTCATTCAAGTGAACATGAAGAAAGGAAAACCATGGGAATATCGAAGTTTCAAAAATTAAGAAAGTTTAAAAGGAGCTATAATAACGGAGGTATGCTCAATGTGAATCCACTTGTCGCTTTCCTTATTTTTAATCCCTTTTTTATCATTTATTTTTTGCTCTGCTATATCTATTAAATTATTTACCTTTTGGACATCATTGATAGACTGGTCTTCTATTTTAAAATTTTCAATTTCAAAATACTCTGACTGCTCGATGTCAATATTGGTATTTAGGGAATCTGATAAGTTCTTCTTCCAATAGGTTAGCCACTTTTTGTATTCTTGATTCATTTTGAGGTTTAATGATTTAATTAAATGCTTTGATCTATCTAAATTAGCATGAGTCAGCATTACGCTAATTTTTTAGCATTATTTAGTATTTAATAACCCAATTATTACTGTTCACTATGCATTTTACAAATGAGATTTAACCGTTGCTTTTCTTTTCAGCGGTAAACTTTTCTGCAATGATATAAGGTTGGTTTAGGTTATAATCATCCGGAGATATAATTTCATTTCCAAAAATCAGGACTTTCATATTCTTATAATCGCTTTCGTATTCATCCTCAATTTGAACTTGTAAATTTTCAGACCTACAAAGTTCCCTAAATGCATTAAGTAAAACTTTAGGCAAAGTAATATATTCGGCATCGCTTTCTTTATCCATTAAACCTTTAAAGTTATCAGGGATTTCTTTTTCTCCGAAAAGATTTTGTGTGTTATAAAAAAAGTCTTCCAACTTTTTCCAGGAACCGATGTTATTTTGCAGCAGTTGATAAAATTTCCCGAGAAATTCAAATTTATTATCCGGTACGCCGGTTATCCTACACTGAATTTCCGGGCTTTCGATTATTTTTATCAGCGGATGATCTTCGTAAATATTTATTTTCAAATAAGGCATTAGATTTCCGGAATCAAAATTTTTAAAACCAAAAACATTTTCTGCATTTATGACCCAGTCATCTTCTTTTTCTGTTTCATCAATTAAAGTGATTTGAAGCTGAAGCTTAGAACGGTCAGCTTCAAAAATAAGTTTTTTTAAATACGTGAAACCCTGAGATGCAAAATTCTCTGAATTTGAAATTTCAACCAGTTCTTCCATTGCTATAAGTTTTGATGAAATTAAAGTTAGGAAAATAGTATTGGTCTTGCAAATGTCATAATTTTCAACATCTTCGAAGTAGAAAAATCCCAACTCTCGTCAGGATTTATTTTCGAAATAAAAGTTATCATATTGAAAACCTACATTATTTCCCAAGATACTTCTGAACTGTGGCGGCAGAAGTTCCGACAGCCTTAACGGCTTCTTTCAAACGTTCTTTGGTAACACCAAACTTTTTCGACCAGTAGTCTAGTTCCCAACTTTCATTCACATTGACTTTAGTTGCATCTTGTGGTCTTCTTTTATCTAAATCGTCGCTCATAATATTTTTTTAAATTAATAAAAGTAAAAATAAGCATCTTTAAGATCATATAATTACGGTTTTCCGTAAAGTAAGAAATCCTGATTTTCGTCAGGATTTTTCAATTCTATTTTGTCAATAGGATTCATTATCTTCTTCTCGGAGCACTTCTGGTGTGAGGACTTACATAGGTTCCATTTTTTCTGGTATAGCCTTTTACATGCACTGTCCCCCCACTGCTTGTACTTGGAGTATAATTGTAGGAAGGTGTTGATGTAGTGTGGCTTTTGGCCGGTGTGTAAGTGTTATAAGAAGTATAACTGGGATTATAAGCTAAGCCGTAATAATTTCCCCATTTTATTTTTTTGTATTTTTTTTTGTTCTCTTTATTGGATATATAGACTTGAGTATCTTTGGGTATTGTGGTTACAATATTTTCATTATTACTCGCAGCATATAAATTAGTATCTTCTGTTAGCAGTACCGTATAGTAATTTGTACAAGAGACCATTGATAATAGAATTATCAAAAAGAAAGTGATTTTTTTCATGGATTTATTATTTAATTTATAATTATGATTTCTTCCTGTTGTATAGTGCAAACTTATTCTATTATTTCTTTTAAATATTACGGCTTACCGTAAACCACAAAAATAAAACCCACCAAAAAATTTTCACTCAGTATTTTCCCTGAATTTTATCACAGATTGGCAGCAATTACTCATCAATATTTTGCAAATAAGCCATTTCAAAGGACTTGTATAGAATATACTATTTAAAGAAAATGCACGAGCGCGACGCTCGCGCAAGCAGGGGAAGCTCTATTCTAAAATAATTAAGATTTTGAATAATATTCTCTATTAAGATACTGCTCTTAAGCATGTTTATTTCTAATTTATGGTTATTTGCTATAATGAATTTCAAGTATATGAATAATTATAAG
>NZ_LMKA01000032.1 GCF_001421435.1 Chryseobacterium sp. Leaf201
AAGCAATCACATAATGTAGATGATTAGTCCTTAATGTTCAGCTTATCTAAAAGCTCCTTCTGCGCTACTGACTTAACTCTCGTTTTCAGTGGGGCAAAGATAGAAACTTCAACCCTACCAACCAAATATATTTAACGTAAAATTTACTTTCTGTTCACTTTAAAACCCGCTTTGTGGGTAAGTACAGACTTATATTATTAACTCCTAAATCATTACAATAAAACCAGACTTATCCACAATAATCAAATAAAGCTTCTGAGTGTTATCTGGATGTTAATCAAGTGAAGTTGTTCCAGCTCTAAACAGCGAACCAAGGATTTTAAACAGGACTTATAGGCGTAAAAGAAAGTTCGGTGAAGTAGGTGTTTCCGGTTCTAAATGGAGAGTCAGTTCTTTAAACAGGCTTTATAAGTGTAGAAGAAGTTCAAGGAAGCAGGCTTTCCGGATTAAGAACATCTAAGAGCTAAATGGAGAGTCAGTTCTTTAAACAGGCTTTATAAGTGTAGAAGAAGTTCAAGGAAGCAGGCTTTCCGGATTAAGAACATCTAAGAGAATTGTATAATCAAGACTCTGAGGGAAACCTTATAGGTTTTCAAAACCTATAAGGTTTGAGTGAACGTTATTAAGTAGTATACTTATTATATATAAGGTATACTATATAAAGCGTACAATACATAAGAATAAAGTATCCTAAAACCACCCCGTCAAAAATCCCTAAAATTTTTGACACCCCTCCAAAGGAGGGGAGTTTTTACTGCCGGGATTATTGACAATGGCTGGTGGAAGTTAAATTAGAATGATAATAAGGGATGCTAAAGGTAGCGGATTATAAGACCATTATTTTTATACCCACGAAATCCTAGCCCCGATGTTCTATGTTACTATGCAAATTATTCAGGTTAAAATTTTAAAGTTTTTTTTTGATAATCCGGTTGATAATTAATCTTATTCTTCACCACTCCCTGAAACAGATTGCAACAGATCTTTAGTTTCCTTAAGCTCTTTTTCTAAGTGTTTTAATCTTCTCTCGTAATGTTTTTGTGTGTTTGGATTAATCTGAGGATGATAGCGAATAGATTTCAGCTTCACGCCATATCTCCTTTTTCTTACTCCAAATCATTCAGAAGCTTCAGTTCCTGATCAAGATACTCTATCTCAACACTTTTAGAAATATAATATCAGGCTGGAACATCTCCCAGTAAAGCCTGATCAGTTTGGCATCTTCAGCATCAGTCTTGCTTATGATATTTTTCATCCTTGCAAATGCTTAACAGACATACAGTTTATCAGACTTGAATCAAAGCCATGAACTAAAGATAAATGTAAAATACGACTGCTGTAATTTCCGGTGGCCTCAATGACAAAGCAATAATCTTCTATCCGAAGCTTCTTGAGAAATGACAAATAGAGCGCTGGATATTTTCTATATTAAAAACCTGGTCTCTATTTTCAAAATCATTGAAGCTTAATGTTAAAAACTTAGCGCCTACATCTACTCCAATTACTTTTTTTATTACTTTTGACATACAAAACTATTTTTTAAAGAAGTTTTCTTCTGATCCACCATGGTAAAAGTTATGGCTAAACAATGTTCTATACGGACTTGGAAGAAAACAGCAGCAGGAGGAGAAAATCAGGGGCGATATCTAAGTATCAAAGCAACGTCAGCCTTTATCCTGCTGCTTTTAATCTTTGGTTAATTTTTTTAACTAATTTATTAAAGTAGTTTTACTAAAGCAAACTTACCATAGGAACGGCTACCCCGCAACAAGGAAAGCATAAGCAAAGGAAAATGCAGTGGCAAACTCGGCGTGAGGAGTAAGAGTGGATAGCGAGATTAAGTTCCCAAGAAAAAATCAGCCTAGTTCCCCCTGATTCTGTTCAATATATCTTTATATAATAAGCCTATTTAAACTTTTTTGAGAAAAAAGAATTCCTAGAAATTATCAACCTTGAATTACAAAGTAAAAGAACTAAATTCTAAAACTCGTTAGCAAAGATAAATTAGAAAATAGATTTTGTCTCATTTAAGCACAGGGAAAAAATTATTTACAGGATTTTGATTTAGGGAAATTTTCAGGCTCAGCATAAATAATTAAGAACAGACTGTTAGTGACATTAATTAACTATGAAGGAATACTCTCCAAAACAAAAATAAGCTAGCAGCTTGTATAAGTAAAGACGGTTTTCTAAGCGAATCCAGATTTCTTTTACAGAATAATAAAGGAATATGATCATTCTTGGTATCAAATTAAGCAGCAACCATACAAGGAATAGCAAGATAAGAAATCAAGGAATATAATAATACCTATAATAAAAAATCCTGGAAAAGATCCTTTCCTTTTGAAATGATTCTGATATAGAGAATTTAAGCTCATTTCTGAATGTAAAAACCAAACCCAAGGAGATCTAATGGATGAGAAATATTTCGATTAGGATCTCTACGAAAGAAGATTTGAAATAGAAAGACTAATGCATGCAAAATCTATATTTCATCAGAAATGGTGAGGAGATAACTTCTAAATATAGTCTGTAATTACCTTAGCAAATTTAACACTTGATGCTTGGGTAAGGTATGTGTTAGTATGTTGATATAAACCCATCTATAATTCAGACTAATGAAATATTAAGTTCTATTTATACGGTATGTATTAAACGCAAAAACTCCTTCATCGGAATGAAGGAGTTTTAAATAAAGACTGGCGGCGACCTACTCTCCCGCTTTCGCAGTACCATCGGCGCTGGTGGGCTTAACTT
>NZ_LMKA01000033.1 GCF_001421435.1 Chryseobacterium sp. Leaf201
AATGCTTCCGCCGAGTCATTCAATGCTAAAATAAAAAACTTCAGATTACAATTAAGAGGCGTGCGGGATAAAACATTTTTCCTGTTCAGGTTGTCTAAACTTTTTGCCTAGTCCCCAAGTTTTGAGATTGATCCCATCAAAGTTGTTATTTTTTAAAGAATATATTTCAGAAATATACAAAATAAAAAACCCTGAAAATTTGTTCAACTTTCAGGGCCTTCAAATAATAAACTATTAAAAAAATAAACTAGGAACTTAGAGTATTCATAGAGGATATTATCCCTATTACTCTGATGTAAATTTAGAAAAAAAATCATACACTGAAAAACATATATATGTTAAATATTTCATAAATTTCTGAATACCAACAAATTAAACAATTGTTTTAATTCAATATAAATTCTTTGAAAAATAGTATCTTTAAGCGGAAAAAATTGAAATTTTATGGACATCGAATTCAACAAAAGGGAAGATCAGAACAGATTAAAGTTATCCGAAATAAACCGTTTGCTCTCTGAAATCAAGAAAGGCGGCGGCGAAAAAAGGCTTCAGAAGATTCGTGATGAAGGGAAAATGACGGCGCGTGAAAGGGTTGACTATCTTCTTGACAAAGGTTCTGACTCCATAGAAATCGGTGCATTTGCAGGTTTTGAAATGTATGAAGAGCATGGCGGATGTCCAGGCGGCGGCGTAGTAGTAGTTATCGGATACGTATCCGGTAAACAATGTATCGTTGTGGCTAATGATGCGTCGGTTAAAGCAGGCGCATGGTTTCCGATTACGGGAAAGAAAAATTTAAGGGCTCAGGAAATTGCCATGGAAAACAGGCTTCCGATTATATATCTTGTTGATTCCGCAGGGGTGTATCTTCCGATGCAGGATGAAATTTTCCCGGATAAGGAACACTTCGGCAGGATTTTCAGAAACAATGCTAAAATGAGCTCCATGGGAATCATCCAGATTTCGGCTGTAATGGGCAGCTGTGTTGCCGGTGGTGCCTATCTCCCGATTATGAGTGATGAGGCAATGATTGTTGATAAAACGGGTTCTATATTCCTTGCGGGAAGCTATCTGGTAAAAGCCGCCATTGGAGAATCTATTGATAACGAAACATTGGGCGGTGCCACTACGCACTGTTCTATTTCGGGTGTTACCGATTATAAGGCTAAAGATGACCAGGATGCGCTGAACAGAATCAAAAACATCATGAAGTCTATCGGCAGTACTGAAAAAGCCGGCTTTGACAGGATTGAAAGTTTCCAGCCTAAATCAAAACCGGAGAATATTTTCGGGATTCTTCCGGCTTCAAGGACTGAACAGTATGATACATACGAAATCATCAAATGCCTGGTAGACAATTCTGAATATGATGAATACAAACCTGATTATGGGAAAAGTATCATCTGTGCAACAGCAAGAATTGACGGCTGGTCTGTAGGAATTGTGGCCAACCAGAGAAAACTGGTTAAAAGCGGCAAGGGTGAAATGCAGTTCGGAGGAGTTATCTATTCCGACTCAGCTGATAAATCAACAAGATTTATTGCTAACTGTAACCAGAGAAAGATTCCTTTGGTGTTCTTACAGGACGTTACGGGCTTTATGGTAGGTTCCAAATCTGAGCATGGAGGAATTATTAAAGACGGAGCAAAAATGGTTAATGCAGTATCTAATTCTGTTGTTCCTAAGTTTACTATTATTACGGGAAATTCTTATGGTGCCGGAAATTATGCAATGTGTGGAAAAGCTTATGATCCAAGGTTAATCGTAGCGTGGCCATGGGCAGATCTTGCCGTAATGGGCGGTACACAGGCTGCAAAAGTTTTAGCACAGATCCAGGAGTCCACCCTGAAAAAACAAGGGAAAGAAATTTCGGCAGAAGAGCATCAGGAGATTTTGGATACGATTTCCAAACGATATCTGAAACAGACTGAAGCAACCTACTCTGCAGCGCGTCTCTGGACGGACGCCATCATCAATCCGGTAGATACCAGAAAATGGATTTCTATGGGTATTGAAGCTGCTAATAACGCTCCTATTACAGAAAAATTTAACCTGGGGGTTATTCAGGTTTGATGTTTTTTAAATCAAATAAATACAAATCAGTCTCGCTAAATGGTGAGACTGATTTATTTTAAGGATGTGAAAGCATATAGTCTTTATCTTATTCTTGATTTTTAGTTCCAACTTTATAGCTTACGGTATTATTTAGGCTTTAGCCATACAGCAGTAGTATATAAATTTACAATTAATCTGGAACAGCATGAAATGAACTAACTGTGGAAGATCTGGATAGCATAAATACAATTGCCATTCTATAGATTCTATACTCAGTAAAACATATTTGGATACGAGAATTAAAAATTATAATTGACTATTTTTAACTTGATTCATATGAATAGCCTGCTTGAGATATAATAGTCTAAATGAGTGTGTTAAGACTGTATTTTTAGTATATTGTAATATTGCAAATATATATTCATCAGAAGAATGACAAAGGTCTAGATATGAAAAATAGAGAATAATTGCCTTTAAGATTAAGCATAGCTATGATACTGTGCTCTGCTATTGGTACTTGATGTTTTTACAATACTTATTTTATGTGTATTTATATTGTATGCGTATTGCCTATAATTCAGGCTAATGAAAGATTAAGTTCTATTTATACGGTATGTCTATAACGCAAAAACTCCTTCATCGGAAGATGAAGGAGTTTTAAAATAAAGACTGGCGGCGACCTACTCTC
>NZ_LMKA01000034.1 GCF_001421435.1 Chryseobacterium sp. Leaf201
AATATCTTTTGATAATTTTTTTTCATTTAAATCTTTATAATAATTCGGTAAATTATAGTTATTTAATTCTTTTTTATAAATCAAAAGAGAAGTTGCATAAGTGTAAGCCCAAGTATCATTTATTTTTATCTTGGGAACTTGCATCATTTTTTGAATGTCCATGTTCATATTGAACCGCCTTAATAAATATGCATTATTCCATGCGCAACAATGATCTCTAACAAGTTGAATGGTTTCTTTATTTTGATTTTCAATTGATGGGTCATTAGATGAGTTTGGTATTTTTCTAAGTAAATCCAAATACTTTGAAAATATCATTTGTGAATCTCTTAACTCTTCACGATTAGATGACTCATTGCTGGAAAGAATCAAAGTTTGAGCTTTAATAACAAAGGTTTGAAAACTGATACCTTTATCATTAAATCCATCATTTATAGATTTTCTATATTCTTTATCAATTGCTTCTTCTAAAATAGTAGCTTCCTGATAAGCCTTATTCTCATAGAAATGTTGTAGGAAATGAATAGCATCATTTGTAGGTATTAATAATACTTTCCGCCTAACAATATATTTAATAGCTTCTTTGTACTTTTTGTTTGCTATTAATGCTAAAGTCATTTCATGAGCATATTCAACAAATACACTATTGTATCTGAAATCAATTCTTTGGAGTAATAATAATAGCCTAATTACTTCGGTGGTAAGTCCTAAATCTATTGATAAACTTATAGTACTTTTTATATCAGATACTACCAAATCTGGCTCGATATGATTAAACGCCATTTTATCAGCCCAGTTTTGATTGCAATTTTCAACCGCTTTTTCAGGGGCGTTTGATAAGCCGTAGTGGTATAATATATTAGTTAATGAGTAGTTAGAATTAGGATTAGTTTCACAATAATTTACTATCAGATCATTACAGTTTTTCAAAAGCAGAGGGACTTTGCCTAATATGAATTCTTTAAATGAATTGTGATAAATTTCTAATTTGTCATCGTTTTTTATTAAATAGCTAATTTTTGGAAATACTGAATAAAACTCATTTTTTATTTCAGAACTAAGAATTTCAAAAAAATCTTTTTCATCAATAGCTTGTCTTAGCTGAGATAAAAATAAACATATCCATAATTTGTTTTTGTCTTCATATATTTTGTCCCAAATAGAATTATAGTAGTTTTCTATATTACCTCCAATATTGGGAATATTATCAATCCATTCTTTTAATTCATCTTTATCATTGGAAATTGCAGAGTTGTTTACATAATCTATCAAATAGCGCATATAAAGAGGGTGTCCTTCAGATTTGAGTGCTATTTTTTGAATATCTTCAAAATCTATTATATCTTCTTTTAATTCCTTTTGAATATATTGTTCACACTGACTTATATTTAAAGGTGAAACAGAAATACTTTGAGTTGTATTAATATTATTTTTGATAACACTAGGTAAAATTTCTTTTGAAATGCAAGAAAGTACTATTTTAATATTTTCAGGAATATTCATTGATAGAACACCCAAGAAATCTTCAATATCTTTAACTTCATCTAAACCATCGAGAAATAATAATCCTGTTAAGTTATTATTAGAGAGATATTCACTTAAACCATTAAGATTATAGTTTAATGCTTCTATACGTTTTTCAAAAGATTCAGATGTTTTAGGTGGAATATCTCCAGTTAGTGCAATAGAAATAGTTTCTTCTAGCCAACTCAAAAAATATTCTTTTGATATTCTCAAGCTTTTTGGCTTATCATCATTTGGAACTTTAACAAAATATTTTCCTAATACTAATGTATCTTTTTCAGTAGGTGTATAAGATGCAATATTAAAAGTCTTGCCAGTACCTGGATTGCCTTCTAATAAAATCCAGCTTCCAGTTTCTTTTATGCTTTCATCTAATTTATTAAGAACATCATAATTGTATGTAATATTCTTAATATCATTGTTTAACTGTCTTGGAATATCATTTATTGATTCCTCTACATGAACTTCAATATTATTTTCTTGTAAGAAGTTTTCAAATTGATTGATTGAAATTGCCCCTAATTTATCATCACTCTGACTTAAGATAATTCCTATAACTTTTCCATTTGAAATTACTGGAGAGCCTGAAAGCCCATCATAGTTATAGTTTACATCAATTTCTTGACAATTTAATAAAATGTTGTATTTTTCATCATTTACTATTTGGTTAATAGTGCCATAAATTCTCAATCCTTCGGTTTCCCCTTGATATGGAAATCCAAATGACTCCCAAGCCTCATTAATTCGGATATTAGACGTAGTTAATGGTAAAGAGATAGTATTGTTATAATCACAGATTAATAGACAAATATCGCTTTGTTCATCAAAAGACAATACATTGCATTTACCAATTTTATTATCATTTAAGATTAATTCAATTTTATCTTCTTCAATACTTTCATCTATAATTACATGATAAGCCGTTAAAATGATATTTGGGGTTATAAAGAATCCTGTTCCTTGTTCATTTTCTTTATAAACTATTTTAACTACCGATTTTTGAATTTGCTGAGGGGTTATTATTCTATTCATCTGATTTAAAGTCTATCTTGAGTGGTAGGTTACTACTTTCTATTATTTTATAATTAAATTT
>NZ_LMKA01000035.1 GCF_001421435.1 Chryseobacterium sp. Leaf201
TTAATATTAAAATGATTAAAATACTTATTAACATTAAATTGATACTGATGTTATTTTATTTTTATCATATTTAACAACTGCAGCAAATTTAAAAGGTTTCTCAAAAAAAAAGATTTTCAGGTTTGTAGTGATTTCGCTACACGTTTATAGATAATTCACTACATCACTGGCATGGGATATTTTGGATATTAAAATTTTATACTGATCTATTTAGCAATAAATCATGTTTAACCGGTTAGTGAAATGAAACGAGCTGCTGTATTGGTTTTATCTTTTGGGACGGTTGTGTCTGACGAAATTCAGCAGTAAGAACAGAAAGCTGATTGCAGTTCTTAATTAAAAATTGTTCCTTTGTACAGTCAATTTTTTATCATGAAAAAATCGGAAGCCACCCGTCTGAATATTCTCCAGAAAGCATTTGAGCTGATCTATACCAAAGGGTATCGGAATACCAGTATCGATGAGATTATTGCGACTACCCAGGTGACGAAAGGTGCTTTTTACTACCACTTTAAGACAAAAGATGAAATGGGCCTTGCGATTATCAATGAGCTGATGAAACCGATGATGAAAAGTTCTTTTATCGAACCCTTTCAGGATGACAGCAATCCGCTGGATACCATCTACAATTTAGTATACAGCCTGCTTATGGAAAATGATGCCCTGAAAGTTGAATACGGCTGCCCTGCCTCTAATTTCACGCAGGAAATGGCTCCCTGGAACACGGAGTTTACCAAGGTTCTGAATGATCTTTCGTTACAGTGGGAATCGTCTATGATTGCCGCGATTGAAAAGGGTAAGCAGGATGGCCGGATCCGGGCAGAAGTGAACGCAAAGGAAATCGCTGTTTTTGTCATATCCGGCTATTGGGGCGTAAGAAATTTAGGGAAGCTTGAAAATTCAAAATCGGTTTATCTTATTTATTTAAAAGGACTTAAGTCTTATTTTAAAAGCATTCAATAATTTTTTTCATTAAAAAAATACCAATTAGTATGTTTTTATTATACCTTTGCTGCATTGTAAAATTTGTTTTATGTATCAGACGCTTACTTTCCTCCACTCTGTTTTCCGCTGGCTGGTTTTACTGAGTCTTTTTTATTCGGTGTTCCGGGCTTATAAAGGATACTGTTCAGGTAAAATATTTTCAGCAACAGATGATTCCGTAAGGCACTGGACGGCAACCATTGCCCATATCCAGATGGTACTAGGCATCGTTTTATATTCCCAAAGTCCAATTATAAGCTACTTCTGGAAAAACTTCAATACAGCTAAAGCATCTTTTGACTTATTGTTTTTCGGCATGATTCATATTTTCCTGATGCTGTTTTCAATTGTTCTGATTACCATAGGATCATCAGCTGCTAAAAGGAAAACTTCAGACAGGGACAGGTTTAAAACCATGCTGATCTGGTACAGTATGGCTCTGGTTCTTATTTTCATAGCCATTCCGTGGCCGTTCTCCCCTTTTGCCAACAGACCTTATTTCAGATAATGATGATGAATTTATTAAAAACCGGTATCGGAAGACTGAGGATCATTGCGATCCTTGAAGGCATTTCGTTATTAACCCTGGTATTTATAGCAGTCCCGATGAAGCATATGATGGACAATCCTGCTTTTGTCAAAGTAATGGGACCGGTCCACGGTGCACTGTTCCTGCTCTTTTTATTCAATACACTCAGTGTAGGCGTTGAACAGAATTGGAAGTTTAAGGAAACTACCTGGAAAGTACTTCTGGCGTGCATGATCCCGTTCGGGACGTTCTATATTGACTGGAAAATTTTAAGCAGGCTATGAAAAATATACTCATTTTTTGCGGGATGATTCTCGCGGTGTATGTAGCATACAGAATATACCGATACCAGACGCTGGATAACGGCCTGGATTTACTGATAAAAAACGGAGCGGTTATTCTTGATGTAAGAACGGAGAGAGAATATGAAACCGGACATATTCTGGGTTCGGAAAACATTTCTCTCGGAACCATCAGGGAAAGATATACGGAACTTGATCCGGAGAAAACCTACATTACCGTCTGCTCGCACGGACTGAGAAGTGTGAAAGCTGAAAATATTTTAAAGGAGAAAGGTTTTAAAAATGTTCATAACGGCGGTGCCTGGAGCGATCTGCAGAAAAGCTTCCATTTAAATATGTCTGAGGCCGGTACGCATTAATGCCTAAACAGTTGATATACGTGTTGTCTCTTTAATCGTTACATCATGATTCTTTTAAATTTTAATTATACGCTGAAGTACCTGTACCGCCTGCATCAGGTGTTTGGCTGTAATTTTTCCCGTGGTATTTAATTATGGTCGGATTTTTGAATAAGAAAGAGTAATTCATTCTCTACCATTAGAAATTAATCACTAAAATATAAATATTATGTCAACAGAAAATCTTACGCATCAGGATGCTATCAAAAAAATCAAGGATTTATCAGAAAGTGCAAAAATATGTATGTTCTGTACCGAGCTGGATAAATATCCTATCAATTCGCGCCCGATGTCTTTACAGGAAACGGATGATGAAGGAAACCTGTGGTTTATCAGCAGTGATACGAGCAATAAGAATTTTGAAATTAAAGACGACAAAAGAGTACAGCTGTTTTTCATGAACAACAGTGATTACCAGTACCTTTCTGTATCCGGAAATGCAACCATTTACAAAGACCGTTCAACCATTGAAGATAAATGGTCTCCTATGGCAAAAGCATGGTTTGAAAACGGAAAAGACGATCCTAATGTTTCCATCATCCGTGTAGAGCCGCAGGATTCTTATTACTGGGATACGAAAGTAGGAAAACTGGTAAGCCTTTTCACTTTTGTAGCAGCAGCAGTTACGGGAAATACTACCGATAATTCTGACGGTGTTGAAGGAAATGCCAAGATTTAATTCCGAAATAGCAATCAGATAATAAACAACCGATCATAAATAAAAGAGACTGTCTTAATAAAGGCAGTCTCTTTTCTGTACATTGTAATTGAATGAATGAGGGAATATAATAAACTAAGGTGTTTCTTTATGGGGCATATCCACAGGCTTGGATTCCGGTGAACCCTTCTCACGGAGCCAGATGGAAAGAATGACAATAGAAGCAACCGCCAGAAATTCACTCTGCCAGTTCTGAAAAGATTCAAACCAGAACCTCGAATCAGAGATATAATGAACTGCCGTTGTCAGGGGTTTGTTCTTTGCCATCTGTTCTTCATTAAAATCTTTAAGGCTTCCGTAAAAATGCAGTACAAACGAGAGGAGAAACAGAAATCCGAAAGCCAGCGACAGAGAGTGCTGGTATATTTTCAGCCAGATGCCTCCTTTTTTTACCGGCCACGGAGCATCAGGATGCGGCACCGGCTCCCGGTCAACATCTTCTTTCCCATCCATGGATTTGGATTCGCTGGATCCTTTCTGCCTCAAGGATACGGTTAACAGGACATACAGCATCATCTGCAGGAATTCGCTTTCCCAGTTTTCAAAAGTTGCCTGTATAAAATGTCCGCTTTGAAAATATTGTCCTGCACTCAGCAGCGCTTTACCGTGTTCAGCCAGTTCGGCATTGTGTGTGTTCCAGCCTGTGATAAACTGCCCTGTAAGGCATACAAGCATCATGGTGATCACAACAATACCCAGACTGTTCCGGTATAAAAATCCTTTTTTAGACATATCTTACAGCTCAGATTCTATTCTCGGAAGATCTTTAACCGTCGGCCCTGTAAGCAGTTTTCCGTTTACGTTAAATCTTGATCCGTGGCATGGGCAGTCCCACGAAAGTTCGGCACTGTTCCACCGCACTTCGCATAAAGCGTGCGGACAGGTACTTTTCACCAGATGCATCTTGCCGTTGGTTTCTTTGTACATCGCATAAGAATCACCTTCATATTTTACCACTTTTGCCTTCCCTTCTTTTACTTCTGCTAAAGAAGTTATTTTTTCTGCAAAAAGCTTATCCTTGATAAAATCATAGGCAACAACGGCGTTTTCCTTTACAAATTCGGTAAAGCCTGCGATCGGTTTTATCCTGGAAGGGCTGAATATTTTTTCGTATCTGCTGCTTCCCGTTACAATAAGATCCGTAATAATCTGTGAAGAAATAGTCCCGAAGATCATTCCGTTTCCGCTGAAGCCGGTAGCGGTAAATATTTTTCCTTTGCTTGCAGGAAGTTTTCCGATGTACGGAAAGCCGTCTACGGGCTCATAATACTGGCTGGACCAGCTGTACCGTGCTGTATCTACATTAAAATACCTGCGTACATAATTCTCAAGTTTTGAAAAACATTCTCCCGTATCTTCCTCATGTCCGGTTTTATGGTCTTCGCCTCCTGCAATCAGAAGATCTTCACCGTCAATCTGCTGGATTCTATAATAATGGTAAGGTTCCGTAAGATCATATCCCAGTTCTCTCGGGTAGGTATTGTCTTTTAAACTGAAGGCTATGGCATAGCTCCGGTAAGGCGCATTGGTGGTATGAAGGATGCTCAGTCCGGGCGGGATATGGGTAGCATATACAACATGTTGCGCACGGATTTCCCCTTTGGAAGTTTTCAGGACAACAGCCTCTTCCTGTTCATCATGGCTCTCACACAGGCAGTCTTCCTGAATGATTCCGCCTAAGCTCTGGAATGCTTCACACAGTGCCTTGATATATTTTATCGGATGAAACTGGGCCTGGCCCGGGATTATCACCGCTTCTTTGAAAGGAATCGGGAAAGGGATCTCTTCGGTATAATTCATTTCGATACCTACTTGTGAAGCGCCGTCCACAATTTTTTTCAGCTGTTTCTGCTGCTGTTCATCAAGTGCAAAGAGATACGCGTTTTTTGCTTCAAAATCACAGTCGATATTAAAGCTGCGGATGTTGTTTTCTATAATGCCTATGGCTTCTTTACCTACTTCGGACAGCAATTTGGCGTTATCCAGTCCGAAATCACTGATTGCCTGGTCATAGGTGGTGTCAAAAAAATTATTCAGATGTGCTGTGGTTCCGCCTGTGGTTCCGAAACCGATGTTTGAAGCTTCCAGAAGGATACATTTTTTTCCGGACTGCTGCAGTTTTAAAGCAGTTGAAATACCGGTGATCCCACCTCCTGCTATGGCCACATCAAAGATCTGATTAAGGTCAGCGTCTGAAGAAAACCTCCGGATTTCTTCCTGCCAAATACTTTTTCTTGCTCCGTCTCTGTACATAATTATCGTTTATTGTTAAATTTATTTTACACGTAACGTATCATTCTGTGCAATGCTGTTGGTGTATCTGCCATTGCTGACTGTTTTTTCTTTATCGTATTTGTTTTCTGCCTCGTCTTCATCAAAATCGCACTTGCATGATGAAAATGTAAAAAGGCTTAGAATCCCAAGAATTAAAGCAGTAGTTTTCATAGTTTATTTCTGTTTTTTATCCGTTAACAATTAATCCGCCGTTGGGATGGAGCACCTGCCCTGTAATCTGGGCTGCATCATCGCTGGCCAGAAACAGGAAGCTTGATGCCACTTCTTCAGGGGTTGCTTTTCTTTCAAAAGGCGGTTTGTTCGGGTCATCTTCTGTATCCCCGAAGGTTTCTTCTGTCAGAGGCGTAAAGACAGGTCCCGGCGCCACCGCATTAACCCGGATCCCTTTCGGTTTTGCCTGGAGGGCCAGTGAACGCGTAAAGGAAACAATAGCGCCTTTGGTTGCAGAATAGTCCAGCAGTTCGGGATGGCCCTGATAAGCGGCGGCAGATGTGGTATTAATAACAGAATTACCCTGTTTCAGATAATGGAATACGGCTTTCGTGAGAAGAATCATTCCGATGATATTGGAATTGAAGGTAGTCCTGATATTTTCTTCTTCAAGATCCTCAATATTTTCTGAAGGGAACTGGGTACCGGCATTATTCACCAGGATATCAATACCTCCGAATTCAGAAGCCACTTTTTCAGTTACTTCTTTACAGAATCCGGAATCACTCACATCTCCTTGGAATATAACTGATTTCCTTCCCAGTTCCTCGATTTCTGATTTTGTTTTCCGGGCACTTTCTTCATCGGAATGATAGATAATGGCCACATTGGCTCCTTCTTCAGCAAACAGTAAGGCAACGGCCTTCCCTATTCCACTGTCGGCACCCGTAATAAGGACAGATTTATTTTCTAATTTCAATTTCTTCATAAAAACTTAATTCTCGTCTTTCGGTTTCTGCATTTCAGACATATTATGCGCTGCCATGCTGTCTGTAGACATATTGGACATGGCTACATTTACTTTATTTTTTAATCCTGAGATTACCTTATCATCCCCGTTCATAAGCGCATTGTATCCGTCAATAGCTACTTCTTCCGGTGAAGAAAGGTTGTCTTTGTCATCCAGGATCTTACTTTCATTCATATCGGCTTTGTTGAAGAAATCCGTATCTGTTGGTCCGGGCAGAAGTGCCGTTACCGTAATGCCGGAATCCTTCAGCTCTTCGCGGATGGCTTCAGACCACGATAAGATAAAGGCTTTTGTACCGTGATATACGGAATGCCAAGGGCCCGGAGATTTGCTGGCTATGGAAGCCAGATTCAGGATTTTCCCTGATCCTTTAGATAAGCGGTCTTTCAGGAAAAGCTTGGTCAGTATGATGACTGAAACGATATTAAGGTTAACGATATCTACCTCACGATGGATATCCGTATCCTGAAATTTTCCGTAGAGGCCCTGCCCTGCATCATTTACCAGGATCTCCGGGCTAATGCCGTTTAACTGCAGTTCAGAATACAGTGAATACACATCATCCTGGGTAAACAGGTTTTTTGCCATTGTAATGACATTGATGCCATAGCTTTTAAATTCATCGGCTTTCGCTTTCAGCTCATCGTGGTTTCTGGCCACCATAACGAGGTCGTACCCGTTTTTAGCAAACTGTTTAGACAGTTCATAACCAATACCGCTACTTGCTCCGGTAATCAGAGCATATTGATTTTTACGATCCATATCTAATTATTTTAAAATCATCAACTGGTTAATTTCACTCTTGAAACATCCTAAAATAAATTCGGTGTAATACAGCTGTGCATTCAACGCCTGTGTTTTAGGGTGCAGTTCCAGCTTTTTGGTCATTACGATTTCCCCTTTATAGGCAAAAGAGAAATAAGCGTAGATTTTATAGGATGAATTCCTGATCGGCGTGCAGTAGCCTGTAGTGGCAATCGCCCAGTCAGATTCAAATAGCCTGGACACATTCAGTGCCATTGTTTCGGCAATATTTTCAGATACACAGTCGCATTCTTCAGCTTCATGGGCATCTACTTTCAGAAGCTTTACTTTCTCCTGCATGGTGTAGGTCGTCAACCCGCCTTTATAGAAAAGCGAGGCATTGGGCATTTGTGAAAAAGCAAGCTGCAGGCATCCGGAAGTAACGCTTTCCGCTATGGCAATGGTCTCATCAGCAGTCATAAGAGACTGGCTGATATACTCGAGAAGACTTTTTTGAAATTCCATAATTATAATATTTGGTGTTGTGTGTGTATTTTATAATCTTAAAATTGTGATGTTTTCCACGGATCGAGGACTACTTTAACGCATCCGTCTTCTTTCTTATCAAAAATCTGATAACCTTTGGAAACATCTTCCAGAGAAAGACGGTGGGTAATAATATCGTCCAGTGTTACGCGCCCGCTCTGAACATGGTCCATTAACTGATCAATAATCGCATGAACGTTGCACTGGCCTGCCTTTATAGTAATTCCTTTATCAAAAATCTGTCCAAGTTTGAAATTATCATAATTTACGGGATAAACGCCTAAAATGGAAACAATTCCGCCGCGTCTTACCGCACTCATACAGGCTTCAAGAACTTTTACGGATCCTTTTTCAAAGTTGATCACTGCTTTTGCACGGTCCAGTAAATTACGGTCCGGTTCAAAACCTACGGCTTCAATACAGAGATCTGCGCCACGGCCGTCTGTCATTTCCCTGATCTGCTCGATAACGTCTTCGCCGTTTTCCCATAAAATAGTATCGCAGCCGGTCAGTTTTTTAATCTGATCCAGCCTGTACTGCTGAGTATCTACAACAATTACTTTTTTGGCATTATGAAGGATCGCGCTTTTTGCTGACATTGAACCTACGGGTCCTGCTCCGAAAATAGCAACAGTTTCCCCTCCTTTCAGGTTTCCCCACATGACGCCTGTGTAGCCGGTCGGGAAAATATCGGTAAGGAACAGCACCTGTTCATCGGTAAGGTTATCCGGCACTTTTCGGGGTCCGATGTTTGCGTAAGGCACCCTTACATACTGAGCCTGTCCGCCGTCATAGCCTCCGTAAAGGTCTGAATAGCCAAACAGTGCTCCCCCTTTCTCGGTTACGATTCCGCCTTCCGGGCCGTAATGCTCCGGGTTGCTGTGTTCGCAGGCAGTAGGAAGGTCATGCTGGCAGAAAAAACAGCTTCCGCAGGAAATCGGGAAAGGAACTACCACGCGGTCACCAACTTTCAAATTGGTAATGCGCTGTCCTACTTCCTCTACAATTCCCATAAACTCATGTCCCATAACCATGGGACGTGCCTGTGGGATTCCTCCAGAATACATATGAAGGTCACTCCCACAGATTGCTGTGGAAGTGACTTTCAATATAACATCTGTTGATTCTTTGATGATGGGATCATCTACGGTATCACATTTGATGATACCCGGTCCGTGAATAACTGCTGCTCTCATAATTATAATATTTTGTGTGGTGTGAATGAATGACTGATTTTATTAATTCTTAATCCCGGGCATTTCGCTCCAGTTCAAGATCCCAGACCCTGTGGTTGGCAATGGCCTGAATAAATTTTACGGCTGCATCACTGTCTTCTGATGTAATAATGGCAGGATCAATATGTTTTTTCGCACCGACATTGCTGTTCATATAAAGAGGTTCCGTCCCTTCTCCGAAATTGATTGCCTTACAGTGCTTATAGGCTTCATTGATGAAATTCAGTACCAGATGTTTATGTTCCGGTGTTAAAAGCTCTTTGGTGGAATCTTCTCCGGCGCTGATATACAGCGCATCAAAACATACACTTGCCGTACTGGTCAGGGAATGTTTCGGGATTAATGAAGAACCATCGCTTACGGTAACCGGTGATAAACTGGTTCCGATAATTTCAACAACGGCATTTCCGGCTTCCAGTTTGGCTTTCAGTGCACTGATGGCTGATGCATCAGCACCATCCGCAGTAATGAATCCGATTTTTCTTCCCATGATAGAATCCTTAGCCGTATTTTTCATACTTAAGGCCTCAGAGAATTTGGTATCCGGTTCTCTTTCCTCGCTCTGAAGATCCAGCGGATCACAGTCTGCCGGCAGGCTCTGGTTCGGGAATTCCAGTTTTTTAACTTCAACCCCTACTTTTTTAGCAACTTTCTCTGCCAGTGCTTTATCAATAAATGCCAGTTGGCTTACGGTTCTTTCTCTGATGGCCGGGATGGTTACTTTTGACAATTCAAAAATCAAGGCGTTCTGAAGGTGCAGTTTTTCCGGCGCAGACTGGCTGTTATAAAACAGTTTTGCCTGGGAATAATGATCTACGAAACTTTTGCTCCTCTGTCTCACTTTAGCTCCGGAAACCCTGGATTCCTGGGAAACAAAGCCTCCTTCGTTCATCATGGCCTGGAACGGGCAGCCTCCGCCTATGGAATTTGGTGAATAACTTACTTTGCCTTTATCAATCTGCTGTCTCATGTATCCGTCCCTCTGGTTGTTGTGTACGGTATTTACAGATCTGTTGATTGGAATTTCATGGAAATTAGGCCCGCCCAATCTTATCAGCTGGGTATCGGTATAGGAAAATAACCTTCCCTGCAGCAATGGGTCATTGGAAAAATCGATTCCCGGCACAATATGTCCCGGATGGAATGCAATCTGCTCCGTTTCTGCAAAGAAGTTATCTGTGTTTCTGTTCAAGGTCAGGGTCCCTACAATTTCTACGGGAACCAGCTCTTCAGGAACAATCTTGGTAGGGTCAAGAAGATCAAAGTCATATTTGTGCTCATCTTCTTCAGGAATCAGCTGCACACCGAAATCCCATTCCGGGAACATTCCGTTTTCAATAGATTCCCAAAGGTCTCTTCTGTGGAAATCCGGATCTACCCCAGAAATTCTCTGCGCCTCGTCCCAGGCTACGGAGTGTACCCCTAATTTCGGCTTGAAATGGAACTTTACAAAATGTACTTTTCCTTCATCATTAATCAGTTTAAAAGAATGGACTCCAAAACCTTCAATCATACGGAAGCTTCTCGGGATTGATCTGTCGCTCATCAACCACATAATCATGTGCATGCTTTCCGGCATCAGGGAAATAAAATCCCAGAAAGTATCATGGGCAGACTGTGCCTGCGGAATTTCGTTGTGCGGCTCCGGCTTTACGGCATGGGCAAGATCCGGGAATTTAATAGGATCCTGGATAAAGAATACCGGAATGTTATTGGCTACCAAGTCATAATTACCTTCGTCTGTGTAGAACTTAACGGCAAAACCTCTTACGTCCCTTGCGAGATCCGTACTTCCTTTGTTTCCCGCTACGGTAGAAAACCTTACGAATACCGGTGTTTCTTTTCCTTCTTCAGCCAGAAACTTGGCTCTTGTATATTTTGCCAGGCTTTTGGTTACTTTAAAAACACCGTGCGCGCCGGTGCCTCTTGCATGAACTACTCTTTCAGGGATTCTTTCGTGGTCGAAATGGGTCATTTTTTCCCTGAAAATGAAGTCTTCCAAAAGTGAAGGGCCTCTGTCTCCGGCTGTCAGGGTATCCTGATCATTGTTCACTTTCAGACCCTGGTTGGTGGTCATTTTTTCCTGGTCGTTGGAAGTCTTGTAAGAGTTCAGCTGATCCAGCTTTTCATTCGTTGGTTGGTGGTCTTTCATAATTTAATATTCTTAATGGTGCACTTTTATAAAGAATTTAAGTGGTTGTTAATCGGGTTACTGTTTTCCAGTATATATTTATTTAACTGAAGCCATATAGAGCTTATCTATATGGCTTCAGATTATGGGAAATTAATCTTCCTGTTCTGCATCAAAATTGATGAAGGTTTCGGCAATTTCCGTAAGATTATAGTCTGTGTCTTCTTCTTCCTGAAGTGTTGTTTCAAGAAGATCCGCAGCTTTATCGTGTCCCATGGTAATGGCCAGCTGAGCCAGTCCGCCATAGGTAGCGATTTCGTAGTGTTCTACTTTTTGTGCGGCAATGATAAGAGCAGCATCCCTCGTCATGGAACCTTCTTCCGTAGACTTAATGATTTCCTGGCCTTCTTCAATAATGCCTTTAATGGCTTTGCATTCTGTCTGCTCCGGCGTTTCATCAATCAGTTTGAAAACTTTTTCCAAACGGCTCACATGTTTCCTGGTCTGGAGCTGATGGTCTTCAAAAGCTTCTTTTAATTCATCTGTTGTAGCGGCCTGCTGCATTTCACTCAGAGCCTCGATGATTGCATTTTCTGCAAAATAAATATCTTTAAGGGCAGAAACGAAGAACTTATGAAGCGGAGCATTTTTCATATCACTGCCGTCTACTTTTGCATTGTCTACCCGTGTCGTATTGTTCTCTGATGAAGAAGATACATTGCCTGCCTGTGTATCTGTATTCTGAGTATCTTTCTGATCCTGGTTGTTTAATGTTTTAGTTGCCATATGTGAAATAGGTGTTTGGTTAAAAGATTACCTCTTTACAATTTGTTAAAGAGTCAATCATGGAAAAAGAATTATGAATTATGTCTGCCTCCAAATCCTGATCTGCCTCTGCCGGAACCGGAGTTTGAATTTCCTTCTAAACCATGATTTCTTAAATTACTACTGTTCATAGCTGTTTTTATGTTAATATTAGTTATGTCTATTGCAGGCCGTGACTAGTATTAGACAGCAATAGGTTGGCTCTGTTTTATTAAAATAAATGGTATAAACGCTATAACGTTTTTACAGTTCCTCAACTGAGGCTTAAGAATATGGATGGATTATTTACTCAAATTTACACGATAATAATTCACATTTTTATGACTCAAATCATATCAAATGATTTAATAGTAGACTTTTCTGTTCTGTATCCGTAATTTTCTCTGTTCTTCCATCTTTTTCAGGGTCCTGATAACGGTCTCTACCCGCAGCCCTGTAAGATTAGCCAGCTGTTGCCTGGTGAGTTCTATATGCATGGAATGGTCGCAATCTCCGTTATGGTAGCTTTTTAAATAATCCAGCAGGCCTTCGAGGCGCAGTACAGGATTCTGGGAAGACATGTTCTGCAGCATAATAGCCTTAAAATACAGCCTTTGGGAAAGGCATGCATTCATCTGTAAGGAGATTTTGGGATTTTCTTCCAGAAGTTCAAGGAAAGCATTTTTAGGAAGCCTGATGATTTCCGCCTGCATAAGGCATACCGCATTCATGACATGAAAATCTTCTAAAAAAATCATTGCTTCACCGAAACTCTGATTTTCGCCCAGGATATTGTGGATGAATTCCTTTCCTGCATCGTCATAATGGTTTTGCTTTACCTTTCCTTTGATGATCTGGTAATAATAGGCCGCGTGATCTCCCTGCCGGTAAATGATTTCTCCTGTTTTATAGTACCGGTCTTCTGCTCCGTAAGAATACAGAAGTTCAGGATCAATATTCATGCAGCTTATTATTTTCATAGGTATGTAACTTGAAATTTCGGTATGGAAACCGGTTAATATAAAATCTTGCGATTCTCTATTTTTACGATCTTATTTCTTTCCATTAGTTTAATGGTCCTGATGGCCGTTTCTACACAAAGCCCCGTGAGACTGGCCATCTGTTGTCTCGTCAGCGGTATCCTGAAAGAATACGGAGACTGCTCTTTCTGAAAGCTTTTTAAATAATCCATCAATACCTTAAGCTTAGCAGTCGGGTTTTGAGACGACAAGTTCTGTGCCATTATGAGTTTAAAATACAGTCTCTGTGAAAGCAACTTGTTCATATCCAGGCAAATTTCCGGGTAAAGCTTCAGCAGATCAAAAAATACGGTTTTCGGAAGACGCAGGATTGTGCAGTTGGTTAGTGCAATAGCGTTAATAGGATAAGGCTTATCCATAAAAAGCAGGGACTCTCCTATGCTTTGCCCGTCTTCCAGAAGGGTCTGAATAATTTCTTTTCCTTCATCATTGTAATTGTTAAGCTTTACATCCCCGATAACGATCTGATAATAATAATTGGGAACATCTCCTTCATTGAAAATAATTTCGGAAGGCCTATACCTTCGGGTAACTGCTCCTACTGATTGCAAAATTTCTTCTTTAATAACCATGTTAACTGTTCTTAATGTTAGTGTTTTAAAAAGTATCCTCAGTAGCAATAGGATAATAGGTAACTGTTCAACTGTAAAATGCAAATTGCAGACCTTGCTTTCATTTCACAATTAAATGTGGTATATAAATTAGAATTATTTATGGTTTCTGATTATACTTGCAGTTAAAATAAAAATAAAGAATTATCTTAATCAATTGAATAATCAATCATTTTCATTAGAAATGAGTATCCTGACCGCTTGTGTCCTACAGATGCTACAAATAACCTTGCCCGTTTTTATCAGAGATAAAAACAGAAAATTCTAACAGTGCTTTACTTAGTTGTTCTAACGGCGTTTAATGTGTCGGCATCATGAACACGGGTGTGGTCTATATCAGGAATGGTGTCAGATGGTGCCGGAGCAACAATCATACTGTCATTAATACCTGCCGCTTTATCGGGAATTTTGTTTTTTTTGCAGCCCAGAACGAGAAGTCCGGGAGACATGATGAATAATGCAAATTTCATAACTTAATATTTAGTGGTGTGTGATCACCAAATATAAATAACAAAAACATTACAAGCTTATGATTTCAGTCACATTTAATATTCAGGCTCTTCTATTACGAATATGTAACAGAATATGCTTAAATGGTATCTTGGCAGTATTTTATTGTGTCTTTTACTTAGAAAATGAAAGCCGGTCTTTAAAAACCTGACTTATCATATAGGCAACTTAAGTGATTAATTATTGAAGATAATATAATAATGTAAATGTATTATTATACCGGATTATTTACTGTCCGGAACAAAGTTTTTCCTGGCCAGTTCTTTCCTTACCCGGCTCAGGCTTTCGGGGGTAATTCCCAGGTAGGAAGCAATCATCCATTGGGGAACCCGAAGCAAAAGGTCCGGATACATCCTGATGAACTTCATGTACCGCTCTTCTGCCGTTTCGCCCAATAAGGAATTAATCCTGTCCTGAAGACTCTTGATATGCTTCTGGATTAAAATATCGCTTTTCTCAAGGCTGTCGGGAAATTCCCCGATAATTTTATTGATGAAATCAGGCTGCAGCAAAAGTATTTCACAGTCTTCCACCGCTTCAATATAATACAGGGATTTCTCATTGAAGTAAAGGCTGCTCCTGTCTGAAATCAGCCAGCTTTCCGGGGCAAACTGGATAATATGTTCCTTACCGTTTTTATCGATGGAATACATTTTAACCAATCCTTTTTCTACAAAGTAAATATACCTGCAGATTTCACCGTACTGCAGCAGAAACTGGTTTTTCTGAATTTTTTTCGTTTCATACTGCAGGGTGCACATGTTCACCTTTTCTACAGGAACATTAAGCACCTTTGATAAATAATTGGTAATATTTTTCATTATGCGATCTGATCTGCCGATATATGCTGGTGTGAAGCATCATTTACCACTTCTCCTTTCTCAATAACCAGGAACTGCGGGCTTTCATGCCTTATCCCGAAATCTGCCGAAATCTTATTTGAAATCGCTCTGTTCGCCAACAGGTCAAGATAATACAGTTCAGGTTTTTCTTCCAGAGCGTTGATTTCCTTTTCAAAATTTTTCAGGACCGTTTTGCTGATAAAGCAGCTTGTGGAATGTTTAAAGATCCCTATTTTATGGTGAAAGGAATTTTCAACCGCTTTCTTAAGGTCGTCCTCACTTTCAATATAGTTCCAGATCGGCTTTTTATCCGCGCTGTCTTCTTTTCCGCTAAAAATTTTGTCAAAAAAACTCATACATTAAATTGTTTTAGGTGATGATCCAGGTGTTTGTATTCCATAAAACCCCAGTCTTTCTTCTTCATTCTTCCGAAAAGCACATGCCTGTGAGGCAAATTACTGTTCTTTAAGCACATCCTGTATTCATCCAGTATTTTCAGGAGGTTTTCTTTTTCTTCATAAAAATCACACTCAAAATTAATGATAAGTTTCCGAAAAGTGGGCATATTTTTAGGAATTCCGTTATTAAAAATCTGCATTTCAATTCTTGCAATGATACCGATTGCACTGAACAGCGGATTAACCGACGGAAGCTCAATTTTTTTTAAAGGTACCTGAAGCACGAAACTGCAGTGCCTCAACATCTGGCAGACATCCATTTTCCCCCATTTTCCAGATGAGTTTTCAGATAACTGATTGATCCTGTCTAAAATTTCGTCAAAATGTACCGGGTTGTGAAGACTTTTTTTCACCAGCCTTGTTCTTTCTTCAGGTTTTCGATATGGGCAAAATGATGGTTGCAGTGCCACACATACAGGGCGAGGCAGGCTCTCAGGTTATAATTTTTATTATGCTCAGGATGATGAAAGGTTCTTTCAAAATGTTTGTTCGTCATTGTTTTCAATAAGGCTGCCCATCGCTGGTGTGTTCCTTTCAGCATCTTCAGGGCAGGCTTTACAGGCATGCTTGCGCTGTCCTGGAGTTCGGCCCATCTGGCTTCATTGTAAGGCTTGATAGTAGGATTATCTTCAGTAAGGGCCAATTTAAAACGGATAAAACTGTTGATGTGGCTGTCTGCAAGATGGTTTACGACCTGCCTTACCGTCCAGCCGCCTTCCCTGTACTGTGTATCAAGCTGATCTTCGCTGAAATCTTCAATGAGCGTTTTCAGCCTGCCCGGAAAATCCCGGATTACTTTTATGTATTCATCCAGCTTAATATCGCAGATATTTTCAGGATATTCAAATTTCCCGATCGGGAATTTTTTATGTTCTAAATCGTTCATTTCTAATAATGTTGGTTAAATACATCGGAAGAATTACGGATAATATTCATGTTTATCTTTCATAAATGCCGGTTTATCCGATGCTTTCTGACCTATTTTTGAGAATTGGTTTTTGTAAATTTATTAAAAAATTGAGAATCTGAAACAGAAAAGCTTCAATCCTGTTAAAATTGAAGCTTTTTATGATGAAGTTAATATATTAATATCCGTGTAAATTAATGCCTTCTGTTCTCTGTAACGTAACCTTCTTACCCATTTTTTTCTGGATGACCCGGAAATGCTGCAACTCATCATCGGTAAGGATACTGATGGCTGTTCCTTTTTCATTCGCCCTGCCCGTTCTTCCGATACGGTGAATATAATCCAGCGGGGAACGCGGCAGTTCGTAATTGATCACGCACGGCAGCGACTCGATATGAATACCGCGGCCGATCAGGTCGGTCGCCACCAGGATCTGGGCTCCGTTTACTTTAAACTCCTCCAAATTATTCCTTCGGGCACCCTGCGACTTCTGGCTGTGAATGGCAACTGCTTTTATTTTATTCTTCTTCAGTTTTTCCACCAGGCTGTCTGCAGATTTTGTTGATGAAACAAAAATCAGTGCTTTTTCAACCTTTTTTTCTTTAATCAGATAACGCAGGAACGGACCTTTATTTTCCGGGGAAACATGATAGGCCAGCTGCTCAATATGGTCAATCTCAACTTCTTCTTTCTTTATTTCAATAACCACCGGGTCAATTGACAGGCGCTGCTTCATTTCAGAAACCTTGTCATTTAAAGTCGCTGAAAATAATGTGGTCTGCTTCATCACAGGCATCAACCCAAAAAGCTTATTCATTTCCTCGTCAAAGCCCAGCTGAAACATTTTATCCGCTTCATCAATTACCAGGTGCCGGATCCCTGAAATGCTCAGCGCATTGTGATCAATCAGATCCAGTAAACGGCCCGGCGTTGCAATAAGGACTTCCACCCCGAACATTCCTTTCATCTGCGGATTAATGGAGACACCGCCGTACACTGCCATGGTCCGGATCTCTCGCTTCAGATTTTCCGTAAAGCTCCTGAACACTTCATCAATCTGGATGGCCAGCTCACGGGTAGGAACCAATATCAAAACCTGGATGTTACGGTCTTTTTTGGCTTCCTCGTTCTGTAATTTTTCCAGAATAGGCATCACAAAACAGGCGGTCTTCCCGGAACCTGTCTGCGCAATCCCCATCAGGTCTTTTCCCTGTAAAATAACGGGCACCGCCTGCTCCTGGATCGGGAACGGCTTCAGATAGCCCAATTTGTTAACAGAACGAATGATATTGTGTGATAATCCCAAAGACTCAAATGACATAAAATACTTATTTGCTGCAAAGATAAGCTATTGAAGCTGGTTTTATATCCCTTTACTGTATAGGGAATGGATTTTTATGCATAAGATGCCTATTTGTCCGATAATTTTTTTTTGGACAATTTTTTGAATGTTATTTTTGCAAGAATATAAATATCCGAGAATTTAAATATGAAAAAAGCATTAATAATCGTCGATGTACAGAATGATTTTTGTGAAGACGGCGCACTGGCAGTTCCGGGAGCCAATGAGGTAATTCCGTACATCAATGCCTTAATGGAGGAAAATGAATATGACCAGATTATCCTGACCCAGGACTGGCACCCTGCCAACCATAAAAGTTTTGCAAGCAACAATAACAGGAAGGTGGGAGAAAGCATTATCCTGAACGGCGTTCCGCAGTTTATGTGGCCGGACCATTGTATCCAGGGGACTTTCGGAGCAGAATTCCATAAAGACCTGAACAGGGATAAGGTTACGCATATCATTCAGAAAGGTAAGAACACCGAAATTGATGCGTACAGCGGTTTTCAGGATAACAACCACTTTATGAAAACCGGACTGGATGACTTTTTAAAGTATCATGATATTCAGTTAGTGGAAATTGCAGGCCTTGCGATGGATTACTGTGTGAAGTTCACCTGTACGGATGCTGTTGCCGAAGGCTACATTACCTGCCTTCATTTTAACGGTACCCGCGCTGTAAACGTGAAGCCTGATAACGGAAGGGATGCGATCTATGAAATGATCCAGAAAGGGGTGACTGTTCTGGGGTAAGCGTTACATAATAGTTATAAGTGATGGGTTATGAGTTATGGTTAATTCGTAGTTCTAAACTTTTCAATATAAAAAATTCCGCAGATGATATCTCTGCGGAATTTTTTATTTATTGTCGAATGAAATTAATGGTTATGCATGTTTTGCATAAAACTCATCACTCAAAACTTCTGACTTAATTAAAGCATCTTAAGATTGTTCACTTCCTGTTCCGTAAGGATTCTCCAGTGTCCTCTTTTGATATTTTTCTTTGTTAATCCGGCGAACATTACCCTGTCCAGTGCCTCCACTTCATATCCTAACCTCTGGAAAATTCTTCTGATGACACGGTTCCAGCCGATATGGATTTCAATCCCGATTTCATTTTTCGGTTTCCCTTCAATAAAAGAAATCTGGTCTACTACGGCAACGCCTTCATCCAAACGGATTCCTTCTACGATAAGCTTCATATCTTCGTGGCTTAACTTCTTATCCAGCGTTACATGATAGATTTTCTTGGCATCAAATGACGGATGCGTCAGTTTTTTCGTCATGTGCCCGTCGTTTGTGAGAAGGATAACACCTGTTGTGGAACGGTCTAACCTCCCGACAGGGAAAACGCGGTATGGTGAAGCATTGGCTACAAGATCCATTACGGTTTTTCTGGCTTTATCATCTTTTGTCGTGGAAATATATCCTTTCGGTTTATTCAAAAGGACGTATACCGGCTTTTCCGGTGTGATATTCTGTCCGTCAAACACTACTTTATCTGTTTTCTGAACCTGGTAGCCCATTTCATTCACTACCTTACCGTTCACTTCCACCAACCCCTGAACAATCAGGTCATCAGCTTCTCTACGGCTGCAGATTCCTGAATTGGCAATATATTTATTAAGACGGATGGTATCTTTATGAACATCTTTCTCAATTTTATTCAACCTTCTTTTCTGTACGAAAGATTTGGCACGGTCGTCTTTTTCATCACCTGCGGAAGGCCTCCTGCCGTATTTTAAGCTGCCTCTTTCATATTTATCCCTGGCATCGAACGTATTGCTTCTGCTGCCGCCTCTTTTGGGAGCCGGTTTTGCAAATGACTTTTTCTCTTCACCCGGATTGGTAATGAAAGGTTCTTTTTCAATTTTTGAATATTTCTTTTCCATCCGGCTCTCATAACTCGTATCACCGCTTTTGGGAGAATTTCTTTCTCCGGCCTTTGGAAATGGCTTTTTAAAAGGTTTTGACCCTGAAGAATTTCCGGATCTGGAAGCGCGAGAATCATCAGAATTATTTCTTGTTGAACTTCTTGGTCTTTTGGGTTTTCCTGAATTATTATCTCTGCTCATTTCTAAAAATTTCTGCAAAGATAGTATATTTACCAACGAGTTAAAAATTAAGAATCATAACTTTGTTATATAGTTGTATAAATAACCTTAGAGAAAAGCCGAAAATGATTACGATAACAGACGATAATTTTTCTTCATTAAACGAATTCCTGGACAGAAAGTCCTTCAGTAAGATCTTTATTCTGGTGGATGAAAATACCCATGAATACTGTCTTCCCGTCCTTCTCGGAAGTATGGAAACGGATCTTGCCTTTGAGATCCTGGAGATTGAAGCAGGCGAAGAAATGAAAAATATCCAGACGGCCAACCAGCTCTGGGAAATTCTTACGGAAATGAAGGCCGACCGAAAAGCACTGGTGATCAACCTGGGCGGCGGAGTGATTACGGATATGGGCGGTTTTGTAGCCTCTACCTATAAAAGAGGGATTCAGTTTATTAATATTCCCACTACCCTTTTATCCATGTGTGACGCTGCCATCGGCGGAAAAACAGGCATTGACCTGATGCATTATAAGAATATGGTGGGAACCTTCACATTCCCGGAACATATTTTTGTCTATCCCAGGTTTCTTGAGACGCTGCCTTTCAAAGAGCTGAGAAGCGGGTTTGCGGAAATGCTGAAGCATGGGCTTATTGCAGATAAAATCCACTGGGAACATCTTACCCAGATCCATAAACTGGATGCGGAAGGTATTATTCCTCACATCCAGACTTCGATGGACATCAAACAGAATGTGGTACAGCAGGATTTCCATGAGAAAAACCTCAGGAAGACCCTGAATTTCGGGCATACGATCGGCCACGCCGTTGAAAGCCTGTACCTGAACCAGAAAAACCCGGTCCTGCATGGTGAAGCTGTTGCGATGGGCATGATTACGGAAGCTTACCTTTCCTTTCTGGAAGGTCTTATTTCCCGGGAAGACTGTGACTTGGTTATCTCAAACATCCAGAAATATTATCCTTATCTGGATATCAGTGATTTCAGTGATGAAGATATTTCTGATCTTTTATTAAATGATAAAAAGAACGCAGGCAGCACTATTCTTTTCTCTTTGCTGTCGGGAATCGGATCCTGTACGTTTGATTATGAATGCAGCCGGAAAAACATCCTGGAATCACTCTCGTTTTACAGGAAACTGAACGATGCATAACAGCATTTTTTCCATAAGGGCATAAAATTTGTGACACGTCTTTGCGCATGATTAATTTAGATTATTTCTAAACAATTGTTTAATTAAAGATTTAATCTGTTGATTTGAAACAATATAAAACCAAAACTAGCATGTTTTCCAGCTGTTTTATTTACTGATATTTATCATGACTGCTTCTTTTGGCAAGTAATTTGACAGAAAGTATCTGTCAAAATAATGACAAGTAGTAAAATTACTGGAAATACTACAGCATACACTTGGGCAATTGATGATGTANCAGCTGTTTTATTTACTGATATTTATCATGACTGCTTCTTTTGGCAAGTAATTTGACAGAAAGTATCTGTCAAAATAATGACAAGTAGTAAAATTTAAATATTAGAAATTAAATTATTAAAAATTAAAGTTATGAAAAAGTTAATTTTAGGAATGGCATTAACAGCCGGTTCATTAGCATTTGC
This sequence comes from Chryseobacterium sp. Leaf201, assembly GCF_001421435.1. Lineage (GTDB taxonomy): Bacteria > Bacteroidota > Bacteroidia > Flavobacteriales > Weeksellaceae > Chryseobacterium. Next base: position 21,045 of record NZ_LMKA01000035.1, read on the forward strand.
TCAGACTACAACTACTACAACCACTTCTAACATGTCTGCTGACAGTGCTGTAAGATTTGGTGTTAAGGCAGGTATGAACGTATCTTCACTTTCAGATGACGGCTCTTTGGAAGATCAGGGATCTAAAATCGGTTTTAACGCAGGTGTTTTCGCAAACATCCCAGTAGGAAGTATGTTCAGCGTTCAGCCGGAGGTTTTATATTCTCAGTATGGTGATAAGTATGACACAAGAATCGGAAACAACACGTATTCTTATGCTAACCACCTTGATTATATTACAGTACCTGTAATGTTGCAGTACAATCTTATTCCAAACCTATATGTAGAAGCAGGTCCGGAATTCGGTTTTATGGTAAGTGCAAAAAACAAAGCTAAGAATGAAACTAACAATGATGTAATTTCTGAATCAGGTAATTACAAAGACAATTTCAGTACTTTCAACTTTGGTATCGGTCTGGGTGCAGGTTATTATTTCACAGATAACATCGGTATTACTGCAAGATACGTAGCAGGTCTTACAGATATCGCTAAAGACAGACCAAACGGTTCTGATGCTATCAGAAACAATGTATTCCAGGTTGGTTTAGCTTTCAAATTCTAAGAATCAAAATAGATCAAAGGTTTAAATATAGAACCGGGCTTTTAAAGTCCGGTTTTTTGATGCAGTTATGGTTGATCATATAAAGGTACTCCTTATCTGATACTAAAAACACAAAAATTTATTCCGGAACTGTATGCTCTGGAAATAAATCAACCTAATTATTAAATTCTGTTCATAATTGCACTTTAGCTGAAAAGAAACTGAAACAGTAAATCATTCTTTATAAATTCTCTTACCAATTGGGAAGTTTTCTGTAAAAATATTGATTCTTTTATTATTTTAAATCTAATAGCCGGGATTTAATATACGTATTTTTTAACTTGTATTTTATTGTAAATCAATAACTTAAATGTTTGGCAAGCATTTTGTTAAATACTCCATGTCTGATTAAACGATTAGGCGCGAAAGTTAAATAGTAAAAAAATAAAATTATGAACAAGTTATTTTTAGGAGTAGCATTAGTTGCAGGAGCTTTAGTATTTGCCCAGGAAGTAACACCTGTACAAATTTCACAAATGCCTTTAAACAAAAAAGAGCCAGTGAGATTCGGTATTAAAGGTGGTGGGAATGCTTCTCAGTTCAGCGAACAGCAACTTAACTCAAAGAATCAGAAACTTGGCTTTAATGCAGGTGTTTTTGTCAATATTCCTTTATCTCAGAAATTTGCCCTTCAGCCGGAAGTATTATACAACCAGATAGGTGCAAAAAGTGTTATTCTTGATAACGAAGTTACCACTGGTTTCACTACGGTAAGAACAGAACAGGAATTTACAACTACCCTAAACTATATTTCTGTACCGGTAATGCTGCAAATGAAGCCGGCAGATAATTTCTATCTTGAAGCCGGACCTGAAGTAAGCTATTTCCTGGACGGTAAGAACAAGGGACAGCAGACCGTTACTACAAGTATTTTAGATAATACTATTAGCCAGACACAGTCTAATTCCGAAGACATCAATAAAGATGATATCAAAAAATTCAATCTTGGTCTGGCCATTGGTCTTGGATATTATTTTACCCCTAACTTAGGAATCAATGCAAGATATATCAACAGCCTTACGCATATTGCCAACAATTCCGGTGCTATGAATGAAATGCAGAAGAATATCAATACGCACAGAGTATTTCAGTTAGGTTTAAATTATAAATTTTAACAGATAATCACGACCAACCGATTAATTTGATTTCAACAGAAAAGGTCAGGCTCACAAGAGCCTGACCTTTCATTTTTATGTACAATAGAAGCTGATTAATTAAACAACTCTACTTCTTCTCCTTTTGCTACGGGATATTCTTCTGTAAAACATCCGAAGCAGTGATCAGCAGAACCTAAGATTTCTTTCAGATTGTCTACGCTTAAAAATTCTAAGGAATCTACTCCCAAATAATCTTTAAGCTGCTCCGTCGTCATATTGGCAGAAATAAGATCATCCTTTGAAGGGGTATCAATTCCAAGATAACAAGGGGCAATAATCGGTGGCGATACACTTCTGAAATGGATTTCCTTTACACCGGCATCCTTTAAAATTTTAACCAGTCTTTTTGAAGTGGTTCCGCGGACAATAGAATCGTCAATAATGACTACTCTTTTGTCTTTGATTTCAGAAATAATCGGGTTCAGCTTAAGGTTCACTACCCTTTCCCTCATTTCCTGGGTCGGGACAATGAAACTTCTTCCGATATACCTGTTCTTAATCAGAACCGGACGGAACGGAATTCCCGAAGCCTTGGAAAAACCGATGGCAGCCGGAACCCCGGAATCAGGAACACCAATCACCACATCAGCATCCACAGGCGCCTGGTGCCAGATTTTCTCTCCGGATTTCTCCCTGATTTCATACACGTTGATGTTTTCCAGAGAAGAGTCCGGCCTTGCGAAATAAATATATTCAAAAGAGCAGATCCTCTGTTTCCCTTTTTCTTCATCTGCCATGTAGGAATGGAGTTTTCCAGGCTCGTTTTCGTTGGTGTATACAATCTCTCCCGGTAAAATATTACGGACGTACTGGGCACCTACGGCATCCAGTGCTACAGATTCTGAAGCCACAACGTATGAGTTGGCATCAATAGCTCCCAAAACCAGCGGTCTGATCCCGTTGAAATCCCTGAAAGCAAAAAATTTATTCCGGGTCATCCCTACAACAGAATACGCACCTTCAATTTTTTCCATCGTTATCTTGATCGCTGCACGAAGCCCGAGATCAAGATTTTTCTGGATCAGTCTTAAGATTACCTCAGAATCTGAAGTCGCCCTGAACACAACACCTTCCGCCTCAAGTTCTGCCTTCAGCTCTTTTGCGTTGGTAAGGTTACCATTGTGCGCAATCGAAAGAATAATCTGGTCATATTCATTCTTCGCGAAAAAAGGCTGAAAATTGTATTTCTTTTTGTCTCCTGCCGTAGTATAACGCGTATGCCCGATAGCAGAGTTTCCCATAAAAGTTTCAGGATGCTCAATTTCCTTATACACATCCAGAACCAGGCCCTCGTCTTTCATGTTGGTAATCCTTCCGTTTTTTAAAACAGAAATACCACACGCTTCCTGGCCTCGGTGCTGAAGCGCAAAAAGCCCGAACTGTGAAAGAGAAAACGTATCAAGATCGTTGTCAGAATACATTCCGAAGATGCCGCACTCCTCGTTCGGAGCATCCAGCCTTTCTTCTTCCTGCGTCCTGAAAAGATTCCTTCCGTAGGTCCCGGTTTCAAATTGTTTTAAATATTCACTTTTATGAATGTCTAAACTTTTCATTTCTATTTTTTCCAATCTAGATTTTATTTGGCAGATATATCAGTTAGATGAAAAATTAAATATTATGTTAAATAGAAACCAACATCTAATTTCTTTTACCTGAAATTTTATTTCTGAAGTAAATTTTTAAGACGGTTGTAGATTTCCACATATGCTTCAGTAACTTCCCCAAGATCTCTTCTGAATCTGTCTTTATCCAGTTTCTTCATGGTATCTTTGTCCCAAAGCCTGCAGGTATCCGGAGAAATTTCATCTGCAAGGATGATCTCGCCGTCTGACGTTTTACCAAGCTCAATTTTAAAATCAACCAGGATGATATTCATTCTGTCGAAAAGATCAATCAGAATGTTATTGATGTCATTGGTTAATGCATACATTTCATTAAGCTCTTCATAAGTAGCCGCTCCCAGGAATACAGCATGATGGTCATTGATCAGCGGATCTCCCAATTCGTCTTTCTTATAACAGATATCAAAAATGGTTACCGGAGATTTAATTCCTTCTTCCACGCCCAGACGCTGAGCCATGCTTCCGGCAGAGTAATTTCTTACCACCATTTCCAGAGGGATGATGGATACTTTTTTTACCAGCTGCTCTCTTTCGTCCAGTTGTTTGATGAAATGAGTCTTAATCCCTTTTTCATTTAAATATTCAAAAATCAGAGTGGTGATGGCATTGTTCATTTCACCTTTCAGATCTACAGATCCTCTTTTCTGAGCATTAAATGCAGTGGCATCATCTTTGAAACGCACCACTACCTTATCAGGATTATCGGTGGCAAATACCTGTTTTGCTTTACCCTCGTACAACATTTCTTTCTTTTGACTCATAATTTTTACTTTTTAAAAGAACCGTAAAACCTGCGGTTCCGGTTTTATATTAGATTTATTTTATTGTTTAATTAAAATTGCTGTCACAACGGCCATCCCGAAACTCAGCAGTGTACCGATCAGGACATATTCCGTCAGTTTTCTCTGTTTGGCCTGAGCCAGGTCACTGAACCTGAATACCGATTTTGCAGCCACCATAAAACCTACGCCTTCCCAGTGATTCACCATAATAAAGGTAAAAACCAGTAAACGTTCCAAGATCCCGATATATTTTCCGGCACTTGACAGAGACTCGGTCTGAATGTTGACCGGTGTCTCCGGAACCGGTGTCCAGGATGATAACAGGATTCTTATAAAAACGGAGGCCGGCACCGTCAGAAACAAAGCAGCCATCAGTATTTTCAGGAAATCCTGATTTTTTATAAACTCAAAGGTAAACTCGTGATAATATAGTGAAGCTGCACCAATCACCGTCAGATGCAAAGCCTGATCAATGAAAAACCAGCTCTTCTTATTTTTAATGTTTTGGAAACTCAGCTTTGCTGAATCAATAATGCCGTGCGAAATCCCAACTGCGAAAGCTACCCACCAAAGCTTCAGGTCCCAGAGAAAAATAAAACTTAAAACGGTAATGATCAGAACGTGAAGATAGAGGTAACGGCTTTTCAGTTTACGGTTTTCTTTATCTGCAACCCAGGAATCCGGCTGAAGAACAAAATCTCCGAGTAGATGTGCCAATATGAGTTTAATGAAAATCATTCTTACAATTCTGAAATTTTCTTTCTGAAATATTGATTGGTTTCTACGATCAGCTCGTAGTTTGCGCGCTTCAGGCGCTGGCTTACCGAGGATTGTGAAATGGCAAATTTCTTTGCAAGGTCTTCCTGCGTATTGTCTTTGTTCATGATCATCTCGTGGATGATTTCTGAGGTGGCTACCGTCCAGTTGTCAAAATCTTTTGACGACCACTTCAACAGGATATTTAAATCCCTGTCTACCGAGTCGCTGGAGGTTTTTACAGATACGGTATGGCCGTTGGATTTCAGGTCGTCCAGCAATCTTCCGGAATGCACGTATGCCGTTCCGTTGGATTCTGTTATTTTTTCGGATGAGAAATTTTCTTCACCGATGCCTATGGCAATCCTTACGTCTAAATTTTCCTGACTTTTTATTAATGATTTGATGGCTAAGAACCGCCAGAATGCGTCATTGATATTACACCTCAACTGGAATTCGTCTCCCCTGTAGATTTCCCATGTCTGTGGAGCGCTTCCCCAGTTTGCGAGAAGATGTTTAAGTCTGGTAATCCAAACCTCTGTTTCAGCCTGCTGTGAATGTATAATATCTCCGGTAATGACCGCTATCATTTTGCAAATATAAGCATAATAACTTATACATAAAAGGTATAAATAAGTGCACTTATAGATATTGCTGATTAAATGATCTTCTTCTGTCGATCAGATATAATTCTCTTGATAACTGAATGCGATTAATGATAAGTATTGATCAACGGCTTACACCCCAGCCCCGAGTGAAGCGGCATCCTTTTTTGAAGGGATTCAGGCCTGGGAAAAAAGATACAGCGGAAAGCGGGATCAGCTCCTGAAATCTAATCTATAATATAATGATATTAAATATAACTTGACGATTACTATTTTTCCTTTCTGATAAAGTGGATGTATTTGGCATTACATTCTTCAAGTGAGTATAATCATTCATTACATTTCCATAATTCTGCATGGATATGGTATCCTGATGATACATTGAACCGATACGGCCAAAAGTAAGATTGGTAACCTGATCTTCTTTTGAAATCTTTACCTTTCCTTTCAGCATTAATTTCCGGTCAGCCCAAAAAGTATATTCATTTTTCCGGTTTATTTTTAAACTGATCTTACATTTTGATTCTGCAGGATCATAATCTCCTGCGATGCTCTGAGCGGAAACGGTTACAGCGACAAAGTAAAAAAAGACCGTCAGGCTTTTCACGATAAAATTACTTTCTGATTTTTTCATTCCTGTTGATAAAATAATACACCGGCAGCCCAAGCAGAACCATAACAAAGCCCGGCCAGGTATACTGCTGTTTATAAATCAACAGTAAAATACAGAAACACGTCCCGATCAACAGATAAAGAGCCGGCGTTACAGGATACAGCCAGGTTTTATAAGGCCTTTCCAGATCAGGCTGTTTTATTCTCAGGTAAATGACCCCGAAAACGGTAATCATATAAAATAATACGATCACAAAGGAAATCATATCCAGGAGATTCCCGTACTGGCCGCTCAGGCATAATAAGGAAGCCCAGATCCCCTGCATCCACAATGCGTTGGCCGGAACTTGATTGGCATTGTTTTTTTCGGCCTGCTTAAAAAACATGCCATCTTTTGCCATGGTCTGGAACACCCTTGCTCCGGCCAGGATCAGCCCGTTATTGCAGCCGAATGTTGAAACCATAACCAGAACAGCAATAATCGCTGTTCCTGCCGAGCCGAAAATAAAGCGGGAAGCGGTAACGGCTACCCTGTCGTTTTCGGCAAAGGCAATGGAATCCCTGTCCAGCGCATTCAGATAAACATAATTCACTGCGATATACAAAATCATTACGGCGGTGGTTCCGTAAATCATAGATTTTACAACATTCTTTTTTGGGTTTTCAATTTCCCCGGAAACAAAGGTCACACTTTCCCAGGCCACGGAACTGAATACCGAGCCTACCATTGCAGCAGCAATTCCTCCCATCAAGGTCATTCCGCCAATAGGTTCCCAGCCTTCCTGAAGGAAATTCCCGGAAATATCTTTTGTCAGATTGCTGAAAGCGTCTGTCCCTAAACTGAAGTTTTCTGCCAGATGGGAAACGTCAACCAGAATAAAGCCGGCCGCAATTAATCCCAACAGGGCAATGATCTTGGAACCGGTAAAAATATTCTGCAGCAGTTTTCCGCTTTCGACTCCTCTGGTATTGATATAGGTAAGCAGGAGAATAATGGCAATTGCCAGCATCTGGATCCAGGTAATTTTAAACTCGCCGCTCTGAAAAATCGGGGCCGCATCATTTAAAGCCGGAACAAGGTACGCGGTAAATTTCCCGAAGGCCATAGCCACAGCCGCAATAGTCCCGGTCTGGATGACCGTGAACAATCCCCAGCCATACAGAAAACCCATCCTTCTCCCGAAGATCTCTTTTAGATATGTATACTGACCGCCGGCTTTCGGGAACAGTGCAGAAAGTTCTCCGTAGCTTATGGCCGCAGCTACCGTCATCACTGCTGTAATTACCCAGACAACGACCAGCCAGAACCCGGAACCTAAGTTCCGCATCATATCGGCACTCACGATAAAAATCCCGCTTCCGATCATTGAGCCCATCACCAGCATAATGGCATCCCAGAGTTGTAGTTTTTTCTGCATAATGAAGTTTAGTAGTCACCAAATATAAATAATTATGCGGTTGGTTGCAGCGTTTATTTATAATTTAAAGATATGATGTGATTTTATCAATTTGCGATTCAGATTTTATTAGTACTTTTGAAAAAAATATTAAAAATGAAATTCAAGGCGTTATTATTGGCAGCAGCTTTAAGTACTTCAGCTCTTGCTTTTGCACAGGAGTCTAAAAAATTCGGTCCTCCGGCAGGAAATGCGGTAATCGGTGATACTTATGGCGGCGGAATTGCTTCTAATGCAGAATCTAAGGCTGTTTCAGTTGAAAAGTTGAGCAAGAAGCTTAAAAAAGACAACAAGAAAGCTGAAAATATTGCCGTGAAAGGAAAGGTAACTGATGTTTGTGAGAAAAAAGGATGCTGGTTAACGATCCAGACTGAAGATAATTCTCAGTTCTTCGTAAAAATGAAAGATTACGCATTTTTTGTTCCTACTGCTTTGAAAGGTAAGAATGTTGTGCTGGAAGGTACGGCAGAGAGAAAAGTAACTTCTGTTGACGAGCAGAAACATTATGCAGAAGATGCAAAAAAACCTCAGGCTGAAATCGACGCGATTACTGCCCCGAAGGAAGAAATCAGATTTGTAGCCAACGGAATTAAAGTGGTTGACTAATAAACCACTGTTTTAAAATTCCTAAAAATATAACAGGTTGAATAATCTGTAACGGATACCGGATAAAAAGCGGAACAATTAATTTGTTCCGCTTTTTTAGTCTTCAATGGTAAAGTTTACTTCTGCATCCAGTTTCGGATATTTGCTTTCGGAAATAAATTTTTTCCCGGTACAGTCAATTTCCTTCCATCCTTTCCGCTGCTTTACATCGCCCACTTCCATGACGAACGGCACAAAGGATATTTCATCTTTTCCTTCCTCTTTGATTTCTTTATACTGAACCGCTACATCCAGGATACATTCATGCGCGGTATTGAGTTTTACATTCCGGTAAATGATATCGTAATGCGTCTCTTTGTTTTCCGGAATTTCCAGATACGTCTCCCAGCCTTCTGTTCCTGAGTTTAATTCAGTGATTGCTTTCAAAGCATAGTAAAGGGCAATGGTGTAATATTTCCGCGTTTCCTTTCTGGTATAATCATCTATGAAATGTCCGCCTTCAAATAAAATAGTCGGCATTCCGGCTTTGATAAAATTATCGCCTGTGGAAGCCGGATAAAATTCATCAGAGTATCTCCCGATCTGACCCGGGATTATTTCTTTAAGCTGATGGTATACTTCGGCAATAACAGCCATGCATTTTTTTCTGTTCTCTGTTACGGTGCGCTCAACATTTTCGGAAGGTGCCAAAAATGAAAGCGTCGCCGGATGAATTCCGTCTGTTGTAAAAATCGTCCTCTGCTCATGGAGGTTCAGTGCATAATTATATTTTTTGGAAGCCGCTGCATTTTTCAGGAATTTAATCTCTTTACTGGCCTCGTTGTGAAAGTCCCGGTTCAGATCGATATCGGCTGCATTCAGGCGGGTCCATTTTTCGGAACCGTCCGGGTTCAGCATAAATATAAAGTCAAGCTGTATTTTACTGAAAAAATCCTCCTTTAATTCCGGAACCTTTTCAAGCGTAGTTAAAAGGTCGAGCATAGCATGGGTGGCATTGGACTCATTGCCGTGCATCTGGGACCATGCCAATATATGAATATCTCCGGAGCCTACCGTCAACTGATAAACAGGCTTATCAAGATACGACGTTCCGATCTGCTGAATATAATCGCTGAGATTGTGCTGTAAGTAATAAAATAATTTTTCAGGGGAAATATAGCGATTTGGGAAATCAGGGGTTTGCTGATAGAGTTGTTCAAATTTCATTAACAATTGTTTACAAAAACCAAATTTAACATTTTTGAGCGTAAAATTAAAATTAACATACGTAATTATGTTAAACGGTGTAAAATGACAATATGTCTGTTGGTAAAATTGTGGATTGCATATAATTTAATTATATACGTTTAAAATACTTAAAATCAGTATTTTATAAATTTCAATTAAACCATAATTACAATATAGCTTTAAGTAGTATTTTTACAGTTTATTCACATTTGGGCGTAAATAAATTAAACGATTTTCTATGTGGAAAAATTTATCTTTACACTTGTATACAATTGTAAATTGTTAATAATTTAGAAATGTAATCCCTGATTTTTGCAGTAATTCGGATAGAATTTAAAAATGTAACTTAAATCGGCCAGAGAAAAATTCAGGTGTATAATAAATCTCTGTATTCTGCTTAAATAAAGAGTATAGCTGATTATTCTAGACTCTTTTTCCTTTTATCTATATTAAATAGCGTAATAAATCAGATATTTAGCGGTTCCCTACTCTATTAGGTTGCTTATAGGTCTAAAAACGCCTATTCACAGCGGTTAGAAGTATGTCTGAATCTATAATCAGGTCAATAAAAGATATCTTTGTTTACTTCATCCATTGCTTTAAGTATATATCAGAAGTTAGGATCGTGGGGAAAGTATGTTGAATAAAAAACGCAGGAAAATTTGGAAGATATTATAAATATTTGTCTATCAGTTATTTAAACCGTTTACTTTTGTATATTTTAATAATTTACACTTGTTTACAATTGTATTTTGCATTTGTAAATTAAATGTTTACATTTGTAAAGTGATTTATAAACTGTTTTTATGGGTTTAAATGAAAGAATTTCCAAGGTTATCGAATATTCACGTCTTACACCATCTGAATTTGCGGATGAGATCGATGTACAGCGTTCTTCTATTTCTCACATTACTTCCGGTAGAAATAAGCCGTCCCTTGAATTTATCATAAAAATAAAATCAAGATTCCCTGAGATCCTTTGGGACTGGCTGGTAACTGGTGAAGGCGAAATGTTAAAGTCTGAGCTGGCAGAAATCGTTGAACCGGATGATGAGTCTGCTGAAATTACAGAGGAGGAAAAACCAACGCCTACATCACTTCCCGATCTTTTTACGATGATCAACAATGATAAAGATTTCGGGACTGAAGAAAGTGAACCGGAGCCTTCAAAAATAAATCTGCGAGAATCGTCTGAAGATGTACAACGCCCTGCACAGGAAAAAATAACCGATTCTCAGCGATTAGAGCATCAAAAAACCGAAATACTAAGTCAAGCTATTGGAAACCAGCAGGGTAACATCAAGCGTATCGTAATTTTTTATGACAACGGAAAATTCGAGAGTTTTGAGCCGTAAAAAAACCTGATCATGAAAATGACCAGGTTTTTATGTTAAGAAAAATGCTTAATTATCTGCGGTTTCTTCTTTCAAGTTCTTTTTTAATAAGTCCGAGTTCCCTGCCGGTCTGTCCTGCAACGGATGTGTTTTCCTGGGCTCTTCTTGTCAAGTACGGCACAACGTCTTTCACCGGTCCGTAAGGAAGATATTTGGTGGCATTATATCCTTTGTCAGACAGGTAAAATGTGATATTGTCGCTCATTCCGTACAGCTGCCCGAAATAGATATGCGGATTGCCGTTTTCAAGATTTTTAGCTTTCATTTTGTCCATTACCAGCTCAGAAGAAATTTCATTATGGGTCCCGAAGAACGCTGAAACTTTATCCGGGTGGTTCATGACAAAATCAATTCCTGCATTGTAATTTTTATCGGAAGCCTCCTTATTCGGCTGGATCGGATCCGGATATCCTTTCTCTGCTGCCCTTGCTCTTTCCTTCTCCATATAAGCGCCACGGACAATTTTATACCCGATAAAATAGGCTTTTTCCTTAGCTCTCTGAAGATGTCCTTCCATATATTCCAACCTTCCGGTCCTGTACATCTGAATCGTATTCCACACAATAGGTTTTTCGCGGTTGTATTTTTCCATCATCTCTTCGCAAAGGTGATCCGCTGCATCCTGCATCCAGGTTTCCTCTGCATCCACCATTACTTTCTTGTCATTTTCATGGCATAATTTACACACTTCATCAAACCTTTTTACTACTCTTTCCCATTCTTCTTTCTGGCTTGATGTAAGTTCCGCTTTCTTTCCTACCGCTTCATACAGGTCAATTCTTCCGAATGCGGTCGGTTTAAAAACAATAAAAGGAATTGCAGGATTACCCACAGAAAATCTTACGATGTCTTTAATCTCACGGCAAACTGCATCAAAGGTTTCTTCATCTTCCTTACCTTCGATAGAATAATCAAAGATACTTCCCACGCCTCTTTTGAAGAGCTGCTTTACAACTTTCATGCTTTCTTCACGGGTTTCACCGCCGCAAAACTGTTCGAATAAAGTATTTTTTACAATTCCGCCGACAAAAGGAAAGTTATGATGAACCGTGAAATTGAGCACGGAAGTTCCTACTTTGGTAAGGGCCGGCTGTTCAATCATCCTGAACATCCAATACGCTTTCTTTAACTGTGCATCGGTTTTGTCCGCAAATGCAACTTTAGTATCGTTAAAAATGGGCATTATTTATATAAATTTTAGGTTCTGCAAATGTAGCAATAAGAGAAGGTTTTTTAAAGAAATTTTTCTATAATTTACCTTCGATCCCATTAAGGAGCATCGCGATAATTCCTGCAAAAACCCAAAATCTCAGAATATTGAGGGTCAGGAATTTGCTTTTCCTTGAGTGGTTAAGTATCAGATAAATACAGAGGATAAGAACAAACAGTCCTCCTGTAAAGTAATAAGCCATAAACCCGGAAATTCCGGTCCTCATTATTATTTTCATCGAAACCGCCATGGTAATCACCAGCAGTGAAACGATAATTGCTTTGGTAGTTCTGTTTGAAAAATAGTTCGGGACTGTAGTATAACCAAAGGCTTTGTCAACACTCTTCGTTAATGTGTCTTTTACGATATCAATGCACAGAAGGATCAAAAACAGAAACACTGCCATTAACAGAACCTTCTTTGAAAAGGTTTCATAATATACCATCATCCCGAAAAACGGATAAAGCGTAAGGCTCACAAAGGTAAGATTGTTTAAAATTAACAGGCGGCTGAGCTTATGGCTGTACAGCCACATGAAAAACTGATAGACCAAAAAAAAGACAAAAACCCTGTGCGAGATCATCCATGCTACCCCAAGGGAAACTGCACTTAGAAACAGATATGCATACAGGAAATATTTCTGTTTGATAAAGCTCTGGATCCTCGTCCGGAAAGGCTTTACAATATGGTCTTTTTCAAAATCATAAAACTGGTTGATGATTCCGCCGGCCAGAATGGTAAGAACCGTACAGAAAATAATGCCGTGAACCTTAAAATCAAAAACGAATTTCCTGAACGTTTCATCCTGGTTGAACAGGAAGAACGTAGATACGTACAGCGCAAAAGTAAGCAGGATGGCAACAAAAAAGCGGGCTCCCAGAAGAAAGCCCACAAATTGTGAAAATCTGTAAAAAAAAGATTTTTGGATATAATTTCTCTGTTGGAAAGTTTCTTTTTCAGAATTCATTCACAACAGTTTAGAATCTGTAAATCACTTCTTTCTGGAAGCCGTCAAGCATTTTTTCTGCTTTTTCGTAATCTTTGGTGAAACCTAATATATAACCGCCGCCGCCGCTTCCGCAGAGCTTAAGATAATACGCATTGGAATCCAGTCCTTTTTTCCAGATATTAAAAATACTCTCCGGGATCATCGGGCGGAAATGTTCATAAGCCCAATAGGAAAGCTTTTTAAGGTTTCTGAAAAACGGATTCATATCTTTTTTCAGGAAAGAATCAATACAGGCGTTGTTGTAGCGGATAAACTCTTCTTTTAATGTTTTACGGAATCCTTCAGTCTTCATTTTTTCAAAGAAGATCTGGATCATCGGGCCTGTTTCGCCTGTAATTCCTGAGTCAATTAAAAAAATGGCCCCTTTCCCTTCTTCACCATCCGGAATGGCTACCTTATCTAAGTTCTCTCTGTTTTCAATAAGAATCGGCAGGTTCATGTAACAGATCAAAGGATCCATCCCTGAACTTTTACCGTGGAAATAGCTTTCCATTTCTCCGAAAACGGCTTTTAACTGTTTCAGGTTATCTTTGGAAATACTTTCAGGATTTAATTTACTGACCGAATATCTTTCAAAAATTGCGGCTACCAAAGCACCTGAACTTCCTACTCCATATCCCTGCGGAATATTGGAATCAAAGAAAAGCCCGTCCTGAATATCTTTTTTAAATCTTTTAATATCAAGTTTAAATTCGTCTGACAGATTCAGTACTGAAAGGAAATCCGAATATTTCTGAAGATGTTGATTTGATTTTTTTTCAAACTCAGAACCGAGATCTGAAAACTTCAGCGCCCCTTTATAAAAACTGTAGGGAACTACAAGCCCCTGAGAATCTTCAATCATGCCGTACTCGCCGAACAAAATGATTTTTGCGTAAAATAAAGGGTTCGTCATTTTATGAGGGTAAATAAATTTCTGCAAATTTATGATTATTCTGCTGAATATATGCAAAATCCACGCCGAATTGTGATGCATTTTAAAACGGCAGATCAAGGATTTGAATGATATATAAAAAAAGCCTGATAAAAATCAGGCTCTCTTGTTATTTAAATTTACTGTTTAATCAGCTTCTTGGTGACTTTCTGTTTTTCCGTTTCTATGGTTACTACATAATTTCCGGTCTGTACAGAAGAAATATTAATATCAATCTTAGTTCCTTTTAAAGAAGATTCTGATTTAATCAGCCTTCCTGCTTCATCATACATCTTAAATGATTTTAAAGCATCTTTGGAAGAAATGGTAATAATATTTCTTGCCGGGTTCGGATAAATACTTACTGAATTATCCTTTGTATTCACATCTTCCACGGCCAGTACTGCACATGAGAAATTCGCTTTCCATCCGCTTTCATTCACTTCGGGATCTGATACGAACCTCACGGTAATTGCTCCTGAAGGGTGTGTTGATGTAAAAGTTCCGGGCACTACAGCTCCTGTTAAAGCATTTCCTGTGGCAAACATCGGCGAGGCAGTAGAAGGACCGTTATAAATATACATATAATCATAGCCATCCTCCAGCGAGAATTCCGTAAAACTCATGCTTAATGCGCCTGAGCTCGGGTAGAATGTTTTTACAGTCGTCTGGTTATCGCCGTAATTTCCTGTCGTTCCTCCGGCATCTGTAAATGAAGCTCCGCCACACCAGTCGGCATCCGTCATGAACAATTGTGTCCTCTGGTATCCTGCAGAACAGTTTGTTCCTACTGATAATAAATAATAAGTCGCCGGCTGAAGGCTTGAAAAGCTGAATGATTGTGTAGCCGTAGTTCCTGTTGATACCGGGGTTCCGTCAAATTTCGTCAGTTTATATTTCCATGAAGCAGAAGTAGCATCTGTAAATGCTGCATTTGCAGAAATCTGTGTAATATTTGAAACAGACAGACCGGTAATAGTTGTAGAACAGGCCGTTGTACAGTTTGTTCCCAGGCAAGCTTTGGAATCTACGGTATTCCTGATCAAGGCACCCGGCTGAGGGCCGAATCCGTTGGTAAAGTTAATCCCGACTCCTGAAATCAAATGGCAATAGCTCATAATGGTTCCTTTTACTGCAGTGGAAGGAATAGGACCGTTACAGCCTTCGTTCGCACCTGCTGCCGGACCGCATCCGTCAATAGCCGTATTGTTTCCGTTCCAGGCACAGGCATGGGTATGCGGAGAACCTAAGCTGTGGCCCATTTCGTGAGTCATCGCCATGATTGTCCATGAATAAACCGGAACGTTATTGTACGTCTGGGAAGCTCCAGAGTAGGCATGCCGGCTTGTTGTACACAGTGAATTTACATACGCCACACTTGTAGTGGAAGGCTGATTCACGAGGTGAGCCAGATCTCCATTGAATGTCTGTCTGTTTGTTCTGAAGCTTGCGAGGTTAGCTCCGGGTGCTCCGGTATAAGGATCTGCGGTAGTCCAGATAAAAATCTCGTTCAGGGCAATCCTTACATCGTCATTGGTATAAAGTGTTGCTATATTATTATGGATAGCTGTCAGCCAGTTTGATGTGGTCGTAGTGCTGGAACCGTTGTTTACATACGGTGTGTAGCAAATTTCATAATAGACTCTCACACAGTTCTGTGTCAGGGCCTTTCCCGTATTTTTCTGTGCATCCGGATCAAAAGACACTTTCTGCTTCTGGTTTTCTGCCAGTTCGTCAATTCCGCAGACAAAAGGATTTATCCCCGTTAATTTTGAATCTGAATAGCTGACAAAGTCTTCGGAATTTTTTACTTTTCCTACAATGATATTCCCCAGTTCCGGCGTTGAAGCCACCCCTACGATATCATTATCAAAAAAACTGAAGGCAACAACGGACTGGCTGTCTCCTTTTACGATCCCCTGATAATAGACTCCGGGCGTATAATTTACGATTTCTCCCGTATTGGTTGTTACTTTGAAATCATTGGTGAAAATCTGGTTTCTGTACAGTTCCATGGTAATCTGCTTCCCGTCAAAAGGGAAAGATACTTCCAGGTATTCCGGTTTATCGTAAACCAGTTTTTTCAGCTGCTTGCTGTTTACACGGATTACAGAAATATCTGTAGCCGATCGCTTGTATTCAGCTAATTTGTCTGATGCATTATCTGTTGTAAACAGATCAAATTTTTCGAAATTTTTCTTCTGAGCATGGTATTCTGAAACTTTCTGGGCAATGGGCCTTATGTTTTGGGAAAAGCCCAGGACCATACACTGAAGAATACAGAATACAAGAATTTTTTTTATCATTGTTACGATTAATTAGAATTTACAAATTAACAAAAAAAATATGTTTGTTATGACTATTTATTATTGTTTTAATCAAATTAAAATTTTATAACAAACAGAATTACTGATTGCTATATAATATTTACAATACTCTGCTGGGTCCAAACAAAAAAAGGACGCTTTAAAAGCGTCCTTCTTAAAATTATTTTCTGATTATTTTTTCTGTGTATTCAGTTTCATAAACCGGATTAAAATCAGTCCTACAAAGAAGAACAGTGCCATAGAGAAAGCGGCGAACCTCATCCCCGATGCTGAAGGAAGCGTGATGTCAATTTTTGCAAAAATCCTGATCAATGCATCATATTTATCAATAAATAAAGCAAAGACAAAGGTTCCTACAATGATGGCAATTTTTTCCAGAACATCGTAAAAGCTGAAAAACGTTGTATTTTCCATAGAATTTTCCGGAAGCAATTTAGAATAGGTAGACCGTGACATCGCCTGAAGGCCGCCCATTACAAGACCTACCACTGCTGCCACCCCATAAAACTGGTATTCTACGGTTGGGTTTTCCTTATTCAGGAAATATGCCCAGATACAGGCAACAATCCATAAAACAATAGCAATGGAAATAACATTTTTATTTCCTATTTTTCTTGATAGTCTTGAGAAAACCACGGCACCAATAATGGCTTCAATCTGGATAATCAACAGTGTCCCGATCAGTTTATCCTGAGGAAGATTGATTTCACTTTTCCCGAACAATGTAGCCATCAGGAAAATTGTCTGCATCCCCACACTGTAAAAAAAGAAACTTGATAAAAAGAATTTCAGGTTCCTGTGTTTGAAAAGTTCTTTCCCAACTTTGAAAAGTTCATGGAAACTTTCCTTCGCAATATCTTTATAGAAGCTCATGTTGTCTTTCAACACTTCAAAAAAACCTCCCTGGTCTTCATGTCTTTTAAAAATATTTTTATAATTCAGTAAAACAAGATCTTTCGGAAGCTTCTCCTTCACATCACCAAACTGAGGCAGGTGCTTGAACGTATATTGGGAAAAACCGAACCACCATGCTCCTGTAAAAAGAAAGCTGATTCTGGTAAACAACAGCTGCTGCTCGGGGCCTTTGGCAAAAACCTGGATCAGTAATAAACAGATCACTACAAGGACTACGGAACCAATGTATCCGTACACATACCCTTTTGCAGAAAGTGCATCCTGTTTATCCCGTGTTGCAATATCCGGCAGAAAAGAATTATAAAATACGAGGCTTCCCCAGAATCCTACACTGGCCGTAATACTGAACAGCAAGCCCAGAAAAACATTGTGCATTCCGGTAAACATCGCCAATCCCATACATGAAGTAGCTCCCAGGTAACAGAAAAACTGAAGGAAAGATTTTTTATTTCCGATGGTATCTGCCAGAGAAGATAAAAAGGGAGATAACAGAACGACGATAAAAAATGAGATCGTCAGTGAATATCCGTACACCGCATCCGGCTGGTATTCTTTCCCGAAAATTTTGATCATGTGCCGTACCGGGACATCAATCCAGGTTTTTGTTTCCTCCACATACTCCTTTTTTTCATAAGCAGTTGTAAGAATGGAATAGTAAATCGGGAAAATAGTGGAAGTAATAACCAGAGAATACACCGAGTTGGCCCAGTCATAGACTGCCCATGCTTTCATGATTTTCGGGTTATTCTTAATGTTTTGAGTTTGCAGATGCTCAATTTCAGACATTTCAAATATATATTAGTAGCACAAAAATAGAAAAACCATTGCATATTCGGTGGTTTTTATTTTTTTTAGGATCAATTTTATTGTTGCGTTAAAATACGGGTGCTTTTCCGGTCTGCTTTATTATAATTATTGTGTTGATATTACTTGATTCAAATGACATCCGGAATTATTTTTTTCTATCTCAAAATGAAGGTTTCAATCCTTATATGATAAGCTTTAAATTTTGGATTAACAGTGATCAGACCTTAAAACAAAAAATCCGAAAGCCTGAACTTCCGGATGTATTTATCTTGTTGAAAATACTTACTGTATGTTTTCAATAACAATGGCAGAAGCACCGCCACCACCGTTACAGATGGCTGCAGCACCGTATTTCCCGTTGTTCTGCTTTAAAATATTAATCAGCGTCACAATAATTCTTGATCCTGAACTTCCCAGCGGGTGGCCAAGGGCTACTGCTCCTCCATGGATATTTACTTTAGCAGCATCCAATCCTAAAATCTTATTATTGGCAAGACCTACTACAGAGAATGCCTCGTTGAATTCAAAGAAATCAATGTCGGTAAGTTCCAGACCTGCTTTCTTAAGTGCAATCGGTAATGCTTTTGAAGGTGCAGTTGTGAAGTCTTCAGGTGCCTGGGCAGCATCAGCATAAGAAACAATTCTTGCCAGCGGCTTAAGCCCTAATTCTTCCATTTTCTCTTTTGAAACAAGGATTAACGCAGAAGCACCGTCATTAAGGGTAGATGCATTGGCTGCCGTTACCGTACCTTCTTCTTTTTTGAAAACGGTAGGAAGTGTAGGAATTTTATCAAATTTCACAGCCTTATATTCTTCATCTTCAGCAAAAACGATGGCATCTCCTTTTCTCTGAGGGATCTCAACCGCAACTACCTCATCAGAAAACTTTCCTTCGCTCCATGCTTTGGCAGCTCTTGTGTATGATTCAATGGCAAACTGATCCTGGTCTTCTCTTGAGAAGCTGTAGTCAACGGCACACTTTTCTGCGCAAACGCCCATGTGTACTTTATTATAAACGTCTGTAAGACCGTCTAATACCATTCCGTCCTGCATTTTCACATCTCCTAATTTGGCTGCATTTCTTGCATTGTAGTAATGCGGCACGGAAGACATATTTTCCATTCCTCCTGCAACAATAACGTCTGCATCACCGGCTTTGATGGCCTGAGCCGCCATGGTAACCGCCTTCATTCCTGAAGCACAAACTTTATTTACCGTAGTGGAAGGTGTTTCAATAGAAAGACCTGCTCCTATGGCAACCTGACGGGCCGGCGCCTGCCCTTCTCCCGCCTGTAAAACGTTCCCCATATAAATTTCCTGAACCGATTTCGGATCCAGGCCGATTTTGTCTAATGCTCCTTTTACCGCAACAGCTCCTAATTTTGTAGCCGGAACTGTTGATAAACTTCCCATAAAACTTCCCATCGGGGTTCTTACTGCGGAAACGATGAATACCTCTTTCATGTGTATATTATATATTTATTTTAATTCTTTTTAATTTAAACTCAATTATCTAGTATTCTGAATTATCTGTCTGCTTTATTATTTTTTGCCAGGATAATAATCAGAGCTCCTGAAAATTCTACAATCCAGCCCCATTTTATTTTTACAATCCCGGCCAGCTTATCCTGCCATGATACAAAAGGCATAAAGCTGAAATATTTGGAAGCCTGATACTTTACGGCAAACAAGGTAAACGAAAACAGAATAATCAACAGAACCGCAAAAATTCTTGCTGCTCCTGCCCTGTTGTTTACAATCCCAAATAAGGCACCTGCAGAAAGGATCCAACAGGCTGCAGCCAAAAAATGATCAAGTTTCCAGTAGTTCCAGTTTCCTATAACAGGAATATGAACCAATGGCAGAAAGCTTCCTGCGACTACCATCAATAAACCTAATAACTGAATGTTTTTCATATTTCTTAAAGCACCAAAATACAAAAAAAAACACATTCCTAAAAATGTGTTTTTCTATACGATCCATTGATATTAAAAATCTAAATAAAGAAGCTCCAGACCTACCTGAATGCCGTATTTATTATCAATTTTTGCATGATCATTAAATATCGGAGTAAAATCTTTTTTTATGAAGATATTCAATGCACCATATCCCAGTGAAAGTTTCCCCCCAAAAAGGAACCTGTTGACAGGATCTGATATGGTTTCCCTGTTTTTTATTTTATTGCCTTCTTCATCCTTATAGAAAATATAGTTCTGGGTTGCAGCTCTGATACCACCGTAAATCCCTGCGGTAAACCTCAAATTCCCTTTAGAATTATCAAGCATTTTTTCATTGTTCTCCACTGTATATCTGGGATTCAGAACAAAAACAAAATCCAAAGGCACTACAGCATAATAGTTTCTTAAATAAGACTTTCTAAGGGTTCCGCCCTGGAAGTCTGTGAGGTAAAGATCATGTTTACCGTCCTGTACAAATGTTTTCGGCTTCTCCGGTGAAAGAACATCTACTCTGTATCCCAGACCGATCCGATAGAATACCGGGGATGTTAATGATCCAAGCTGCCTGGTCAGCCTGAATTCCATCTGCGAAGAACTGGATCTGCCTACTCTAATCCGGGATTCATCATTATTGATGGCCAGTGATGAAGCGGATCCGGTAAGATTCATAACACCGAAACTGATGTTAAAAGTAAACGTATTTAAAAGCTCTTTAATCGTCCTGTCGCGGGATGAGTTTAGGGTAAGCACGGCATTATTCTGAGAGAAAAGATCCAGCGACTGATCCCTTGATTTTCCCATCACGATATCCTTCACTGTTTCCCGGGTGGCTGTTTCAAGATCCGCCTGCTGAGCGGTTATTTTATCATTGATAATTTCTTCATACCTTCCGGCAATCTCCGTTCTCTGCTTCTGCTTTTCATCAGAGGTTATTTTTTTCTCCTGGTAGTTTTTATCCAGTTGATCCAGCTCGGTATTCATTTTCGTTTTTTCTGAAACCACAATGCTGTCAACTTTTTTCGAGTAGCTTTTTAATTGCGGACTCATCGGTCTTTCCTGTGAAAAAGTGTACGAAAATGCCAAGACAGCCGTCATTAATGCCCATTTAGTTTTCATATATTTTTTAAGTTTTAGTCAGGGTTAGGCACCGTTCTTTTTATGAACAGTATTATAATTTTTAAAATGTCTGATATTTATTTTGGATCGATGTAGACTTTCACACCCAGTACGGTGACATTGTCTACATTCGGAACGACTTTTTTCAGTCTGAATACGCCAAATTTCCTTTCTTCCTTCGCTGTATTCTCGCGGGTCTTGTCAAATTCCCTTCCCAGAAGAAGTTCATCTGCATTGATGTAACCCGGTTTTGCTTTTTTTGTTTCTGCTAAAACAACAGGATTCTGAGTAAATCCTGCTGCTTTTTCATTTTTATTGATGATGATTTCAGGCTGAGCCTTGTCTGTCTGATGCTGTACTAAAACCTGAGTCTGGGATTGATCCCGGTCCTGATTCCTTATTTCTTCTTTCTTCTGAACAGAAACTTCAGGTGTATTACCTTCCGGAATTTTTGCTATGACTTTATCTGTTTTTCCTTCAAGAACTTCCTGATTTGGAAGTATATTCTGGTGTTCAGAATCTACATTTATTGGGTTTATTTTATTTTTTAAGGCATTTTTTGCCATTACCTTTGTTTGTTTATCATCAATCATGTTTTTATATCCATTAAAATAAATCACCGTTCCTACAGAAACCATCATCAATATGATGGCAGCATACTTCCACCATTGCCCGTAAGATCTGGGTTCGCTTTTCTTATGACTGTCCAGTTGATGATCCAGCCTGTCCCAGAGATCTGCTGAAGGTTTTATTTCAATTTCTTCATAATCAGACTTCCATTTATTCAGCATATTTTTTTTCATCTTTTCTTTTTTTTAAAAAGTCTACAATCCATTTTTTAGATTTGCTCAGCTGGCTTTTGCTGGTGCCTTCAGAAATATTCAGGATTTCTGCAATTTCGTGATGCTTTTTTTCTTCAAATACATACAGGTTAAAAATCAGCCTGTAGCCGTCCGGCATTGCAGAAAAAATTTCTTCCATATTGAGCTCTTCCATTTCTTCTTCATCCCACGACTGATCAACATTTCCAATTTCTTCAACTTCTACATCGGTATACAGAATATTTTTGCTTTTGCGGATAAAGTTGATGGAATTATTCACCACAATTTTCCTCAGCCAGAACTGGAAGCTTTTCCATTCCCTGCAGTCGTCAATTTTAGAAAAACAGGTAAAAAAGGAATTCATTAAGATGTCTTCTGCATCATGGATGTTGTTGACATAAGAATTTGCAATGGCCAGCATTTTCGCCGAAAACATTTCGTAGAGAGCCTTCTGCCCCCGCCGGTCCTGTTCTTTTGCCAGTTTAAAATTCTGTTCCAGATTCCTCATGTTTCAGTTTCTATCTGTAAGACGTACTATTTTCTAAAAGGTTGCCTTAAAAACAAAAAAATTGCATTTTTTTTAAAAAATGCAATTTAATTTATTAATTATCAACACTATAAAATTAATGTTTGATCTCTGCAATTTCTGCGGGGTTGTGTTTGTGCTTAAAAATTACTGCAAATAAGATCGTAACAACTAATGCATACCCTGCAAAAATATACCATGAAGTCTTCCATCCTTCAAGCTGTAAAATTGGGTCTGCCTGTGAAAAAACGAAGTGATTAACCACTTCCTGAGCGCCTAACATGCCAATAGTTGCTCCAAAGCCATTTGTCATCATCATAAATACACCTTGTGCACTTGAGCGGATACTTTTATGGGTCTCTTTATCTACGAAAAGTGATCCGGATACATTAAAGAAATCGAATGCAATACCGTAGACAATCATTGAAAGAACAAACATCCAAACTCCTCCACCAGGATTTCCGGTCGCAAATAATCCGAATCTTAAGACCCATGCAAACATTGCCATCAGCATTACTTTTTTTATCCCGTATCTTTTTAAAAAGAATGGGATTAATAAAATACAAAGTGTTTCTGATACTTGTGATAACGAAATTAATGCATTTGCATTATTTGAGCCCCACGTATTCGCATATTCCGGAATTGCTTTAAAACTTGTGATGAATGGATTTGCGTAACCATTGGTTATTTGTAATGAAACCCCCAGAAACATAGAAAATATAAAAAAAATTGCCATTTTTTTCTCTTTGAAAAGAGCAAAAGCTTTTAAACCCAAAGCATCTGACAATGTCCTCTTTTCATCACTTTTATTAACTTCACAATTTGGCAAAGTGAATGAATAAATAAACAATATAATTCCTAAAATACCAGACACAAAAAACTGATTATAGCTGTTTTGTAAACTTGGAAAATCAGTTTTATTTGAGAAATTAAAGACTAAACTTCCATCCTGAATACCTGCAAAATTTACAAACAACATTGCACAGATAAAACCTACCGTTCCTAAGGTACGAATTGGTGGGAAAGATTTAATGGTATCATAATTATTATTGACCAAAACTGTATATGCAACAGAATTTGAAAGTGCAATGGTCGGCATGTAAAAAGTAACACTTAAACTGTACAGAAGGAATAGTTTAGAAAACTCAACACTATCTCCTGCTGTCATTCCGTAATAACCTGCCCAAATCAAGAAAACTGCTGCAAGAAAATGCGAAATCCCAAGAAGTTTTTGAGCCTGAATCCATCGATCTGCAATGATCCCCATAATAGCGGGCATAAAAATAGATACAATCCCCTGCATTGCATAGAAAAGTCCAATTTTTGATCCCAATCCTACAGATCCCAAATAGTTTCCCATTGAAGTAAGATAAGCTCCCCAAACGCCAAACTGCAGAAAACTGAGGATGGTCAATCGTAATTTTAAACTCATTATTTATATATAATATCTTAATCGATTTTCTTTTTTCTTCTTTTGATTTCTTCCTGAATCTCCAAAGCGGTATCGAAGTCTTCTTCTTTTACGGCTTCCTCCAGTAATTTCTGAAGCTCTTCCATGGAAACGGACTTTAAATTATCTTCTTCAGTCTGAAGGGTTTCTGAAAACGGCTGTTCTTCTTTGGATACATCTTCCAGTTCCAGCAAAATTCCGGCTTCATTAAGTACCTGCTGGGTAGTAAAGATCGGGGCATCAAACCTTACGGCCATGGCCACCGCATCAGAAGTCCGGGCATCAAGAATCAGCTCTTCTTCGTTGCTTTTATTCTTAAAATTGATATTTGAAAAAAACACGCCGTCTACAATCTGATAAATGATTACGGACACCAGTTCATAATTGGCAGAAACAATAAATTTTGTAAACAAATCATGGGTAAGAGGACGGGGCGGATGAATATCTTTCTCCAGGCCGAGGGAAATGGATTGCGCCTCGAAATTGCCTATAACAACAGGTAGCTTTATATGAGTTTCTTCATGTTCCAATAACAATGCGTACGCCCCGGATTGAGTCTGGCTGTACGATATTCCGCGAATAATTAGCTGTTTATAATCCATGGCTACAAATATAGATTAATTTTCAAAATTTTTTTTACTTTTTAGACAAAAATAAAAGCCCGGGAAGGGGCTTTTATATGTGAATTAACTTCGTTATGGTTTTAAATTCATTATTGATCTGCGAGGCAAATGCAATAACGGTATTTTATCCTTTAAGTGCTTTGATCTTCTCTGTTAAAGCAGGAATAATCTGGAAAGCATCCCCTACAACACCGTAATCTGCTGATTTATAAAAAGGAGATTCAGGATCACTGTTGATAACAACAATTGTTTTGGAAGAGTTTACTCCGGCCAAATGCTGGATTGCTCCTGAAATCCCTACTGCAATGTACAGATTCGGGGCAATTGCTTTACCGGTCTGCCCTACGTGTTCTGTATGAGGCCTCCATCCGATATCTGAAACCGGTTTGGAACATGCTGTAGCCGCTCCAAGAACGCCTGCCAAATCTTCGATCATTCCCCAGTTTTCAGGACCTTTCATCCCTCTTCCTGCAGATACTACGATTTCCGCTTCTTTAAGATCCAATTTCCCTGAACTCTGTTCGTGAGAAATTACTTTTGTATCTTCATTGGCAACAGATAATTCCTTTACTTCTTCAGAACCTGATACCGGGTTTTCCTTCACCCCGAAAGCATTCTGGGACACGGTGATGATTACACCCGTTCCTTCCGCTTTGGCATGCATGAAACCTTTTCCTGAAAATGCCCTTCTCTTCACCTGAAGCGGAGAAACGCTTTCCGGAGTTTCCAGTACATTGGTAATTAAAGAATACCCGTTCATTACTGCCAGCATCGGAGCAATGGAAGAAGCATCCGTGGTGTGAGGGAAAACGATAATGTTTCCGTCCGCCACTTCTTTTACAGCCTGTGCATAAGCTTTTGCTGAGAAATTTTTAAGACCTTCATCTTTGATATTGATTACATTCGACGCTCCATACTTATACAATAAATCTGAAGAATCTGTAGGGTTTACAGAAATTGCCGTAACCGTTTCACCTGCCTGATCTGCTACTGATTTGGCATAGGAAACAGCTTCAAAAGCCGCCTTTTTGTAAACTCCGTTTATATTTTCTGCGTATACGAATACTGCCATTTTAAATTAATTTAAAGATTAAAAATTTAATAATTGAAAAGATGGGACTCAAAAGCTGAATTAAAACATTCTTCTTCTGATTTCCGGCTCCCAATTTTAGATTACCTTCGCTTCTTCGTGAAGCAATCTTACCAGTTCATCCAGGTTATCCGGAGAAACCATTTTCACAGCTGCCCTCGGCGGAACGCTGTCATAAGAAACGCCCTGCACTTTCACTTCAGAAGAAGTGGCTTCTACAACCTGCAAAGGTTTTGTCCTGGCCGACATAATTCCTCTCATATTCGGGATAATCAAATCTTTTTCATCCACCAACCCTTTCTGTCCTGCGATAACTGCCGGTAATTTTACAGAGATGGTTTCTTTTCCTCCTTCAATTTCTCTTACGGCTGTTGCTTCAGCTCCGTTTATGTCAAGACCAACAGATGCATTTACAAAAGGCTGGTTTAACAGCTGTGCCACCATTCCCGGAACAGAACCACCATTATAATCGATGGATTCTTTACCACAAAGGATTAAATCATAACCACCGTTCTGAGCCACCGCAGCAATTTCTTTTGCTGTAGAATAGCTGTCTTTAGGATCAAGGTTTACCCTTACCGCATCATTGGCACCGATGGCCAGAGCTTTTCTGATCACAGGTTCTGTAACAGCATCCCCTACATTGATTACCGTTACCGTTGCACCCTGGGATTCCTGAAGCTTAATGGCTTTTGTCAGTGCAAATTCATCTAACGGGTTGATGACCCACTGAATACCGTTTTTGTCGAAAGCAGATTTATCTGCTGTAAAGTTAATTTTGGAAGTAGTATCCGGAACACTACTTATACAAACTAATATTTTCATATATGTTGTTTTAAATTTTTCGTTGCGCTATGAAACATTTCGGTTTCATGTATACTGTTTACTGTTTCTCCCGATATAAACCTTAAATTTCATACCGGAATTCTGTTTAAATTTACCTTGCTAATATAAATAAAAAATATATTATGCATGCATAATACTTATGAATTTATTATTCAGCGCATTAGATGTTTTTCAGTTGGCCGGCTTTGTTGCCCTGAACTCAATCTTGCTGGGTAAAACCCTCGGATTCATTTTTAAAATGTCCAGAACCAGATTGCCCATATCTTCCGGCTGGATTTTCCACGCATCTTTATCTGACGGGACATTTCCATTGAAATGGGTAGCTACGGAACCGGGCATAATAACCGTTGATTTGATGTTATATTTCCTTAAATCGATCATGGCAGCCTGGGTAAAGCCCACCACTCCGAATTTCGAAGCATTGTATCCTGATCCGTTTTCAAAGAAATTTGCACCTGCCAGACTTGCAATGGTGATATAATATCCTTCTGTCTTTTTAAGTTCTTCCACAGAAGCTTTCAGTGTATAAAAAACGCCTGTCAGATTGGTTTCAATCATATCATTCCATTCTTCTGTCGTCAGCTGGTCTACCGGCTTGAAAACGCCCAGTCCTGCATTGGCAATAACAAAATCAAGCTTCCCGAATTTTTCTTTGATATGCTGTACTGCTGCTGCTTCATTTTCTAAGCTTCTTACATCGGAAACAATCCCCAGAACATTATCTGAATATTGTTTCAGCTCCTGCTCTACTTTTTCCACTTCATCTTTCTTTCTTCCCGAAAATGCTACTGAAGCTCCGTTTTCAAGTAAAATTTTTGCAATCCCCAAGCCAATGCCTTTTGTGCCGCCTGTAATATAAGCAACTTTATTTTCTATCATAATTTTAGATTTAGTTCTTAAAAATAAGAAAAACGCTCCGATTGGAGCGTTTTTACTAACTAACATTTGTCAGTAATTTATTTTTTGATGAATTTTTTAGAGACTTTTCCTTCTTTCGTTTCAATGTTAATAATGTAATTTCCTGAAGTAAGGTCTGCAACATTTACCTTGTTTTCATTTAATATAGCATTTACCTTTCTTCCTGACATATCATAAACTTCCACTTTATTGACTTTTGCATCAGATTTAATTGTTAAATAATCAACTACAGGATTAGGGAAAATTTCTGTATTATCTGCTTTGATTTTTGAAACTTCGTCGGCTGCTAAAACAATATTATTAGAGTAACTAATGTTTACATCATCAATTGCCCAAGTGTATGCTGTAGTATTTCCAGTTGCATTAATATTATATGTACGGTATTGCCCGATATCCAATCCCGGAACCAAAGCATATCCTGCAGGAGGGGATGAGAATGTATAACTTTCCTGAGGAGTATACCAACTCATTACACCTGTCGTCATATTATAAGTCATTCCTACGGTTACCCAGGTATTTGCAGGGTAAGTGGCTCCCAATACTTTAATTCCAAAAAACTGTCTGACACCTGAATTAGTAAGCGTGCCTCCTGCTGTGATTGTTTTTGTAGCAACATTATAGATAAGACCTTCAATTACTGCT
Organism: Chryseobacterium sp. Leaf201; assembly: GCF_001421435.1. Classification (GTDB taxonomy): domain Bacteria; phylum Bacteroidota; class Bacteroidia; order Flavobacteriales; family Weeksellaceae; genus Chryseobacterium. The sequence goes on from NZ_LMKA01000035.1 coordinate 49,074, forward strand.
GGTGATGTACCATCGTCAAACAATGTAAAATAAATCTGACCGGCTCCATTTGCTGAACCTGTATAGAAGCTATAAGTGGTTTTGATAATGTTATTACCGGTAGTAGCATCTACAGCTACTGGTTTTACAACAATATGATTATTAGGATCTGTAGTTGCTCCCGTATAACCCGCTCCTGCAGCAACTCTTAAAGAATTTGCATGAGCTGCATCGATGGTAGCAATCTGATAATCTGCAGCTGAACCGTTGATCAGAAAATAACCTCCCTGACCGGCTGTTGTCCCTGTAAAATTGGTTCCCACATTACCCGCTGTTAAACTATTGAAATTTTGGTTATCAATAACCTGCCCAAAAGCAAAACTTGAAAAAAGAATTGCAGAAGCAAAAAGTAAAGTTTTTTTCATAATAGATTTTTAAATATTTGTTGCTAATATATAAAAAATCCTTAAAAGAAACTCTTAAGGACTCATTATTTTATTTAAAAATTACTACTTCGCATAATTATCAAAAAACAGCGGAATACTTTCAATACCTTTATAGAAATTGAACAATCCGTAATGTTCGTTTGGAGAGTGGATCGCATCTGAATCCAATCCAAATCCCATCAAAACAGATTTAGCACCCAGTACCTGCTCAAACATGGCTGTGATTGGAATACTTCCACCACCTCTGTACGGAAGGACTTCTTTTCCGAAAGCGGTTTCCATTGCCTGTTTTGCTGCTGAAAATTCTTTGGTTGCTGTTGGCAAAACGTATGGCATTCCTCCGTGGTGCGGCGTCACTTTTACTTTAACATTGTCTGGAGCAATTTTCTTAAAATAGGCTGTAAACTTCTCTGTGATTTCTTCCGGAGTCTGATATGGCACCAGACGCATTGAAATTTTTGCAAAAGCTTTGGAAGGAATCACTGTTTTTGCTCCTTCCCCGGTATAGCCGCCCCAGATTCCGTTACAATCTAATGTAGGACGGATGGAGGTTCTTTCAAGCGTGGTATATCCTTTTTCGCCTTCCACTCCACTCAATCCGATGGATTTTTTGAATTCTTCAGGATTGTCTTTCAGCTTATTCATATCAGCTCTGTCCGCATCGGAGACTGCTTCTACATTGTCATAAAAACCGTCAATGGTGATATGTCCGTCTTCATCAATCAGATTGGCGATCATTCTGGAAAGCACATGAATCGGGTTCGGAACCGCGCCTCCGTAAAGTCCGGAATGAAGGTCTCTGTTCGGTCCTTCAACTTCAACTTCCACATAGCTTAAGCCTCTCAATCCTGTAGTTACCGTTGGCTGCTCGTTGCTGTAAATATGTGTATCAGAAATCAGGATACAGTCACAGGCTAATTTTTCCTTATTTTCATTAACGAAATCGCCCAGACTTATTGAGCCCACTTCTTCTTCACCTTCTAAAATAAATTTAACATTGCAGGGAAGCGTATTTGTTTTCATCATCGCTTCAAAAGCCTTAAGATGCATGAAAAACTGGCCTTTATCGTCTGCAGAACCTCGTGCGAAAATTGCTCCGTCAGGGTGAAGCTCCGTTTTTTCAATATAGGGCTCAAAAGGAGGCTTGGTCCATAATTCCAGCGGATCTGCGGGCTGAACGTCATAATGTCCGTACACAAGAACTGTCGGCAGGTCTGTATCTAAAATTTTATCTCCGTAAACGATAGGATACCCCTTGGTCTGGCAGACTTCCACATGGTCTGCACCAGCATCTTTAAGGTATCCGGCTACAACGTCCGCACACTTCAATACATCATCTTTGTAGGCAGGATCTGCAGAAATAGAAGGGATTCTCAGTAATTCAAATAACTCATCCACAAAACGCTGTTTGTTTTCGTTGATGTAATTTAACGTCTCTTGCATTCTAAAATTTTATTTTGTTAAAAGTAAAAAAATTGCCCCGCAGGAACAAACAAAATCATTATAATTTTCCTGAATCCTGTTTCTTTATTAAATCAAAGTAATCAGTAGAGGTCAAAAAAATATCCTGCATTTCTGCAGGATCCTTTTATATTTTCAATAATTAATGTTCAGCCTTCGGAGTCTGAGATCCCTGCGGTATAGGGGTGGCATCAGAATGTCTTCCGTCTTCCGGTTTATGTGCCGGTGCACCTGCGGTGTCTGTTTTCACAGGTGTTTCATGCCCGTCGTGTGCGTCGCCTCTGTAGTCAGAAAGATTATCCTGCTCACCGCTTGTCTGCTCGTCATCAGAATACCTCTCAACACCCTCTTCAAGCTTGATAACTTTCTTGTTACCACCGGCCTGGATTTTCTTACAGCTTACAGCAACAGCAGCAATGGCTAAACATATAACTAATTTTTTCATATGTAAAATTTATTTTTTAAAGGTCATATGGAATCGCATTATTGCAGCGGGTCTATTTATTTTAACCGCAAACGATTTCATGTTTAATTTTTAATTGCCCAAAATTAAGAAATAATGCATTTTACGGCAACATTTTTAGACTGATTTTAAAATTATTTTCCCTTTTACGGATTGGGTAAAGATAAGATAGTTTTCTCCGCCGTCTTTCAGGCTGTACTTTTTCCTGATCTGCTCCGGTGTCAGGGGATGGTTTTTTGAAATAATGTTGTACTGGCTTTTCTTTTTAACCTGTTTGGCTTCAATAACTTCCATTTCAAGCATCCTTCCCGGAAAGCCTTCAACCTTATCATGTGATGTGTAGAGATGGGTATTGGGATGAAGCTTTTTCAGGGCAAATCTTTCTGAAATCAAATTAAAAATACCTGCTTTTAAAACGGAATGATTGGGAATATAGATAAACTTTTCAGGCTCCGAATATGCTGAGAGAGCATTTTTTTCTTTATTAAACTTAAAATTAAAATCCGGTTCGCCGCTTTCTAAATTAATACAGTTACAGAAAACTTCACCTGATTTATCTTTAGAAAGAAAAACAACCACTTCTTTCACATCATTTTTTACGGCAATGATATCAATCCTGAATACATCCGGTAATACAGAAACAAGGTATGTCAAGTCGATCAGGGGCGACAATTTAATCACTACTTTGTCTGAAAAAGCAAGTAATTTCTCCTGAATCTCTAAAATGTCCGGTGATAAATCTTCCAGCAGGAAAACTTTATTTTTATGGGTATCCCTCCGGGCAGGATCAAGATAGATAACGTCGAATATTTCTTTGTTATACTGAAGGAAATCTTCCAGTTTCTGATTGACAAATGCTGCCTTTCTCCCTAAAACAGTCCAGTTATGCTGTACGGTTTCTAAAAGTTCTGTATTTTGTTCGACAAGTGTTATGTCTTCAAAATTTTGGGACAGATAATAGGCATCGATTCCGAAACCGCTTGTTAAGTCGATAAACTTTTTACCGTGAAGGATTTCAGATTTATACCGCGCTGTTTTTTCTGAAGACGACTGCTCTAAATTAAGCTGTGGCGGAAAAATAATTCCGTCATTAAGCAGAAACGGAAACTTCTTCTGTGCTACCTGCTTTCCTTTGATCTGCTGAACGATTTCCTGCATGGAGACTTCCGGAAACGGGGACTTTTTCAGCAGCAAGGCGTGCAGATCAGTCTTTAGATTTGCATTGATGTATTCCTGGATTTCTTTATTCAGTAGCTTATTTCCCACAGATTTCACAGATGGTTATGATTATGATTAGAATGTTCCGTTTATTTTCCGGAAAATATTTTTATCTATATGATCAGTATTAAAATTAACTAATATTCCTAATTTTAGTCCGCTTAGTTTTAAGTATGTCAATAGCTGTTTGTGATGAACGTTATTTATTTCCGGAATTGATTTTATCTCAATAATTACTTTTTCGTTTACTATAATATCCGCTATGAAGCTTGAATCGATCAATATACCTTTATATTTTATCGGAATTGAAACCTGATGATTAACATTTAATCCTAAACTTTTCAGTTCATGGACTAATATTTTTTCGTAAACTTTTTCCAATAACCCCGGACCTAATTCATTATAAACAGAAAATATAGATTTTCTAATATTAAAACTTAATTCGTTTTCATTCATTTGTTTATGTTTACCGCAAATGTAAAAAATCCATGAAAATCTGTGAAATCTGTGGGTGTTAAAATTATCTTTTATAAAAAATATAATCCGTCAGCAAAGGTTCAATCCCGTGTTGCTTTAGCAAAGAATTGATCTGCCCTCTGTGATAGGTGGAATGATTAATCGCCTGAAAAAGCATTTCAAAGACGGCATTTTCAAATTCTGTTCCCCTGGAGTTTTGATATGTTATCTTTTGATCAAGATCGAAATCTTTAACAATCGCGATGCTTTTTTTAAAATTCAACTGATTGATCTCCTGCAGGGTTTCGAAAGGATTGATCTGCCAGACTTCAAAAGATGCCTCTCCTGAAATACGGGAATTCCAGACCTGCTGGGCATTCAGCGTGTGATTAATCAGGCTGATTATTTTTTCGTCAACTCCGGAAATATTCTCAGAAATAACCGTAATCATCTCTTTGTTGAAATGAAAGGTATACTCAAACAGGTCAGCCAGTTTTTCTTTCATTATTACTATTCAAACATTTCAGCCCAACGGACAGCTTTAATCTCCTTTTCACTGTAAAGCTCCTGAACCGACTTTTTAACCTCTAATTTCGGGTACAGATTAACACCGATCAGTTTTATTTTTCCTTCCTCTACCCATTTCTGTTCCTCAACAGCATGGTCATAGATTTTTTTCTGGATAACGCCCTGCTTTAAAAGCTCAAGATAACCGCCGGCTTCTTCAATTTCCACGAACAGGGTCCATGACTTTTCAGCCATCTGCCGCGTTACATCCTCCACATAATAGCTGCCGTTAGAGGCATCTTCAAACACATTGATGATGCTTTCATAGGCTAAAACAATCTGCTGTTTAAATGAAATTTCTTCAGAAATATCCGTACTTTCATCCACCAGGTAATTGTTGCTGAACACCGCATCGGCACCGGCAATCATGGCAGAAGCCAGTTCCAGCGTGGAACGGATCAGGTTATTTTCATGATCTGAAACGGCTTTGTTCCTCAACGAGGTTTCGGCAAAAATATAGGGAATTTCATCCAAATCATATTCTTTTGAAAACTGATTAAAGATGATTTTAAAGGCTCTCAATTTTGCCATTTCGAAGAAATAATTTCCTCCGACAGCAATCCTGAAAATCAGTTTCATTAAGATTTCGGGTCCGTAAAGTTCCGTTAATTCTTTAGTCTTTGCCAGAGCAATTCCCAACTGCTGGCAGATGGAGGCACCGGCGTTCTGGTGAAGGGAAATATCTACACAGATGTTTCTTCTGAATTGTTTTGCCCGTAATTCTTTCACCAGCTGGTCATTAATCTCCGCTTTTGTTTCATCAAACACGTCAATTAGAGAAAAATACTGATCTTCTTCTTTCGGGCTGATGTGCCCTGCCAGATCAATATTGTCAACAAATATTGTTTTCTGCTCAAGGTTTTCAACATTATGATCCAGAAGGAATGCGAAAACATCTTCTTCCAGGCTTTCGTGATATCTTGCTACCAGATGGGTGCTTTCTTCAATTTTAGGCAGGTTTACCAAAGGATCGGAAACCGAATCATAAAAAGGTTTCACCTCAATTCCTTCCAGGTTTTCTTTGGTAAGAACGGAGTAAATATCGTCTGTTTTAAGCTGCTTTTTTACTAAATTTTCCCAGATCGTGTTTGACATAATTAATTAGTAATAAGTAATGGGTGATGGGCAATTATAATTCGCTTCAAGATTATTTTTTCGCAATATTTGCACTGTCCACAACCAGAATAAAGATTTCTTCATTCGGTTTTTTCATGAAATAGTTTTCTCTTGCGTATTTCTCTTTTTCAGATTTGTTGTTCATCAATTTCTTATAGAACGCATCATTTTTTTCGTATTCCGTTTTATAGTACTGAAGCTGTTCTTCATATTTATTGATCTCACCGTTCAGTTCATTAATGACGAGAAAGGAAGTCTTATCAAAGAAAACCATCCAGACCAGAAACAGGCAGATGGTAAGGGTATATTTGTTCAGTACATACTTCTGAATCAGTTTAATGGTCTCAGATTTAGGCTGAATATCTTTAATAAGGTTATTTTCTTTCATTTTAATGTTTTCTCAGTGAATTTTTAATAACGGTTGTTAAAAAATCAATGGCTACAGAGTTCTGCCTCATATTCGGGATAATTAAATCGGCTTCATTTTTTGAAGGCTCAATAAATTCCTGGTGCATAGGCTTTAAAGTAGTCTGGTAGCGGTGCAGTACTTCATTCAGGTCACGCCCTCTTTCCTGGGTATCCCTTCTGATCCTTCTGATCAGCCTTTCATCTGAATCTGCATGAACAAAGACTTTAAGGTCAAATTCCTTTAATAATTCTTTATTGGTAAGAACCAGGATCCCTTCTACCACCAATACATTTTTAGGCTCTACCGTTACATGGTCTCCGGTTCTGGAATGGGTAACAAAGCTGTAAATCGGCTGTTCTATGGGTTCATTGTTTTTCAATGCTTTTACGTGTTTAAGCATCAGTTCGAAATCTATGGATTTCGGGTGGTCATAGTTTAAGGCTTCTCTTTCGGTAAGCGTCAAATTATGATTGTCGTGATAATAATTATCCTGGGAAAGGATGTTCATTCCCTCGATATCAAGCTGCTGGATGATCTTATCAACAACTGTAGTTTTGCCGGATCCGGTACCCCCGGCAATTCCTATTACAAGCATTGTTTTTTGTTTCTTTATAGTTTTTACAAATATACTATTTTAGGATAAGATGTAACAACGGAGTTTGTAAAATGTAGCGTTTAATGGGATATGTTACCGCAGAAAATAAAAAAGCTCCGACCGACGGCCAGAGCTTTATGCTATATTATTTCGCTGGTCAGTTCGCGTGACAGCAACTTTTCATGCATCGGTTTCAGAAGATCCATTGACCCTGTTTTTACGGTACATTTGCCTTTGAAATGCACCAGCATGGTACATTGCTCAGCCTGTTCCAGCGTGTGCTTGCATATTTCGATCAGGCTGTCAATTACATAATCGAAGGTATGAATATCATCATTATGCAAAACCAGCTTGTAGATTTCATCTGTTTCATCCAAAACAAGTACCTCTTCTTCGTACTGGCGTTTCGGATCTTCGTAATCTTTTATACTGTTATAAAAAATCATTGTATTGCTTCTTTTATTAAACCTCTCCTATTTTTTCGGCCTGATCATTAACGTCATTAGGTTCCAGATAGACCAGTTCAACCATTTCCACACTTTTATTATTCATTTTCAGAATTTTACAGTGGTAGTTTTCAAGGGCAAACTCCTGGTTTTCTTCCGGAATATCTTCCAGGGCATGCAGGATAAATCCGGCCAGGGTATTGTATTCGCTTTCTTCAGGAAGCGGAAGCTTTTTAGGTAAAAATTCATTGATTTCATCCAACGGCTGCGTAGCCTGGATCCAATAGGTATTATCGCCTATTTTATCAACGATCTTTTCTTCATCATCTTCTTCATCCTGAATTTCCCCTACGAGTTCTTCCAGGATATCTTCAAGGGTAATAATTCCTTCCGTACCTCCGAATTCATCAATAACAATCGCCAAATGCTGTTTTTTCTGCTGGAATATTTTTAATAAATCGGAAATTTTCTTGCTTCCGACCACGAAAAATGCATCCCGCATCAATTCTCTAAGGTCATCGTGATTCAGTTCTCCTTTTCTCTTGACGAATTCCCTGATAATTTCCTTGGTGTATAAAATACCGATTATATTATCAATAGAATCCACATACACGGGAATACGCGAATATCCGCTGTCCATGATTTTGTTGATGATCTCATTGACATCTTCTTCAAAATCCATAGAGGTAATATTCTGACGGGGAACCATGATTTGCTTTGCGGAATGATCTGTAAAATCAAATGCATTCTTGATAATCTCATAATTCTCCTCTTCAATTTCCCCACTGTCTGCACTCTGCTTTACCAGAAGCTGCAATTCTTCCGTTGAGTGAATCTCCTGTTCTGAAGCCGGGTGGATTTTAACCAACCTTAAAAAAGTATTGGACATCAGGTTCATCAACCAGATAAACGGCTTAAAAACGGTATAAAAAACCCTCAGAGGTACAGCGGTAGCCATTGTGGTAGCTTCCGATTTCCTGATGGCAATTGATTTTGGAATAAGCTCACCGAATACAATGTGCATCACGGTAATCAGTACAAAGCTGGTTACCACAGAAATGGTGGTAATGGTGGTCTCAGCCAAATCAATGCTTAAGGAACTGAAAATATTCTGAACCACGTGGTGAAGGGCACTTTCCCCTACCCAACCCAGGGCTAGCGAAGCGAGTGTGATTCCCAGCTGCGTGGCCGACAGATATTCATCAAGATGTTTGATGATGTGTTCCGCCTGTTTTGCCATAGAGTTCCCTTCTGCGGCTTTTATCTGTATTTGTGAGTAACGAACTTTAACAATTGAAAATTCTGCGGCTACGAAAAAGCCATTTAGTAAAACAAGAAATAAGGCTAGCAAAAGCCTGACTATGTCCGAGTCCATTTAGAAATTAATATAAAATTTGTACTGACAAAGATAGACAAAATAAAAGTAACAAAAAAAAGCATCGTGGTATACGATGCTTTATATTTATGTTAAAATAGACTTTTATGAATTTTTTAACGCTTCCGCTCCCGAAACAATTTCCAGGATTTCGTTTGTGATGGCAGCCTGTCTTGCTTTGTTATAGAAGATCACCAGATCATTCTTTAATTCCTGAGCATTGTCAGTTGCCTTATGCATAGCCGTCATTCTGGCTCCGTGCTCTGATGCAACAGAGTCAAGAACAGCTTTGAACACCTGGGTCTTGATTGATTTAGGAATCAGGTTATCAAGGATTTCTTTTCTGTTCGGTTCAAAAATATAATCTGTTTCTACCTGAGGTTCCGTCGTTTCCGGCATAGAGATCGGAAGAAGCTTCTCTGTGGTCACTTCCTGGGTAGCTGCATTGACGAATTTGTTATAAATTACGTATACTTCGTCAAATTTCCCTTCTCTGAAACTGGTCATTACCCCTTCGGTAACATTTGCAACAATGTCAAAGTTCAGATTATCAAAAACCGAGCTTGCATTGGCATACACGGTACGGTTTCTTCTTACGGCATCAAAAGCCTTTTTACCTACCGTAAGAACTTCAATCTCATATTGGGAATTGTTCTGAAACTGTATGTTAAGTTCTTTTACGATAGAAGAGTTGAAAGCACCTGCCAATCCCCTGTTTGAAGTAACCGCGATGAAAAGTATCTTTTTTACTTCTCTTTTCTGAGCATACACAGAAATCTGATCAGGATCTGAACTTGAATTTACATTCTGGATAAGCTCCTGCAGTTTTTCAGAATAAGGTCTTAACATTACGATTGCATCCTGTGCCTTTTTCAGTTTCGCAGCCGAAACCATTTTCATAGCACGTGTAATCTGCATCGTAGATGAAATTGACGTAATCCTGCCTCGTATTTCTTTTAAGTTTGCCATTATTTTGGTTCAAGGTTTAAGGTCTTAAGTTTAAGGTTTAAACTCAGTCTAAACCTTAAACATTGAATTTTTTAGTTATACTTAGAAGCTAAATCATTAGCAGCCTGCTTAAGAACACCTGTGATGGAATCATCAATTTTACCTGCTTTAAGTGCAGCCATTGTTTCAGGATGCTTGGATCTTAAGAAAGCGATGTATTCAATCTGGAATTCTTTTACTTTTCTGATAGGCACGTTTCTCATCAGATTCTCAGTACCTGCATAAATCATGGCTACCTGGCTGTCTACCGGAAGCGGAGAGTTTACCGGCTGCTTAAGAAGCTCCACGTTTCTTTCTCCTTTAGAGATTACTGCCAAAGTGGAAGCATCAAGGTCTGAACCGAATTTAGCAAACGCTTCCAATTCTTTATACTGAGCCTGGTCTAACTTAAGCGTACCTGACACTTTTTTCATTGATTTGATCTGAGCGTTACCTCCTACCCTTGATACAGAGATCCCTACGTTGATCGCCGGACGTACCCCTGAGTTGAATAAGTCAGACTCCAGGAAGATCTGTCCGTCTGTAATAGAGATTACATTGGTTGGAATATACGCAGAAACGTCACCTGCCTGAGTTTCGATAATGGGAAGGGCTGTTAATGAACCTCCTCCTTTTACGATTGGCTTCAATGAATCCGGTAAATCGTTCATCTGGCTTGCAATGGTATCATCAGCAATAACTTTTGCCGCTCTTTCCAATAATCTTGAGTGAAGATAGAAAACGTCTCCAGGGTAAGCTTCACGGCCCGGTGGTCTTCTCAATAGTAGAGAAAGCTCACGGTAAGCAACCGCCTGCTTGGATAAATCATCATAAATAATCAATGCGGGTCTACCAGTGTCTCTGAAGAACTCACCGATAGAAGCTCCTGCCATTGCAGAATATACCTGCATCGGAACCGGATCTGATGCGTTAGCCGCAACAATTACAGTATATGCCAAAGCTCCTTTATCAGAAAGCGTTTTAACAATTTGTGCTACGGTAGAAGCTTTCTGCCCGATAGCAACATATATACAGTATACAGGATTTCCTGCATCAAAAAATTCTCTTTGGTTGATGATCGTATCAATTGCAACAGTCGTTTTACCTGTCTGTCTGTCACCAATGATAAGTTCTCTCTGTCCTCTTCCTACAGGGATCATAGAGTCGATCGCAACGATACCGGTTTGTAAAGGCTCGGTTACCGGCTGTCTGAAGATAACTCCAGGTGCTTTTCTTTCCAAAGGCATTTCATATAATTCCCCGGAAATAGGACCTTTACCGTCGATAGGGTTACCAAGGGTATCCACTACTCTTCCCAGCATGCCTTCTCCTACTTTGATAGAAGAGATTCTGTTGGTTCTTCTTACGGTATCACCTTCTCTTACCAATTTACTTTCGCCCAGTAAAGCAACACCTACGTTGTCTTCTTCAAGGTTAAGTACAATACCTTCTACATCACTAGAAAATTTCACCAACTCTCCGTATTGTACGTTTTCTAACCCGTATACACGAGCAATACCATCACCGATGGTTAAAACTGTACCTACTTCCTCAACGTTGGATTGAGTATCGAAGTTGGCCAATTGCTGTTTTAAGATCGCAGATACTTCTGCCGGATTTATTTCTGCCATTGTATGGTTGTTTTTTTCTTAATTTAAATGAAAATCTTTTTTGATACTGTTAAGCTTAGACTTAACGGAAGCATCGATCTGCTGATCGCCTACTCTTAAAATATAGCCTCCTAAGATTTCAGGTTTTACATGTACTTTCAGATCAAAATTGGAACCTGCTTTCACAAGGTTGGTCGATTTTAAAATCTGGTCCATGTTTTCTTTGGAAAGTTCGGTTGCCGTAGTAAGTGTTACTCTTTCCACCCCGTTGATATCTTCCACTTTATTGATGAATTCCTGTGCGATATTCTTCAGTTGGTTTTCTCTTCCGTGTCTGATTACCAGAGTGATTAAATTCTGAGAAGAAGCGGATAAGCTTTTAAATATCTCTTTTGCTACCTCTATTTTCTTTTTGCTGTCAATATAAGGCGTAAGGAAGAACTTGCTCAGGTCCGGAGACTGAGACATTAACTTCACTACATCTTTCATTTCAGAAAATACAGCAGAAGTCTGTCCTGATTCATTTGTGAAATCAAGCAAACCCTGTGCGTATCTTTTAGCTACTTTAGATGTAAGCATTCTTAGTTAAGGTTTGATTTGTTTAGATAATTCTGAACTAATTCGTTTTGGGCTTCGCTGTTGTCCAGCTTTTGCTTCAAGATAGATTCTGCGATATTTACAGATAAAACACCAATCTGGGTCTTAATATCTGCCATGGCAGCATTTTTCTCTGCATTGATGGTCTGCTTCGCAGCCTCGATTAATTTATCACCTTCTGCTTTGGCTGTATCTTTAGCTTCACCTACAATTCTCTCCTTAATTTCTCTTGCTTCCTTAAGGATCGCATCTCTCTCGATTTTAGCTTCACGAATAATTCTTTCGTTATCCTCTTTTAAAGTTTCCATTTCTTTTCTTGCCAATGTAGCCTGATTAAGGGCATCAACAATAGATGTTTCTCTGTCGTTAATAGAGTTCAAAATAGGCTTCCATGCAAATTTACCTAACAAAAATAACAATGCTAGAAAAATAATAGTCTGGATAATAAATAATCCTGATGAAAACTGGTGAATTAATTCCATTATATAAATGTATAAATGATTACTATTTTTTCTTAAATAACCACTATCTGTAACCAACCGTTACGGATAGTGGCTTTAGTTTTAATTAGTTTACTGCAAATAGAGCAGCAAACGCAACACCTTCTACAAGGGCAGCAGCAATAAGCATAGCTGTTTGGATTTTTCCAGATTGCTCAGGTTGTCTAGCGATAGCTTCAAGAGCAGCAGCTCCGATTTTACCAAGACCGATACCTACACCTAGTACTACGATACCAGCACCTACAATTTTAGGGATTTCCATAATATATAATTTTAAAAATTTGTTTCTGTTATTATAAATACAATTAATTAGTGAGCAGCATGATGTTCATGCTCATGCTCCTGTACTGCCATTCCGATAAATAAAGCGGATAACATAGTAAAGATATAAGCCTGTAAGAACGCTACCAATACTTCCAATAGATAAATCACCAAGGTAAGGAATGGGAATGCAACTCCGGCAATCGCATTTTTAAATACATAAATCAATCCGATCAGACTCATTACTACAATATGTCCTGCCGTCATGTTGGCAAAAAGACGGATCATCAATGCAAAAGGTTTTGTAATGGTACCTAATAATTCAATTGGCAGCATGATCAGTTTCATCGGTACCGGAACTCCAGGCATCCAGAAGATGTGTTTCCAGTAATCTTTATTGGCCGAAAATGTAGTAATTAAATAGGTAAGGATTGCTAAGAAGAACGTCATGGTAATATTACCCGTAACATTTATCCCGAAAGGCATTAGTCCCAATACGTTCAGAAATAAGATAAAGAAGAATACTGTTAATAAATATCCCATAAATCTTTTATACTTATGTCCGATATTCGGAATCGCCACTTCGTCTCTCACAAAAATTACCAAAGGCTCTAAAAATCTTGCCACTCCTGTAGGAACCTGAGATTTCTTATAAGACTTTGCCATCCCTGTAAACAACAGCAACATAAAGATTGATGTCAACAAAATGATAAGTACACTTTTCGTAATGGAAAGATCCAAAGGTTTTTCATTGGAAGGGTGCCCATGCTCATCTAAATTCAGCGTTCCGTTAGCATCAGTCTTATAAATCTTTTCGTGGTGAAGCTTGTAGAAGTTTCCGTCCACTTCAGTTGGCTCTCCGTGAATAAATCCTTCCTTATTGCTCATGAAAGAATGGAAACCGTTATCATAAAAAATAACCGGAAGAGGGAAACCGATGTGGTGGCCCTCTTTATCCACCATCAATGTAAAATCGTGTGCATCCAACAAGTGATGATCGATGTACTCCTTGTTTTCTTTACTTACTTTGTCTTTTTCAGAAAGTTCCGTAGCCGGAACAGCCTCAGAACCTGCTTCACCATGCTGTGCAGACACCAAGCTTAATACAAAAATACTGTAGAATAAAACTGCGAATTTCTTAAACATTGATAGGTTTTTTTCGTTGTGCAAAAATATAATATTTTTTTCTAGTTTCAATAAATAATTTTACTGTTTTTTGTCATGATTGATCAGCTTAATTGCATAATACGTAAGAAGTGTGGTCAACACAAAATACGGAATAATGAAGTGGAATTTATATCCCGGGATCACTTCAAAATTCAGCTTTTTTCTGATCAGATACATTAATCCGAATTTAAGAAGAATAAGCCCGATGACAGACAGTCCTAAAAATTCAGGGGCCACCCTATTGATCAATACAATAAGCGTAATCATCATCATGAACATAACGCTCAGGAAAAGATAGAATTTCACGATGATAATTTCATCCAGGTGAAAAACAAATTTCCAGAGTGAAAAATGAATCAGAAATGTTAAAAAGAACAACAGGGTAACTAAAATATTCGGATTAGCTTTCATGCATTATATGTATTCTGCCTAACATGCATTAGGCTTATTTCAAAGTGTCACAAAAATATACTTTTTCTATCGGATTACGGCATAATTTGATTTTTATCATCTCAATAATATCTGCGTATATATAATATTACGTATTCAATATCCAAATATTCTAAAATTTCCTTATTTTTGCACACTTATAATTTACAATACATATGTTTAACAGCTTACAGGATAAATTAGACAAAGCACTTCACAATATTTCCGGAAGAGGAAAAATCACGGAAATCAATGTTGCGGAAACCGTAAAAGAGATCCGAAGAGCATTGGTAGATGCCGATGTTAATTATAAAGTTGCCAAGGATCTTACCAAAAGGGTTCAGGATAAAGCATTGGGACAGGATGTTCTTACTTCGCTTACTCCGGGACAGCTGATGACAAAAATCGTTCATGATGAACTGGTAGACCTTATGGGAGGCTCCCAGGAAGGCATCAATCTTTCCGGAAAACCGTCTGTGATTCTTATTGCCGGCCTTCAGGGTTCCGGTAAGACAACTTTCTCCGGGAAACTGGCTCATTATTTAAAAACAAAAAGAAATAAAAAACCTCTTTTGGTAGCCTGTGACGTCTATCGTCCGGCTGCAATCGACCAGCTGAAAGTACTCGGCGGGCAGATCGGGGTTCAGGTTTTTACGGAAGAAGGTTCAACCGACCCTTCCACGATTGCTGAAAACGGGATTAATTTTGCCAGGTCAAACGGTCACGATGTGGTAATTGTGGATACGGCAGGCCGTCTGGCGATTGATGAGCAGATGATGAATGAAATCAAATCCGTTCATTATTTAATCAAGCCCAGCGAAACTTTATTCGTAGTTGACTCCATGACCGGTCAGGATGCTGTAAATACGGCAAAAGCATTTAACGAAGCTTTAAATTTTGACGGGGTTGTTTTAACTAAACTGGATGGTGATACCCGTGGTGGAGCGGCACTGACGATCCGTTCCGTAGTAGAGAAACCGATCAAATTTATTTCCACAGGGGAAAAAATGGAAGCTCTGGACCTTTTCTACCCGGAAAGGATGGCCGACAGGATCCTGGGAATGGGAGACGTTGTTTCCCTGGTAGAAAGAGCTCAGGAGCAGTTTGATGAAGAAGAGGCGAAAAAACTCCATAAGAAAATTGCCAAAAACGAGTTTGGTTTTGACGATTTCCTGAAGCAGATCAACCAAATCAAGAAAATGGGGAACATGAAAGACCTCATGGGGATGATTCCGGGTGTTGGAAAAGCCATCAAAGATGTAGAAATCAGTGATGATGCCTTTAAACACATTGAGGCAATTATCTACTCAATGACGCCGGACGAAAGAAGAAGGCCTTCCATTATCAATACGCAGAGAAAGAACAGGATTGCCAAAGGAGCAGGAAGAAAAATTGAAGATGTCAATGCCTTGATGAAACAGTTTGACCAGATGGGCAAAATGATGAAAATGATGCAGGGACCTCAGGGAAAACAGATGATGCAGATGATGAGCAAAATGCCGAATATGCCTGGAATGGGCGGAATGTTCGGTAAATAACCGGAATATCAGTTAAAAACTATTAAAAAATTATATGGAAATTCACGAAAAACAAGGAAACTACCTCCAGCCTTACAGGTCTGAGAAGAAAGTGGTTGCCGGTATTTTAGGACTGCTGTTAGGTACTTTTGGTATTCATAAGTTTTACCTGGGTTACACAAAAGCCGGAATCATTCAGTTGGTTTTAGGTTTGGTAACCTGCGGAATCGTAGGAATTATCGGATTTATTGAGGGAATCATCTACCTGACCAAGTCTGATGAAGAATTTGACAGAACCTATATACACAATCAGAAAGAATGGTTTTAATAAAATAAAATTAAAGTCTTAAAATATAAAATCCGGTTCATTTCTGAACCGGATTTTTTGTTGACATCCACAAGATGATTATTTGTCAGATTTCTGAGCCTTGGCTTTAAGGAAAAATGAGAATCCTGCATTTACGCCAAAGTTGTTATATGTGTTTTTCAGTTCGTAAGAAGTTCCTTCGATATCCTGTTTTGTAGTAAACTGGTTATAAGAAACACCTACATTAACAGCAAAAGACTGTGTAATCATATAATTAACACCTCCTTTTACTTTCCATGTAAAACCGCTGGCTGTATCGTCTGAAGAAACTGTACTGCCCATATCAGTTTCGGAATATTTGGTTTTATTGGTTCCAAAACCTGCACCTGCACCTAAATAAGGAACAAATTTATTTCCGCTGGCGAAATAATAGGTAGCGGTAGGCATTACAGAAAAGTTAGTTACTGTAGATTTGCTGTTATAGTCAGGCTCAGAAAATTTTGTCGTAATGCTTGTAAGGTCTAAGTCTATACCCACTGCCAATTTATCAATAACAAAGTATCCTACAGAAGGGGTAAATGTAATTGCACTTATTTTAGGTCCGTCTGCTGATTCAGAATTTACAGACTGCTTCTGAGTTGTGTTGTTGAATGAGAATCCTGTACTTCCACTGAATACCCAGTCTCCTTTAGTCATTTGAGCATTTGACAAACCAAAAAGTGCTACTGCACCCGCCAATAATAATTTTTTCATAGTTATTTATTTAAAATATAATTTATCTGATTTTTTTATTTTGGATAAGATCAACCTGAAACAATACAGTAATGACCTGATCCAGAATACCACTTATTGTTCTTTATTTTCTCATGTTTTTATGGCTGTAATCTGGCTCGGTAATAAAGGAATTTTAAGCTGTGCAAAAATATATAATTTATTTGATATATGCTGGCATTTTTTTAAGGAATTGCTACCATAATAAACGCTTTATCAGTGCATATCTGCAGATATTAATCAATAAAAAGTCCTGAAATCAGATTCCAGGACTTTTACACTTATATGTTTTGTTTATTATTTAGCAAAAACATACTTAACTCCGAATGTTACAGAAGATAAGTTTAAACCGAATCTGTAATCATTGCGGTTTTCAGCTCCTTCCGCATCTAGCTTATAAGTATTGAAACCAAACTCCCCGAATGTCGCTTCAATTGACCAGTTTTTGTTTAGGAAATAATCTAAACCTGGCTTAATATTAACTCCAACAGATGTATATTTTGTCTTTGTGGAGATGCTTTGAGTCTCAACTGAATTATTTACATTGTCTGTAAGTGTACCCGCAGCTTCTGTTTTATAATTTCCGAATTCCATAGGAACTTCTAATTGACCAAAAACATATAATTTATCTGCAATTGTCCAGTACTTTCTTACAAAAGGAGCAACAACAACAGCATCTTCAGTATATTTTCCTACTGTTCTAAACGTATAAGGACCTGAGAATTGAGTAACTGTAGCTTTTTCAGTAGATTGTTTATATCCAACTCCTAAACCAACTGCCACATTATTTCCTACAAAGAAACCTGCAGTAGGGATAATTCTAAGATCTTCAGTTTTAGCATCGTTATTTTCTCTGCTGTCTACAGAAGAATAGTTTACTTGTCCTGAAAGGTAAACAGTTCCTTTAGCAATCTGAGCATTGGATAAACCGAAAAGTGCAACCGCACCTGCTAATAATACTTTTTTCATTTTTTAAAAATTTAATACTTTCTGAGGGCAAATGTACAGCGGTACTGCTGAATATTAAAATTTGTTAATGTGATTAATATCATCGGAAAATATTGGCATTTTTCAGCTGTAATCGTAGTGTACATGGGCTTCTTGGCTTTTTCACAATTATCAGAATAAAAAAACTCCGATTCTTCAATTGGAGTTTAATATGATTGATTTAAAAAAAATCTGATTTTGTTCAAATATGGCTAACCGTCGTAATCCTGAGATCCGACTTTAGCTAAAAAGCCCTGTACTTCTATTTCTTTATTCTTCATAAACCAGATTAACAGTAATTCCAAAGTGCTAAGAAAAGTCGCTACAACAATGATCAGGCAAGTTATCGGAGATATCTGTTCAGGATAAAATACAGATCATAAAAAAAGCGGTACAAACTGTACCGCTTTGCTTTTTAGTAGAATAAATTTTAGTTACCACCAAATTTAAAACCTACACCAATCTGGAAGAAACTGTTTTTTAATGTTTCATTTCCTTCAGGATTTTTGATAAGGTTAGATACTCCTAGATTATATCTTGCATCGAAGAATAAACCATTTTCCAAAGTATATTCAGCGCCAACAAACGGAGCAAGATTTAAGGTTTTCACATTATCCTTAATATCTTCAGTAGTTCCCTGTGACTCTTCAAATGCCTGTCCTAATGCGCTTCCACTAAGTGTAGCAGTAACCTCAACTTCTGCAGAGGTAATAATCCCAAAATTAACACCTAAACCAAAAGCCAGATTTTCAGTAGCGTAATATTTTGCACTAACAGGAATCTGTACAGTTCCCAGTTTAAAATCACTTTTTTCAGTTCCTGTTACCGTAACTCCCATTTCAGAATAAGTAACAGATTCTTCTTGTTTACCACCAATAGGAGAATATAAAACCTCTCCCTGTACAGCAAACTTATCACTGAATTTGTATTCAGCTAAAGCACCAACATAAAAAGTAGATTTTGAATCAAATTTATAAGACTCTCCATCACCTTCTGCTTTTAACATTGACAAAGAGTAACCTGCTTTAGGTCCGAATTTAAATTCCTGAGCGTTTACACTCATTCCCATTACAGCTACCGCTGCCATTAGTATAAATTTTTTCATAGTATTAATAGTTTTTAATTAATCCGTGGCAAAAATAGCACTTTTTTTTAAATATCAAAATCTAAGTATATGTTAAAGCAAAATACAGGATAATAAAAATTACCCTGTACTTATAGTTAACCATATAGCGAATTAAACTATTCGCCTTTTTGTTTTTTATCCTCGCTGTTGTATGCCAGAATAATCTTTCTGACCACCGGATGCCTTACTACATCTTCTTCTGTCAGGTGCACAAACCCGATTTCCTTAACATCCTTCAGAATCCTCATGGCTTCTTTTAAACCGGATTGCTGTTTCGGCGGCAGATCGACCTGGCTGGGATCTCCCGTAATGATAAACTTGGCATTCATTCCCATTCGGGTTAAAAACATTTTCATCTGGGAATGTGTTGTGTTCTGTGCTTCATCTAAGATGACAAAAGCGTCATCCAGGGTTCTTCCTCTCATAAATGCCAGTGGTGCCACCTCGATTATTTTTTTCTCTATAAAACCTTCCAGTTTTTCATGGGGGATCATATCACGGAGTGCATCATATAAAGGCTGTAAATAAGGATCCAGCTTCTCTTTAAGATCGCCCGGCAAAAACCCTAAGCTCTCCCCCGCTTCCACTGCCGGCCTTGTTAAAACAATTCTTTTTACCGATTTATCACGCAATGCCTTAGCTGCCAACGCTACACTTGTATAGGTCTTTCCTGTTCCTGCAGGGCCAATTGCGAAAACCATATCTTTTTTCTCTGTTTCTTTTACGAGTTTTTTAAGATTGGTGGTCTTTGCTTTAATAACTTTTCCGTTGACCCCTTTTACGATAATATCCTGATCAAAAACCAGCTGCTTTTCGTTTTCGTCTTTGATATTGAGAATATTTTCAACATCTTTCAGGCCGATAGAATTGTTTTTGCTTATAAATCCGACAATATCGTCAAGCTTCTGTCTGAAGATATCAAGGGCTTCCTGGTTTCCCATGGCAAAGATATGATGGTCCCTGCCTGTAATTTTAAGTGTAGGAAAGGTAGATTTAATGACATTGAAATATTGGTTATTAACTCCATAGAAGATTTTCGCATCGATATCTTCCAAATCATATGTTAATTCGAACATGCAGTATTTATTAATTTAGATTTTAAATTTAAAGCTTTTTTTGAAATTTATATCAAATTCTTTTCCACAATCGTCCCGGCTTTCTTTTTATTTTAGATAAATTTGCATTTCTATCATTTCAGAAAAATTCCATGTCAATTATCACACTTACTTCAGATTTCGGAAATTTGGATTACAGAGTTGCCGCTGTAAAGGGCAGCATCCTTTCTCTGAATCAGGATGTTCATATTATTGACATCAGCCACGAAATCCAGGCATTTAACCTTGTACAGACTTCTTATATCGTAAGAAACGCCTATAAACACTTCCCGAAAGGAACCATCCATATACTGTCTGTTGACAGCTTCCATCATAAATCCAGAAAAAATATCGTCTGTAAAGCAGACGGGCATTACTTTATTGCCGCAGATAACGGACTGGTGAGCCTTGTCTTTTTCGACATCAAGCCGGAAGCTATTTATGAAATCACCCTGAATAACAGGTTTGATGATATTGTCAATTTCACCTCAAGCGATGTTTTTGTTCCTGCAGCCGTACACCTTGCCAACGGCGGTCTCCCGGAGGTTATCGGACGGAAAATCGACTCTGCCAAACAGCTTCTTTTTCCGAAACCTGTTTATAATGATTCTGAAAAAATGATTATCGGTGAGGTAATGTACATTGATAATTTCGGAAATATAATCTCAAATATCAATAAAGACTTATTTGAAACCATTGGAAAAGGATATGAAAATTTCACCATAAAATTCAGAAATCTTGCCCTTTCAAAAGTATTTGCGAGCCATACTGAAGTGGTTTCAGACTGGGACCGGGAAACGGAATTCCACGGGCAATCTGCAGCAATCTTCAATGACAGCCAGCATTTAGAGCTTACCATTTACAAAGGCAGTAAAAATAACGGGGCTAAAACTTTGTTCGGCCTTAACGTGGGTGAAAATATTTACATTGAATTTTTCTAACATTTAATATTTCATAAAAAAATCGTTTTTTTTTATATATTTGTCAAAATCTAAAAATTAAAAATGGCAGAGTACAAATTATTGCTTCCTTCCATGGGAGAAGGCGTTATGGAAGCGACAATTATCACTTGGTTGTTCAGCGAAGGTGATAGTGTAAAAGAAGATGATTCCGTAGTGGAAATTGCAACTGATAAAGTAGATTCAGATGTTCCGACACCGGTTTCGGGGAAAATCGTAAAGATCCTGAAACAGAAAGACGAAGTTGCCAAGGTAGGTGAAGCTATTGCTATTTTAGAAATTGAAGGAGAAGGCGGCAATACAGCTTCGGAAGAAACAAAAACTGAAACAACTTCAGCTGCGCCGGATACTGAGACTTTAAACGCTATTGAACAGCCGTTACAGCCTGCTGCTGCTTCAGGACAGGCGTTTTCCGGAGATTTATATTTATCTCCCCTGGTAAAAT
Organism: Chryseobacterium sp. Leaf201; assembly: GCF_001421435.1. GTDB lineage: Bacteria > Bacteroidota > Bacteroidia > Flavobacteriales > Weeksellaceae > Chryseobacterium. The sequence continues at coordinate 70,362 of NZ_LMKA01000035.1, forward strand.
CAATTGCACAACAGGAAAATATTTCCGAAACTGAACTGAAGTCCATTAAAGGAAGCGGTCTGGAAGGAAGAATTACCAAAGAAGATATTTTAGCTTATGTAAGCAACAGAGGGAACCAGCCGGCTCCGCAGGCAGCCCCTGTACAACAACAGTCTGCTCCTGCTCCAAAGCCAGTGGCAAGTTCAGCTCCGGCGTCTACCATTCCGGTTGCGGCAGGTGATGAGATCATTCCTATGGACAGAATGAGAAAAATCATTGCTGAAAACATGGTGAAAGCCAAGCAGATTGCTCCACACGTAACTTCTTTCATCGAAACAGACGTTACCAACGTAGTAAAATGGAGGGCTAAAAATAAGGATATGTTTGAAAAGCGTGAAGGCGAAAAACTAACGTTCATGCCTATCTTCGTGAAAGCCATTGTAAAAGCAATTCAGGATTTCCCGATGATCAATGTTTCTTTAAACGGAGATAACATTATTAAAAAGAAAAACATCAATATCGGTATGGCAACTGCTTTACCGGACGGAAACCTTATCGTTCCCGTAATTAAAAATGCTGATCAGTTATCACTTTCAGGATTGGCAAAAGCGATCAACGATCTGGCATACAGAGCGAGAAACAAAAAACTTAGACCTGAAGACACCCAAGGTGCCACCTATACAATTTCTAACGTAGGAAGCTTTGGAAACCTTATGGGAACCCCTATTATTCCTCAGCCGCAGGTTGCTATTATGGCAATCGGTGCAATCGTTAAGAAACCTGCCGTTCTTGAAACTAAAGACGGTGATGTTATTGCGATCCGTCAGCTGATGTTTATGTCCCATTCCTATGACCACAGAGTGGTAGACGGTTCTTTAGGCGGAATGATGCTGAAACATGTTCATGACTACCTTCAAAACTGGGATCTGAACACGGAAATATAAGTAATGAGTAAAATTGGTAATAAGTAATTACCGGTTCATAATATAAACCTTCGGATGCTCCGGAGGTTTTTGTTTGATAATACTAAAGCCTACTCGATTTAACCGGATAATTTTATAAAATTGTACGATATCAGGCTTTGCAGAGATTCAATACCTCTGTATTTATCAGAAATATCTGTTCAAAACCATTAACAAAATTGAACCGCATATTGCTTATTACAAATATATTTCCTACTTTTGCACCTCGAAATAAATAACAAATTCATTTACATTATGAACAATTACGAAACTGTTTTCATTTTAACTCCCGTTCTATCTGACGCACAGGTGGAGGAAGCAGTGAAAAAATTTGAAGATCTTATCAAAGAAAAGAACTGCGAAATCGTTGCTAAAGAAAGCTGGGGATTAAAAAAGTTAGCGTATCCTATCCAATTAAAAAAGAACGGATTCTACACTTTAATCGAATTTAAAGGTGAAGGTTCTGTAGTAGCTGATTTAGAATTGGCATTCAAACGTGACGAGAGAGTAATCCGTTACCTGACTACAAAACTTGACAAACACGCTGTTGAGTACGCTGTAACAAGAAGAGCAAAAGTAAAAGCAGCTAGAGCTTAATTATTAACCCCTATTTAAAAAAGACAAGACATGGCAATAGATGATATGGCTAAACAAGCCTCAGCTGGAGGAGAATCTGAAGTAAAATTCCTTACTCCGCTTGATATCAATACAAAATCTGAAAAGAAATATTGTAGATTCAAAAAATACGGAATTAAGCACGTTGATTATAAAGATGCTGATTTCTTATTACAGTTCGTAAACGAGCAGGGTAAAATCTTACCAAGAAGATATACAGGTACTTCTTTAAAATACCAGAGAAAAGTTTCTGCTGCAATCAAAAGAGCAAGACACTTGGCTTTGATGCCTTACGTGGCTGACTTATTGAAATAAAAAAATTACAATTAGCCATTAGCACATCGCTTTTGGCTTTTTGTTGCTGAATAAATATTAATTCTAACTTGATTTTAGATAATTCTAAGATCTAAAAAAAGGACAACAACAATGGACATTATCCTAAAAAAAGACGTAGAAAACTTAGGTCTTGAATTCGACACAGTAAGCGTAAAGCCTGGTTATGCCAGAAACTTCTTACTTCCTCAAGGTATCGCACTTTTGGCTACACCTAAAAATAAAGCAGCTCTTGAAGCTACTTTGGAAGCCAGAAAAGAAGAAGAAGCTAAATTAATCGCTACAGCAAACGGTGTAGTAGATCAATTAAAGAAAACTTCTATCACTATTCCTGCAAAAGTAGGTTCTGGTGACAAATTATTCGGATCTATCAACAATGCAGATCTTTCTGCTGCTCTTGCTAAAACTGGAGTTTCTGTTGACAAGAAATACATCAAAATTCCTGGGAACACAATTAAGAGAACAGGTAAAGTAACTGCTAACATCAGATTGCACAGAAACGTTGAGTACAATTTCGAATTCGATATCGTATCTGACGCTCCTCCTGCTCCACAAGCTCCTGCTGCTCCTAAAAAAGAAGAAGCTAAGCCTGAATCTGAAGAAGCTTAATAAAAAAGCGATTTATCGCAACATAAAAAGCCGTCTCCAAAAGGAGACGGCTTCTTTTTTTATCAGTTGGCTTTCCACTTTTGCAGAAAGTCTTTTACTTTGTCCAGGCTGTATCCTTTCCCCTCTTCCAGAACATCGCTGGGCTGGATGTGAATCTGTTTTCCGTCTTTGTTTAAGACTATAAAAACCGGGTATCCGAATTTGTCGCCCGGGTTTCCATATTTAGAGAAAACCTTTTCATTTTTATTATCCGGAGAGTAATTAAGATGGTAATACAGGTAATTGTCATCCACAATCTGTTTCAGTTCAGGTGTAGTCTGTACAAAATTATTAAACCTTAAACACCAGATACACCAGTTTCCGCCTGCCTGGATCATGATGTTCTTCTTTTCTTTTTTAGCTTTTGCTATTAAGTTCTGAATGTCTTTCTCTGCATCGGCTTTCGGATCGTAGGGTTTAGGAAGCTTGGTCTTTTCCTCCGCAGCTTTCTTCTTTGCATCCATCTCTGCCTGGTCCGCAGGCACCAATAAGGTCTTATCCGCTTCCTTTACTTTGGGTTTATCTTTCAGTTCCTGGGAAAAAGCAATACTGCTGAATCCTAAAAACGCTGTTAACAATACTTTTTTCATACTATAAAAATAAAAAAATAATACTTATTGCCTGCAAAAAGAGAACCATAATTTTATTATCCGTAAATTTGCCTGTTTTATGAAATTCCTGATCAGTATATTAAATTTAATTTCGAAGCTTCCGCTGAAAATATTGTACATATTTTCGGATATCATGTTCTTTCTGAACTATTACTTTGTTGGGTACAGAAAAAAAGTGATCACTGAGAATCTTAAAAATTCATTCCCCGAAAAGTCTGATGCAGAAATTGCTGCGATCAGGAAAAAGTTCTACAGGAATTTTTCCGATTATCTCGTTGAGACCATTAAGTCTTTTACTATTTCTGAGATAGAAGCCAGGGTAAGAATGCAGCATATCAACCAGGAACTTTTCCAGGATGCCAAAACAGAAGGAAAAAATATCATCCTGCTGGCCGGGCATGTCTTTAACTGGGAATGGATGAATGCTCTGGCAACAATTGTTCCTCAGGATCACAGTTATCCCGTTTACCGCAAGGTAAAAAGCAGTTTCTGGGAGGATCAGATGAAAATGATCCGGAACAAATTCGGTAATGAAGCCCTGGAAGCCAAAGAAGTCATTCTTCATATTTTCAGGTCAAAAAATGAAGGTAATGCCGCCTACTTGTTCGTAGCCGACCAGACCCCGCATTTTTCACACATTACTTACGGACTGGAATTCCTGAATCAAAGGACCCCGGTTTTTACAGGATACGATAAGCTAGCTACCCGGATGGATCTTGTTTTCATTTATTGTGAGATGAAGAAGGTAAAAAGAGGGTTTTATCAGATAAACTATCACAGGATCGAACCTGACGGAGAAAAGTTTGTGGAGCACGAAGTGGTTAAAAAATTCCATAAGCTGCTGGAAAATACACTGCACAAACGCCCTGATAATTATCTATGGTCACACAGAAAATGGAAATATCAGGATGCCATTAAAAATTTTGATTCCGAAAAAAAATAGATTGTATGTCTGAAAAGTTAGCCGTTGTCATTTTAAACTGGAACGGAAAAAACTGGCTTGAAAAGTTTCTTCCTAATGTTGTCCGGTTTTCTCAGGGCGCGGATATTTATGTTATCGATAATCTTTCTACAGATGATTCTGTTGCGTTTTTAGAGACTCATTTTCCCTCGGTAGGAATTATCCGCAATAATAAGAATTACGGCTTTGCAGGAGGCTATAACGAAGGATTAAAAGAGATCAGCAATTCCTATTACTGCTTACTGAATTCTGATGTGGAAGTTACGGAACATTGGATTGAACCTGTTCTGCAGTTATTTGAAAAAGATCAGTCAATTGCAGCCGTTCAGCCTAAGATTTTATCTTTTGACAACAGAAAATATTTTGAGTTTGCCGGTGCTGCAGGAGGCTTAATCGATAACCTGGGCTATCCATACTGCAGAGGAAGGGTTTTTGATGACCTGGAAGAAGATAAAAGACAGTATAATGATGAAACGGAAATTTTCTGGGCTTCCGGCTGCTGTTTATTCATCCGGTCTGAAGACTTCTGGGAACAGAACGGTTTTGATGAACGGTTCTTTGCACATCAGGAAGAAATTGATCTCTGCTGGAGACTGATCAATTCCGGAAAAAAAATCTTTTATACCGGGAAATCTGAAGTTTACCACGTCGGTGGCGGAACACTTAACAAGCAAAGTCCTCAAAAGACATTCCTGAATATCAGGAACAACCTTTCCATGATGCTGAAGAACCTTCCTTTTCCAAAACTGGTCGGGATCCTTTTCTTAAGGCTCTGCCTTGACGGGTTTGCTGCTGCCTATTTCGGATACAAATATGGACTCGCGCATTTCTGGGCTGTAGGGAGAGCGCATTCTTCATTTTATATCCAGGCTCCGGGAACCTGGAAGCGCCGCCAGAAGCATCAGAAAAATAAGTTCTACCAGTCTGAATGGCTGATCTTTAAACATTTTTCAGGAAGAAAATAATTTTAATTCAAACACTTTAAATCAATCAAGCTAATGGATTTTTGTGCACTCGACTTTGAAACAGCTACTCATGAAAGGAATTCAGCCTGTGAGCTGGGAGTATGCATCGTACAGGATTCTAAAATCGTGGAAACCAAAACATGGCTGATCAAGCCACCGAGCTTTCCGTATTTCAGTCCTTTTAATGTAGATGTACATGGTATTCTTCCGGATCACGTGAAAGATGCACCTACTTTTGATGAGATCTGGTATGAAGTTGAAGAAATGATGTACGGAACTTTAATGATTGCCCACAATGCAGGTTTTGATGCCGGAGTATTGCGGGGCTGCCTGAACCATTACGGAATGTTTACGCCAAAAATGAATTATATGTGCAGCATTCAGCTGGCTAAGAAATCATGGAATTATCTGCCGAAATACGGCTTAAAACACCTTGCAGAATATCATCAGATTAAATTTAACCACCACAGAGCAGGAGATGATGCAGAAGTCTGCGCCAAAATATCTTTACTGGCTTTCGAAAAGCTGCTTCTGACCAGTAATGATGAAGTATCAGATTATATGAAGCTTAAAATTAAGAAGCTTTAGTCTTATTATTGAACTTGCAATTAATTACTCAGTACTTCAGATAATAAATTAAATTTCGGGATGTCAATTTCAAAATTTTCGTCGGTCTCCATATTCCTCACCAGGTATTTTCCACTCATGTGGCCAACTCCTGAACGGAGCATAACATTGGAAAAATAAGTAAAATTTTCGTTGACCGGAATTTCAGGGGTTAATCCGATAACGCCGTCACCGATAATTTCCGTAAACCCGAAACCCACATCGAAAATAAGCCACTTCCTCTTCAGTACTTTTATAGGAAAATCACCGTCATTTTCAATGGTGATATTATACTTGAAAACATATCTGTTTTCCGAGGGGTAACTGTTCTTGCTATCATACTCAGGGACGACTGAAACTTTGATATTTGAGGTAGTTTGTGAAAACATCATGCTCGTATTTATAGTAAGAGATACAAAAATCTCGCCTTTTTGAGGCGAGACCGTAACTTATATGCAATTAGCCTGATTGATTACAGACCAAGACCTTTTCTTTCGTCTCCGCCCATTAAAACGGCTACCGGATTGTCAATCGCTTCTTTTACCGCTACAAGGAAACCTACAGATTCCTTACCGTCGATAATTCTGTGGTCATAAGACATTGCGACATACATCATCGGACGGATTACCGCCTGCCCGTCAACAGCAACCGGTCTTTGGATAATATTGTGCATTCCCAGAATTGCAGACTGAGGAGGATTGATAATCGGTGTAGACAACATAGACCCGAAAGTACCGCCATTGGTAATGGTGAAAGTACCGCCTGTCATTTCGTCAACCGTTATTTTTCCGTCTCTTACTTTTATAGCCAAATCTTTAATGTTGGCTTCAACACTCTGGAAAGACATGTTTTCAGCGTTTCTCAATACCGGAACCATCAATCCTTTAGGACCGGAAACGGCAATTGAAATATCACAGAAATCGTAGTTTACTTTGAAATCCCCGTCAATTGATGCATTTACATCTGGGTACAGCTGTAAAGCTCTGGTTACCGCTTTCGTGAAGAAAGACATGAAGCCAAGCCCTACCCCGTACTTTTGGGCAAATTCTTCTTTATACTGTTTTCTTAATCTGAAGATTTCAGACATGTCAACTTCATTGAAAGTGGTCAGCATCGCCGTTTCATTCTTCACAGAAACCAATCGCTGAGCAATTTTTCTTCTGAGAACTGAAAGTTTGGTGGTGGTTGTAGACCTGGATCCTGTAGCACTTACCGGGTTTCCTCCCAATGCAGGAACCGCTGCCAGTTCAGCATCAGATTTAGAAATTCTTCCGTCTCTTCCGGAACCTGAAACCTGTGAGGCATCAATTCCTTTTTCGTCAAGAATTTTTTTAGCCGCCGGAGACGGAGCACCGGTTGCATAGGTCTGGTTTGCAGCCGCTGCAGGTTGTGCAGCAGGTTTCGGAGCTTCCTGTTGTTTAGCCGGTTCAGCCGCTTTCGGGGCCTCTTCCTGTTTAGGAGCTTCAGCAGCCGGAGCAGCGCCAGCATCACCTGAAGGTTTTGCAGCATCCCTATCAATTAAACACACCACTTGTCCTACCTGTACCACATCTCCTTCTTCAGCTTTCAAAGTGATGATACCACTTTCTTCAGCAGGCAGTTCAAGTGTCGCTTTATCTGAATCCACTTCAGCGATGGGCTGATCTTTTTCTACGTAATCACCATCTTTCACAAGCCAGGTTGCAATTTCAACTTCTGTAATTGATTCGCCCGGTGAAGGAACTTTCATTTCTAAAACTGACATATCGTATTTTTTATTTTTTATTGATTGATTATTATTTAAAATTAAGCGGTAACAGGTCTTTTTGCCGGAGCGTCATCTCTGTCAAATACCCTGTTGATGACCAAATTCTGGTTCTTTTCGAACATTTTATGGCTTCCCGGAGCCGGGGCACCGCTTGGAACCGGTGCTACCACCTGAATTCCTGTATCTCTGAAGTTCCTTAAAATATAAGACCATGCACCCATGTTTTCCGGCTCTTCCTGAGCCCAGACAATGGATGTTTTGTTTTCATATTTGCTGAATACGGCTTCAATGGCATCTGCCTGAAGCGGATATAACTGCTCGAATCTTACCAATGCAACATTTTCAGCATTCAATTCTTCTTTTTTAGCAAGCAGCTCAAAGTACAGCTTACCTGAACAAAGCACCAGTTTCTCAACTTTTTTAGGATCAGCAGCAGGATCATCTAAAATCGGCTGGAATCCTTTGTTTGCAAAATCTTCAAGCGGGGAAACCACTTTCGGATGTCTTAACAGCGATTTCGGGCTCATGACGATCAACGGCTTTCTGAACGGCCATTTCAGCTGTCTTCTCAACAGGTGGAAATAGTTGGCAGGCGATGTAATATTTGCCACCACCATGTTTTCATTGGCACAAAGGGTAAGGAATCTTTCCAGTCTTGCTGAAGAGTGTTCTGCACCCTGCCCTTCCGAACCGTGAGGCAGTAACATAACCAGTCCGTCCTGAATTTTCCATTTCTCTTCTGCGGCCGCCAGATACTGGTCAACAATAATCTGGGCACCGTTAACGAAATCCCCGAACTGTGCTTCCCAAATGGTAAGCGTGTTAGGAGAAGCCATTGCATAACCGTAATCAAAACCTAAAACGCCGTATTCGGAAAGATGGGAATTGTAAATATCAAACCTGCTTTCAGAAACCTGTCTTAACGGGATGTATTCTTCTTCGGTATCTTCTGTTTTTATTACAGCATGCCTGTGAGAGAATGTTCCTCTTTCCACATCTTCACCGGAGATTCTTATGTTGTGTCCTTCGGTAAGCAAGGTAGCATACGCCAGCCATTCTCCCAAAGCCCAGTCTAAAGAGTTTCCTTCAATGGCTTTGATCCTGTTTTCAAAAAGCCTGGTAATTTTATTGATGAATTTTTTATCGGAAGGAAGCGTAGACATTTTAATTGCCAGTTCCTTCAGTTTTTCCAGGTCGTATTTCGTATCAACAGATTCCTGAACGGCCCCTCTTTTTGCAATAGGGTAATTCGTCCAGTCTTCTGACATGAAAACGTCCATTACATTTTTCTCGATTTCTTTGGATGCGTCAAAATCTTTATCCAGAAGTCCTTTGAAATCGGCTTCCATTTTAGCGATAACGTCATTTGAAGTTATGCTGTCTTTAAGAAGCTGGTCTTTATAAATTTCTCTCGGGTTCGGGTGTTTTGAAATCAATTTGTATAAATTAGGCTGGGTGAACCTTGGCTCATCCCCTTCGTTGTGACCATATTTTCTGTATCCCAACAAATCAATATACACATCTTTACCAAATTTCGCTCTGAAATCTGCAGCAAAATGAATGGCGTGAACCACAGCTTCCGCATCATCTGCATTAACGTGCATTACAGGAGATTCCGTTACTTTGGCGATATCTGTACAGTATGTCGAAGATCTTGCATCAACGTAATTGGTGGTAAAGGAAACCTGGTTGTTGACTACAATATGAACCGTACCTCCGGTTTTGTATCCTTCCAGCGTCATCATCTGGGCAACTTCGTAAGCAATACCCTGTCCGGCAATAGCGCCGTCACCGTGGATGACAATCGGTAATATTTTAGAATAATCCCCTTTGTATTTATCATCTACCTTCGCACGGCAGATCCCTTCTACAAGGGCAGCCACTGTTTCAAGGTGAGACGGGTTCGGTGTCAAATTGATTGAAACCTGTTCTCCGGAAGCGGTTTTAACGGTTTTAGATGAACCTAAATGGTATTTTACGTCACCGGAAAAAACATCTTCTTCAAATTCCTTTCCTTCAAATTCCGAGAAAATCTGCTTGTAAGATTTACCGAAAATATTGGATAAAACATTAAGCCTTCCTCTGTGAGCCATCCCCAGTACCACTTCATCAACGCCAAGCTGTGAAGATTTTGAGATCAGCTGATCCAGTGCAGGAATCAACGTTTCGCCTCCTTCCAGAGAGAATCTTTTCTGTCCTACGAATTTGGTATGAAGGTAATTTTCAAATGCTACCGCCTGGTTTAATTTTAATAGAATTTCTGTTTTTTCGTTGGCCAAAAGATTGGGATGGTTTTCATTAACCTGAAGCCATTTTTTAATAAAATCTTTCTCCTCAACATTATTGATGTGCATGTACTCCACACCGATAGAATCACAATAGATGTTCTCCAGGTGCTTGATGAGTTCCTGCAGTGTCGCAGGCTCTTTCATCCCTGTTTCAAGTGCACAGTTGAATTTAGTCTGAAGATCCGCGCTGCTTAACCCGAAATTTTCGATGTCCAGTGTAGGAGTATAATGTCTTCTTTCTCTAACAGGATTGGTTTGTGTGAACAGATGGCCTCTGCTTCTGTAAGCTTCAATAAGGTTTACCACCTTAAATTCTTTTTTGATATGCTCGGGAACTTCGCCGTTGGCAGCGGCCTGGGAAATTTGCTGTACTGCAGGTGCAGGAGCTGCAGAAGTCTGAATATACTGGATATTATCATCATCCCCGTAGTTCTCCAACGCAAAATCAAAGCCTTGAAAAAAGGCCTTCCATGATGGTTCTAAAGAGTCCGGGAACTTTAAATACTGTTGGTATAAATCCTCAATTAACTGAGAATGAGCTGCGTTTAGGAATGAAAATCTGTCCATTATTACAGTTTATCTGTTATTAAAATTTGTTAGTAGAATTAATCTTCAAATTTAATAAAAAAAACCGAGGTATAACAGTCTTTAAACTATTAAAAAAACCATAAAAAAATATATTCCGGGGGATTTCCGGGGGATTTACTTAAATACTGATAATGAGAGTTTCATATTGACCTCCTGATCTTCCGCCGGGCGTTCAAGGAAAGTCTGACGGATGTCATTAAACCGCATTTCGTCCTTTTTGGCTTTCTGGATCAGCTGCTGCAGGGCTTTTACCCTTGCCTCATAATTACCTTTGTAATACATGACATAATTCTGAGTGGGATTCTGTGTCCTGAAACTGAAGTTATTGTCTGTGATCCCAAACTTTTTGGATAAGGGGATCCCGAGGAAATAGGATACTTCCTTGTCTTTGTAATTATCTGCATCCGTAATCAGGACCGGAAAACCGAACTCATCATCTTTTTTACCCAGATCCATCGTGGTGTACGTATAAATTTTATTATAATTCATTACGATATTCCTGTACAGCGCATCTTTTTTATTGGAGGTGCTGACATTGATCCCAAGGAGCAGTTTTTCCTCTTCATTTTCAACCATAATGCTGTCGTATTTTATTGCGGCCATCTGGTTGTCTTTTTCCACTTTATTACCTAAGGAATTTTTAAGGTTGACCATGCTTTTATCAATATTTTCGGAAAACCGGTCTTCCGTCCAGAAGTTCCCGACCCGTTTTAACACTGATAATTTGGGTGTATGGACAATCCAAGTGATTTTGGTTTTCTGTGCTGAAAGCGCTTTAAATTTTACATCCACCAGAGTAGGGCTTTCGTTGCGGTTTTCGAAAAGCTGATATCTCAGCGTTTTATTCGGATTTTCGTAACGGATAAACATTTCTCCGTTGGTTTCGTTTTTCGGATCTGTATAGCTGATGGAACTCCCCTGTCCCTCATAAGGCGTATAGTAATCAATATCAATAGTCGGGGAACCGGTAAAGAAATTATTCCAGCGGGTAAAGTGCTGCAGGTTATTGAACTGGCTGAAAACCTTTTCAACGGGGTAATCAATTTCCTTCTCTATCCTGAAATCTTTGCTTTCATCCACAAAATAATACATCGAAGCCGCATAAGCCCCGATCATCAACACTATCAGTACCGCTATGATCTTAAAAAAACGCATCGTACAAATGTAGCATAAATAACAAAAGTGACCAATATATTGATCACTTCTGCTGTATGTTTGTTTAAATTATCCGATATGGGTGCCGTGGGTAAGAATTGCCCCTTTTTTCACTACGATAATACCGTCCTGTACAGAATGGGTGCCGTAGTCGCCATCTTTAAGGTGTTTACCGCCGATGATTCTTACATTGTCGCCGATATAGCAGTTTTTATCTAAAATCGCTTTTTCGATATAACAGTATTTCCCGATTCCCATATTGGGACGGCCTTCCCTGTCATTGTTTATAATTTCCATGGTATCCTGATAGAAATCCGCACCCATCACGTAAGAATTAACAATGGTACTTCCTTTGTCTACCCTGGTCCTGTTTCCGATTACTGAATTTTCAATTTTATCGGCCATGATGATACATCCGTCTCCGAAAACCGCCTTGCTCACGTAAGATCCGTTTATTTTGGAAGGAGGAAGCATTCTGGCTCTTGTATAAATCGGCGAAGAGGAAAATAAGTTAAACTGCGGGAAATCCTGACACAGGTCCAGATTGGCCTCGTAAAAAGATTCGATAGTTCCGATGTCCGTCCAATAGCCTTCGTACTGGTAACTCAGCGTTGTATATTTCCCGATTGAATTGGGAATAATATCTTTTCCGAAATCGTCTCCCGCTCCGTCCTCAAACATTTTTTTAAGAATCGTTTTTGTGAAGATATAAATCCCCATCGAAGCAAGATATTCTTTTCCCGCGTGTTTATTTTCTTCAGATACTTCAGATTGCAGGCCATCCAGCATATCATAACCCGGTTTTTCAACAAAAGAGGTAATGTTCCCTTCATCATCGGAACTTAAGATTCCGAAACCTGTCGCATCTTTGGCATTTACCGGAATGGTAGCAATGGTTACATCACCGCCTTTTTCAATATGGAAATCTAGCATTTCTTTGAAATCCATCTGATACAGCTGGTCACCGGAAAGAATTAAGATATACTCATAATCATATTTTTCCAGATGTTTCATCGATTGTCTTACGGCATCGGCTGTTCCCTGGTACCAGCTTTCGTTTTCAACGTTCTGCTCTGCTGCCAGAATATCCACAAACCCTTTGCTGAAAATATCAAAATGATAGGAGTTCTTGATGTGTGAATTTAATGAAGCTGAATTAAACTGCGTCAGAACAAGGATTTTATTCATCCCCGAATTCAGGCAGTTGGAAATAGGAATATCTACTAAACGGTATTTACCTGCAATAGGCACAGCCGGTTTTGATCTCGTATACGTTAAAGGAAAAAGCCTTGTTCCTCTGCCACCCCCTAAAACAATGGATATAACATTGCGGTTCATAAATTATGTTGCGTTTTTATCTTGGAGTTAATATTAATTTATTTTAATGTATCAGTTTTTATTTTTTCCGTCTCTTTACCGGAAGACTCCAGCCTGTCTATTATTTCCTGCGTTTTCTGCTTTTCATTGTACAGATTATCTAACCTGGCTTTCCGGCTGTTCATCTTTTTTAAATGATCTTCCTTTTGATCAGTCCCTGCCTCATCTGCTGCAATTTCTGTCTCTATCTTCTTTATCCGTCCTTCGATCCTCGACAATTGATTGTAACTCATCTTTAACCGCGTTTCAGAATTAGATGGATAATTCCTGTAACTTAATTCAATAAAGCGGTTAAGCCTCTGCTGTTCGTTCATTGTTGCCTGCCGGTTATGAAATGCAGTCATCGGCATGTTGTTTTGGGCCCTGATCACAATGGGAACGGCAAACATTAAACCAAACACCCATATACAGGATATATTTTTCATTATTTTATTTAACTGTTGTATAAAGCCATATATTTCTCTGCTGACTTTTCCCAGGCAAAATCAAAACTCATATTGGCCTGAATAAGATTTCCCATCATCCCTTTCTGGTTGTATAGCATTAATGCCCTGCTCATTGCATGGACAATATCATCTACTCCAGGATATGTAAAGTTGATGCCTGCGCCACCTGTTGAAATGTCTTTTACCGTATCTCTCAGGCCTCCTGTATAGGAAACAATAGGGACAGTTCCGTATTTCATGGAATACATCTGGTTCAGTCCGCACGGCTCAACCCGTGACGGCATAAGCAGGAAATCTGCCGAAGCATAGATCTGATGGGAAAGGTGCTCTTTATAGCCTAAATCCAAAGCAAAATTGGTATAAGTATAGTCGTATTCTTTCAGCTTATTTTCAATATAGGAATTTCCGGAACCCAGGATCATGATATTCAGTCCCCCGAAACTTTGTTTGATGCTTCTTGAAACAATGTCAGGCAGTAAATCGGCTCCTTTTTCCGTAGCAAACCTGCCGATAAAAGCAAACAGGGGAAGTTCAGGCCTAAGGCCGTATGCTTTACAGAGACTGTTCTTGTTTTTCTTTTTCTGTACCACTGCATTTTCAGGACTAAAATTAAAATCCAGCATCGGATCGGTTTCAGGGTTCCATACCTCGGCATCAATCCCGTTGATGATTCCATATGCTTTTCCTGATTCGTAACGCACTAGGCTTTCCAGCCCTCTGAAGCTTACAAAAAGTTCCTCAAGATATCCCTGGGAAACCGTTGTAAAACTGTGGGCACATTTGATCATGCTTGCTAGAGGATTAATCAGCCCGTTCCAGTCCAGCAATCCCCAACGGTAGCGGTCAAATCCTGGCATGTAATTCGCCATTTCCCAGCTCATCATTCCCTGATATTCGCCATTGTGAATGGTTCCGATGGTTTTAACGCCTTTCAGAAAAGAAAATTCAGGGCAGTGTTCCACCATAAAGGGCACCAATCCGGTATGGTAATCATGACAGTGCAAAACATCGGGGCGGATCTGCATCGCACTCAGCCAGTGCAGGACACCGTGTTGAAAAGCTATGAACTGGAAATTTTCATCCTGGTATCCGTACGGATTATCCCTGTCCAGCAATCCCGGAATCCTTACCAGATACAGCTCAAATCCCAGGGTATCGGATTTTTCCTTCAATACCTGAACCTGAAGCATATTGGATCCCTGATGGATAAACCCGTCAAAAACGATGTCAAATTCATGTTCTGCGACAAAAGGCTTGTTGTACCATGGCATCACCACCTTGGCATCAATCCCGTTAATTTTATTCTGATATTTAGGCAAAGCCCCTACTACATCGGCCAGTCCCCCCACTTTTGCAACCGGATAACATTCCGTGCTTAGATGATATATGATCATTGTTCTGCTTTATCTTTTGCGTTGATTAATTCTGCTTTGTCTGTATTTTTTGTCTTTTTTCTTTAAAATCATTCCTGAAAGCGGAGACAGCTTTATGCTGATTGACTTCGGATGCCCTTTATATACTTCCTCCTGCTCATCAAAAATATCCGGTTTTACGCCGCTTCCTGCATACTTTTCATCATCGGAATTAAAAACCACTTCCCAACGGCTTTCGGCCTGTACTCCTATTTTATAATCTAAAACCCTGGGCGTTAAATTAAGAATAACCATAAAAACATCATCTTTCTTTTTCCCTTTTCTTAAATAGATATACACTGAATTTTCCTGATCATCAGCTTCCACCCATTCAAAACCGCTGCTATCAAACTGGGTTTCATAAAAAGCAGTTTCGCTTCTGTAGAGGTGATTCAGGCCTTTAACCAAAGCCTGCAGGCCTTTATGAACAGGATATTGGAGCAGATTCCAGTCCAGACTGCGGGTAAAATTCCATTCACCGGTCTGCCCGAATTCGTCTCCCATAAATAAAAGCTTGGCACCGGGATGCGTAAACATGTAAACATACAGGGCCCGGAGATTGGCAAATTTCTGCCATTCATCGCCCGGCATTTTATAGATCAGGCTTGCTTTTCCGTGCACCACTTCATCGTGCGACAGAGGCATCATATAATTTTCATTATACATGTACATCGAAGCAAAGGTGAGCTTATGATGATAAAACTTCCTTTCTATTGGATCTTTTTTAAAATAATCCAGGGTGTCATGCATCCAGCCCATCATCCATTTCATTCCGAAACCTACGCCCCCGTCATGAACAGGTTTTGTCAGCATCGGGAAATCTGAGCTTTCTTCTGCAATGGTGATGATGTGGTCTCCGAACTCTTTATAAACGGCTGTATTGAAATCCTGTAAAAAAGCTTTGGCTTCAAGATTTACATTATTTCCGTGTATGTTGGGTTCCCATTCGCCTTCCTTTCTGGAATAATCAAGGTGAAGCATTGAAGTTACCGCATCTACCCGCAAGCCGTCTGCATGGTATCTCTCGAGCCAGAACATCGCATTGGAAATAAGAAAAGATTTCACTTCATTTCTTCCGTAGTTGAAAATATAGGATTTCCAGTCGGGATGGAAGCCTTTTCTGGGATCTTCATGCTCGTACAGGTAAGAACCGTCAAAACGGTGCAGCCCATTGGCATCACCCGGGAAATGGGACGGCACCCAATCCAAAATAACCCCGATTTCATTCCGGTGGAGCTCGTTAATTAAAAACATCAGGTCCTGTGGGGACCCGAAGCGCGACGTAGCTGCAAAGAAGCCGGTGATCTGATAGCCCCAGCTCGGGTCATACGGATATTCCATGACCGGCATAAACTCTACATGGGAAAACCCCATTTCTTTCACATACGGAACTAATTCTTCTGCTATCTGGCGGTAGTTCAGGAAACGTTCAGGATTGTCCTGATTTCTCATCCATGAGCCAAGGTGGATTTCATAGACGGAAACAGGAGCTTTCAGGCTGTTGTTCTTCCAGCGGTTCTCCATCCATTCCTTATCATCCCATTCATACCAGGTGGTAGAGACCAGTGAGGCGGCCTGAAGGTTCTGCTCCCAGCTTAATGCATACGGGTCGCTTTTCTCCAGAACTTCCCCCAAGGCTGTTTCAACAGCATATTTGTACAGCGTTCCCCAGGTTAAGCCTGCAATAAACCCTTCCCAGATGCCTGATTTATCCCATCTCGGAAACAGAATATGCTCCTGATGGTCCCAGCGGTTAAAATTACCAATTACCGAAACTTTCTTCGCATTGGGAGCCCAGACGGAAAAATAAACGCCTTTTACCCCGTCTCTCTCAACGGAATGGGCACCGAATTTTTCGTAGAGCTTATAATGACTCCCTTTCTTAAAAAGGTAAATATCATGATCCGTAAAAAGTGTATATGTTTTAACCGAATTCATTACGGCTTGATTTAATTTTTATATTTTCTGAAAGTACTAAAACAAACTGCAGCACGTGTTAATTATTAATGAAGTTATTATTATGTTAATCACATACCATGATTTGTATCTATCAAATATATTAATTTTTAATCACCTTTTAAGGCTTTAATGGTGATGAGATTTAAAAGATTTTTTTATAAATTTAGCACTCAGAATTTTAAACACGCATGATGAGGTTTGAACTTTATACGGAAGCGAATGATGAGAGAGCGATCTTTATTACAGGAAATTTCAACAACTGGAACCCTAAAGATTACCGCTTTCAACTTAAACAGTCGGACGCCCGGAATTATTATATTGAAATTGACCCGCAGGTTCTACCGGATCATATCGAATACAAATTTGCAAAAGGCGGCTGGGAAAGTGTAGAACTGGATTCGCACGGGAATATCACCCCCAACAGAAAAGCCTCAAAATATACAGGGAAAACGGTTGATAAGGTAGAAAACTGGAGATTTAACTGGGGACCTTTCAAAAAGGAATTTTTCCCGATTGCAGAAATTATCTCGGAAGAATTTTATATTCCGCAGCTGGAGCGTTCACGGAAAGTCTGGGCACTCCTACCCTATGACTATTATATTTCAGACAGAAGCTATCCTGTGCTGTATCTTCAGGATGCCCAGAATCTCTTTAATGAGGGCAGCGGCTACGGCAACTGGGAAATTGATAAAAAACTTTCCATTCTGGCAGAATACGGCCGCGGGGATATTATCATTATTGCCATAGAACACGGAAGCGAGGAAAGGGTTAAAGAGTACATCTTCGATAATGACCATGTGGCCAACGGTTCGGAAGGAAAAAAATACATCCGTTTTATTACCGATACCTTAAAACCTTTTGTAGACCAGAATTACCGCACCAAAAGAGACCGTGAAAATACGGGAATCGGGGGAAGCTCCCTGGGCGCCCTGATCAGTATCTACAGCGGTTTCCTGTATCCTGAAGTGTATTCCAAATTATTGATTTTTTCACCTTCTCTCTGGGTTGAACCGAACAATAACTTCCCGATGATGAATTTCAGGACTCCTTTCAGTACTAAAATTTACCTGTACGGCGGCGAACAGGAAGGATCCAAAATGGTAAAAAGGATCCAGGTTTTTGAGCAGTACCTCAAACGGTGGGAAAAGAAAAACCTTTTTGATTTTGAATTCAGGACGAGCATCAATCCTGAAGGTACCCACAGTGAATTTTACTGGTCGCAGGAATTCCCAAGGGCCATCGAATGGCTTTTTTACAACAATACAGAAAATCCGGTGGAAGTAAAGCCCCATCAGCAAAGCATTAAAAATTAACAGGTATGAGACTCATCAATAAAAAGAATAAATCCTACACCCAGATTTTCCATGTATTTACCGAAGAGGAATGGATAAAGACCGGAAAAAATTTCAATAAAAATATTTCCACATTCTTCACCGGCAAAAAAAATGAAGTTTTCATCCATACCCATGAAGAAGGAATTGCCTATTTCATCGGGCTCGGGAAATCCACGCTGCAGAATTTCGAGATCCAACAGGTGGCCGTTAAGTTTTCGCAGGCCCATAAAAAAAACCTGCAGGCGGTCCCCACCCTTGTGGTGGCAGATTTCATGAACGAACGACAGTTTGAAGAACTCGTAAAAGGCCTGCTGAACGGAACCTACCATTATCCGTTTGAAAAAGACCATGTCTTCTGGAATGCAAAATTTGAGCTTCATTTTGAAAATTTAAGCCAGAAAAAATTAGACCATATCAGCCGGAAAACTGAAGCTTTAAGCAATGGGCAGACGGCCTGTCAGGAATGGTTAAACAAACCTGCCAATTTCAAGAAACCTGATATCCTGAGTGCATATCTTAAAAATTTCGCAAAAAAGCATGACCTGAAATATACAGTCTTTAACAGGAGAAAATGTGAGGAACTTGGCCTGGGTGCTTATCTTGCCGTTAACCAGGGCAGTGCCTATGATGCTGCTTTCACCATTATGGAATACAGGACAACAGTTAAAAATGCCATAACTTTCGGCCTTGTCGGGAAATGTGTCCTGTTTGATACGGGCGGAGTTTCTTTGAAAAACCCGGATAACATGCATTACATGAAATCAGATATGGGCGGGGCAACAGCCGTTTTGGGAACACTGATTTATGCCGCAGAAATGCAGCTCCCGGTAAATATCATTGCTGTTCTTCCTATAACGGACAATGCCGTTTCTGAAAAAGCCTTCCTTCCGAGTGACGTCATTACGGCCTATAACGGTAAAACGATTGAGGTTTTAAATACCGATGCCGAAGGCAGGATGGTTTTAGCAGACGCACTCTCCTATCTGGTTAAAAATTATAAGACAGATTTCCTGATTGATCTTGCCACGCTGACCGGAAGTTCAGTAAGAATGTTCGGTGATACCTGCGGAGCATTGTTTTCCAACAGTGACGAGCTGAAAGACCTCCTGATTAAAACCGGCGACAAAACCAACCAGAGGCTGTGGAGCCTGCCGCTCTGGGATATCTGGAAAGACGATATCCAGTCTGATGTGGCCGATCTTAAAAATATTTCTATGAAGCCCATCGGGGACTGTATTGTAGCGGCAAAATTCCTTGAGCAGTTTACAGAAGGCCATCCGAAATGGGCACATCTTGATATTGCAGGTGTTGCATTCGGGAATGTAGGATATGCAAAAGAGAAAGCAGCAACCGGATTCGGGGTGCAGTTACTGGCAGATTTAATCGAAAATTATCACTAAAAATTAGTTTATTAAAAAAAATCTCTGTATACTTGATAGAGCAATTTTCAAATACCTATTATAATTTGCATTTCAATAGCAGGTGTTTAACCAGAAAACACTTTTATTTTTGAAAATTCACCAAAAGCTAATAAACATTATATGGAGAAAAAAACGATAGTATGTATTTCGTGCTATTACAAGGGTTATGACTTCATGGATGAAATAAAGGAACTCGGTAATACAGTCATCTTAATAACGTCAGAAAATCTTAAAGATAAAAACTGGCCATGGCATGCTATTGATGAAGTCTTCTACATGCCCGAAATAAAACCGTCCGTCTGGAACCTGGATCATCTTGTGCAGGGTTTTTCCCACCTGATGCAGACCAGAAAAGTAGATGCGGTAATTGCACTTGATGATTACGATGTAGAAAAAGCAGCCCTGATCAGGGAAACTTTCCGGATCCCCGGGATGGGACAGACCACACACCGCTATTTCAGGGATAAACTGGCCATGAGGCAGAAAGCAAAGGATTCGGGAATTAATGTCCCTGAATTTACAGCAGTTTTCAATAATGATGAGGTGAATGCTTTCGCTGATACAGTTCGTGCTCCATGGGTCCTGAAACCACGGTCTGAAGCATCTGCTTCAGGAATAAAAAAACTCAACTCCAAAGAAGACCTTTGGGATGCCCTTAACCATCTGGGAGAAGAAAGGCATTTATTTTTGCTGGAAAGCTTTAAGCCCGGTGACGTGTACCATGTAGACAGCCTTACTTTTAATAAAGAAATTGTTTTTACATCAGCTTCAAAATATCTCGCACCGCCAATGGAAGTTTCCCATGACGGCGGGGTATTCAGGACAAAAACTCTGGGGAAAGCATCCGCCGAATATAAAGCACTTAAAGAAGCCAATGCCAAAGTACTTTCCAGTTTCGGACTGATGAACGGTGCCACACATACAGAGTTTATCCGCAGTAAAGAAGATGGCACCTATTATTTCCTGGAGACGTCTTCAAGAGTCGGAGGTGCGCATATACCTGATCTGGTGGAAGCTTCAAGCAACATTAATATCTGGAGAGAATGGGCAAAAATAGAAGATGCTTTGTTATGGGGGAAAAAATACAAAATCCCAAAAGCCACAGCCTATTATTCAGGACTGATCATCGCTTTGATTAAAGATAAAGATGCAGATTATAACCAGTTTGAATGTAAAGAAGCTATAAAATTCCTACCGATTGAACATCACGCAGGAATCGTCTACAAATCAAAAAGCGCCCAGATTATTCAGGAGCGTCTGGATAAAGCTGCGGAAAAGATCCATGCGGAAATGCTCAGCATCCTTCCTCCGAAAAGCAAACCCAGTTCATAGCTTCAATGAATAGAGACATTCATATTAAAGAAATTATTGATTTGACAGCATTTAGTTATCTGAGGAATTTTTTTCAAAATTAAAGCCAGTCAAATTATCCTTCATAAATGAATTGTCAAGGAATTAAATTCGTTAAGTTTATATAATTTCAAAAGTATCATTCAAAATTAAAAAAAATGCCGCAGATAGAACATACGGATTATTATTCAAATATTTTAGGAATCAGCCTTAAAGTTGAGGTAACAGGACATTACGGCCATCCGGTCATTATGTTCCCCACTTCTCAGGGACAATATACGCAGAACCATGATTTCCATTTAAACGGAAGCATCAACTGGTTTGTAGAACAGGGAAAGGTAAAGCTTTATAACATCCAGACCATTGACAGCCGGAGTTTTTACGACGAAAGTATTTCTCCGCAACAGAGAATAAGGAATTATGAAAAATATGTACAGTTTCTTATTAAGGAATTTGTACCTTATATCCAGAAACTTCACCAAACACACCGCGTGGCCGTGGCAGGTGCCAGTTTCGGAGGATATCATGCCGCCAATTTTGCCTTCAGGTTTCCGGATGTCGTTTCACATTTATTCTGTCTTTCCGGAGCCTTCAGCATTCGGAATTTCATGGACGGGTATTCTGATGACCTGGTTTACTTCAACTGCCCGAAAGAATTTGTAAAAAATGATGAAGCCTGGAAATACAGGCATATGCATATTGTGTTAAGCACCTCGGATCAGGACATCTGTAAAGATAAGAATATTGAAATGGCAGAAATCTTAAGGGCAAAAGGAATTGATTTCTGGTATGACGAGAGAAAATGGATTAACCATGACTGGCCATTGTGGCGCATGGTTTTCCCCACTTTCATCGGAACATTCTTTTCATAAACAAAATTATAATCAAACATAAAATATTAAAAAACATTCAGTTATGGCAAAAAAGGTTGGAATTCTATTCGGTATGGAAGATACATTTCCCTGGGCTTTTATCGATAAAGTAAATGAACTGGGCGGCGGAGAGATCATTGCCGAACCGGTAACTATTGATAAACTGGAACAGGGAGAAGATTACGGTTATGCAGTCATTATCGACAGGATTTCTCAGGATGTCCCTTTTTACAGGGCCTATCTTAAAAATGCAGCATTGAACGGAACATATGTTATTAACAATCCGTTCTGGTGGAGTGCAGATGAAAAATTTTTTAACAATGCTTTAATGTCCAAACTCGGAATCCCGCTACCGAAAACGGTATTGCTGCCTTCACATGAAAGACCGACCAATACTTCGGAAACCTCTTTCAGAAACCTGAAATTCCCTCACGATTGGGACTATATTTTCAATTATGTCGGGTTCCCGGCTTATATGAAGCCCCACGACGGCGGCGGCTGGAGAAATGTCTACCGTGTGGAAAGCCCGGAAGATTTATGGAATAAATTAGGTGAAACGGAACAGCTGGTTATGATGGTGCAGGAAGAAATCATTTTTGAAGATTATTACCGGGTGTACTGTTTAGGTAAAAAGTATGTCCACATCATGCCTTACGAACCGAGAAATGAGCCTCATTTACGATACGAAACCACGCATAAAACGAAGGGTAAAAAACGGGAAAAACTGTTGAAAACCATTCATGATTACACCATTAAAATGAATGAAGCGCTTGGATACGACTTCAATACCGTTGAATTTGCGGTAAAAGACGGAATCCCGTATGCCATCGACTTCTGTAACCCGGCTCCGGATGCAGACAGAAATGCTGTAGGAGAAGAGAATTTCGCGTGGATTGTAGAACATGCTGCAAAACTGGCTGTTGAAAAAGCGAAAGAATATGTTCCCGGAAAACCGAATATTTCATGGGGAACTTTTGTGAAGGATTCTGTACAATAAGAACATACAATAAAAGCACAAACCATGCATCAGTTTACGATCGGAATCGAAGAAGAATATCAAATTATTGATGTTGAAAGCAGGGATCTGGTGTCTCATGTTTCGAAAATCATTGAAGGCGGAAAAGCCGTTTTAAGTGAAAACCTGAAACATGAGATGCATGAATCCATGATTGAAATGGAAACGGGCATCTGCCAGAATATCCAGGAAGCCAAGGCGGAACTGACCAACCTGAGAAGGCACCTGATCAGGACCGCCCACGAACAGGGCCTCCGGGTTTCCGGCGGCGGGACGCATCCTTTTTCAAACTGGGAGCATAATACAATTACCAATGGTGAACGCTACAACAAAATTGTAGACGACATGGGCGACGTGGCGCGCGGAAATCTTATTTTCGGGCTTCACGTGCATATCGGGATCCCGAACCGTGAAGAAGGGGTAAGAATTCAGAACGTCATGCGTTATTTTCTTCCCCATGTATATGCGTTATCCACAAATTCACCTTTCTGGATCGGAAGAAATACAGGCTTTAAATCCTACCGGCAGGAAATTTTTGTAAAGTTCCCGAGAACGGGGATCCCTAGCTTTTTTAACTCTCTGGCTGAATTTGACAGTTATGTGGATCTTCTGGTAAAAACAGGAACCATTGACAATGCCAAGAAAATCTGGTGGGATTTAAGGGTCCACCCGTTCTACCCTACCATTGAGTTCAGAATCTGTGACATGCCGCTGAGGATTGATGAAACCGTCTGTATGGCTGCCATTATGCAGAGCCTCGTGGCTAAGATCTACAAGCTTCACCAACAGAATTTAAGTTTCAGGAGCTACCGCAGGTTACTGCTGAATGAAAATAAATGGAGGGCTTCCAAAAGCGGAATTGAAGCCCATCTTATTGATTTTGGTAAAGAAGAATCTGTTCCTTATCCGGATCTGTTAAAAGAATTGCTTGAGTTTATTGATGATGTAGTCGATGACTTGGGATGCAGGGAAGAAGTGGAATATGCATGGAAAATCCTGGAACACGGTACCGGTGCAGACCGCCAGCTGCGGGTTTTAAAAGAAACAGGAGAACTGACAAAGGTTGTGGATTATATGATCTCAGAAACAGAGTACGGCATAACACATAATGAAAATGCATGGTAACATTTTGATTAACTTTGTAAAAATATAAAGTTTGATATGAAGGATATTCGAATGGCTTTGCTGGATATGAACAACAACCGTGTCAATCAGGGCTTTAAAAATATAACAGAGATTTCGGAAGCATTTAAGGAAAGCTGCAGTGAAAATGTAACAATCGATACATTTGATGTCCGCTTTAAAAATGAGATCCCTGATATTCATGATTTTGATATATTCATATCTTCAGGAGGCCCGGGCGATCCTCATAAGGAAGGCCTGGAATGGGAGGACAAATTTTCAGATTTTCTGGATCAGATTTTTAAGCACAATGCCTCTCATACGTCCAAAAAATATCTCTTCCTGATCTGCCACTCTTTTCAGGTAGCCAGCATCCACTGGAAACTGGGGAATATCTGCAAAAGAAAGTCGTATTCATTCGGAGTAATGCCGATTCATAAAACGGAAGACGGCGAACGGGAATTTTTATTTCAAAATCTTCCGGAACCTTTCTATGCCGTAGATTCAAGAGCCTACCAGTTTATTAAACCTGATTTTGCGCGTCTTGAAGAACTCGGAATGAAAATTGTCGGCATTGAAAAATTCCGTCCGCATATTAATCTTGAAAGAGCGGTAATGGCCATCCGTTTTTCAGAAGAGATTTTCGGCACCCAGTTTCACCCTGAAGCCAATCCTGCGGGCATGATCGAAAACCTGAAAGACGAAAAAAACAGGCAGGCGATGATCGACAGCTTCGGTATGGAAAAATACCTTGAAACCATTGACCGGATCGATGATCCTGATAAAATCCTATTAACCCAGGCACAGATCATTCCGGGATTTTTACAGTTTGCCAAGGAAAATATCATGAAACAGTCTGAAGCGATGGTTTAGAGGCACTTTAAAATTAAATCACAAAGAAAACTATGATCCCGAAATACAGAAAGCAGTTCAATGAAGAATTTTCTCAGGAAAAATATGATCAGGTAAAAGCAATCCTGAAGCAGAAAAGCGGTCTGGAGCCGGCATTCAGAATTTCCGAAAGCCC
Organism: Chryseobacterium sp. Leaf201; assembly: GCF_001421435.1. Lineage (GTDB taxonomy): Bacteria > Bacteroidota > Bacteroidia > Flavobacteriales > Weeksellaceae > Chryseobacterium. Next base: position 95,155 of record NZ_LMKA01000035.1, read on the forward strand.
GATGTTCCTGACCGGAGAATTTAAATCAAAATTACTGGATGCCAGCAACAGTATTATTGACCAGATCAAATCTTTACCCAAAGAAACTTTACAGAAAGCGGTTCCCGATAACTGCCGGGTGCCGAATGATACGGATCAGCCTCATTTTTTCACCATTGATTTCGGGATCTGCAAGAATGAAAACGGAAACATTGAACCGCAGTTAATTGAGCTGCAGGCCTTCCCTTCATTATATGCCTTTCAGGAAATCTTTGAAGATACATTCTGTGACGTCTACCCTTTTCTATCGGAAATCCGTAATGAAATGCCCCATGAACAGTTCAGGGACTATCTTAAGGAACTGATTGTGGGAAAAGAAAACCCTGAACATATCATTGTTTTAGAAATTTATCCTGAAAAGCAGAAAACCGTTATTGATTTTATCCTGACTGAAAAACTGTTGGGAATAAAAACCGTCTGCCTAACCAAGATAAAAAAGGAAGGCAAAAAACTGTTTTATGAAAATGACGGAAAATTAACGGAAATCAGAAGGATTTATAACCGCGTAATTTTTGATGAATTAGACCGGATACCTGATCTTAAAACCGAGTTTAATTTCCGTGAAGAAGTCGATGTAACCTGGATAACACATCCAAACTGGTTCTTTAAAATTTCTAAATTTTTACTACCGTTTTTAAAACATCAGTTTGTCCCGAAAAGTTATTTCCTGCATGAATTTCCTGACAGTGAAAGCCTTGAAAATTTTGTCCTGAAACCTTTATTCTCATTTGCGGGAAGCGGTGTCAATTTACATCCGACCAAAGAAATTACAGAGGCTATTGAGGATCAGGGAAATTATATTTTACAGAGAAAAGTAACGTACGAACCGGTTTTTGAAGATATTAACGGAGAATTTTCAAAAGCTGAGATCCGATTGTTGTATATTTGGCGGGAAAATGACGAACGGCCTATTTTGCTGCAAAATCTTGGGAGAATGACGAAAGCCGACATGGTAAATGTGGATTTCAATAAAAAAGATGCCATCTGGATCGGAAGTTCCAATGCATTTTTTGGAGAAGAATAATTATTAAACTAATATATCATGGAAGAAAGATCAACTTTTGAGGAGTTTGATGTAAAAAGTAATTTTGTAAGGAGGAGTGATCTGTTACCTGTATGGATAAAAATTTTCATATGGTTATTTTTACTCGGTGGTTTTGTGGGAATCACAATCGTAATGTGCGGATTATTTCTGTCAAATACAGCGCTGTCGATTTATGGGATCGAAGCAAATCATCCTTATACTTTAGCCGGATTCTTCATTATTCTTTTAATAATTTATAAAGGAGTTGTAGCTTATGGTCTTTGGTTTGAACAGCCTTGGGCACCGAAAGCTGCCATTATAGATGCAATTGCCGGTATTGCTATCTATGTCATTATGATGGTAATTATACCATTTACCGTTCCCAATATCAATTTTACGATCAGGTTAGAATTAATTCCGCTTTATTTTTATTTGATAAAAATGCAGGAGATAAAATCCACTTGGGAAAACATATAATATAAAAACCTCCGAAAATTCCGGAAGTTCTTATTTATTTGATGCAATTATACGATTAAAATTTCGGGGCGGCTTCGTAGAAGC
>NZ_LMKA01000036.1 GCF_001421435.1 Chryseobacterium sp. Leaf201
TTAATAATACAAGTTTTAAATTATGATAATAATAAATATTGATAAGTTTCTTTGGGAATAAGATCAGAAATGTGATGCTGTGGTTTTAAACTGATAAATTCATAAAATGAAAATGAGCCGGAAAAAGGTACAAATGAACTCATCTCAATGTCCTTTTAATTTCTGAAAGCACCAGCCAAATGTTAAATAATTGAAGGGTTACCAGCTTGTTATTATCACATCAATGGGTAAGTGCTAACATGAAACCGTTTGACTATCTTCAAAAAAATATTCCTGGTATTGATGCGGTTGGGTTGTAATCTAAGTAACCCGGCCTTAAGAGTAGAGCCGGGTACTGTTCCTGATGGAATGCATCACCAGATCGATTGCGCAATTGTTAAGCTTTCCGGTCTATAACTCTGTCCAGGTCTTCCGGATACCGGCCGCCTTTGGCTTCGATATGGTCTGCGCCCCGGGTAATCGACTTTAGCTCTGCGGAAGAAAGCTCCAGAGCTGCTGCACCGATATTTTCCTTTAGGCGTTCCGGTTTCGTAGTACCCGGAATCGGAACGATCCATGGCTTCTGTGCAAGGATCCAGGCGAGTGCGACCTGCGCAGTAGAGGCTTCTTTTTCCGTTGCAACATGTTGAAGGATGTCCACAAAGGCCTGATTGGCTTCCATATTTTCTTTCTGGAAACGCGGGAAATAACTCCGTCCGTCCTCTTTCTCAAAACGCGTGCCGGCACTGATCTTTCCGGTGAGAAACCCTCTGCCCAGCGGGCTGAAAGGAACGAATCCGATGCCCAGTTCTTCAAGTACGGAAAAAACCTTTTCCTCGGGTTCGCGCCACCAAAGGGAATACTCGCTCTGCAGCGCGGTAACCGGCTGCTCGGCATGGGCTTTACGGATATTTACCACGTCAGCCTCTGATAGCCCGAAGTGTTTTACCTTACCCAGGGCAATAAGATCTTTTACGGTGCCTGCCACATCCTCAATGGGAATGGCCGGATCCACGCGGTGCTGGTAGAGCAGATCGATGGTGTCGGTGCGCAGGCGTTTGAGCGATGCATCTACCACTTTACGGATGGTCTCCGGACGGCTGTCGAGTTCAGCATTCGATCCATCCTTGAACCCGAATTTCGTGGCAATGACCACTTTTTCCCTGAACGGCTTCAAGGCTTCTCCCACGATGTCCTCATTGGTGTATGGGCCGTAAACCTCTGCCGTATCAAAGAAGGTGATGCCCTGTTCCACAGCGTCCCGCAATACCCGGATGGCTTCATTCCGGTCCGGCTGGTTAGCGTAACCGTGGCTTAATCCCATGCAGCCCAAACCCAATTCAGATACTTCTAATCCTGAACTTCCTAATTGTCGTGTTTTCATTTTATATATTTTATGTTTACTGTTGCAAAATTGCTAAAGAAGGCCGGTCTGTTTTGTATACAGATTACGGGTTTTCTTACCAATATTACTTATTTGGAAAGTCCATAACAGAAGGTCTTACCTAAACCTGTAATTTTGTAACAATAAATGAACAGGTTATGGAAGAGATTATAAAAATCAGCAGTATTGCCCAATACAATATGATGAGGGGCATGCCTACCAAACATCCTCTCGTTGCCGTGATTGACACCGCTGAAGCAATGCCTGTGCCCGCCAGGTCTTTTAACTTTGATCTGTATGCGGTGGGTTTGAAAGACCGGCACAGTGCGCAGTTGCGTTACGGAAGAAAACATTATGACTATCAGGAAGGAAGCCTGGTATTTGTATCACCCGGACAGGTAATAGGCGTTGAACCCGGTGTTGAATTATTTGCGCCGAAAGGCTGGGTACTGCTCTTTCATCCGGATCTTATAAACGGTACTCCGTTGGGCAGGCATATTCAGGAGTATTCTTTCTTTTCCTATGATGTAAATGAAGCCCTTCACCTCTCGGATAAAGAGAAGGATATTGTGGTAGACTGCTTTTCAAAAATCGGGTATGAACTTGACCGGAATATAGATAAGCACAGCAAAGTGCTCATTGCGTCCAACATAGAACTGCTCCTCAATTACTGCACCCGCTTCTACGACCGCCAGTTCATTACGCGCGACCATGTAAACAAAGGGATTCTGGAAAAGTTTGAATCCTTATTAAAGGGCTATTTTTCATCCGGGAAACCGCAGAGTGAAGGCTTACCTTCCGTAGCCTATTGTGCCGAAGCCCTGCATTTGTCACCCAATTATTTTGGTGATCTGATCAAGAAAGAAACCGGCAGGTCTGCTCAGGAATACATTCAGTCACAATTAATTGATGTGGCAAAGGAGAGGCTGTTTGATATAAATAAATCGGCGAGTGAAATTGCCTATGAGCTGGGCTTTAAATACCCGCAGCATTTCACCCGCCTGTTTAAACAGAAAACGGGCGTTACACCGAATGATTACCGGATGATGAATTAATGGTAGTGGGATCATCTGAAATTTCAGCTATGGTTTCCGGCTTCTTCTTCTTCTTCTTCTTCTTCTTCTTCTTATTATTATTATTATTATTAT
>NZ_LMKA01000037.1 GCF_001421435.1 Chryseobacterium sp. Leaf201
TTTCTTTTTTACATTTAATAAAAGTGTTGTTAAGAAACAAGATTTGCATAATATCATTAAGGGATATATAGAATATATTTCTAAAAAAAGAAAGGTTGATAACAAGAATGAAATATTAGCAGTAGTAGTTCAAGATCAAATGAAAGATGAAAAACAATATTCAGTTGATGTTGCTTTTTTTGAACCGAAATTTATGGAAGGAACTCAATATAAAAATGTTTATATATTTGAGGGATATAAACTTATATTACCTGATAACAAATGTAAAGCTATTGAGAAGATGTTTACAAAAATCAAATATGAAAATTTCAATCAAAAGAAAACAATAATTAATGATGATTTTGAAAATTGGCATATTGTTTTAAATAAAAGAGATGAAATAACTTTTTTATCACCTATTTCAATTTCAACATGTATGAAAACAATTTTAAAGAATAAAAAATTAAAATTCTCAGATTCATATGAAGATATTACATTTTCAAATCCAGATTGTTCTACGGTTAAAAATTAATACATTGGAATTGCTATCATATGTTTTAAAGTTAATATAATTCACAAGAAAAAATAAACAGGTAATATAAATAATTACCTGTTTATTTTAATAAGGAGTTCTCTTGATAACAAAGTATATTTACAGCTATGCAGACCATTTGGATAGACAAGTAAAAGAAACGCTTTTACGCAGGCTACGAACGGAGTTCAGTACGCTTAAGTTATTTCAATAATGGGAGCAGCACAGAAGTTCTTGAGGAGAATAATTACTATCCGTTCGGTTTGAAGCATGAAGGCTATAATCCTTTAACAGCAAACTCTTCTTATCAGTATAAATACAACGGAAAGGAATTGCAGACGGAAAGCGGTATGTACGATTACGGAGCGAGATTTTATATGCCGGATATTGGAAGATGGGGCGTAGTTGATCCGCTCGCGGAGAAGTATTTTAGTGACTCTCCATTCAGCTATGTGCTTAATAATCCAATTAGTTACATTGATCCATTTGGATTGGATGTATATAGATTAGGTACTAATGGTTCTATAGAAAGAATTTCTGATTCTAAAGAAGATCAAATATATGCTGCAAACCAATTCAATAAGGATAATTCTTTAATAAAAATGCGAAAGGTTTTACTGTTGTGAACAGGGATATATTTCTAAAAATACAATATCAGGGAGTTTTAAAGATTCAAAAGGCAATGAACAACAGTATAGTATGATAACTTTTCAAAACGAAGATATTGCACTTGGTTTACATGCATATATATCAAATAATGCAGAAGTTGAATTTGCTATTGGGTCTGGAATGAAAGACGGGCAAGAACAATCAATCGTAGGGAAAAATGGAGCCTTAAATGAACCTGCTAGTGCCGGTAGAGTAACTATTAATCAATACCTTGATTATTTTGATCAAAATACAATAACATTATTTGGACATAACCATCCTGATAATAAGTATGAGATAGAGCCTAGTGGATATGAGATAAAATTAAAAGATTGGAAAACGAATGAGTTTACTAATATGAGTGTCGGAAAACAATTGAACAACGGAGGTTATAAAGCAAGTGGCTATTTCCCACAAAACAGTACATTGTTTATGTATAATCCTAAATATCACGGTGGACCAAAAACTGCAATATATAATGCTCAAGGAGTAAAAGCGATAAATAATGGATATTATAAAAAAAATAAAAATTAGTATTATTAGTAAATTTTTCTATTTCTTTTGCATATTTATCTTCCATAATTATTGTGCACAAGATTATAAAAGCTTAGGAAAAGTTACAAAAGATGTCATTAAACTATATATGACTGAACCAATTGAAGCCCAAAATTATATAGGTGTAACTATTTATGAAGATACTATTTCAAAAGGTATTACAATTGAAACGCTAACAGAGGATTTTAGCTTGTACAAAAAAGCTCCATTTTATAAATGGTTTCAATATAATGAAAGTAAGATTATAGTTTTTTGTGATTTTCCCTCAAAGAATAAATGTGATAAAATATTTAACGCTATCAAATTAGATCATAATAATTCTAACATAGAAATATTAGATAACAAGTCTATTTCCTATGAATTAGATGGAGGTATTAAACAATGGTCAGTTAGAATAAACAATAGATTTAAAGTGGATAGAATTAATGGAAAAATAATTGAATCAGAAATAGTAAATCCCAAAGTATTTAAAAGATTTTTAAAAAAGCATTCAGTGCTAAAGCTTTATCAATTAGAGGAAGGAGGTCCTATTATTTCCATAGAAAAATGATTAATCACGCCACATGATTTATGATCTAGTAGATAAGAAAAAATTCTTGCGATTAGAGTACACACAAAAGTTTAGACAATGAAGCTGTTTAAACTTATTTAGAAAGAGAGTTCAGAGAAAATTAGCAATTTTGGATTGCAATTTAAAAGACTAATAATCTGGAACTCATTAG
>NZ_LMKA01000038.1 GCF_001421435.1 Chryseobacterium sp. Leaf201
GAAACCATGTTGGAGCAGATGGACGGATCATACAATAATCCATATAAGTTCAATGCAAAGGAATTGGATGAAGATACAGGGTTGTATTATTATGGTGCAAGATATTATAACCCGAGGTTAAGTATCTGGTATGGGGTGGATCCACTAGCGGTCTATAATCCGGTAATGGAAACAGAGTTTTATGGAGACGGACAACACAACGGCGGAGTATTCTTCTGGGGTAACCTTAATCCTTACATCTACACCTATCAAAATCCAATTAGATATGTTGATCCTAATGGGAAGCAAGTTGACTGGTCAGAATTTTGGAATGGTTTTAATGCAACCGTATATAAAACAGATAGAAGAAATACTTTAGATACTGGTAGATGGCATTCCTCTGGACCAAAAGGTTCATCAAAATCTTATACTGATCTTGCTGTTGAGCAAGACGAGATGATGGAGATGGTAGGTGAAACTGCTTCACATGATAGTGGAAAGGCATTTGCTGACATAACATTAATGCTTGGAGCTCTAATAACTCCAGGACCTGCTGATGATGCTGCAGCTCAGGCGAATGCATTATCAAATGCATCCAGAAAAGTTGCATCAAAAAGATTACTTAAAGATGCAGAGCTACCAACACAAGGAGGAATGAGATTTGTACCTTCCGCATCTGATTTGAAAAATGGAAAATTGACAAAGAAGAATAATGGTTATGTTGATAAGTTTGGAAATACGTGGAAGAAAAGACCAAGTAGAACTAAAAATGAGGCATTTGAATGGGATGTGCAATTAACATCGAAGAGTGGAACTCTGTTTAAAAAGTTAAAATTTAGTAGAGATGGAAAACATCTAAATGTATCCCTTAAAGGAAAAATTACTCACAAATAAAAATTATGATTGGAATTAGATTGATAATAGATAAAAATAAAAAAGAGAAAATATTGACTCAAATTAAACAAATTCTTTTTTTTAAAGAATTAAATAATGAGAATATTGGGAATTATAAAATTAAAAATACTTTAGTATGGGAATTTGAAATTGAGCAAAATACTTTAAGCAATCAGATTCTTTCAATATTTTCTAATCACTGGAATATCACTTTAGATGAAAGCAATAATATTAATAGTGCTATGTCTGAAAATAGAATTAAAATTGAAGGAATATCGTGGGTGAATTTCGAGTTATATTAAAATATTCCTAGCTGCGCAAAGTCTCCTGACTTTGAACTGATAACCATAAACCCTCGCAAATGCGAGGGTTTGGTATTTTATAATGCAACGGCATTTTTAGCAAAAAAGTCTTTTTTTTATTGGTAAGCATTTTTTCCACGAGCCGGAAAATGGTTTGCTTATCTTCCTCTTCGAGTTGCTGTATCAAACGAATTTGTTCGAGTTCGGTTTTGTCTTCCAAGATTATTTCTTTGGGAATAGAACCGTCATAATGCAGCCTATTTATGTTACTTAGAATTTTGCCCGGGCTTTTTTCTGATTCTTTTTTTGATAATCAACCCATTGTTTTTTCAATTGAAAAGGAAAAATTATCTTTGACAAAGCCTTGATAATCAAGTTCGGAAAAGGTCAAAAACAGACCTTGTCCCCTGCCTTAGGATATAGTTCTGGAGGTGGAAAGATTGAGGATCTTACAAAAACGGGCGAAACAATAACTCGCTTTTTTAAGGAAGCTGGTAATTATATAGGAAATGTTGCTTCTTCAATAATACAATCAGTTGATATGGCTGAGTCTACGATTACATTAGATAAGGAAGGATATGCTAAGGGCCTTAGTGAAATGGTAAAGCAGGGTAATGAGTTTAATCGTTATGTTACATCAGGAGATATTATTGATGATGTACAAACTCCTGAAGGCTTAGGTTATGCATCAGCTATGATTACTACAACAGTATTGTCCGAGAAAATTATTACTGGACGCAAGGTTACAATAGGACAGGTTATGGACAATCCAAAAGTATTGGCAAAAATGCATCCTAATAATTTCATAAAAAGTGTCAAGTCAGATAAAAATTGGAAGATAGGAACCTGAGGTAAAGGAAGTAACAAAGGTGGTGGATTTAAAGTTTCTGAAGTCATGCCAATTGGTAAGTTATCAGGTAAGCAAATAAGGTATTACCCTGGTTCTAAGTCTGGGAGAAAGGGAGGTGATGCATATTGGAGAGTAATAAACCATCATGAAAAAAGCAATCTGTTGTGTAAGCTCCCCTAAAAGCAGTACAATTTAAAAGTATAGAATTATTAATTTTAAATTGTAAAAATCACTATGAAAAAGAGCAGATTCAGTCCGGAGCAGATCGCCAAGATTCTGAA
>NZ_LMKA01000039.1 GCF_001421435.1 Chryseobacterium sp. Leaf201
AAAGATGCTTTTATGGATTGGGGAATTGTACGGTTTGATTATATAAATTTTCTGCAAAATTTTATTCTCATTTTTCTTTTGGCAGACATTTTTAAACTGCTGTTAAAAAGAAGTTTAAAAAGATAAAACATTTCCAGAGCAATGGAAACAGAACCTGATTTTGTGGATGAAAATTTATTTTAAAAATTGTTTAAATAGTATAAAAACCTGCTGTGAGGCAGGTTTTATCTTTTCATGATAGCACGGATTTATAACCGTGCTTTATTTTTGTGCTTGCTCACGGATTGCAAATCCGCGAGATTGAGTTTTTAAATCTGCGAAATTTTTTGATATTATTTAGCAAGTATCTCAATGGTTTCATCTTTACCTATTGCAATTTGTTTTGTCTTTCTGTTAAATGCAATTAATGGTAAATCTTTAGTAGTATGGATAATTGATGAAATCTGATTACCGGAATAAATTTCCTTTATTTCTTCTGAAATTTCTCCGGTTCTGAAATTGATAATTTTGGGGTGCTGGTACAATTCCCAGGCAAAAGTATCATCTATTACAATTAAGTTTCCGCCCACAGAACAATTGGGCTTAAGGACTCCTGATATTTCATTGGTTGTGATATTCCAGATACCAATCTCTCCGTTTTTAAGTTTGTCAGAGGGTTCATCATCAAACGGCTCCGTATCATTTGGTGAGCCAATTAAAACCAGTTCGTTCGTAATAAAACTTGCAGTACAGATTTCAGCGGACACATCAGGTGTAAGTTTGCTTTTATCTAAAGCTTTAGGATTTTCTATGCATTCCTCAATATCAAAAATTTCTACGAAATCAAACGGATGCCATCCCCAGCCTTTGCTTAAAAAAGTTTTATTATCGGGGCTTACCTCAAGGCGTGAATGAAAAAAATCTGATGGATTTCTATCTGTATGGTTTGTCAAAAGCAATCCTGTCTCAACCTCTTCAAATTCCAGTCTGTTGTATTCATTTGGGCAGTGAATCAGGATGTCTCTTCCATCTTTAAGTTGAGCAAATGCAACAGGATATTCGTAGACTTCTGCATGATAATAAGATCGGTTGATTTCTCTCAGTATTTCCCTGTTCTTCAGTAAAAGGCCTTTTGTGCCGAGTCTACTGTAAACAACCGAATACATACCATCGGAAGAACTGATGGCACTGTCAAAAGAGAATGCTAAATAATAATTTCCAAGCTTTTTAATCTGACCGTCGGGTAAAAATACAGTTCCTGAATTCGCCCAGTCTATTAAATAATCATCTGCCCAGGTTAGTGTTGAAAAATTTGCTTCATTTATGGTCTGTCTTTGCATAATCAATACGGTTATTTATAGTTTTTATATTTGAAGTAAGAGTTTGTTATGTTTACCCGCAAATATAACCCAATTATTAATTGGAAACTGATAGGGTATTTACGAACTGATAATGCGGCATTGAAGTTTATCTTTTATGATAGCGCGGATTTATAATCCGTGCTTTATTTTGTGCTTGCTCACAGATTGCAAATCCGCGAGATCGGGGCCGAACCTCAAAGTGACACTGCCTAATTTTGTGGATGAAAATTTGTTTTAAAAACTGTTTACATATAGAAACCTGCTGTGAGGCAGGTTTTATCTTTTCATGGTAGCGCGGATTTATAATCCGTGCTTTATTTTTGTTCTTGCTTACGGATTGCAAATCCGCAAGATCGGGTTAAAAGAGCCATGGAAGCAGAGCCGAACCTGAAAGTGACGCTGCCGAATTTTGTGGATGAAAGTTTGTTTTAATTTAAAAATTAATTAATTTGAAAATGGATATTCACCATCAGTTTACAAGTATGTACTTTCTGCTTTTGTTGACAGTTTTTATTGTAATTAATCTTGTCATCTTAAGATTTAAAAAACAAAATTGGAAAGTTTTATTAGATTGGAAAGTGATGGC
>NZ_LMKA01000040.1 GCF_001421435.1 Chryseobacterium sp. Leaf201
TATATCGCCTTTCGGAGCCTGCATTTTTCTTATATCGCCTTTCGGAGCCTGCATTTTTCTACCGTCAGGATCGATAAAGTTAATCGGGTTATTTGCTACATAATTATACGGTGTGAGTCTTCTGTACTGTTCTGCCAATGGATCGATCACACCCCATCTCCCGATGTCGCTCATATACATCCTGGCACCATAGTCGCTCCAGCCGGTTTCCTTCTGCAGTTCTTTGCTGTTGTAACCGTAGTTATAGGAAGGGTTTCCGGTTTGTGCATTGTAGCCCTCATGCTTCAGCCCAAACGGGTAAAAATTATTTTGCCTCTATATTTTATTTTTTATGGAATCGGCGAATCTCCTTTGTCGATTTCTTCAAGAACTTCTGCGCTTCCGGAGGTATTTTTAAAATAGCTCAAACGCACTGAACTATGTTCGTATCCTTCGTAAAAGCTTCTCTTTTACTTGTCTATCCAAATGGTCAGTCTAACCATCAATATATTGTTTTTTCAAAATTAATTTATAACTAAATCTGATACATGACCCCTTTTGGAAATTGAAAAGTTGGATTCTTACTGTATTTTTAAATACACAATTAAATATTGTAATGTATATTCATAATAAATTATCACTTTATACTTCTGGTTGTTATTTCTTCAACAATCCATTGATTTGGAGTGAATTCACTAAGAAAGGGGTAAAAGCATAATGCTGTTACACTATCTTTATTCCACATTGCAACAAATGCTAAATTATTATTGATTATAACTTTTTTAATTAAGAAATCATAAGATTTATTTTTTTCCGGATAAAGCAAAATTTCCAAATCCTTGCTGTTATAAATCAATTTTTCATTGGTTAGATATTTATTTGGATCAGCAATGACTATTTTATTGTTATTTGAATATTTTTTCAGTTTATGGTAAACATAATCATTCAAAAAAAACTGTTCCGAAAAATTTTCTTTAATGGAAATGTGTTTGTTTTGAGAAAAAGAAGATACACTGAATAATATTATTAGATAGAAAAGACGATAAGTTGTTTTCATAATTTTTATTTAAATATGTTTGATAATATTTGTTGTTTTTTCTGTACATAATCTTTTAGATATTTCGATATGTTATTACCATAGTTTCCACTGTCTAATCCCCAACCAGGTTTTGCTTTTGGATATATACCCAAATTATACATTCTGAATTCAAAAGCTTTACCATGTTCTGGAATACCATCTATAGGGTTACAATATTTATTCAAAATAGATAGAGAGCCTGCATTTTTTATATTACTTCCCCAATGCGCTCCTTCATGCCCCATTATGGAAGACATATAAAATAAATTTGCTAGACCAGACACTGTATTCGGATTTCTGTCCGCTTTTTCAAACCATTCTAAAACTTCTTTATTTATAGATATGCGGTTCAAATCTTCTTTATAATGTGTCACTGAATAATCATATTGTCCCTCAGCTATATTTGATTCAAAATCATGAAGAATCGGTCCCTGCCCATATGTAAATGCTTTTACTACTTCATCTTTGCTCATTCCGGTAATATCCATAAAGGCCTGCAAGAAGTTCGGATCATTAATGATTTTTGGAAGTTGGTTTTTCACAAAATTATAAAAAGCAGGATAATTTTTCTGATAATATTCTTCTGTCCCTTTTGGGAACTGGAATGTAGGTGAACTTCCGCCACCGCCTTCTCCTGACATCAGAGCAAAGAAACTCCCCAGCATATCTTCCTGTCCCAGGAACTTTAGAAGATCGGAAGTTTTTCCGGTTCCGCCCCTGGCATAATAGTCCATCATTCCGCCCGGCACTAAACTGA
>NZ_LMKA01000041.1 GCF_001421435.1 Chryseobacterium sp. Leaf201
ATTATATATTGAATTTAATCCAGAAAATCTCTCTAAACTAACTCTAGATCAATATAGAGATTTCTTCTTTTCAATATTTGAGTATATAAATTTATACAAAAATAAATACAACTTAACCGAAGAAGATTTTATTGAATTTAGTAAGATTATTCATTATAAATATGATTATGATGAGTATGATGATAACTGTTGGGAAAGAGTAGCTTTTTTTATGGATGAATTGATATTTCGTTTTTCTACACCTCCTCCATATTTTTTTCATTCTAACTTTGACGATTTTAAAAATAAGTTGAAAAGAGATTTTACAAAAGGTAATGGTCTGTAATGGTCATGTATCAGAATTAGCAATGATACAATTTAATTCATAAATTATTAAAATTAGATCAAATTAATATAAAACAAGAGTGGGTTAATCCCTGCTCTTGTTTATTCTTTGAGAGTAAAAGTATATCAAGTAAAGTCATTCCTGCTGTAACAAAATAGTGATTAATTAATTTTGAAAAAAGCAAGTATATTTAYAGCTATACRGACCATTTGGATAGACAAGTAAAAGAGAAGCTTTTACGAAGGATACGAACATAGTTCAGTGCGTTTGAGCTATTTTAAAAATGATGCCGGCAGCGCAGAAGTTCTTGAAGAAATCGACAAAGGAGATTCGCCGATTCCATAAAAAATAAAATATAGAGGCAAAAYAATTTTTACCCGTTCGGGCTGAAGCATGAGGGCTACAATGCMCARACCGGAAACCCTTCCTATAACTACGGTTATAACAGCAAAGAACTGCAGAAGGAAASCGGCTGGAGCGATTACGGTGCAAGGATGTACATGGCGGATATCGGGCGTTGGGGCGTGATTGATCCCCTGGCTGAAACATCAAGAAGATTTACGCCTTATAATTATGCGCTGAACAATCCGTTAATGTTTATTGATCCGGATGAAGAAGAAGGCGTAGATCATACCGGAGGAAACTCTCTGTGGGGATTTTTGGCAGGACCGGGAAAGAAAAGCCTGGATGCCATAAAAGCTGCTATTGACAGCCAGGACGGAATGGGTGATTTTCAGAGCCTGCTTGCTATGAGAACTGGCGGCGGTGGAGGAAGTAATACCGGCGGTATGACTTTTACGGATCCTTATATGATTGCATTTATACAACAAGGAGCTTCACAACCCGGTTTTATTAATGGTTTGTTTTCTATGGTAGAACAATTGAAGAAAGCTGGTTTTAAAAATCCTGAAAAAACTAAAGCTAAATTTGATGATTGGATGACATTGGTTGACAAAGTTCCTGAATTATTAAATTTATATTCGCAAGCCCGATCAATATTTATTCCAGAAAGTGATACTTATTATTTAGGTCAACAAGATCCTACTTTTTCAAATAAAGTTAAAATTAATACAGATAAAATGGGAAGCATTTTAAATTATGCATTTACAATAGGTCATGAGATGTTACATGTTTTTGATGATAAATATAATTTTAAAAAATATATGAGCTTATTTTCTGCAGACAATCCTGACTTTAAAAGAGATAGATATACTATTCCAGTATATATGCTTATGAAAGAATATAGAGCATATAATTGGGAAAAAGGATTAGGAAATGATGTCAATGTAGAAAACAAACTTGAAAGCTATAGAATTATGTGGAAGTTACCAGTTAAAACATTAGATTATTTTAACAACCATAAAAAAACTTTTTCAAACATATTTATAAATCCTTAATTATGAG
>NZ_LMKA01000042.1 GCF_001421435.1 Chryseobacterium sp. Leaf201
ATAATAATATACAAAATCACAATCATCATGATTATTAGAAACTGTATTCTTTAGGTTTTGTTTACAATTTTCATATCTCAAATCTAAAGTACTCATTTCTAATAATCTGCCATTCATTCCGCTTAATTTGGGATAAGGAAGTTCATTTTTAAAAACAATTGTTTTTGAAATTTTTCCTTCAATATCATAATATTTCCACTTTCCAATCTTTTTATCCAAACTATAAAATTCTACACTCTTAATCTTTCCACTAGAATAATACTCTTTCCATTTTCCTTGTTTTTCTTCGCTAATTAATAATCCTTCAGAAACAAGATTACCTTCTTTATTATAAACCTCTTTATAACTTTTTTCGTTCTTTAAAACTATAATAGATTTATAATTTGGTCCGATTTCTTCAATATTATAAATAATACCATTCTTAACAGATGTTACAGTTTTTACGGTATCAGAAGTTAGTATATATTTCCCTGTATATTTTTCATTATTATACAAAATATACTCACTGTCTTCATCCTGATATTTAGTAACATCATAAAATGATATTATGGTTTGAGAAGAAAAAAACTGAGAAATAAAAAAAATTACGAATTTTAAATATTTAATTTTTTTTGCCTGCATCATAACCGGTTTTAGGAGTTTTATTTATAATTTGATCTGCACTGATAACTTGCTTCGCCTGCACGTTAAATTTTAGAATTGTTGCTCTATTTTTCTGTCCATATTGATTTTGTCCTCTTTTTAAGCTAGAAGAATTTACTCCTCTTTCAATCAATTGACCTTTTATCTTGTCAGATCTATTATTTGCTAAGTTTTCTACAGTTATATCTTTATTACCATTATCAATATCTGCAACTATCGTATTAGGATCGGTTTGACTTGAGCTACCATATACTTCTAAACTTTGATCTATACTAACTATGGATTTAGAAACAAAATCCAAGTTTTTATTCGCTTTATCGTCATCCTGATAACCTAAAGAACCGCTCTTAAAAGATATCTCCACTTGTTTTTGCTGTAATTCACCACTAGTTCTTTCTTCTAAAGTTCCATATCCCCATCTTGTAGGATTATCTCTGTGCTGATATACATTTACTGTTGGTTTAGAAGCATCTCCTTGAATTCTAATATATTCATATTTTCCAGGTCTTTTTGTTGTAGGATCCAGTTGCTGTACATATAAATTAACTGTTCCTCCACCGTAATTGCTTAATTTAACCTGCTTTCCATCTGGGTCAATATAATTTATTGGATTTTGATAAGTATAAATATATGGATTAAGATTACCCCAAAAGAATACACCACCATTATGTTGCCCATTTCCGTAAAATTCAGTTTCCATTACCGGATTGAATATCGCCAATGGATCTACTCCATACCAGATACTTAACCTCGGGTTATAATATCTTGCACCATAATAATACAACCCTGTATCTTCATCCAATTCCTTTGCATTGAACTTATATGGATTATTGTATGATCCGTCCATCTGCTCCAACATGGTTTCYCCGAATGGTAAATTTAAGAAAAATTGGGTTGCATCACCTTGAGAATTTGTAACAAATGTTGCGGTTCCCAAATGATCTCCGTGCAGATAATATAAATCCGGATGTTGCATTGTTTCTCTTAATTCTACAGAAACATTA
>NZ_LMKA01000043.1 GCF_001421435.1 Chryseobacterium sp. Leaf201
TTATATCTCTTTGATATGAATTATATTTGTATTACTAATAAAAAAATTATATCAACCATGAAAAAAATCGTTTTAGGATTTACATTTGTTTTATCTCTTTTCTTTACAGAATCTTGTAATAGGGATAATGATTTGAATAGTGATGTACAAAATAGTGCATTAACAAATAATGTTTCAAAAGATGGATTATCAGCAAAAAATGATAATTTAACTGAAGATGAACTCGTGCTAAAATTATCTGCAGATCAAGATTTCATTGATTATGGAAATTCATTATTATCATTTTTTAATGATATGCCTACCAAGGCAAATTTCCGTGCTAATTTTGATCCTGGTAAATTTGGAGAAGGAAAAGAATCATATTTTCTTCAATTATCAGGATATTCAAGTACTCAGGTCGAAAGTAGAGTTGTAAAATTAGATAATTTACTTAGAACTCTTACTACAAGATATCCGCAACTAAATTATGACGGAAAGAATCAAGCATTTATCCAAAGTGTAATTGAAAAAGCAGATGCTATCGTTGAAGCAAATCTTGCAATATCAGGTAAAAGAAATCCTGCTTGTCAGGCATGTGTTGATAAGTGGAAACCAAGAATGATCACTGCTACAGTTTTTGGAGCTTTAGCTGGAGGACTTTTTGGAGGAGGCCACCCTTATGCAATTTGGGCAGGTGCTGTTGGCGGATTTGCTGGTGCAGGTTGGGGAGCTGTAGATTGCCTGGAAGCTGCCGGTTGCTAATAAATATTTAAATTATGAAATCATTAAAATTAAAAAGAGTTACTTTGGTAATTGCATCTCTTCTAGGAGTCCTGTATTTCGGATATACCTGGTTGAGCGCAAATTATAATGATACATCGAATTATGATTATTTAAAAAACAATTTTGGTCAATTTACCTTCTTTGGCTTTTTAATGTATTTTATTTATAATGTATTAAAGTATTTAAAGAAAGAAAATTTCTTCCCGACGTTTATTATTGTTTCATTCTTGGGAATTGCTATTGTATATGTAATCACAAAAATATTTTTATGGCCTTTTATCATTGTTCTTGCAATATCACTTTTTTTTTACTCTACAAGACAATGGTTAGTCGCAAAACCAATTGACTAGTCCTGTATTTATACATATAACAATAAATTAAGCCAAAGCAAATTCAAATTTGCTTTGGCTTTTTTATAAGTTTTAAGACTATATATATTTTATCTGTAAGTTAAAACAATCAAAAATATAGTATTATCACTAAGAGAATTTAAAATAAATCTCAAGAAACGATTAGAAAGAAAATTATAAAAGAAGCATTCTGGTCTAATGCTATACCAGGATATTTTCATAAATCATGTCTTTCTTACTAAATCATAACAAATTGCTGATCTTTTGTGACCGGCGTCATAAGCAGGGGTCTATTTAAAAAGTAAATTCGTATTTACCTGCTTTGACCAGGCAAAATCAACACTCCGACACTTTATACTATATAGGTATACGATGTTTGTGTGAATTTTTAATGCGACATCATGTTTATAGAAGAAGATTTACTGATCGCTTTTGGAGGTGACATTATTGAACTTAAAAAAAATGAATTGCTTTTTAAAGATAATAGTGTTCCTAAAGGAAAGATTAAGCTTACGAACCTCCAGACGGGAAACAGGGAGTTTATCCAGAGCCTGCACCTGAAGGGGGAGTGTGTAGGGGAAATTTTCCTGTTCTCTGCGTATCATTACCCTTTAGCTGCAGTTGCTATGGAAGACTGTACGGTCCTGCGGCTGGAGCGCGCGGCACTTTTTAAGCTGCTGAAAGCTGATTTCGAAATTCAGTTAAAGCTTTTTCAGTATATAGCAGAACGGATGCGTTTCAACTTTATTTTTTTAAACAGCCTGCTGTATGATGACGCTGCTGGCAGGCTCCTGACCATCCTAAACTTTGTAAAGGATACCCATCATAAGCAGGAACAATACTGCTGTAAGATCCCGTATACCAGAAAGGACATTGCTTCACTGGCGGGCCTGCGCATAGAAACTGTGATTAGAACCTTCAAAAAAATGGAACATGCAGGCATTCTTAAAATAATAAAAGGGAAAATTTTTTACTAAACAATCTGAATTTAAAAGTAGAGCTTGAGCAAGCTTAATCTTAAAAAATAATTAATGGCTGTATTTATTTTTTTGAATTGCTGAATGCTTGGAGTGTTTTACTCAGAATAGCAATAATATAAATTAAATTAATTAGTTATATTGAAGTCTCAAAAAACGATTAAAA
>NZ_LMKA01000044.1 GCF_001421435.1 Chryseobacterium sp. Leaf201
ATATATTAATCAAAACTTCTTTCATTTATTTTTGTAAATAAAACTATAAAATAATATTTTAATATATAAGCTAAACATTAAAAGTATTCCCACAATATGGGAATCTATAAAAATGCTTTGACATCTTCCAAATTTCTATGTTTCAATTTAGTAAATTGTTAAAAGAATATTTGATGGATGTCCATGCAGAGTAATTAAAATTGATTTATTGTACCTTTGATAGAAATATAACATGAGAACTTAAAAGAATGGAGAAATATTATGTATTTGGTGACGAATCTGGAACACCTTCAAAAAATGATGGCATAAGTCATTTTATTTACGCTTGTGTTCTTATTAAGGAATCAGATTTACAAAAAGCTAGAGAACTTAGAACCTATATCAGCCAGCATTTTCTGGATGGGCATGTAATTAAAGCAAGCAATAGGGCAATAAGTAAAAATTTTTCAAAAAGGATAAAAATTTTGAAATACTTATGCGAGAATCTAGATTTTCATGTACACTCTCTAATCATTGATAAAAAAGCAATATTCAGCAAAGGCTTAGATATTAAAACCAGTTTTATAAAGTTTTTTCAAAGGATTTTACTAAATGATTTAACTGGAAAAGTCTCATCATTCCAAGTTTTTATTGACTCAACAGGAACTGATGAATTTCAAATAAGTCTTAAAAAATATTTAATTACAAAGATTCCTCAGTTTCAAACTAACCTTTTTAGTCAAGAAAATAGTTATCATTTAAAAAGTGATGAGGAGGAGGAGCTTATTCAATTAGCTGATTTAATTTCCAATTCATTACTAATGATTTATTCAGAATCTAAAAGAAATGCTAACTGGGAAGAACTATTTAATACATTGGAGCCTAAATTGTTGCAACCTCTTGTTTTTCCCTACAATTCAATTCTTAATCAAGAAGAGGAAGAAGAAAATTTCAAGGTATCGAAATCAATATATAGTAGTGTTTTAGAAACAATTGAAAGGTTTAAAGAGGGAAATATTGATAAAGTCAAAAGTGCTATAGTAAATCATTTAGTATATATATCAAGAATATTCCCAACTCGATTAATAGAAACTTATGAATTAAAAGATGAGATAAAAAGAGTTCTAAATCTGGAAGTGAGTTTAGAAAATATTAGAATTCATATAAGAGATTTAAGATATAAAGGAGTACTGATTATATCAAAAGCTGGTAAAAGTGGGTATAAAATAGCTGTTAATGAACAAGATATCAGCTCATATTTTCAACATTATCTATCATACATCATTCCAATGCTTGAAAAGGCTAACATTGCCGATGAAGCACTAAAAATCAGCATGGATTCTACTAATTACAGTAAGATACATAAGTTCATTAAAGCTTTAAAAGAACCTGATATATGACTTTTTTAACCTCAACATAGAGCAAGAATCAATGAAGATGCTAATGAATTTCTTAAAAATTTTTAGTATATCAAAAAAAATTAAGAAATTCACGACACAATAACTATGAAGTCATTTAAACTTTTTTAGTTTTATAAAATTTCTTCAGAGCTATTACTATAAAAGCTATGTAATTGAAAGATTTCCAACTTGATACTGTTG
>NZ_LMKA01000045.1 GCF_001421435.1 Chryseobacterium sp. Leaf201
TAAAAAAAATAAAAATAATGAAATATGTGTATCAGCTATTTTTGGCTTTTAATTCAACGTTAAAAAAAATAAAAATAATGAAATATGTGTATCAGCTATTTTTGGCTTTTAATTCAACGTGGTTAATTGCAGTAGTGTTTTTTGTGAAAGAAAAATATGTATTGAAAGATATTGACAAATATTCGATGTATTATTCTTGGTTTTTATTTATTTTATTTCCAATAATACTAACAGGTTTAAGCTTTTTAATTGTAAGAAACTTACCAAAAGATAATTTACAAAGGAACTCTGTTTTAGAAATCGAACTAGCCAACAATAACTTTTTACCAACTTATTTAGGATATTTCTTTGTGTCTTTAGGTGTGAATGACATTCCTACACTAATAGTAGTTTTTCTAATCATCTATATTTTTACATGCTTGTCACAAACGCTTTATTTTAATCCTATTTTTTTACTATTTGGTTATCATTTTTACTTTGTGAAAACTACAGCAAATATTAAAATATTTTTGATAACCAAACGACAGCTGAAAGCTCCGGGTAATGACAATTTTGATAACTTAAGGAGAATTAATAATTATACATTTATAGAACTTTAAAACTAATATTTATATGGCAACCTTTATTTATGGGAAAGTAAAAAGAAAGAATAACATCTTTCGTGTAATTGAAACCGAAGAAGATGTGTATAATACTTCACAACTAAATTTAGTCGGTGTTGAATACAATCCTGCTACAATAATTGAAAATGAAGAACTGTATAAGGTTTCACAATTTTCTCAATCCGGATATTCGTTTGATTTTTTAGATAACGAATTAAATTCTGTAAATCATGATCAGATAACAAGAAGAGATCTTACAAAACTTTCATTTATTTGCACTGTACAGAATAATCTTTATTTCTTTCAAATTATTAATTCCAGCATTTTTATAAGTAAAAAATGGTTTTCTATTGACGAGTTGACATTGGAAACTGAAAAACCTATTATTACAGTGAATCCATTTGCAGATGCAATATATGATAAGCATTCTGATACGTTATATTTTAAAAGGTTAACAGCTGCTCAAAAAATTTTTAAAGGAATGGATCAGTTATATAAGGAAGCCACAGCTTCCGAAACTGATTCTTTTTTACAAAGTGATTTTCTTGAAGTAGATTCTAATTTTAATAACAGCAGTGTTTCAGTACTCAATAGAAAAAGAATTGCATTAGTGATGGAAACATTAAATAATTTATCTGATCCTGAAAAACAAGCAGTATACTCATATACAAGTGAATATAGTCAAGTAGTATTTGAAGATGGTAAGTTTAAAATTGAAACTGACGATGATCTTAAATTTGTTTTATGGGGTATTCAACAAAGATTTTACACCACTCCAATAGGAGGTGAAAAAAGAGTTGCAAACTCAATAATTAGTATTTAATTGTCTATTTTATGTTTTTTAAAGATACATTATATAAGTCCAGAAGGTTAACCAATGCCATCGGGATCAGGGTTTTCCATCCTAAGTGCATCAGCTGG
>NZ_LMKA01000046.1 GCF_001421435.1 Chryseobacterium sp. Leaf201
GGCAAGGCCGCCGCCGAAACTAAAAACAAATAAAATGAAAACGCATTTTAAATTTAATTAAATTTAAAACTCAAAAAAATTGATCATTTATGAAAAGGTCCGGAACATATGCATTTCTGTTTCTTTTATTATTCAGTGGATATCAGGCACAGCAGTTTGAAAAGCTTTACCAGTATGTCAACCCGTTAATTGGAACCGAAAAAATGGGACATACATATCCCGGGGCAACCGTGCCTTTCGGAGCCGTACAGCTTAGCCCGGAAACCGATACGGTTGCCTATGCACTGAACGGTAAATACAATGACGAAGTGTATAAATACTGTGCAGGGTACCGGTATGAAGATAAAACAATCGTAGGGTTCAGCTCTACGCATTTCAGCGGGACAGGGCATTCTGATTTAGGGGATTTCCTTGTTATACCGACTGTAGGTAATTTACAGTTGAATCCCGGAACGGCTTCACATCCTGAAAACGGCTACAGGAGCAGATTTTCTCATCAGAATGAAAAAGCGGAAGCCGGATATTATAAAGTAAAGCTTGACGACCACAATATTTTAGCTGAGCTGACAGCTTCCACAAGAGTCGGAGTTCACCGTTACACTTTTCCGAAGTCTGACCAGGCACACATCATCCTGGATCTGATGGCAGGAATTTATAATTATGACGGTAAAAACATCTGGACCTATGTCCGGGTTGAAAACGAAAATACCGTAACCGGTTACCGTCAGACCAACGGCTGGGCAAGGACAAGAACGGTTTATTTTGCCATGAAATTTTCAAAGCCTTTCAAATCATACGGACAGAAAAACTATGATGAAAAACAGGTGTACAACGGATTCTGGAGAAAATTCGACCAGACTAAAAACTTTCCTGAAATCGCCGGAAAAAACCTGAAAATGTATTTTGATTTTGACACGGATGAAAATGAAGCAATTGAAATAAAGCTGGCGATTTCTCCGGTAAGCCAGGCCAATGCACTGGAAAACCTGGAGCAGGAAACCGGGGCATTATCTTTTGACCAGGTTAAAACAAAAGCACAGGAAAACTGGAACAGGGAACTGAATAAAATTATTATTAAAGGTTCTGAAAATCAGAAGATTAATTTTTACACGGCCATGTACCATACCTTTATTAATCCGACCACCTATACCGATGTCAACGGAGAATATAAAGGGTTAGATCAAAATATTCATAAGGCAGAAGGTTTTACCAATTACACCACTTTCTCTATCTGGGACACCTACCGTGCGCTCCATCCGTTCTTCAATATTATCCAGCCGAAAAGAAACGGGGATATGGTGAAATCAATGATGGCCCATTATAATCAGTTCTCCATGAAAATGCTGCCGATCTGGTCACATTATGCCAATGACAACTGGTGTATGAGCGGTTATCACAGCGTAAGCGTGGTTGCAGATGCCATTATCAAAGGAAATTACACTGGAGATGCAAAGGAAGCACTAAAAGCCTGTATTGAAACCGCCAACAAACGGGATTATGAGGGCATTGGCCAATATATAGATTTGGGGTATATTCCTGCAGAGAAGAACGGAACTTCAGTATCCAATACCTTAGAATATGCCTATGATGACTGGGCTATTGCCCAGCTGGCAAAGCACCTGGGTGAAACGGAGGTTTACAATCAATTCATCAAACGTTCTGAAAACTGGAAAAACAATTTTGATAAAACATCCGGATTTATGCGCCCGCGTCTGGCAGACGGAAGCTTCAAAAAAGATTTCAATGCATTGAGTACCCACGGCCAGGGCTTCATTGAAGGCAATTCCTGGAACTACAGTTTTTTTGTTCCCCAAAATCCGGATGAACTGATTAAAATAATGGGCGGAAAGAAAAAATTCGCGTCAAAGCTGGATGAACTGTTTACCATGCATTTACCGGATGAATTTTTTGCAGACACAGAAGATATTACAAGAGAAGGAATCATCGGAGGCTACGTCCACGGAAATGAGCCGGCGCATCACGTTGCCTATCTTTACAATTGGGCGGGACAGCCGTGGAAAACCCAGGCTCAGATCAGAAAGATTTTAGACATGCAGTATAAGGCAACTCCCGACGGACTGGGCGGCAATGACGATACCGGACAAATGAGTGCCTGGTACATTCTGAGCTCGCTTGGTTTTTATCCCGTTGCCCCGGGTTCGGAAGATTATGCAATCGGAAGCCCTGCAATTGACCATGCTGTTTTAAATTTAGAAAACGGAAAAAGGTTTGAGATTGAAGCGATCAATCAGAGTCCAAAGAATGTTTACGTTGAAAAAATTCTTCTCAACGGCAAAGAAATAAAAAACTTTACACTGAAGCATTCTGAGATAATGAATGGCGGAAAACTTAGTTTTTACATGAGTTCTGAAGCTAGGAAATAAAATACAATCCGTAATTTACATACAACATCCGTCGTTTTGCAAACATCCGGTTCCTGATTTCTGCCCAACTTTGCGGTATTCAATTAATATCAACAATATGAACAGAGTAAAATTAGGAAATCAGGGATTAATTGTCCCGAATATCGGTTTGGGATGTATGGGAATGACAAGTTTCGGAGATGCGGATACTTATGGTAAAGCTGACGAAAAAGAAGCTATCGCAACCATTCACCGTTCTTTGGAACTGGGCGGGAATTTTCTGGACACTGCCGATTTGTACGGACCTTTTACGAATGAACGGTTAATTGCAAAAGCAATTGAAGGCAGCCGTGAACAATACATTATCGCCACAAAATTCGGTTGGGAAATTGACGATAATGAACAGATCACCTGGAAAATCAAAGCAACTAAGGATTATGTAAAAAAAGCGGTTGAACGCTCCCTTAAAAATCTTAATACCGATTACATTGACCTTTATTACATGCACCGCCTGGATAAAAATACCCCGATTGAGGAAACGGTAGAAGCCATGGCCGAGCTGGTAAAAGAAGGAAAAGTCGGTTATATCGGTTTATCCGAAGTATCATCGGAAACCGTAAAAAGAGCCCACGCTGTTCATCCGGTTACCGCTGTGCAAAGTGAATTTTCTTTATTTGAAAGGACGGTAGAAGAAAAAGGGGTATTGAAAACTTTACAGGATTCAGGAATCGGTTTTGTGGCGTATTCACCTTTGGGACGGGGATTTTTATCCGGGCAGATCCGTTCTATGGATGACCTGCCGGAAAATGATTTCCGCAGAGGGATCCCCCGTTTTCAGGAACAGCATTTCCATAAAAACCTTGAGCTGGTGGAAGCCATTGAAAGCCTTGCAAAAGAAAAGAATGTTACGCCGTCACAACTGGCACTGGCCTGGATCATCAGCAAAGGAATCATTCCGATACCGGGAACCAAGCGCAGAGCCTATGTTGAACAGAATATTGAAGCCGGCAAAATTATTCTGAGCGAATCTGATCTGTCAAAACTCGAAAGTATCGTACCTTTAGGAACAGATACCGGTGCTACATATGATGAATTCGGTATGGGGCTGCTGGATTATTAATATGTAACTTTAATTGGCGAAAATAACTTAACCTGTCAGGTTTGCGCCCCGGCTTGAGCGGAAATCCTTTTGTGAGGAGGAACGACGAATAAAAGATTGGGAGCGGAAGACGGAAAAAGGCGCCCAAAAATTATTATTAAAAAAGTTTAAAAGTAATGAATACCATACAATCTGCTTCTGCATTTCACCGATTGCTTTCGTTGCCGGAACCAAAACATCCATTGGTAAGCGTAATTAATTTATCTGAAAGTGTTTTTCTGGAAGATGAAGTCTGGAAAGGTTTTGTCAGCAAATTTTACTGTGTCGCTTTAAAAAGAGATGCAAAAGGAAAAATAAAATACGGACAGCAGCACTATGACTATGACAAGGGCGTTTTAAGCTTTACGGCTCCCAATCAGGTCCAGTATTTAGATTTGCAGAATATGGAATGCGGTTCCGGATATTTATTGATTTTCCATGAAGATTTTTTGCTGAAACATCCTTTGGCGAATACCATTTCGGGCTTTGGATTTTTCTCTTATGCTGTGAATGAAGCGCTGCATTTATCTGAAGATGAAGAGAATGATCAGATCGGAATTTTACATAAAATTGATAAAGAATGCCAACATATCGACCGGCATACCCAGGAAATTATTTTATCACAGATTGAGCTTCTTCTCAGTTATTCCAACCGTTTTTACGAGCGGCAGTTTATCACCAGAAAAAACAACAACCATCAGTTATTGGTAAAATTTGAAAAATTCCTGAATGAGTATTTTGACAGGGACTCTTTTGAAAAAGGACTTTTAACTGTTCATCACATTGCCGAAGCCATGAACCTTTCACCAAATTATTTAAGTGATCTGCTGAGGGTTCATACCGGGCAGAATACACAGCAGCATATCCACGAAAAGCTCATCAGCAAGGCTAAGGAAAAACTCTCGACCACGGAACTTTCTGTCAGTGAGATTGCTTACCAACTGGGATTTGAACATTCGCAGTCCTTCAGTACCCTTTTTAAAAAGAAAACAAATAAATCACCTCTGGAGTTCAGGCAGTCTTTCAATTAATCTTTAACCTTCCATAACTTTCGGCTACAGGAAAATACTTTTTGGCTACAGGTACCATCATCTGAAACATGAACTTTGCATTATAAACATTAGATTTACAATGAAAGTATTTGTTACAGGCGCTACAGGTTTCGTAGGAACTGCTGTAGTACAGGAATTATTGAATGAAGGACATCAGGTTTTAGGGCTGGCGAGATCAGAAGAATCCGCAAACAAATTAATTGCAGCCGGAGCGGAAGCACATCGTGGAGATCTCAATGACTTTGAAAGTCTGAAATCCGGAGCAGCCGCTTCAGATGCAGTAATCCACTTAGGATTTATCCATGATTTTGCCCAATTTGAGGAAATGTGTGCACTTGATGGGAAAGTTATCGAAACGATTGGGGAAACCCTGATGGGAACCGACAAACCTTTTCTCATCACTTCAGGAACTGCCCTTTTTTCCAGAGACGGACTTACAATTGAAACAGACCGTTCGGTAAATCCACATCCCAGAATTGCAACGGAAAATGCGGCTGATGCTGTAGCCGGAAAAGGTGTTAAAGTGGCTGTGGTAAGGTTACCTCCTTCAGTTCACGGGAAAGGTGATGTTATTGGTTTTGTTCCGACACTGATAAGAATTGCAAAGGAAAAAGGCAAATCTGCCGTGGTCAGTGATGGTCATAATTTCTGGCCGGCAGTTCATAAATCAGATGCTGCGAAACTGTATCAGCTGGCTTTAGAAAAACCTTTTGAAAGCGGAACAAGATACCATGCCGTCGCAGAGCAGGGAATTCCGTTTAAAGATATTGCAGCGCATATTGCAGAAAGATTACAGCTTCCTGTTGTTTCCGTTACCAATGATGAAGCGGCAGAACATTTCGGATGGTTTGTGCATTTTGCAAAACTTAATAATCTGACTTCAAGCGAAGAAACAAAATCAGCTTTAGGCTGGAATCCGCAACATCCAACTTTGATGGAAGATTTGAAAGGTGATATTTATTTCACTTACCTACAGTAATCTGCACCTTTATATTTATTAAATTTGATTAAATATTAAACCGATGCCGGATCAGAATCTGCTGAGAATAAAAACTATATCTGAATTTCATACTTTAAGAGGATTGCCAAAACCCAGGCATCCGCTTATCAGTGTGATCAGTTTTGATGATATGGAACAGACAGAGCCTGGCAGGCAGAATCTGATTTTTGATTTTTACATGATCTCTGTAAAAAGAGATATGGCCCATAAATACAGATACGGGCAGAAAGATTATGATTTTGATGAAGGCGTGATGTTCTGCATGGCACCGCATCAGGTTCTTAGTATTACAAGAGAAGAAAAAGGCAAAAACCCGTCCGGATGGATGCTGATGATTCATCCGGATTTTCTATGGAATACAGTAATGGCAGTCGCAATCCGGAAATATGAATTTTTTGATTATTCTGTACATGAAGCTTTATTTTTATCCGCAGACGAAGAAATAAAAGTCCTGCAGATCATTGAGAATATCAAGGAAGAATACCAGTCAAACATTGACCGCTTCAGCCAGAATATTATTATTTCCCAGCTGGAAACACTTCTGAATTATTCCGAACGCTTTTATCAGCGCCAGTTTATCACCCGTCATAAAGCCAGCCATCAGCTCCTGGAACGTCTGGAAATTTTGCTGAATGATTATTTTGAGGCAGATGATTTTCCTGTAAAAGGATTGCCGAGTGTCCAGTTTCTTTCTGAAAAGCTGAATATGTCATCAAAATACATGAGCAGCGTACTGAAAACATTAACAGGCCGGACTACCCAGCAGCACATCCACGAGAAGCTCATTGAAAAGGCCAAGGAAAAACTCTCGACAACCCCGCTTTCCGTAAGCGAAATTGCATATGAGCTTGGGTTTGAGCATTCGCAGTCTTTTAGTAAGCTGTTTAAAAGCAAAGCCGGCGTTTCACCTGTGGAGTTCCGGAAGTCTTTCAGTTAATCCCTGAAGACCTATGGCTGATCAAATACATCTTCCCTGATATTCCGCTTGTGGGTCCTGCCCCATTCGGACAGAGCGGTAATCGTATTTTTCAGGGTCCTGCTGTAATCTGTAGAAACATACTCCACAATAACAGGCGTCTGTTCGGCATGGACAATTCTTTTGACAAAACCGTTGAGCTCAAGGTCTTTCAGCTCATTGGAAAGCACCCTTGCCGAGATCCCGGTAATGGTTCTCTGCAGCTCATTGAAACGGATGCTGCCGTGTTCCTGCAATACAATGATAATTTTGAGCTTCCATTTTCCGCCTATAACATACAGGGCATCTTCCACGGAAGAAAGATTTTCTGAACACCTGCCGGTATGTATAGATTCTTCTGATATAACAGCGTTTTCCATGACTTACATTTTAATTACTAACTAAAAGGTTACTGCTAACCTTTTGTTTACTGCTAACTTTTCATTAGCAAATGTACATAATTTTGTAGAAGAAATTTAATTTTTAAAAATATGAAAAACATACTTCACATTATCTCAAGTCCGAGGACGGAAGTGTCAGCAAGCAGAAAATTAGGAAATGCCGTTATAGAGGAAATCCTGGCAAAATACCCTGACAGCAGGATAAAAGAGCGTGACCTGACAAAAAGCCCGGCTCCTTTTTTAGAAGAGGCACACATCAACTCCTTTTTTACGCCGGCAGAAAACCGCAGTCCCGAACAGGAAGCCATTAACCAGTATTCCGAAAGCCTGATTTCCGAACTGCAGGAAGCCGATATTATTGTAGTGGATTCTCCTATGTATAATTTTTCAGTCCCTTCAACACTCAGGTCGTATTTTGACCATACCTCAAGAGCCGGATATACTTTCCGCTATGATGAAAACGGACCGAAAGGCATGCTGAACAACAAAAAACTGTACGTTGCTTTTACCTCAGGGAATATTTACTCTGAAGGTCCCTATCAGAGTTATGATTCAAATGTTCCTTATGTCAGGAATATTTTTGGTTTTTACGGCGTAACCGATGTGAGTGTGTTCCGGGCAGAAGGCCTGTCCATTCCCGGCATTATGGAAAACGCTTTAGAAAAAGCAATTGAAAGTATTGTTATTGATTGATTTTTAAATCATTCTGAATATATCTCTCGCAGATTTAGTGGATTAGGCAGATTTTTAACCATTATAATCTAGTGGATCTGCTTAATCTGCGAAATTTATTTTCAAAAATATCTTCGATGATACTTTTCATGTGTTCTTCCCAATCTGAAAGTGCCAAATTACCGTTTTCAAAGTTTTGCTGTTATTTGTCGAAATATATTCTACGACCACAGCTATCTGTTCGGAATCCACTACTTTTTTGACGAAACCATTGAGTTTCAAATTCTTCAACTCGTTTAAAATTAGTTTTCTAATTTTACTTTCCAGAACATTTTTCTTTATATAATTTCATACCTTCTGCCTGCTCCAATTCATTTAACTTTTTTAAAGCGACACAAGCAACATCTGTTTTGTTTTGAGAAAGTGAAGTAGAAACTACATTATACAATGCATCGGTATTAGTATTATCATATTCAAAAGCCTGATTGAAAAAGTGAACGGCATTATCAAATTTTTGATTTTCAACCGCTTTATAACCTTTACTGAAATTTTCTAAAGAAGTAAATTTATTTTTTATCACAGGAATAAATAATTTGGTTTCTTTTAAAGGAATTCTGCCGGAAAAAGAAATACTTGCAGTACCTTCATCCTGTTTACTGTGGAAGCGATATGGAATAATTATTTTTTCAAATCGCTCAAATCCCATAAGATTCCAAGCTTTGAAGTTTTCCTGTAAAGTTGTTTTAAATACATCAATAGTGGCTTGATTGTTTTTACTTAGCTTTTTATTATCCGTTATTACCTCCACTTTCTGTGCTTTGGGGAAAATAAAAATCTGCCCATCCAAAGTAACATCGTGATTAAGACCTTTTTTCATAAGAATACTGGTAATGTCAGAAATAAGATCTTTTTTTAAAGCTGGAATAATATCCCGAGCAGTAATTACAATTGAATCACTCTTTTCGTTCTTCACAAAATCCTTCATAAGAATCGCCGTATTGACAAACCGCATTCTTTTTATTTTGTCAGGAGAAGTTTTCATCTCCCAGTTTTCTACTACGACTAATGAATCTGCTGTAAGTTTTTCAATCTGATAAACTGTCTTACCAGACATTTTTATAAAACTATTTTCAACTTTAATGTTGTTGCATTTATTTACTGCTAAAAACCACGAATCAATATTTTCACACAATTTATTTCCGTTAAATTTCCACACTAAAGGTCGATAAGATTCTTGCGACAGATCTCTGCTGCCATCCATCATTTTAGACTGTGTCCGTGTCCATGATGAGTTTGAAAGAGAATTCGTGTTATCTTGCGAGCTGACAGATAATGAAATAGAAAGAAATAAAATCAATAAAAATTTAAACATAAACATGGAATTTTTTCAGCACAAAACTACACAATATTGTGATTTGAAAATTAGATATTGTGTAGTTTTTAGATTTTATCTAACACACTTTTACCCAAATAAAAAGCGGGCTAAAGCCCGCTTCTATGGACATTTATTCTTCAGTTTTAAAAAGCAGCCGCTCTCCAAATTTTTGCTCACTGATCTTCCCGTTATCATATACCAGTTTACCATTGACAAAAGTATGGGTAACTTTAGAATGGAATTCTGTGCCTTCCAGCGGGCTCCAGCCACATTTGTACAGGATATTTTCCTTATCCACCGTCCAGTTTGTATTAAGGTCCGCCAAAACAAGATCTGCCTTGTACCCTTCTCTTACAAAACCTCTTTTTTCCACTCTGAAAAGAATGGCCGGATTATGGCACATTTTTTCAACGATTTTCTCTAAAGAAATTTTTCCGTTTTTGTAGTTTTCAAGCATTACTACGAGGGAATGCTGAACCAGCGGCGCACCAGAAGGGCACTTGGTATATACATTCTGCTTCTCTTCCCAGGTATGAGGTGCATGATCTGTTGCAATCACATCAATTCTATCGTCCAGCAGCGCTTCCCAGAGCCCGTCCTTGTCTTTCTGTGTTTTCACAGCCGGATTCCATTTGATCAGTCCGCCTTTCGTTTCATAGTCTTCATTGGTAAAAGTAAGGTGGTGAACACAGACTTCTGCAGTGATCTTTTTATCTTTTAAAGGAATATCATTTCTGAAAAGTTCCATTTCTTTTGCTGTGGACAAATGGAAAACATGAAGCCGGGCCCCGGTTTTTTCCGCCAGCTCAACCGCTTTTGAGGAAGATTTGTAACAGGCCTCTTCGCTCCTGATCAGATGGTGGAATTTTACAGGAATGTCTTCACCGTATTCATCCATGTATTTCTGGGTATTGGCTTTAATGGTCGCCTCATCTTCACAGTGAACCGCAATCAGCATTTTGGTATTGCTGAAAATATTTTCAAGGGTTTCAGGATTGTCTACCAGCATATTTCCCGTGGAAGAACCCAGGAACAGCTTAATTCCGGGAACATTCTTCGGATTTGTTTTCAGCACCTCTTCCAGGTTATCATTCGTTCCGCCCATCATAAAACCGTAATTGGCATACGCTTTTTGGGAAGCTATTTCGTATTTATCTGCCAACAACTCCTGGGTTACCGCATTCGGAACGGTGTTCGGCTGATCAATAAAACTGGTAATACCGCCCGCAACGGCAGCCCGGGATTCTGTTTCAATATCGCCTTTATGCGTCAGGCCCGGCTCGCGGAAATGTACCTGGTCATCAATCACTCCCGGCAAAAGATATTTTCCTGAACCGTCAATTACCTGATCTGCTTCCTCCGGAATAGAAGCTTCTATTTTAGAAATCAAATCATTTTCAATGAGCACATCACCTTCAGAGATTTGTCCTTCGTTAACGATTTTTACGTTCTTGATTAAGATTTTCATTTACTTTCTTAGAAATTAGAGGTTAGATATCAGAAGTCAGGTTTAAGTTATAAATTATAATTAAGTTTTATAGAAATCACTAATTTCTAACTTCTACTATCCGGCTTCCAATAAAAGCAAAATTAAGGTTTATGAATGAATTTTAATAACGGTGATCAAAAATCAATTTCTAAATATTTACATTTGCAGAAAATTTCACCTTTTGAAATCAGAGATTCCATCTGACCGATAAAAATAAAATTAACAGATGAAAAAACTTCTGAACGAGACTATTATATATGGAATTGGGGCAATTATGCCGAGGGTTATTTTATTTATATTAAACCCGCTGTATATTGATCAGATTGAAAAGAAAGATTTTGCCATATTTTCAAATCTCTATGCATTGATTTCTTTTGTCAATATCCTTTTGTCTTTTGGATTTGAAACTGCTTTTTTCCGTTTTTCATCCGATAAAGAAAATCAGAATAAAACATTCAATACCTCATTTTGGTTTTTGTCAGGATTGTCTGCACTTTTCCTTTTAGGCTGTCTTATTTTTGCCCAGCCGATTGCAGACACTTTAAAATATTCTTCAAATCCGGAATATATCCGCTGGTTTGCATGGATTGCATTTTTTGATACTCTTTGTGTTATTCCTTTTGCCTGGCTCCGTTATAACAACAAACCGATAAAGTATTCAGTGATAAGGGTGTTACAATCACTTTTTCAGACTGTTTTAACACTTGCCTTATTTTTATACATCCCCTTAAGCATATCTCACGATTTTGGCTTAAAAGAAAAAGTTTCTTTTCCTTTTTACAGTAATCTGGCAGCAAGCTTTTTAGGTTTTGTATTACTACTTCCTATCGTTTTTAAAACCAGACTTGAATTTTCGGCTGATCTTTTCAGCAAGATGATAAAATATTCATGGCCGATAATGATTGCCGGCCTTGCTTTTATGTTTAACGAAAATTTTGATAAGGCCATTCAGATATGGTTCATTCCTGAAGAAGATGCCGGAGCTTATGGCGGATGTTATAAATTAGCTGTTTTAATGACCTTATTTGTAACCGCTTACAGAATGGGAATTGAGCCATTCTTTTTCAAACAGATGAATAATGAAGATGCAAAGAATACATATGCTAAAGTAACAGAATACTTTACATTTTTCGCATCAACCGTAGCCATGGGAATTATTGCCAACATTTCATGGCTTAAACAGCTTTTAATCCCGAACAGTTCGTATTGGACAGCAATCGACATTATCCCTATTATCATAATTGCCAATCTTTGCTTTGGGATTTACTATAATTTCTCAACATGGTACAAAGTGACGGACAGGACTAAAATCGGAACAATCATTTCCTGGCTGGGAGCCGGAATAACTATTATTTTAAATTTGGTATTCTTATCAAAATTTGGCTTCATGGTATCTGCATGGGTTACTTTTATAGCCTATTTTGTAATGATGGTCACCTCTTACTTATTGGGCCAAAAGTATTATCCTATCCCTTACCGTATCAAGAAAATGACGCTGTTTCTAGGAATGCTGATGATTTTCAGTTACGCCATTGTACAGTTTTTTGATTATAACTTCTGGGTCGGAAACTTACTGTTCCTGATCTACACTGCGGTCCTGATCTATTCTGAAAAAGATATGCTGCTATCAAAAATCAGGAGATAATTCTCGTGCCTGCAAATAACTTATATTCAAATACTTATTTCTAAAGAAACATAATCAGTACCATAGCAAATGGTTTTATTGTTATCTTTATCAAAAATTAAAACTCAACAAACAAAAAAACATACTGTATAATTTATGAAAATTATTGTTCCTATGGCCGGACGTGGTTCCAGATTGCGTCCGCATACACTCACTGTTCCGAAACCTCTTATCCCGATTGCAGGAAAACCGATTGTACAACGATTGGTAGAAGATATTGCTAAAGTTGCAGGAGAAAATATTGAAGAAGTAGCTTTTATCATCGGGGATTTTGGTCCGGAGATTGAGAAATCCCTCATTCAGATCGCTGAAAAATTAGGAGCAAAAGCAAGTATTTATTATCAGAACGATCCTCTGGGAACAGCCCACGCCATTAAATGTGCCGAACAGTCGATGAGCGGTGATGTGGTTATTGCCTTTGCCGATACGCTTTTCCGTGCAGATTTTGTCCTGGATAAAAATTCAGATGGTGTAATCTGGGTGAAAAGTGTTGAAGATCCTTCCGCTTTCGGAGTGGTAAAACTTGACAACTATGGTTTTATAACGGATTTTGTTGAAAAGCCCCAGACTTTCGTTTCCGATCTTGCCATTATCGGTATTTATTATTTCAACAGTGCTGAAAAGCTGATGGACGAGATCAATTATATCATGGACAATGATATTAAAAACGGCGGCGAATACCAATTGACTACCGCGTTGGAAAACCTCAGGGCTAAAGGCGCGAAGTTTTCGCTGGGCAAGGTAAATGACTGGATGGACTGCGGGAATAAAAATGCAACCGTGGAAACCAACAGCAAGATCCTTGAATATGAGCGGGAAGAGATGTCTACATATCCTGTTTCAGCCCATATTGAAAATTCCCTGATTATTCAGCCTTGTTTTATCGGTGAAAATGTACAGATTTCCAATTCAAAGGTCGGCCCGGGTGTTTCTTTAGGGAACAATACCATTATTGTCAACTCAAATATTGAAAATTCCCTGATCCAGGAAAATACAAGAATTAACCACGGAAACCTTTCCAATTCAATGATCGGTAATTCCGCGCAGTATTTCGGGGTAGCCAGAGAAATTTCTTTGGGAGATTATTCGGTTCTGGATTTCTTATCTAAATAATCTGACAGGGTAAGGAAAATTCAATTCAATAAAGCAAATACAGACCACACAAAACATTTTGTGTGGTTTGGCGTTAATATTGCAACATCTTAATTTGAAAGGTAAATAAATGAGAAACTGGATTATAGCGCTGTTATTAATTTTTTTGGTAACTTCTTGTAAAACGAGAAATGCTGCCCGAAAAAAGGACAGGCGTGTGAAAACGGACAGTACTTTCGTTCTTGAGGATAACAGGCTGCCAAAAGACAGCAATCAGCCGGTAAGTGATAAATTCGCATTTTTTGAGCATGTACTTATACAGCCAGATTTCGAGCAGATAAAAATCAGCAGTAAAGTCAATGTGGAAACAGGAAGCTTTATCCCGACCTTAGATGCGACTATTTATATTGAAAAGGATACAAAGGTGTGGATGACGCTTCAGGCATTTGTGATTACAGTTGCCCGGGGAATTGCAACACCTGAAGGCATTAAGGGGCAGGACAAAACCAGTAAAACCTATATTGATTCTGATTTTGATTATCTTAACAATCTGCTGAATGTAAATTTCATTGATTATAAATCGCTTGAAAAAATCCTGATGGGCAGAACTTTTGTAAAAATCAACGATTCACAGTTTATACTGACTAGAAATGCACAGGGATTTAAGATGGCATCCCGCGTCAATCAGAAAATTGTAACGGATGAAAAAACAAGAGAATACAAAATAACTCTTCAGTACGATAAAAATTATGATCTGCTGGCGGTTAATCTAAAAGATGTATTAACTCCTGATGAACTCGAAGTATCATACAGCAACTGGGAAGAAATTAAAGGGATTCGTCTTCCTAAGAGTGTTAAAATAATTATAAAAGGATCAAAAAGCAGCCAGATTTTACTGGAAAATACGAAATTTGATTTTTCTAGGATGGATACGCCCTATTCTGTACCATCCAGTTATAAGAAAATCGAGATTCAATGATTAAAAAATTTAGCTTTTTAATAGGTATCCTGTTCTTTTCCCTGCATTACGGGCAAAACATTAAAAAAGAACAGCTGCAAAAACAAAATGCCGAACTAAAAAAACAAATTGCACAGATAAATACAGATTTAGCAAAAACCAGAAATGAATCTAAACTTTCGGTGGCCTATCTTGATAATGTCAACAAAAAACTGGCATTAAGAGAAAAAGTGTACACGAATACCCAAAAGGAAAAAAGATTCATTGAAGACGAGATTTATCTTCGTCAGCTTGAAATCAACCATCAGAATAAAGAGCTTAAAATCCTCAGGGAAAATTATGCAAAGGTTCTGGTAAACGCTTACAAAAATAAAGGCGTACAGAATAAGGTAACCTTTATTCTTTCTGCCAAAAATATGGGAGAAGCAATCCGCAGGGTTCAGTATCTGAAACAATATTCTGACTATCAGGATAAGAAAGCAGCCGAGATCTCCAATGTTGCCGCAAAAATAAAGCAGAGTATTGCTGCTAAACAGAATTCCGCAAAGGCAAAAGCCAATCTGTTGGTTAATCAGCAGAAAGACCTCACCACTATTAATGCTGAAAGAGCCCAGAAAGAACAGCTGGTAGCCGATTTCAGAAAGAACGAATCCAAATTAAGTTCTGAACTCAGACAGAAACAGGTACAGTCTAAAACACTGGAAGGCCAGATCAGAAGCATCATTGCAGAAGAAATCAGAATAGCAAAAGCGGAAGAAGAAGCCAGGAAAAAAGCTGAAGCAGAAAAAATCCGTCTTGCAAAAATAGCTGCGGAACGGGAAAAAGCGAAAATAGAAGCTGAAAATAAAATCAGGGCTGAAGCGCTGGAACGGGAAAGGCTTGCTGCAGAAGCGGCTGCTAAAAAGGCGTCGGAATTAGTTGCGAAGAGAGCGGAAGAAGAACGGAAACGTAATGAAGATGCTGCCAAAGCCGAAGCAACAACAAGAGACGAAGCAAGAAAGGTTGCTGCAAAAAAAGCATCTGATGAAGCTACTGCAAAAGCCAAAGAGGCCACTGAGAAATTAGTGCAGGCAAGAGCTGCCGAAGCGGCACTCGTCCGGAAAAAAGAGGATGATAAGAAAGCTGCTGAAACAAAAGCCATGACCAGCTACGGTGTTACAACCGTTGCAGGAAGCAATTTCGCTGACAGCAAAGGACGCCTGGGATATCCTGCAGACAGAGCCGGACAGATCACGCACCGTTTCGGGAGACGACCTCACCCTGTATTCAAAAATATTGAGGAGGAAAATAACGGTATTAAAATTTCGGTACCTTCCGGGACCAGAGCCAAGTCTGTATACCCGGGAACTGTTTCATCTGTATTGGCAAACAGTGACGGTACAAAGACGGTTATTTTAAAACACGGAAATTATTTTACCATCTATTCCAACCTTGGAAGTGTAACTGTGTCCAAAGGACAACAGGTATCAGCAGGGACTCCGGTAGGGGTAATCGGACAGGATTTTGACGGTACTTATACCCTTGATTTCCAGGTATGGAACGGAAGTACACCGGTAGATCCATTAGGTTGGGTTTCCTATTGATAAAAAGATTAACTTTGTAAAAAAAATAAGATGAATACGTTAACAATACTTTCCTTGTCATGGCAGCACATCCTGATTGTAGCTGTAATCCTTTTACTGCTTTTCGGAGGTAAAAAAATTCCTGAACTGATGAGAGGTGTAGGCTCCGGTATCAAAGAATTTAAGGATGCCGTGAAAGAAGAAGACAAACCGGGCACAGAGAACAAACCAACCAATAATACGCCTTCAGGTAACTAAATTCTCTATACCAATGAACTTTACAGAAACTGCATGGAAGGTTTTCAATCAAAGTATTGAAGACTACCATGTGCATGATGACGTTAATACGCTAATTAATAACACGTTCGAAAAAGATACTTTGGAACGGATTTTGTATGCAAAGAACTGGATTGATACCGTTCAATGGCATTTGGAAGATATAATTAGAGATGAAAATATTGATCCGGCTGAAGCTCTTCAATTAAAAAGAGCCATAGATGCTTCCAATCAGAAAAGAACTGATCTGGTAGAATTTATAGACAGCTGGTTTCTTGATAAATACAAAAATATAACTCCTAAACCTGAAGCAAAAATCAACACCGAGACTATCGCATGGGCGGTAGACAGATTGTCAATTCTTGCACTCAAAGTTTATCATATGTCATTAGAGGCCAACAGAGATTCGGCTTCAGAAGAACACAGAGCCAATTGTAAGGCAAAGCTGGATGTACTTCTGGATCAGCATGAGGATCTTTCAACTTCTATTAATCAGTTGCTTTCTGATATTGAGAACGGTGATGTTAAGATAAAGGTGTACAAACAGATGAAAATGTACAACGATGAAAGTCTTAACCCAATCCTCTATCAAAAGGGGCAAAAATGAAACGACTATTTTTTTGTGGAACAATACTTATCATAACATCCTGCGCAACGGAAAAACCTAATTTCTCTCCGTTGTCATCCAGCTTTTACAGCGAAACCAAAGGATCAGATTCAGACAGAGATACAAAAAACAGCATTGAAATCAGTGTAAAAGGGAATGTAAATGCATCTGAGATTTCCAATCTCATTGCCACTTTCCCGAATTTTAAGAACACAGCGTTAAACAGCGAAATTACAGTGCTGAAGTACAGCCTTCAGAATTATTTATATGCGATAGATGTAAATAATCCAGGAGGAAAGAAAAAGGCCATAAGAGATTTTGAAAAATCTTACAAAAAAGTCCAGAAATTAAGACAGGATCTTAACAGCGACGATAATGAAGTACTTAACCGTTATCTTGTAAGATTAAAAACAAACGTTTCTGCAATCGAAGATTATATTAAAGGGAATTAAATTAATTAAGGGTATCTAAAAAATCAATGATTAAAATTCAGGCGGAATCTAACGTGCCTACAGAATACGGCACCTTCCGAATGATTGCTTTATCCGAAAACGAAAATGACTGGATGCCTCACATGGCCATCGTCGCAGAAAACACAGATTTTTCAAAACCTGTCAACGTACGCTTCCATTCAGAATGCATTACCGGAGAAGTCTTCCATTCAAAAAAGTGTGAATGCGGCCAGCAGCTCGATGCGGCAATGAAATACATCCAGGAACACGGAGGTGTTATCATTTACCTTCGTCAGGAAGGGCGAAACATAGGAATCATTAATAAGTTAAAAGCATATTCTTTACAGGAACAGGGTTTCGATACAGTAGAAGCCAATCTGAAGCTTGGGCTTCCTGCTGATGACCGGAACTTCGGGGTAGCTATTGAGATTCTGACCATATTAAATATCAAGGATATCAATCTGCTGACCAATAATCCTGAAAAGGTAAAATATGTGCAGGAAAGCGACATTCATCTTAATTCAAGAATACCACTGCAAATTCCTGCTAATGAAACGAGCCGGGGATACTTACAGACAAAAAAAGATTATTTCGGTCATCTGATTGATGATAACAACTAAATAATCAGATTTGCTTTATGATTTAATATTTTCAAAAGACATAAAATATCATAATCAATATATTATAGTTAATTTCCTTTCTTATTTTCATAAGTTTACCACTTAAAAACTTTATGAAAAAAATATTTTTGTCAGCTTCTATGCTTACTTTATTGAATTGTGCAACAAATGATATTATTGACGAACAAACTGATAATACATTAACTATACAATCTTCAAAAACATTTTCGTTAATAGATAATAGTTCATTAGTTTCCAAAGCACTTACTACAGTAATGGATTTACACATACCAAGTGGTGCTCAAGCATCAAATGGAGGATGTAGTACGAGTACCGGTAATTCATATGGACCAAATCCCTTATATTATAACGACTATATTCTTAGAGGATATGGAAAACCTCAAAGAGATATAAGCTGGGCCGGAATTAAATTTCAAGCTGGAAATCGTCCAAAAGTGAAAACAAGCAGCAATGGACAAACATCTATAGATGAGGATCCTTTTACTAATGCATTATCCATTGAATTTCCATTTCAAGCCAATACTACCTATGAAATTATATTAGAAACTAATATTCAAGATTTTATTTATAAAGAGCAGCACGACACTTATGATCAAAATGATGATTATCATGGTCTTGAGCAAAGTCAAGCATTTCCTACAGTTGCCGTAGAACTGGCTGATTCGCCTGAAATAAGGGGAGGCAATCCATGCGCTGGAAGACCTGTTGTATCTCGGTTTATATCTGATAGAAATTATTACAAGACTCAAAAAGCAATAATATCCATTCCTCCTTCATATGAAGAAAAGTCGTTTACATTTAATTATTCAACTTTAACTCCTAGAAATGCTCTTATAATTTATTTTTTACCAGAATTGGCAGACCCAAATAATCTTCAATTTATTCCGGAAAGTTCTTTTAATATGCTACTCAAAAATATAAAAATTATAGAAAAACCTTTTGATCCTTCTTATATTTCTACACCTAATCCTCCATTAAACCCTGATAGAAATCCACCATGTATGAGGTGTCCAAAATAAATTTAATAAAAAAATCTCCGAAATTGCTTCCAGAGATTTTTTGTAATTATAAAAAACTGAAAAGATATATTTTACTAATTTACTTTCACATTCTTAACATTGGAATCATTAAGATTATAATATTTAATTACTGCATTGTAATCACTTGTATCAACTGTAGAAGTCCCTTTTGCAGCACTTGCAGGTACTAATACTACTCTAAATGTTTGGTTTGATAAATATTGAGTTGCTTCTGCTGGTGACATTTGAGAAAGTTGATTGAAATTTGCTGATGTTCTAATGTTGACTTCTTGAGTATTGAAATCAAAATCATAGTCTAATTCTCTGCCTGTAGGATAATTCTGAACATCATCTAAATAATATGTTTTAGGGATAATTTGCCATACATTTCCTACTCTTCTATATACTAAAACTACATCTGTACTTTCAATACTAATATCCATAGAAAGAGTAAAATCAGGTGATGTAAATGTTCCTGTAGCATCTCTTACTTGAGAGTAAGTATCAAAATCCTGATTATCATCGTCATCTTTACAGCTGAATATGAATAAGCTAACAAAAGCCAGCAGTAACATTGGAAGAAATTTT
Organism: Chryseobacterium sp. Leaf201; assembly: GCF_001421435.1. Classification (GTDB taxonomy): domain Bacteria; phylum Bacteroidota; class Bacteroidia; order Flavobacteriales; family Weeksellaceae; genus Chryseobacterium. Next base: position 19,325 of record NZ_LMKA01000046.1, read on the forward strand.
TTCATTTTATAAAAGTTTGTTTGTTTATTATATAAAGCATATTCAAATCATATACCAAAAGTTAATAAAAACATTGCTTTCATCATTTTTTTAATTGTATTTTTGTTCTTATTCAAAATTTATGAAGAAACTGGTTTATACTCTGGTTTTTATTTCCTTGTTTCTAAGTTTAAAAATCAATGCCCAGTACCAGCCTGAAAACCTCTCCAAAGAAGATTTGAAAAAGGCACACCACTGGGTTGATAAAACATACAGAAAACTTTCCCAGGACGAAAAACTGGGACAGCTGTTTATCGTAGCCCTGTATACCAATAAAGGCGAAAACGAAATCAATGCCGTTAGAAATATCGTTGTTAATGATAAAATAGGCGGACTCATCCTGATGCAGGACGATGCAGCGAGAGAAATTACCCTTGTTAACGAATTCCAGCAAAAATCAAAAGTTCCCCTGATGATCGGGATGGATGCAGAATGGGGCGTGTACCAGAGAATTGCTGCTGCGTATAAGTTCCCCTGGGCGATGACGCTTGGGGCCATCCAGGATAAAAGCTTAATTGAGAAAATGGCAGCCAAGATTGCCGAAGACTGTCACCGGATGGGAATCAACTGGGATTTTGCGCCTGTGGTTGATGTAAATACCAATCCCAATAACCCGATTATCGGCAACCGGAGTTTTGGGTCAGAAGTGAATAATGTAATCACTTCTGCCCTGTCCTATTCAAACGGACTTCAGAAAAACAATATTTTAGCGGCAATCAAACATTTCCCGGGGCATGGGGATACCAGCACTGATTCTCATTTAGATTTACCCGTGGTTTCACATACTTCAGAAAGACTGGAAGCTGTAGAGCTTGCGCCTTTCAAAGCTTTAATGGATAAAGGCATCGGCGGCGTTATGGTAGCCCATCTTTACGTTCCCGCACTTGAGTCTGGAAAAGGAGTTCCGGCATCGGTTTCCAAAAATATCATCACCGGACTGCTGAAGGAAAAATTAGGCTATAAAGGCTTAATTATTACAGATGCTTTGAATATGGGCGCTGTAGCGAATAAATATAAACCCGGAGAACTGGACGCCTTAGCTTTTAAAGCCGGAAACGATATTATGCTGTTTTCACAGGGCGTGGCGGAAGGAAAAAAACTCATCCAGAAGGCAATTGACAACGGAGAAATTTCACAGTCGAGAGTGGAGGAAAGTGTGAAGAAAATTCTTCTGACCAAATATTTTTTAGGATTGGATCAATATGCTCCCAAAAATCCGGAACATATTAACGCTGACCTGAATGATGATTCCCATAAAGTTCTCGTTCAGCATTTGTATTCAAATGCACTTACGTTATTAAAGGATGAAAAAAAACTGCTTCCTGTAAGCGGGAAACAAATTTATTACGTTCCGTTGGAAGAAGCGCATTATCAGACTTTTGCGAACCGGCTGGGATCAAATGTTATTATTAAAAAAGCAGCTGAAATTAAATCCATTCCGGCAAACTCTACCGTAATCGCAGGCTTTCACAAAGACAATTCAACCGCTTATAAGCCTTATAAAATTTCTGAGGCTTCAAAAAAAGTCCTGGCTGAACTGACCAGGAACCAGAATGTGATCCTTACTGTTTTCGGAAGCGCTTATGCCCTGAAAGATATTGACCTGTCTAAAGTTTCCACTGTTCTTGTTGCTTATGAAAACAATGATGATTCCATGACGGCAACTGCTGATGCACTCAACGGAAAAACAAAAATATGGGGAAGGCTTCCCGTACTGGTCAATGATCAGTTGAAAGCCGGAGCCGGAACAGACTTGAATTCTGCCTCTGAAAATACAATGATAAACCAATAGCAGTTATTACACCATCAAAATAATTATACACTAATGAAAATAGGCATACTTTGCTATCCGACCTACGGAGGGAGCGGAATTGTAGCAACCGAACTGGGCATGTCTCTGGCCAACAAAGGCTATGAAGTCCATTTTATAAGCTCTGCCCTTCCTGCAAGACTGGATATTACCAACCCTAATATTTTCTTTCACCGGGTGAATGTCCAGACCTATCCTCTTTTTCAGTACCAGCCTTATGACATTGCCCTGAGTTCTATGATCTACCGGGTTGTGAACCTGTACAAACTGGATCTGCTTCATGCCCATTATGCGATTCCTTATGCCTATGCGGCTTTCACGGCCAAACAGATGCTGAAGGAAGACAACAATGACATTCCGCTGGTCACAACGCTTCACGGTACGGATATTACTTTGGTAGGACAGCACCCGAGCTACAAGCATGCGGTAGAATTTTCCATTAACCAGTCAGATGCCATAACTTCTGTTTCAGAAAGCTTAAAAAGAGATACGCTGCAGTTTTTCAAGATAAAAAAAGAAATCCAGGTGATTACCAATTTTATTGACAATTCTGAGTTTGAAGAGCGCAATGAATGCCAGAGAACCCAGTTTGCCAATGCTGACGAGAAAATCCTGATCCATGTTTCCAACTTACGTCCGGTAAAGCGGGTGGATGAAGTGCTGCAGATCTTCAAAAACGTCCAGAAAAAGGTAAAATCAAAATTAATCATCATCGGTGAAGGGCCGGATATGGAAAAAGTAAATCAGTTTTTAGAGGAAAACCCGGAACTGATTTCTAAGATCCGACTGCTCGGCAAGGTGAATGACCTGTATAAAATCCTTCAGCTTTCGGACGTGTTTTTACTACCTTCTGAACAGGAAAGCTTCGGTCTGGCTGCTCTGGAAGCAATGGCTGCCCATACACCGGTCATCAGTTCCAATGCAGGTGGAATCCCTGAGGTAAACATCCAAGGGGAAACAGGATTCCTGGCGGAGATCGGTAATGTAGAAGCCATGAGCAATTACACCATCAAGCTTCTGAGCAATGAGGAACTCCTAGTTCAGATGAAGAAAAATGCGAAAGAGCAGGCCATTAAATTTGATCTGAAAAATGTACTTCCGGTGTATGAGGAAATGTACCGGACAACGATTGAACATTTTAAAAATGAGATAACCATTATCTGATTTAAGCAAAACTTTAAAAAACGATTCTATATCATATCAAAGCATCCCGTAAGGATGCTTTTGCTTATCATAATATTAAAATTTAAAGAACCTTTCCTTTAGATTGATGAACAGCCATAAAATTAATCGGCTTATTTCCTCCCGATTAAAAAATTCCCTACATTAGTGGTACCACAAAAACACAACTGATGACCGAAAAATTATTACAGTATCTCTGGAATTTCAAGATATTCAAGAATTTTGATTTTATGGATATTGAAGGAAGCCCCGTTGAAATCATAGAATTCGGAAAATGGAATACCAATGCCGGCCCTGATTTTTTAGACGCAAAAGTGAAAATCAGGAATATCCTGTTAGCCGGACACATTGAACTGCATGTAAAGTCATCTGACTGGATTTTCCACAACCATTCCCAGGACCCCAATTACCGGAATATTATTCTGCATGTTGTTTTTCATCACGACATAGAAATCAATGAGTTTACCGATAAAAATATTCCGACCCTGGAACTTAAAGCATATATTGATGAAGAGGTGCTCAAAAAATATGAGAAGCTGGCAAACGGAAACCAGTTTATTCCCTGCGAGCCTGTTTTTAAAGCTTCCAAAATTCCGGTAGCTTTTCATGAAGAAAATATCCTGAAAAAGCTGGAAGAAAAATCGCTGGATTTTGAAAGGAGCCTGCAGCAGTTTAAAAATAATTTTGAAGCTGTTTTATTCCACAGCCTCGCCTATTCTTTCGGGCTTAAGGTGAATGCCTTTATCTTTAAACAGATGGCTGAAAGTATAGATTTCACCGTCATCAATAAGGTCAGGCAGAACCAAACGCAGCTTGAGGCCTTGCTGTTCGGGATTTCCGGGTGGCTTGATCATCCGGAAGATGAACAGATGAACTTATGGAAACGGGAATTTGAGTTTGTTAAAGCCAAATTCAACATTTCAGAGGTACAGTTCCATCCTAAATTTCTAAGATTAAGGCCGCCTAATTTCCCTACCCTCCGCCTGTCTCAGTTAGCTGCCCTGTACCACCGCCATCATAACCTGTTTTCAAAAATCATCCATATCAAAGATGCGGATGAACTGTCTGAACTTTTTAAAGATGTAAAAGCTTCGGAATATTGGGACAATCATTTTAATTTTGGGAAAATATCAAAGGTTGAGCAGCCTAAAACCCTGACAAAAGAATTCACGGATCTGGTGATCCTGAATACCGTCTTACCTTTGAAGTATACCTATCATAAATACCACAGGGAAGAGATTGCAGATGAGATCATTCATTTTTACCGTAAGCTTTCCGCAGAAAAAAATTCGGTAACGGATGAATGGAAAAGACTGGGAGTAAACATTAAGACTGCCCTGGAAAGCCAGAGCCTTATTTTTCATTATAAACATTCTTGTGAAGAGAAAAATTGCTTAAATTGCGGCATCGGTTTTAAACTTTTAAAAGATTCTTCAGATGCTTGATAACTTGCGCCATAAAATGGAAAGGGAATGGTTTGGCGTTCTTACGAGAACAGGAGCGAAACTGGGAATTCCCGTATCCAAACTCAGGGTATTCTTCATCTATTCCACTTTTGCAACCGCCGGATTTTTCTTTCTGATCTACCTCGGACTGGCATTTACCCTCTGGGTAAAGGATATTTTTATTACCAGGAGACCTAATGTTTTTGATTTATAAATTATGGAATTTTTACAGATTACGTCACCTGAAGACTATAGGTTTCAGGAAATTTACCATTCTTACTGCTCTGCTTTCACCGAAGATGAGAGAAGGGACCGGGACAAGCTCGCTGCTCTTTTTCTTAATCCGAAAGTAAAAATACTTTCCGTTTTACATGAAACGAAAAATGCCGGATATCTTATCCTGTGGGAACTGAGTACCTATACTTTCGTGGAGCATTTTGAGGTCTTTAGAGAATTCAGGAACCAAAGCCTCGGTTCTCATATCATACGGTATTTATCTGAAAATCATCCGCGGATTATCCTGGAAATCGAACCTGAACATCGGGATGAAAACGCAGGAAGACGGTATGCTTTTTACAGGAAAAACAGCTTCAGCCTGATTGATGAAATGTATGTACAGCCCAGCTACGGGAAAGATAAAAAACCTTTGAATTTATGGCTGCTCGCCAATTATGCTCCTGAAAAGTTACAGGAAGTTAAGGATGAGATTTATGATGTTGTATATCACTAAAATACAGATCCGGAGTGTACTGCTCCGGATTTTTTTATAAACTTTGTCAGCTTACACAGGAAATTATACATAAGCTTTTAAATTATGCATGATCATTATTGAAACGGGATTTAATCTACCCCATACTCCAGCTTAATGGTAATGCTTGCTTCTTTTTCTTTGGAAGAAGTATTGAAAGTCCCGCCGTAGGAATAGTCTTCATTTGAATTTGGGGCCGTGATCTGGATAACACCCATCGTTGCTTTTTTAAGATTGCCCAGGCTGCTGCCGGAATTTTCCGCTATTTTTTCTGCCCGTGCCTTGGCATCCTTTGTTGCCGAGGCAATCATTTCCTGTTTTACGGTAGCCAATTTCGTATAAAAATAACTTGGGGAAGAAGACGTAAATTCAATGCCGCGGTTGATAATTTCCGTAATATTCCTGGAAAGGTTTTCTATTTTTGCCACCTCTTTACTTTCGATTGAAACTTTCTGCGTCAGATTGTAGCCTGAGAATTCACCCTGAACATAGGTGCCGTTTGCATCGTTATAACTCCTGAACTGTTTCTGAATATCCACTGAAGAAAAAACAATTTCATTTTGTCTGATTCCTTTGGATATGAGATAATCATTAATCACTTTCCGGTCTGAAGCCAGTTCATCATAAGCTGCCTTGAGGTCAGGATTGTTTTTGGAAAAACTTCCGGACCAGGTAATCAGATCGGAAGTAAACTGTTTTGTCCCCAGGCCTGTTACGGCAATGGTATTTTCAGATTTATTCCTGTTTTTAATGGCATTTCCCAGAAAAGCAAGTCCTGCGATAAATCCGAAAGCTGCGATGGCAACTGCAATAATATTCTTGTTCATACAATTAATTTGACTGTTCTGTATTAGTTTTCAATGCTTTAATGCATCAAATTCCATTCCATGCCTGAGATTTTAAAGCTCTGTCAAAGTTTAGTTTCCTGCAGTCTCGCTTTAAAAACAGGAATCATTTCATCCATGCTCAGTAAAGCGCCGGATAAATTTTTCGATTTTACGAACGTCCGGGACTGCGGTTTGGCAATAAAGGAGAATGCAATGAATTCTGAAATTCTTTCTTCCGGGATTCCTTCTTTGGTAAAATAATCATCTTCTACCCGGCCCCTGATCCACAGAATATCTTCCTGAAGATCATCATACCTGTACTGACGCTTTTGCTTCCTGGCCTTTCCGCTGATGAGATCATACATCCCTTTGACATTAAGCTGCCCCAAAAGAATCGGGACCAGGACCTGCTTTACTTCGGCCGGTTTTTCCCGCATTTTGCCTGTGGGCTGCGGAAGACCCACGGCATCCTGAACGGCTCTGCCTTTGTCTGCTTTCGCCACAGACCGGGCATCTTTTGTAAGATCCCCGGTGATGTTGGGAACCTTCACCTCTTCAATTTCGCGGGCTATTCTTATCAGTTTAATATCCAGCTCTTCACTGCTATTCTGGCCAGTCCGTATTGATGCTCTTTCAAAACCCGGCCTGACAAACCTGATCTCATCTTGAGCTGAGGCATCAATAGAAAAAGTACCTGCAGCATCCGTATACGTCTTTTTATCTGAAGATATGTTGATGACTGTAACGGCAGGAAGTACAATCCCGTCTTCATCAGTAACTTTCCCTCTGACGGTCTGTGACAAGACCATAGAGATTACCGAGAAAAGCAGGACAACTGAAAATCTGAATTTCATAACTGAGGAGTATAATTCTTTACTTTACTTCTGTTACCTTTGCGTCTGCGGAGCCCGGTATGATGAAATCCTGTTCAGAACGGCTCTCTGAAATCTCATTAAATCGGCGTCACTGCAGAACCCGTATTTCAAAATATTTTTTCTCTCGAAGCCTCCTGCAAAAACATAATAGATAAAGTGCTGAATCAAGGCTTTATCAATTTTCAGATCAGTAAAATAGGTCTCACCCAACGCATAATGCAGGTAACTGCTCAGGTCTACATCATCCCATTTGTCTTTAATTTTCCCAACTGAAAACCCCTGCCCTTTCGGCTGAACGAATTCCCCCGGTCTCGCCGCCAGAATTCTGGGATCGGATTTTTTAGACATATAAAGCCCGAGATCGCTCTTCAGCTTCTGTACTTTTTTGGGAGGATTCAGGTTTTTAGAATCAATGGAAATATCCCCGGTAATGTCTTTTTTAATTTCCACCTCGGCAATCAGGGTTGCTGCTCTAACCAAGGTTATATTGATCGGCGAACTGATATTTTGGCCGGTTACTTTCTGCTGGATCCGTTCATAGCCGTTTTTCACGAAACGCAGTCCGTCTCCTGCCTTTCCTGAAATCATGAAGTGCCCGTCCCGGTTGGTGGTGACCCTTTCATCAGTCCTGATATTGATCACCGTTACTTCAGGAAGTTCATTCTGATCTTCGGAAATAATTTTCCCGAAAATATAATCCTGGGCGTTGCTGTGGATAAAGAAAACACTGAATAGGAAAAAGAGTAGTTTAAGTTTCACGGGCTGTTTTTTATCAGACAAAACTAAAGTTATTTTCCGCTTCTCGTGTAAGTTTAACCACAGTTAACGTGTTTTGGGATTTCTTTTGGAATTCTGCTCTCAAAACTGTTAAATAGCGATTGCAAATTGTTAAAATTTCACTTAAAAAATAGCTAACTTGCATGATCAATTCCATTCAAAATGCAAAATTCTTATACCGTCATCAATGCTTCGGCCGGTTCGGGAAAAACGTATGCCCTCGTTCAGCGTCTTCTGATGATCTGCCTCCGTTATCCCAATCAGCAGCATTCAATCAGGAATATCCTGGCCCTGACTTTTACCAACAAGGCAGCGAACGAGATGAAGGAAAGAATCCTGTCCTGGCTTGGCAATTTTTCTGCTGATGATTATGCTGATAACGGGGACCTGAAGAATATTCAGAAAGCTTTTGAAGAACAGGGACTGAAGATTACCATTGACGAGCTGCATGAACGGGCAAAAAAAATGCTGGATTATGTCCTGCATAATTATTCTACTTTAAACATCGGAACGATTGACCGTTTTAACTCCCGCCTGGTAAGGAGCTTTTCGCATGAGCTGGGCTTAGCCAAAAATTTCAACCTGGAAATTGAAGCCGAACCGTTTCTGATTGAAGCGGTTGACAAAATGCTGGACCAGATCGGGGAGAATGAATCGATTTCCAATTCCTTTATGGATTATGTGGATTACAGCCTGGAAAACAATGAGCGGATCAACCTTAATAAGAACCTTTATGATTCGGCAAAAGAGTTTGTAAAGGATATTCATTATGAGCATCTTAAAAACAATAAGGACTTTGATACCGCCAATTATGAGAATATAAAAAACACCCTTAGAAAAGAAATTGTAGCGAATAAAAAACTGTCTGCCGAAATCGCTTCAAAGTCTGTAGAGCTCTTTACATCAAGAGATATCGGGATTGAAGATTTTGCACAGGGAAAAAACGGGATAGGCGGATTCTTCACTAAAGTCCTGGATTTTTACCAGCAGAAAAGGCCCGGTTTCCCTTTTCCGACCACCGCTGAGGAATCGGTACTTAATAATTACCGGAAAGGGGCCGCTTCAAAATCAAAGCACAAGGAACCTGAAATTTTTGAGATTCTGGAACAGCTGCTGGAAAACAGGATGAAGCTGATCCTTCTGTATATTGAAACGCAGAAAAAAGAAAAAATCCTATCTGCACTTCTGCCTCTGAAAGTAAACAAGGATATTCAGGATGAGCTTAAAAAGATCGAGGATGAAAATGATCTGGTTTTACTTTCAAAATTCAATATCCTGATCAATGAAAACCTCAGGAACGAACCGTCTGCATTTATCTACGAAAAAGTCGGCTCACAGTTCCAGCATTATTTCTTTGATGAATTCCAGGATACTTCCGAGCTTCAGTGGCAGAATTTTCTTCCGTTGAGGGATCATTCCGTTTCTATAGACAACACTTCTTTTACGCTGGTAGGAGACCCGAAACAGAGTATCTACCGGTTCCGTGGCGGCGAGAGCAAATTAATGCTGGACATCATCAACAAAAAGGAAATTTCACCGAAGCAGGCCGAACTGCTGGTTTTAAAAGACAACTGGCGGAGTGCAAAAAATATCGTGACCTTCAACAATGACCTTTATAAATTTCATTCGGAGATTTTAGAGGAAGAACATAAAAACATTTTCGGAACAGATGCTGAACAGAATCCGAAATCGTCAATGGAAGGCCGGGTAAAAGTAAACCTGATCGAGAACTTAACCAATGAAGACTTTTATACCGATACGTCTGAAAGCATGCGTAAAGACATCCAGGAAATCCTGGATAACGGCTTTAAGTTTTCTGATATAACCATTCTCTGCCGTGGAAATTTCGACATTTTCAGTTATTCCCAAAAACTGGGGAACCTTAAAGTGCGTTACAAAGGTGAGGAAACCAATATCAAGACCATTTCTGATAAAGGCCTTACCCTGGAATTATCCAATACCCTGAAAGCGGTAATTGAGTTTCTAAAATGGGAAACCAACCCGAAAAACAAGCCCAGCCTGATCATGATGATGTATTACCTGAATAAACTGGAAAGGATCCGCATGGCAGATTTCACCCTGGAAATGAAGGAAATACTGGATCTGGAATCCCATGAAAGTGCAATGGAATTTATTCAGCAAAAATATGCTTTACAGCTGAAACAGGATAATTTCCCAAGGTTCAACCTTTATAATTTCGTGGAATATTACATCAATGAATTTTCGGTTGAAAATAAGGAAACGGATTTCCTGCTGAACTTCCTGGAAATGCTTTTCAACTTTACCCAGAATGCGGGCGCGAGCACCAAAGAATTCCTTAAATACTGGGATGAAGAGGCATCTGCCTATACCATTCAGGCTTCGGAAAATATTGATGCAGTACAGATTATGACCATCCATAAGGCAAAAGGACTGGAATTTCCTGTTGTTTTTATCCCGATGATGAACAAAAACCGCGATGCGGAATTTACCAACTGGTTTGAAACAACTCAGGATACGGCGCTGAAATCGGTAAACATCAACCAATTCAGTAAAAACCTGGAGGTGTATGATAAGGAAATCGAACAGTTCAACAGACAGAATTCTTATAAAAACGCTGTAGACAGGCTGTGCCTTCAGTACGTGGCCACCACACGGCCGGTGGAACAGCTGTTTTTTTACATTCAGAAAGCCAATAAGACCTCCAATAATCTGGAGCTTCTGGAATTCCTGCAATCTAAAAACACGGAAAACCTGGATGAATTTGACCTGTATGAAACCCATCCTGAAATGCTGAAAAAGTATACGAAGGATAAAACTTCATCCTTCAAAACCAGGGATATCCGGATCCTGAAGAATATCAATGAAAAGAACACCTCCATAAGGATTGCCACGCCTTCAAAAAATTACCAGGTGAAGAATGAAAAGGTAAGAATCGGGCTTTTTGTACATGAACTGCTATCCCAGATCAACACGGCGGCGGATATTCAGAAAGTCTTGGACTGTTATGTCCTGGAAGGGCATATCAGTATTGAGGAGAGCAAAGAGATCAGCCGCGACCTGCATGAAATACTTGAAACCTACGCTGAATTTTTTGACGGCAAATGGGAAATCATCAACGAAAGGGATATCATGATTTCAGAAAACGGAGAAAGCAGGGTGTACCGCCCGGACAGGATGTTAAAGAGCCCGGAGGGTTATATCATCATCGATTTTAAAACCGGAGAAGAAAACCGGAAAGATGAACAGCAGATTGAAAATTATAAAAACATTCTTGAGAAATTAGGAAGAAAAGTGCTGAAGACGCAGCTGATTTATCTGTAACAAATAATTTTACGTGTACATTACAGTATGAATCGCAGCCGGTTTTATCAACCGGCCTGTATTTTGATATACCAACCATATATTGCCCGATTATTTATCCGGCATTCAATCAATTAGGAAATCTTTATTTCCTCATTTTCACACTTATCCTGATAATCGCATCACTTGCGCATTATCTGTCTGCGTTTAATTAATATGATTATTCGCTTACTCTTAATTCACATAACTTTATTATCACTTCTTAGATCCTGACTTTATTTATTGCAAGTCAGAGCAAAAACTAATTATTAATTAAAGTTACCGCCATGACAGCAAACCCTATTCAACCGCCCTGATTTCTTCATATTATTCAGCATAGTTAACCATTAAAAACAAAAAATAATATGAAAACTAAAATACTATCCTTTATCCTGCTTCTTTTTATGATCATAGGCATGAATGCGCAGTCGCAGTACTTTTATTACTACAACGGAAAAAAGTATCCTCTGCAATTAGATAAATCCTCGATTGCGATTACTTCCACCACTATTGATGCCGCAAAAATGCTTAAAGCAAAAACACCGGTTGTGGAAACCTTTCCAAAAAATTCACTCTTGAAAGACGGAAAAAAGATCATCGACCGTACCAAAACCTTTTATGTGGAAATAGAATCTGATGCAACGCTTTCTGATGACCAGTATATTGCCAATATAAAAGAGAAAAATATGCGTAAAGATGTTATTATCGCTTCGCCGTGCTTTCTGACTTCCGAAGGTCAAAAGATGGGTTTATCCAATAACTTCTATGTAAAACTCAAATCAAAGAATGACCTGAACCGCCTGAATGAATTAGCCGAAAAAAATAATGTGGAAGTATTGGGGTATAATGAATATATGCCTTTATGGTTTACGGTAGCCTGTAATAAAAACTCAACTTTTGCCAATGCCATAGAAATGTCTAACCTCTTCTATGAAAGCGGATATTTTGAAGTTGCAGAGCCGGAATTCATGTATCACAACCTTCAGGCGTCGGCTGATCCTTCATTCGGCAGCCAGTGGTCTCTGAAAAATACAGGACAATACGGTGCCGCCTATGCAGGAATAGACATTAAAGCAGAACAGGCCTGGACCTTATCTACCGGAGCCAATGTAAAAACAGCAATTTTTGACCACGGTTTTGAAATGAACCATCCTGATCTTGCTGCAAATGTTTTCGGGACAGGATATGATGCACAGACCAATACGTCACCTTCTATAGTACGTGGAGACCATGGAACCGCATGCGCCGGTATCACAGGAGCGGTACAGAACAACAATCTCGGGATCAGCGGCGTTGCCCCGAATACCAGACTGATATCCATAAGCATTAACCTTACTTTTGCAGATACTCCTCAGCAGCTCGCGAACGGCTTTAACTGGTCTACCGTAAACGGTGTTGAAGTCATCAGCAATTCATGGGGCGGATATACACCTTCTGTCATTATTGAAAATGCGATTACGAATGCCCTTGTTAACGGCAGAGGCGGAAAAGGAATGGTGGTTGTTTTTGCAGCCGGTAATGAAAACAATACCAGTATAAGATATCCCGGAATTTGGGACCCGAGAATCCTTGTAGTAGGAGCCATGAGCCCCTGCGGACAAAGAAAAAGCCCTACTTCATGTGACGGCGAAGGCTGGGGCAGCTGCTATGGAACCCAGCTTGACATTATGGCCCCGGGTGTAAAAATGCCGACTACTGACAGACAGGGAAGCAATGGGTATGATCCGTCCAACTATGCTCCGGCTTTTAACGGAACCTCATCTGCCTGCCCTGTTATTGCAGGTGTTGCAGCCTTGATTTTGTCCGTCAACCCTTGTCTTACGGCTCAGCAGGTACGCGATATCATAGAACAGACAGCCCAAAAGGTAAGAACTGATCTTTACGGTTATGCCTCAACTTCCGGAAGATCCAACGGAACATGGCATACCCAAATGGGCTACGGCTTGGTTAATGCCTATGCTGCTGTTGTAAAAGCTAAAAGCATCTATAGCCTTGCAGCGTTCGACAGCCCTGCAGACATAGGTTTAGAACCGAATCCTTCAGCTACCACCTGGGCAAATATTTACCAGAGCAAAGATCTATGGAACAGACGTACCAACAGTGCTTTGTTAAACCTTACCCATCAGGATCCAGGATATTTAGGGCCGGGGCATAATGTCATGAGATTCAGGGTGCGAAATATCGGATGTACTACATCTGCTCCAGCTTTTGCAAGATTATACTGGACAATGGGTTCTACCGGTGAAACATGGCCTAATTCATGGAACGGAATCCAGCTTATCAATGGATATTCTGCCGGCGGAGAACTTACTACGGCTTATACAGGATTTAATTCCTCAAACGCATATGCAACAGGACAGGGATTCAAGATTCCGGCACTGGCGCCTGGTCAGACCTATATTATTGATGCGAAATGGACTCCGGTAAACCCTGTCATCTACGGCGGTCTTACAGACAACGTAGTATGCTTCCTGGGAAGGATTGCAACACCGGGCGACCCGATGTACAATGAAAATCCCGGCCCGAATGCACCGATACAGCCTAATGTAACCAATAACAATAATATAGTTACAAGAAACACAAAACTGGTAAGCCTCAGCGGGACTTTCCCTAAAAAGTCAGGTTTCTTCTTTGGAAATTACCTGGATTATGATAAGCCGTTCGATATCAGATTCAACCTGATCAAAGATTCCAACGTGCCGTTTAAAAGCGCGACCCGAATTATCATCAAGCTGAATAAACTGACATGGGAAAGATGGGAAAGCGGCGGCAAAAAGCTGGATGGTATAGAAGTTTACAATTATAATGAGCGTGAACTCGTGATTATGGATCCTGCAAATGCCATTATAGGAAACGTGATGCTGAAACCGAATGAATACTTTCCTGTTGAGGTATCATTCCAGGCTTCTTCAAGCATTTCGACTACCGAAGATTATGATTTAGCCGTTTCCCAGAACCTGACCGGTAATGCAGATGAGATTTACGGAAGCGTCTGTCATTTCCTTGTTACCATCAACGAGAAAGAAGTTGATGAAGGTGAGCCGTACTGTGATGAGAAGTGCAGACAGGCAAAAATGCAGCCTCTGGTGCTTCAGGATATAAAACTGTCCCCGAATCCTGCTTCTTCCCAGGCCACTCTGGCATTTAACCTTCTGGAAGATGCAAAAGTTACGATCCTGTTGGCAGATTATAACGGAACGACCCTGAAAACCATTTCTACTGCAGAAAGTATGAGAAAAGGAATCAGCAGGAAAGATTTCTCTATTTCCGAACTTCCTAATGGTGTTTACGTCATCAGTATCCTTGCCAATTCAGAAAAGAAATCGGTACATCTGATTGTGAAACATTAATTTAATAAGCTATTACAATAAGCAAAAGCGCAGAAAATTTCTGCGCTTTTGTTATATATAAACTGTAGATCTTAAGCAGTCTGATCCGGGACAAAAGTCCGCTGTGCCAGTTCCTGGTCAAAAAGGTATAAAGCTGAAGGGTTGTCGCTTACCATCTTGATCTTCGTTACCAGCTGGGAAGCGCTCGCCTCCTCTTCCACCTGTTCATTGATGAACCACTGTAAGAAAGAAGTTGTGGCGAAATCTCCTTCGTCATTGGCATTTTTTACAATATTGAAGATGCTTTTTGTTACGATCTTTTCGTGCGCCAGGGCTTTTTCAAAAATATCAATGGCCCCGATAAATTCATGCGGCGGCTTAGGGATTTCCCCGATAATGATCTCGCCTCCCACATCATTCAGATAATCAAACATTTTATCTGCATGCATCAGTTCCTCTTTGCTCTGAACCCTGAAATAATTGGCAATCCCGTCCAGATCCTTAGCTGAAAACCAGGCAGACATCGAAAGGTAATATTGTGCAGCATACTGTTCGTTTGCTATCTGTTCGTTAATTAACTTTGCAATTTTCTCGCTAACCATAAGTAATAAATTTTACAGTCAAAATTAGGGAATAAAACCCTAAATCAAAAGTTTTACTAAAATTTAATAAAAAAGGACGGAATAAATCCCGTCCTCTTAACACATTAAAAACATTAAACTATAAACTACTTAATTTCTATCAGGACCTGCCGTTTTCATAGGCCTGTGCATTTTTCCACCTTTCATTCCTTTGTCTTTCATCGCCATTTTTCTCTGCTCCATTTTAGCTTTTCTGTCTGCCTGCCATTTATCATACTGCTGAGGTGTTAGAATCTGCTTCATATCTGCATCCATCCGTTCTCTTTTCGCTTTCATCTCCTGCATTCTGGCCTGTCTGCGGTCTTTATTTTTATCAAAGTCAGCCTTCATTTCAGCTTTTCTTTTTTCGTGCAGAGCTTTGATCTGGGCTACCTGTGACTGGTTCAGATTAAGGTCTTTCTGCATTTTATCCAGATGTTCCCGCTCTTTTTCCTGAAATTTCTGATGCATCTCTGCTCTTCTTCCTTCTTTATCCTGTGGAGGGGTCTGCTGAGCCATTGCCAAACTTCCCATCCCAACCAATGCAACTGCTAACACTAACTTTTTCATATTTCTAAATTTTAAATTTATTGTTGTATATCTTTTTGATTATAAGTTAAAACGAAAGTTAAACCGTATAATTCATAAAAATTGTTAAATTTTAATATTAAATACATAACAATAAAAAAGTATGAAAACAAAAGAAGAGCAAATCCTAAAATCTGCCCTTCACACCACTTAAATATAATATATGAAAATTAATTTTTTGCAAATCCGGTTCTGAAACTGCGGTTTCCACTTCTCTCTCCGCCTCCGTTGTTCTGTTGTCTCGGAGCCGCGTTCTCACTTCTTTTAAAACCTCCATCATTCCTGAAACCGCCTCCGTTATTTTCTCTTTTCGGAGCTTCTTCCCTTCTTACTTCACCGTTTCCACGGAACCCTCCGTTGTTTCTGAATCCTCCGCTTCCGCTGTTTTCAGCTCTTTCCGTACGGAATCCTCCGTTATTCCTTACTCCGTTGTTTTCTTTTCTGAAGCCTGAGTTGTTGCTGTTACTTCTGTTTTCAGCCTGGCCACGGAATCCTCCGCCATTATTACCGTCTCTTACCGGGCCTCTGAAACCGTTACCCGGCCTCTGGCTTCTTACAATATTAATCGTTGGATTATCCATCCTGCGGAAGTTTGACCTATCTACCCTGTAAATATTAATATTGACATTCCGGTAGCGCGGCATCGGCCTGCAGATCGCGGCATAATGCGATCTTCTGTAATTCTGGAAATATACTACTGGGCTGTACCCTCTGTAATAATTATTCTGGAAAACCACAAAAACCCTTGGCCCCATAATTCTTTCCAGTGCATAGAAACGGTCATAATACCATCTGTCCGGGTTGTATCTGTAGAAATTATTCCAGGTAGAAAATCCGGAATACAGATTATTTAACCTTATGATCTGATCAATCTGCCACGGCGCAAGCCTGTTCTGGTTGAAGAACACATTCCAGTTGATGCTTGCAATGCTGTTCCTGTAATCATTGTAATTACTCTGGTAATAATTAGTGGGATAATAATCCTGGGGATAATTGTAATAATAATCATCAGGGAAATAATTCTGATCGTCCTGGTCACTGTAATACCCTCCCTCATTCTGATAATATCCGCCGTCATCCCATCCGTTATCCGGATACTGTTGAGCAAAAGCAAAAGTTGCGATACCCAAAGCAAAACTGATTAATATTTTTTTCATTTTATAGCCGTTAATTGGTTAATATATAGTAGAATATCTTAATTCTATCTTTTTGATATAAATAAAAAAAAGAAGTTAAATCATATGATAAAACTTCTTTTGTATTTGGTATTAACGGATTGATAATCAATTGTTAAATTTATGATCTTCCGCTGTCTCTTATCCAGTCTGAGATCTTCTGATTGAAATCTGAACGTCCTTTAAGGTCTTCCAGCTGAACGTGCATCCTGTATCTCCAATAGTGCGGAAAGACGGCGGGATTATTAATCCGTTCATGGTGCATTTCAATGTTGGTAAGCTCTTTATCAGTTGCCAGGAACTCCTGAATCGGGAAAATAGCAAGCATGGCATCATTGTAAAGATGCTGTTTCATGATAATTTCAGCCAGATGTGCATCCAGTTCTTCCGGGGCTTTTCCGTACTGCACCAGCTGCTCATTAAAATACTGCTGGGTTAAAACCGGGTTTTCCTGCCACCACTGCCTTAAGGTAGAGCTGTCATGCGAAGACGCAGTAACCACATTCAGGTAGCCGGCATTTTGCGGACTGTAAAAAGGAAGATGGTCTGAAGGCATCCGCTGAACCTTCAGCGCAACAATGGCCAGTTCATCCATCACCACAGGAACACAGTCCGGAACCATCCCCAGATCTTCGCCACAGATGAGCATTTTGGTTGCATTGAGGATAACCGGAAGTTTTTCCATTGCCTTTTCATACCAGAGCTGATCCTGTCTTACAAAGAAATAATCCTGGTACAGGTCATAAAGTGATTTCTTTTCCCAATCAGATAAATAATGATAAGAGTCTGTATGATAAAGATTGAATCTCGGGTGATAGACTACTTGCCCGTTTCTTTCTTCAATTAAAAACAACACGTTGGCACATAAAGCGATCAGCTGTTCCTCAATGGGGCCATGAGGATTTTTCCTGAAGAAATCATACAGTTTCCGCTGTGTGTTAAACTCTTCTTTAAAATAATATGTTCCGTCCTGATTGCTGTCTATAAATGCCAGTGCTTCCTCTTTATTTTCACCGAAGTATTTCTCCATGATATCGTCATTGATAAACGGCTTGCAGTAACGGTCAAAATTAAACGGGATATGCCGGGCATTGAATTCTTCCAGTGTTACCGGTACGGCGGGATAAAAATAACCTAAGATTCCCTGTGTAGCGGAAACCGGCATTCTCCAGATCCTGAAAAACCCAAGGATATGGTCAATACGCATGGCATCAAAATACTGTTCCAGCGCTTTGAACCTGTTTTTCCACCATTGGTAATCATTGGCTTTCATGGCTTCCCAGTTATAAGTCGGGAATTCCCAGTTCTGACCGAGCTCGGTAAATTGGTCAGGCGGTGCTCCGGCCTGGAAGTCCATTCCGAAGAGTTCAGGTTCCGTCCAGGCTTCTACAGAATGCCTGTAAATCCCGATCGGAAGGTCTCCTTTCACGGATACGCCTAAACTATGCATATAGTCGATGGCACCTTTAAGCTGTTTATGAAGCTGATACTGTACCCAGGCATGAAGCATGGATGTTTCATATTCTTTGCTTTTAGCGGTAAAAAACGGAGCAATTTTCCCTGCGATGTATTTTTTATGGGTTTTCCATTCGTTGAAGTTCGGGGTTTTGTATTTATCCCTCAATACGCAAAATGCGGAATACGGAACCAGCCAGCTTTCATTATCCTTGATGAATTTTTTGAAGTTCCTGTCTTTATAGATTTTATCTGTGTTGGTATTGAAAACAGCTTTCAGATATTTCCATTTCCCGGAAATCACTTTTTCGTAATCAATTAAATCCAGGGAATTAAGCGCTTCTTTTTCAGCCTCATATTCCTGAACGGTATCTTCCGGCAGTTTAAAATCAAGGTTTTCCAGAGAAATATACTGCGGATGCAGCGCATATACAGAAACTGCGGCATAAGGATAGGAATCTGTCCATGTATAATTGGCCGTAGTGTCATTGATCGGGAGAATCTGGATGATGCCAAGGCCGGTTTCTTCTGCCCAGTCGGCAAGCTTTTTCATATCGAAAAACTCTCCTACTCCGAAGCCATCCTGTGTCCTTAATGAAAATACAGGAACGGCAACTCCGGCGTCGTGATACATCTGCTTAAGCTTGAATTTAAAGTAATGATCTGAAACAATCTGCAGTACCTCTTTTGAATGATTGGGCAGTGCGAACCGGTTTTCGCCGGTTTCAATATCAATTACCTGTTGTTTTTCTATGTCATAAAGCCCATATTTATACTGAATCACTTCATGTTCAGGAATTTCAACTGAAACTTCCCAAGTCCCGAAGCCGGTCTGAGACAGATGAAGGGCATTTTCATAATCCCAGTTGCCCAGAGAAGGCGTACTTCCGGCCAGGATAATCTTCCAGTTCGGATTGTATACCGGAGCTTCAATTCTGAACAAGTGGGTATGCTTCTTCAGAACCGGTTTTTTTTCAGGCCTGAAGGCATTCAGCTTGTTGTAAAGAATCTTATTGTTTAAATAATTTTCGGGGAAATTTTTATTATTCCATTGATCAAAAATTATAAATTCTTTATAATGATGGGAAAAATTAAGATGATGGTGAACAAACTCCTCTCTCAGAATATTCCCCTTTTCTCCTACGAGCTGGTAACGGTAGGAAACTGTTTTTGAAAAGTAATCAATCTCACATTTCCATAAACCGTTTTCTGTATAAAACATAGGATGAGTCTTTGATACAGCACCTTCTTCAGTGATCACCAACTGCAATTTCTCTCCCACTTTTGTACTGTAACCTACATTAAAGTATAGCTTCATTTATATTTTTTTTATAAAAATACATTATAATATCGAAAAATGAAACTTAATGAATGTCAAATATTCATTAAAAAAACCTTCTCAGATGCTGAGAAGGTCTTATATATAAAGTAGAATAAAAAGGTTATTCGGTAACCATAATTTTCTTGTTTAACAGTGTTTTCCCTGATTCATCGGCGATATTTACCAGATAGGCTCCGCTTACCAGATTCCCGAGATCAACCTGTTGGTTCAGCGTGCCTCCTTTTACCAATAAATCCTGCTTCATTACATTTTTACCAGATATGTCATAAACCGTCAGCTTGATATTCCCTTTTACTGATTTATCATTGACGTTCACATTGATAACGTCATCATCCACTCTTGTCGGATAAATATCCAGGTTGGCAAAAACAGCACTGGAAACGGCTTTGTCATTTGCAAAATACTTACTGGCCAGGTCATAAATATGAAGATTCTGCTCGCCTGCCATTTGACTTGCCTGTAAAGTATTCAGGTCCACCTCATATAAAGGCGCTCCTTTCGCGCTGGCAATTACCACTTTGCCTCTTGAGTTTATTGCAGAACCATTGACTGAATAATTTTCGGGGATTCCGGAAATTTTACCCACAAACTTAGCCTTCAACTCTTTTGTTGCAACCTTGAAAACATTCCCTGAAGTGGAAAAAACATAGAAATTGTTATCCGCATCTGCAATCATATCGCCGCCAAAACCGGTTTCAATCGTCGTAAAAGAATTTTTCCCGTTCGAAGGATCATCTTTTATAATACCCAGGTCGTTCACCATATATTGGCCTCCCTTTCTGCTGATCTGCAAAAACTGGGTCCCGGCATTGTTGATTACATAGATATTCCCGTCATAGCCTGCCGCCATTCTCGTCATATGGGAATTGATGTCGCATGATGTTACTCTTGCCACATTGTTTTCTACCAACGTAATTTCTTTGGTTTTTGCGTTTAAGACGTAAATATTCGGGGAAAACATCGGCATGTACACCAGGTTATTGTTAGCCGGATCATAAGCCAGTGTTGCCATATTAACCGCCTGGGAATTGTTATAGGTATTTTTATCTTCGGTTACAGCAGCATTCCTGCTTTGTGAAAATATTTTTGCCGGAGCATCTGCGGTAAAAACCCTGTCTCCGGATATACCGGTAGTTCCGTCAATAGCACGGAAATCACTGAAAATAATGCTTGGTGTATCTTTTCCGGTAAGGGCAAAGAAATCCTGCTGTGCATAAACGTTAGCTGCTGAAAGCATTAAAAACAAAGGAAGTAAATGTTTTTTCATAGTATGTATATTTGGTCCGTAATTATTTTACTATGACTAAGTTACACAATTTTCAGATTGATCAGAAAAAAAACTATAAGATTTAAACAGGAATATTATCAGCTTTTCCAGGCTTAAGGTCAGAACGGAAAAGAATTTTTAAATTGATTATTGAACGTTGAAATGATAAATTCTTTACGAGACTTAAGTAATAGGGATAAGCATGAAAAAACTCCCACAGATAACAGTGAGAGTTTATGTAAATATTTTTAAAAAAATTAATTCAGGACATACGATGTTCCGTCCCTGCCGTCTTTTAATTCAATCCCTTCAGCAAGAAGTTTGTCGCGGATCTGGTCTGAAAGCTCGAAATTTTTGGATTTTCTCGCCTGGTTCCTTAATTCAATCAGTACTTTTAGGGTCTGGTCCAGCTTCTCATTGTTGTTTTCTTCAATAGTCTGTAAGCCTAAGACATCAAAAATAAAGGCATTTAAAGTAGATCGCAACTCTTCTAAATCTTTTGTTGAGATGGTTTCTTTCCCGTCATTCAAAGCAAAAATATATTTCACGGCTTCAAATAGATGGGCAATCAGAACCGGGGAATTAAAGTCGTCATTCAAAGCATCATAAGCTTTGGTTTTCCACTCTCCCAAGCTGAAACCGGATTGCTTTTCATCATCCGGAGTAACAGAATTTAAAACTTTCACCGCTTCCATTAACCTGATGAATCCTTTTTCACTGGCAATCATTGCATCATTGGAAATATCAAGGACACTTCTGTAATGGGCCTGTAAAAAGCAGAACCGTACAATAGACGGATGAAAAGACTTTTCAAAGAAATCATTTTCACCTGTCACCAGCTGCATCGGCAGGATATAATTTCCGGTCGATTTGCTCATGCGCTGGGAATTCATCGTCAGCATATTGGCATGCATCCAGTAGTTTACCGGAGCGGCATCATTGCAGGCTTTTCCCTGGGCGATCTCACATTCATGGTGCGGGAATTTCAGGTCCATTCCGCCTCCGTGGATATCAAAAGTTTCACCTAAATATTTCGTGCTCATCGCCGTACATTCAAGGTGCCATCCCGGGAAACCTTCTCCCCAAGGCGAATTCCATCTCATGATATGTGCCGGGGAAGCTTTCTTCCAAAGGGCAAAATCCTGCGGGTTTTTCTTTTCGCCCTGTCCGTCTAAGTCACGGGTATTGGCAAAAAGCTCTTCAATATTCCTTTTGGAAAGCTCACCGTAGTTCAGCCCTCTCCTGTTGTATTCTAATACATCAAAATAAACGGAACCGTTGCTTTCGTAAGCAAATCCTTTTTCAATCAGTTTTTGGGTTAATTCAATCTGCTCAACGATGTGTCCTGTTGCTGTCGGTTCAATATTCGGCGGCAACAGATTAAACATTTCCAGCACTTTATGAAAATCTACCGTATATTTCTGTACGATTTCCATAGGCTCGAGCTTTTCAAGTCGGGTCTGCTTTACAAACCGGTCATTATTAACGTCCCCATCATCGGTAAGGTGGCCGGCATCAGTGATATTCCTGACGTATCTTACTTTATAACCCAAATGCGTTAAGCTTCTGTAAATAAAATCGAAGGAAAGGAAAGTCCGCACATTTCCCAAATGCACATTGCTGTATACAGTAGGTCCGCAGACATACATTCCGACATTTCCTTCAAGAATGGGTTTGAATATTTCTTTTTCTCCCGCAAGCGAGTTGTATATTTTTAATTGCATTGTTTAGTTTTTAATATAAATGATTTTAATTTAGTCAAGGTTCAATAATTAAAAGACTGAATCTTTTAACAGCAGCATCCATCGCAACAACAGATAATTGTAGTTATGAAAATTTTGTCTGAAACTTTTTTAAATTTTATCATTCGCAGTAATTTAATAATCCAATTTCGCATGGCTTCCTACATAATGAAGGAATTCCTGTCTTGTGATCGGGTTCGTTCTGAAAATCCCGCTCAGTTCTGCCGTGATTGTGGAACTGGCTGTATCTTTTATTCCCCTGCAATTTACACAAAGATGCTTCGCATCAATAATACAGGCCACATCTTTTGTTCCCAATGCTTCTTTTAAGGCATCAACAATCTGCATGGTCAGCCTTTCCTGAACCTGCGGCCTTTTCGCATAATAGTCCACAATTCTGTTGATCTTTGAAAGACCGATGACCTGACCGTTTGAAATATACGCTACATGTGCCCTCCCGATAATCGGTAAAAAATGATGTTCACAGAATGAATATACGGTAATATCTTTTTCCACCAGCATCTGGCGGTATTTATATTTATTTGAGAAGGTGGAAATCCCGGGTTTGTTCTCCGGAAGCAGGCCTCCGAAAATTTCATTGACATACATTTTCGCAACACGTTTTGGGGAATCTTTCAGTGAATCATCAGTCATATCCATTCCTAATGTTTCCATAATTTCTCCGAAAAGCGCTGTAATTTTCTCTATTTTTTCTTCTGGCGATTTATCAAAAGCATCTTTCCTAATAGGTGTATGTTCTTTTCCCGTGAAAATATCATCATCGTTATCCGTAAAATCAACCATTTTTATTTAATTTGCAGCAAAAATACGGATAATATCCGTTTTGTTTATTTCAAATCATACTAAAAAATTATCTTTCAGCCTCTGCCTTATGATTATTGTTGAAGAAGTACAAAATGAAAATCACAAAAGAGAATTTCTGGAGTTTCCGGCGAGACTTTATCAGCATGATGAAAACTATATCAGGCCTCTGGATAAGGATATCGAAGAATTCTTTGATCCTGAAAAAAATAAGTTTTTCAGAAGCGGAGAATGCACCAGATTCCTGTTCAGGAACAAACAGCATCAGACGGTAGGAAAGGTTGCTGTTTTTGTAAACACACTGTATCAACAGGCACAGCCTACGGGAGGGATCGGGTTTTTCGACTGTATCAATGATCAGGAAACGGCAGATTTTATTTTTGACCACTGTAAAAACTGGCTTCAGCAGCGGGGCATGGAAGCGATGGACGGCCCGATCAACTTCGGGGAACGCGATAAATTCTGGGGCCTTCTGATTGACGGTTTTATTGAGCCCCTTTTTGGGATGAACTATAATTTTCCCTATTACAAAGATCTTTTTGAACAGTATGGATTCTGCATCTATTTTGAACAGCTTTGTTTTTCAAGGCCTATTTTCGCTGAAGTTTCGCGGGTTTTTACGCTGATGCACACCAAACATAAAAGGAACCCGGCTATTTCTGCCATTCCCATGACGAAAAACCGGCTGGGAAAATTCGCAAAGGATTTCACGGAAATTTATAACAAAGCCTGGGCTTCGCACGGAGAGGGCAAACAGATGGAAGAAGCAAAGACCCTGAAAATGTTCAGGATGATGAAACCCATTATTAATGAGCATATCTCATGGTTTGTCTATGAAAACGATAAGCCTGTTGCCATGTGGATGAATATCCCGGACCTCAACCAGTGGTTTAAATACCTGAACGGAAAATTCGGACTGTGGGAAAAACTTAAGCTTCTCTGGTTTAAAAGATTTAAGAAGAACGAAAAAATGGTTGGTCTTGTTTTTGGTGTTGTTCCGGAGTGGCAGAAAAAAGGCCTTGAAGGATACATGATCTGGGAAGGGACGCAGCACCTGAGAAAACATACTGATTTTAAGGTAACCGAACTGCAGTGGATCGGTGACTTCAACCCTAAAATGATTAAGATTGCCGAAAGCCTGGATACCACCGTAACGCGCAAACTGGCCACTTACAGGTATTTATTTGACCGCAATAAAGAATTTAAAAGACACCCCGAATTATAAATATTAAAAAAAAAACACAACATTTATGGACTCAATGATTATTTTGCTTATCCTTTTTCTCTTTATCATCTTTTCAATTCCCGCACTTATTTTCCTGATCGCTTATCTCGCAGCCAGAAGCAGGAAAAAGAAACAGAAGGTATTGCTGGAAACCATCGGCACTCCTGAATATTATGCTTTTGTACGCTACAATTTGGGAACTGCTCAGAATGAATTTTTCAAGCTTAAAGCTTTCCAGGGCAGCGGAATTATTTATGTTGAAGGCCGGAATATTCATTTTACAGATACGCTGCACCGGAACCCGCATGTATTTTCCCTGGATGAATGTTCTATAAAATGGGAAGACGTGAATATCGTGAATGGCCTTCTGAAATGGTTTTCAGTAGCGGATCAGAATAAAAAATATTATTTCAATATTGAGAGCGGTATGTTTATCTTCAATACTGATTCTTCAAAACCGACCACAAAAAGTGTTTTCGACAGGTTGGTTACCTATCAGAATGAAATGCCGGTATCTCATCAGATTTAAAATTTCGGCCGAGCCTTTGGCTCCGCCGAAATTCATAAAATACCATTTGAAACGCAAAAAAGCCCTGCTGTAAAACAAGGCTTTTAAAATCAAATATCACTTTACTTTATCAGAACAGTGCTCCGGCTACCTTTTTAATGTTGTCACTTTTACCCATTGAGTAGAAATGTAGAACAGGAACGCCAAAATCCAGCAGCTCCCTGCACTGGCTGATAGCCCACTCGACCCCGATCTGCTTTACGGCTTCATTGTTCTTTGCTTTTTCCACTTCATTAATTAATTCTTCCGGCAGATCAATCTTAAAGATCTGCGGTAAAATCTTCAAATGCTTCTTGGTGGCAATCGGTTTAATCCCCGGAATAATAGGAACAGAAATTCCCATGGCCCGTGCTTTCTGTACAAATTCAATGAACTTTTTATTGTCGAAAAACATCTGCGTTACGATATAATCGGCACCCGCATCTACTTTTTGTTTGAGCCATTTCAGATCATAGTTCATGGATGGAGCTTCCATGTGTTTTTCGGGATAACCGGCTACCCCGACACAGAATTTATTATGTTCATCACATTCCTGCTCTTCGTTATGCAGGTACTTCCCTCTTCCCAAATCATTAATCTGGTGCACCAGATCCATAGCGCTTGCATTCCCGCCCTGGGTGGGTTCAAAATACTGGTGACCCTTCATGGCATCACCGCGTAAAGCCATGATATTGTCTATTCCGAGGTACATACAGTCCACCAGAAGATATTCAGTTTCTTCTTTGGTAAAACCTCCGCACAGCAAATGGGGAACGGTATCCACACTGTATTTATGCTGGATGGCCGCACAGATCCCTAAAGTTCCCGGACGCATTCTTGTGATCCTGCGCTCCATTAACCCGTTTCCCTTATCAATATAAATATACTCCTCTCTGGAAGTGGTTACATCAATGAACGGCGGCTTGAATTCCATCAGCGGATCGATATTCCTGTACAGGTCTTCAATCCCGATTCCTTTTTGTGGCGGCACCACTTCAAGAGAGAATAATGTTTTTCCGTTTGCTTTTTTTATATGGTCTGTGATTTTCATTTTTATTTAGTTACTTAAAATTCCATCAGTTTTTGTAAATCCAATCGGTCAGTAGATTTTCTCCAAGATTGTGATCATCATTGAATGCAAAACTGATTTTGAAACGATACTTTCTGTTATTAAATTTTTCAAAGAAATGTTCGCTCCATATTACCTCAAAATAAGATTTGAGATTAACTTGGTATGTATGTGTTTTATTGGGTTTAATTCTTTTTAACCTGCCCCGATTGGTAAAACAGTCAACATCGTTTTCTGTTCTTTTTACTTTTTCAAACAATTGTGTCTCGTCATTAAAAACTTCAAAATCAACCATTCTCATGTTACAAAAATTAATTTCTTTTGGAACTTTAAAAGATTCATCTCCTGTATTTTTAACGGTCAGTTCAAATTTTCCTGTAGTTTTTAAATCATCTGTTTTTGGAACCGTTGCATATTGACAGCAGCTTTTCTGTCCGGAAACAAAACAGCTTATAAACACGAAAAATAAAATCAGTTTTTTCATTGATTATGTTAATCCGCTAAATTAGGGGACAGCCATTTTCTGGCTTCCTGTAAAGAAATTCCCTTTCTTCTGGAATAGTCTTCCAGCTGATCTTCGGCAATTTTCCCCAATCCGAAATACTTGGCATGCGGGCTTCCGAAATAATATCCGGAAACAGAAGCCGTCGGAAACATCGCGAGGCTTTCCGTTAAATACACGCCGATGTTTTCTTCTACTTTTAAAAGATCCCAGATTGCATGTTTTTCCAGATGGTCCGGACAGGCGGGATAGCCGGGTGCAGGGCGGATCCCTTTGTATTTCTCGGCAATCAGCTCTTCATTGCTCAGGGTTTCCTGATTGGCGTAGCCCCAGTATTCGGTCCTGACTTTTTTATGCAGAAATTCAGCATACGCTTCTGCAAAACGGTCGGCTAAGGCTTTTACCATAATAGCATTGTAATCGTCATGGGCCTTTTCATATTCATTAGACAACTCATCCGTCCCGAAGCCTGTGGTTACGCAGAATGCTCCCATATAATCAGTCTTACCGGAGCTTTGAGGGGCAATAAAATCACTTAATGCCAGATAATCTTTTCCTTTTGACCTCTGGGCCTGCTGCCTTAAGGTTAAGAATTTAGCCTGTTCATAATGGTGCTCATCGTAGATGATAATATCATCCGTCTCATTGGAATTCGCTTTAAAAATCCCGAAAATAGCTTTTGCAGTGAGCAGTTTTTCGTCCAGGATCCTTTTTAAAATCACCTGTGCATCTTTGAACAGTTCCCTGGCCTGTGCCCCGACCACCTCATCTTCTAAAATATTCGGGTATTTTCCGTGGAGGTCCCAGCTCCTGAAAAACGGAGACCAGTCTACAAACGGCAATAATTCATTTAAATCCTGGTTTTCAAAAACCTGTATCCCCAATTGGTTGGGGACGAAAATTTCTTCATGCTGCCAGTCAATTTTAAAACGGTTGTTCCTGGCTTCCTGAAGGGTAACATAATCTTTATCAATCTGTCGGTTCAGGAATTTTTCTCTGAAATCCGAATAGTCATTTTTCAGATCCGAAACATATTCTTTATTCCGGTCGCCCAACAGGGAACTTACAACGTTCACTGCCCTGGAAGCATCATTTACATGGACTACGGCATTTTTATATTTCAGATCAATCTTTACTGCGGTATGGGCTTTTGACGTGGTTGCCCCGCCGATGAGTAAAGGAAAATTCAAGTTCTGGCGCTCCAGTTCTGAAGCAATGTACACCATTTCATCTAAGCTCGGGGTGATTAATCCGCTTAACCCAATGACATCAACGTTATGATCAATGGCGGCCTGGATAATCTTTTCTGCAGGAACCATTACGCCTAAATCTACAATTTCATAATTGTTGCACCCCAATACGACACTTACAATATTTTTACCGATATCGTGAACGTCTCCTTTTACGGTGGCCATTAATATTTTCCCGTTGGCCTTTTGGGTCTGGTCTTTTTCCGCTTCAATAAAAGGCTGCAGATAGGCCACTGCTTTTTTCATGACGCGTGCAGATTTTACCACCTGCGGAAGAAACATTTTCCCGCTTCCGAATAAATCCCCGACTACACCCATCCCGGTCATCAGATTGATCTCAATAACATGTAACGGCTTTGCGGCCTGCTGTCTTGCTTCCTCCACATCTTCCTCGATAAAACGGTCGATTCCTTTTACCAGAGAATGGGTAATTCTTTCCTGCAAAGGGTAAGAACGCCATTCCAGTTCCTCAACCTTTTCTTTTTTTACCGATTTATTTCTTTCAGAATAATCCAGCAGCCGTTCTGTGGCATCTTCTCGTTTATCAAGAATTACATCTTCAACAAGCTCTAAAAGTTCTTTGTTAATCTGATCATACACCTCAAGCATGGCAGGGTTTACAATACCGATGTTCATTCCCGCCTGTATCGCATGATAAAGAAAAACCGAATGCATAGCTTCTCTTACGGTATCATTCCCGCGGAAAGAGAAAGAAACGTTGGAAACGCCTCCGCTCACCGAAGCATAAGGAAGATTCTGTCTTACCCATCGTGTCGCTTCAATGAAATCAACGGCATTCCTGCGGTGTTCATCCATTCCGGTAGCCACAGGGAAGATATTTAAATCGAAAATAATATCCTCTGCAGGAAATTTCACTTCATTGACCAGAATATCATAAGAACGTTTTGTGATTTCCAGCCTCCTCTCGTAGTTGTCTGCCTGCCCCACTTCATCAAAAGCCATCACAATCACGGCTGCTCCGTATCTTTTTATTGCCCTGGCGTGTTTTACGAATTCTTCTTTTCCTTCTTTTAAACTGATGGAATTCACCACACATTTTCCCTGAACCACCTGAAGGCCGGCTTCAAGAATCTCCCACTTGGAAGAATCAACCATAATCGGGATTTTGGAAATATCCGGTTCGGAGCCGATAAGGTTAAGAAATTTAATCATGGAAGCTTTTCCGTCGATCAGGCCGTCATCAAAATTAACGTCAAGAATCTGGGCACCGCCCTCTACCTGGTCTCTTGCAATATCTAAAGCTTCAGAAAACTTCTCTTCTTTTATTAATCTTAAAAATTTCTTGGACCCGGCAACGTTGGTTCTTTCCCCAACGTTGATAAAATTGCTTTCCGGTGTTATAATCAAAGGTTCAAGCCCTGATAATCTTAAATATTTCATCAATTTATTCTTCTAAAATATAATATGCGTTATTCGCATTCTGCTTCAGCAAATGCACATGCTTGCCTAAAGCGGTAACAATGGGAAACCGTTTGTAGCCCAACTGATGTTCTCTAGCAAATGTTTCGATTTCCTCTGTGATTTCATTATAATATGAATAGCTGTAATTCGGGAACAGGTGATGGGCTACGTGGAAGTTAAAATTTCCCAGCACATTTCTTACGAACCAGTTGTTTTCTTTAAGGTCATTGGTTACTTCCAGCTGATGGCGCAGCCAGCTGAACGGAAGCCCGTTATTTTCATCCAGCTTCGGAAAAGCATTGTCAGGAAGCGGATGCAGGGGCAATAACACAAACAGCGCGAAGATACTCGCTGCAATTACCTGCAGGAACCACGCACCGAGAGCCAGCCCGAAAGAAACCTTAAAAAACAGGATCGGTACGGCAATCTGGTAAAAGAAATAAAATAGTTTGTAGCTGATCATTTTTACTTTTTCAATGGCGGGAATTTTTCCCTGTGTTTTCAGGATGACTCTTTCTTTATCAAAAAAATCCCGGAAATCCCGGATAAACATCCAGTTGAACAGATATAAAGGATAAACCAGAAAGAAAAAATAATGCTGGTATTTCTGGATGCCTTTGGCTTTGATCCACGGAATAATCAGGAGAAGACCGCTCTGCTCAATATCGGTATCCCAGCCGTCTACATTGGGATAAGCGTGATGGCTTGCGATATGCCTTTTCTTCCAGATGTAGGAATTGGCCCCTACGAAATCAAAAATCTGTAACACCAGTCCGTTCAGTTTCTTGTTTTTATAAATATTATTGTGGGCAGCTTCATGGATCAGATTCAGATAAATCAAAACCAGTGAAATTCCCATCAGTACAAAAGCTGAGATATAAACCCACGGTTTATCAGCATTGAAAAGTGCAGACACATACAATCCGAAATAGACCAAAGGCAAAATGACAGCTTTGATCTGAATATAAATATCCCTGTTTTCAGGAATTGCCTCTACTCTCTTGTTCACTCTTTTTCTCAGTTCATTAAACAGTTTTGCATCCTCAGAATTTTTTAGATAAATCGGTTTTTCCATATGATAAATTTTTGGTGAAATAAAGATGAATCGATACGGTCTTCTTTACTTCATCCAACAAAAATCATACAAAGTCCTTTATTTTTCTGGGCTTATACTTCTGTACGGTTTCTGCTATGGCACGGATATGATCCGGTGTGGTACCGCAGCACCCGCCGACGATATTGATCAGCCCTTTCTCCACATATTCCCTGATCTGATCTGCCATAAACTCCGGCGACTCGTCATACTGCCCGAAGGCATTCGGTAAGCCTGCGTTAGGATAGGCCGAAACATAAAACTCTGAATTATGAGCTAAGGTTTCAAGATACGGGGTCAGCTGATTGGCTCCCAGTGCACAGTTGAACCCTACGCTTAATAAATTCAGATGTGATACGGAAATTAAAAACGCTTCTGCCGTCTGCCCGCTCAGTGTCCTTCCTGAAGCATCGGTAATGGTTCCGGAAACCATAATCGGAATTTCGATTCCTCTTTCTTCCTGAATTTCATCGATGGCAAATAGGGCTGCTTTTGCATTCAGGGTATCGAAAATGGTTTCTACAAGCAGAATATCGGAGCCGCCGTCTAACAAAGCTTCGCACTGCTGCTTGTAAGCTGCTCTCAGTTCTTCGAAAGTGATGGCCCGGTAACCAGGGTCATTAACATCCGGGCTGAGGCTTGCGGTTCTGTTGGTCGGGCCTATGGCGCCGGCTACAAACCTCGGTTTATCCGGATTTTTCGCAGTGTATTCTTCACAGGCCCGGCGTGCAATTTTTGCTGATTCGTAATTGAGTTCATACACCAGCTCTTCCATACGGTAATCTGCCATGGCAATGGTGGTTCCGGAAAATGTATTGGTTTCGATGATATCGGCACCGGCTTCCAGGTATTTCTGGTGTACTTCATAGATGGCGTGGGGCTGTGTTAAAGACAGCAGATCATTGTTTCCTTTTACCGGATGTTCCCAGTTTATGAAACGTTCGCCACGGTAATCTTCTTCTTCAAATTTATAGCGCTGCAGCATCGTCCCCATGGCTCCGTCAAGAATTAAAATCCTTTCGGACAATGCTTTGTATAACTGTTCTGAATTTTTCATTTTACTTTATTATGATCTGTTTTAAACAGGAAATGAATTTAATTTCTAAAAATTATTTTATCATCAGTACATTGAAAACAAATCTTCAACATAGCCCTGATGGAAGCGGCATCCTTTTTTGCGAGGCGAAACCGAACAAAAAAGATACAGCGGACAGCGGGTGAGATTTTTGTTTCTGAAACCGTATCCTATTGCTCCTGAATCTTTCGAAGCTGCTTATGTCCGTATTATTCCAATGCCTGCTTCAAATCTGCAATGATATCTTCCACATTTTCGAGGCCGACGGAACAGCGCACCAGACCCGCCGTAATTCCTACTTCATTCCTTTCTTCATCAGTCAGCTTGGAGTGGGTGGTTGAAGCCGGATGCGTCACAATAGTCCTGGTATCGCCCAGGTTTGCAGACAATGAGCACATTTTTATTTTATTCAAAAAGTTCCTTCCTCCTTCAACGCCTCCTTTTATTTCAAAGGCCACGATATTTCCGCCCATTTTCATCTGTCTTCTGGCAATTTCATAGCCCGGATGAGAGGGTAAAAACGGATATTTCACCAATTCTACATTCGGCTGGTGCTCTAAAAACGCCGCTACTTTCAGTGCATTTTCACAATGCCTTTCTACACGCACGGCTAATGTTTCCAGACTTTTGGATAACACCCAGGCATTGAACGGAGACATAGCAGGTCCTGTATTTCTTGCGAAAAGGTAAATTTCCCTGATCAGGTCTTCTCTTCCTACAGCCACACCGCCTAACACACGCCCCTGTCCGTCAATAAGTTTTGTGGCGGAATGCACCACGATGTCTGCACCGTATTTAACAGGCTGCTGCAGGTAAGGGGTTGCAAAACAATTGTCTACAATAAATATCAGGTTGTGCTTTTTAGCGATCTGCCCGAAAAACTCCAGGTCCAATACCTCAATGGCAGGATTAGTTGGAGTTTCCAGGTACAGGATTTTTGTGTTCGGCTGAATGTATTTTTCTATATTTTCTGCATCTTCAGCTTTGAAATAGGTTGTCTGAATATTCCATTTCGGGAAATATTTGGTAAACAGCGTGTGCGTAGAACCAAAAACCGACTGACAGCTCACGATATGGTCGCCTGCATTCAGCAGAGTGGCAAACGTTGAATAAATGGCTGCCATTCCCGTTGCAAAAGCATAGCCTGCTTCTGCGCCTTCCATTTTTGTGATCTTATCCGTGAATTCCGTTACGTTCGGGTTTGAAAACCGGCTGTACAGGTTTTTGGATTTTTCTTCGGCAAAGCTGGCGCGCATGTCTTCGGCATCTTCAAAAACAAAGCTTGAGGTTAAAAACAGCGGTGTTGAATGCTCGTCAAACTGGGTTCTTTCAGTCTGCGTGCGTATTGCGAGGGTTTCAAAATTTTCCATAAAAATTAGATTTAATATAACAATGTATCCGTTTATCAGTTTACCAATTCATGGTATCACTTTTAGATTACAATGTTATATTGTTACATCAACATATTTATTTTGTTTCACTGAGTCTTAAAATATCGCCGAAAACTCCTCTGGCGGTTACCTGGGCTCCTGCTCCTGCACCCATGATAACAATCGGGTGTTCCCCGTAACTTTCGGTGTAAATCTCGAAGATTGAATCTGAGCCTTTCAGCTGTCCTAATGCTGAGCCCGCAGGAACAGAAATCAGCTGTACATCCAGTTCGCCTTTGTCCTGCTGCAGATCTCCGTGGAGGTCACCGACATATCTCAAAACATGGCCCGGCTCCTGGTTTTCTTTTATTTTCTGGTATTGTTCATCCAATTCTTCAAGCCTTGTAAGAAATTCCGGTTTGGAAACGGAAAGCAAATGCTCCGGCACCAGATTCTGGATTTTGATATCATTAAATTCATTGATGAGGTCTAATTCTCTTGCCAGGATTAACAGTTTCCGGGCAACATCATTTCCTGACAGGTCTTCTCTCGGGTCCGGCTCGGTATATCCTTTTTGCAGTGCTTCATTGATAATGACTGAAAATTTATCGTCCCTCAAAGAAAAATTATTGAAAACATAACTTAAAGTCCCTGAAAACACGCCTTTGATCCTCGTGATATTTTCCCCCGAAAGATGTAAAAGCTTAATGGTATCAATCAGTGGCAGGCCTGCGCCCACATTGGTTTCATATAAATAGCGCCTGTTGTTTTTGTTGAGGGTATATCTCAGTTTGCGGTATTCTTCAATGGGAAGTGTGTTGAAAATTTTATTGGAAGACACCAGGTCAAAACCGTTTTCTGCCAGTGCATGATAGTTTTTCACAAAATCTGTACTTGCCGTATTATCTACCACGATCAGGTTTTCCAGCTGGTTTTCTCTTGAAAACCTGATCAGGGTCTCAACATGCGAAGGTGTTTCAGCAGTCAGCACCTCATCATTCCAGTTATTCCCGAATCCTTTTTTACTGAAGGCTATTTTCCTGGAGTTGGCCACTGCTACCACTTTAAGATCGATATTTTTACGTCTTTTAATTTCTTCCGAAGATTCCAGGACCTGCTTTATCAGTGTTTTTCCAACATTTCCATGACCGATGATGGCCAGATGTACCGTTTTCGGTTTCTTATAAATTTCAGATTCGATGATATTTTTTGCTTTTTCGCTCTGTGAAGAGGTTACCACGATATTTACCCTTTTTTCACTGGCAATCTGGTTGAGCAGCAAAGGGAACACATTATTCCTGGCGAGTTCCGACAGGATTTTATTAAAATCTTCGGCAACAAAACCCAATACGGATACATTATTGATACTGTAGATCTGAGAAACTTTTCCGGATTTCCGTTCTGCCTCAAATTCATCAATCAGGCAGTTGACGGCTTTTTCAGAATCGCTTTCCTGTACAAGAATAGACAACCCGTTTTCGATTGCCTGCTGGGAAATTACCCCGACACTGATCCGCGCCAGGGTAAGCGCTTTGAAAATCCTTCCGTCAATCCCGATTTCCCCAAGGAAATCTTCTCCTTCAAACTTGATGATTGACCTGTTTTTTAAAAATTTTATTTCGTTGGCACTGTTTTTCATCTTTGCAAAATATTTTTAATGATCGTATTTAATTGTTCGTATTCCATCAGGAAGGCATCATGCCCGTGTATGGACTGTATTTCATGATAGAATACCCGGTTTTTATTCTTTTTCAGTTTATCGCAGCACATTCGGATTTCCGAAGCCGGAAAAAACAGATCGGTATCCACTCCAATCAGGTGTATGTCTGCTTCTATGCTGTCCAGTCTGTCTTCAGGAACATTGATGTTCATCAGAAGATGGTTCATCAGCTGGTATGCTTTCAGACTAAATCTTTCGTTTAATACATTTCCGTGATAAACCAGCCAATCTTCAGATTCCAAACGCTGCTTTTCATTGTTGTAAGTATTTTTAAACCTGCTGTTTAAAGACTGCGGAGTCCTGTAGCACAGCATGGCGTGGATCCTTGCTTTCTGTAAAGGCTCATCATTCTGGTTCAGTAAAAATTTCTGAACAAGGCATTGGGCATGAAGCCAGTCGTGGGTTTTGTAATCACAGGCAACGGGAATAAAAATCTCAGCAAGTTCCGGTTTTTTTGCCAGCATTTCCCATCCGATTCCGCCACCCAAAGACCCTCCGATTATGGCATGTAAGCGGTTAATGCCTACTATTTCCAGTCCTTTTAAAAAGATATTGGCTATATCTGAAGGGGTAAAATCCTCATATTCATCCAATAAAAAACCATCATAGCCATTTCCGGGAATATTGAAGCACAGAACGGTGTACTTATTGGTATCAATGATCCGGTTTTCGCCGATCAGGTTTTTCCACCAGCCTTTTTCCCCCGCCACATCTGAATTTCCGGTTAACGCGTGGTTAACTAAAATAATGGGTGCTGAAAAGAGGGATTTTCCGAAAAGCTGAAAGCTTAACGGAATATGGTATTCCTTTTGGGAATCGGTATGGTACGAAAAATGAATAAGGTTCAGTTCTGTTTTCAATTCTATTATACTTTTATGATAATACAATTGAAAATGCCATGAGAATGGCTGAAAGAAATTTCAGTAAGTTATCTGTCCAGAAATAAATCTGGTAGAACGTAGCACCTTCTTTGCTTGCACAAAGGGTTGCTAAGGTTTCACAGGGTCTAATCCCTCAACCTTTCTTGATAACATTTTCAATATGCTAATGAACGAATGGTGCAAAGATAGAACATATTTTTAAAATATTTATATAAATTTAATTTAATATAGCAAACCCTCATCAGTAAAGGATTTTAGGCGTTATATTACAAATAATTCAAATTTAGGAAGTTGGAATTTTTTATCAAAAAAACTTAACTTCGTATGGAAAACAGGTGAAATATGATTGTAGAAAAACAAAGATTACAAGACAGCAACTGGAAAAACTGGGGCCCCTATGTGAGTAACCGCCAATGGGGAAATGTACGGGAAGACTACAGTCCGAACGGCGATGCATGGAATTTCGCCAATCATAACAACGCAGAAAGCTATGCGTACCGCTGGGGTGAAGAGGGAATTGCAGGAATTTCCGATGCGAAGCAGCTTTTCTGTTTCGCCCTTTCTTTCTGGAACAAGAAAGATAAAATTGTAAAAGAGCGTTTCTTCGGGCTCAGCAATCCTCAGGGTAACCATGGAGAAGATATCAAGGAAATTTTTTACTACCTCGATAATACCCCGACCCACAGCTACATGAAGATGCTGTATAAATATCCCATCAATGAATTTCCCTATGACGACATCCGTGCTGAAAATGCAAGACGCAGCAAAAAGCAGCCTGAATATGAAATTTTTGATACCGGGATTTTTGACAATGATGAATATTTTGATATTTTTATTGAATATGCCAAAGCAGACTACCATGATTTCCTGGTACGGGTAACGGTATTCAACAGGAGTGATAAAGACGCGCCTATTGTGGTTGCACCTACCGTATGGTTCAGGAACAACTGGAAATGGGGCTATAATACGTATAAAGGACAGACGAATGCCTCTCATGAAGGATGTATCAACATTAACCATGACAGCATTCCTGTTAAGAAGTTTTATTCAAGGAACATTAATGCAGAAAGCGCTTTCTGCGACAATGAAACGAATAATCCGAAATTGCGCGGGACGCCTTATCCGGGCCATACTTATTTCAAAGACGGAATCAATGATTATATTATTTACGGGAGCAATACCGTTAATCCTGAGAAAAGAGGGACGAAAGCTTCATTTTTAATTGATGACACGGTTAAAGCCGGACAGTCAAAAACATTTGATTTCAGGCTGTCACCTGACGAATCAGATAATCCTTTTCAGGATTTCGACAAAATACTTCAGGCAAGAACCGATGAAGCGGATGAGTTCTACGCTGACCTTCAGAGTGATGTAGAAAGCGAAGATGAAAAGAATGTACAGAGACAGGCATTTGCAGGACTGCTTTGGAATAAACAGTTTTACCATTACAACGTGGGAAAATGGCTGAAAGGGGATCCCAACTATGAAGCGCCCAGAGACTTTAATCACTATGTAAGAAATACGGAGTGGAACCACCTTCACAATAAAGATATCATTTCAATGCCCGATAAATGGGAATATCCGTGGTATGCAACATGGGATCTTGCTTTTCACTGTGTGCCGTTTGCCATCATTGATGCCGAATTCGCAAAAGGGCAGCTTCTGTTACTGACAAAAGAATGGTACATGCATCCCAACGGACAGCTTCCGGCTTATGAGTGGAACCTGAGTGACGTGAATCCGCCTGTTCATGCGTGGTCAT
The DNA here is from genome assembly GCF_001421435.1 of Chryseobacterium sp. Leaf201. Lineage (GTDB taxonomy): Bacteria > Bacteroidota > Bacteroidia > Flavobacteriales > Weeksellaceae > Chryseobacterium. The sequence goes on from NZ_LMKA01000046.1 coordinate 56,605, forward strand.
GTTTCAGGGTTTTTAAAATTGACGAAAAGCAGAACGGGAAACCGGACCTCTTATTCCTGGAAAAAGTTTTTCAGAAGCTGCTGCTGAATTTCACGTGGTGGGTTAACCGCAAGGATAAAAACGGGAAAAATATTTTCGGAGGGGGCTTTCTCGGCCTTGATAACATCGGGGCCTTTGACCGGAATATGATATTAAAAGACGGCCAGCATCTGGAACAGGCTGACGGAACCAGCTGGATGGCCATGTATGCACTGAATATGATGCGGATTGCCATGGAGCTTGCCCAATATTATCCGGTATATGAAGATATGGCCATTAAGTTTTTTGAGCACTACCTTTATATTGCCGAAGCCATGGAAAACCTGGGTGACGGCACAAAAGGGCTGTGGAATGAGGAAGACGGCTTTTTCTATGATGTGTTGCAGCTCGGGGACGGGGACAGTGTTTCACTGAAGCTCAGAAGCATCGTAGGACTGATCCCAATGTTTGCGGTAGAAATTATTGACCATCACCTGCTTGATAAGATGCCCAATTTCGTAGAAAGAATGGACTGGGTACTTAAAAACAAACCTGAGTTGACCAAACTGGTATCCCACTGGGAAGAGGAAGGCCAGGGAAGAAAACACCTGATGAGCATCCTGCGTAAAAACAGGCTTTCCAAAGTGCTGTCCAGAATGCTGGATGAGAAAGAATTCCTGAGTGACTACGGAATCCGCGCGATGTCTAAAGTGTATGAGGAAAATCCTTTTGTCTTCTCTGTTCACGGGACTGAGAATATGGTTTATTATACTCCGGCAGAAAGCGACAGCCGGATGTTCGGAGGTAACAGCAACTGGAGAGGGCCGATCTGGTTCCCTATTAATTTCTTAATTGTGGAAAGCCTGCAGAGGTTCCATTTTTATTACGGGAACAGCCTTAAGGTTGAACTGCCTACAGGAAGCGGTGAACCTAAAAACCTTGATGAAGTGGCGCAGAATATCAGCAGCAGGCTGTGTTCTATTTTCCTGAAGGATGAAGTGGGACAGCGGCCTTTCAACGGGGGCAATGCAAAATTCAATTATGATGAGAACTTTAAGGATTATATCACCTTTTTTGAATATTTCCACGGTGATAACGGCCGCGGCGTGGGTGCTTCCCACCAGACGGGCTGGACAGCCACTGTTGCAAAACTGATGAAGCCGAGGCTATCGGTTTGATAACTTTTATAAATTTGTAAAGCCTCTTCATCAGAGGCTTTTTTCATTTACGTACCACATAATATTCACTCACTCAATAGAAAAAAGCAGATCTATAGTTAAAATCTATATCTTAATTAACATAATATTATTATTTTGATATTTTAAGTGAAAATTCAATATGAAAATTTAATTTCCATTGAAACTTTATTAATTTATTAACTATATTAGCGCAATAAATCTAATAAAAGTTTATGAAACAAAAATTACTATCTCTCACTGCTGTGGCACTTACAGCAATGTTTACCAACCAGTTTAACGCCCAGGAATACCAGCCAATGCCGGTTCAGACCGGGTTTAATGCTGATGTTATCGCTAACGGAGTAGGCCCTGCATCATCTTCTACCAACAGTGATGTAGACGGAGTAAATTACGCATTTTTATCCCGGGATCTTCAGTTATTAGCCGGGAATGCACCGCTTGCTTATGGACTTCCTATTAACGGAATTATTAATTCTGCGGTTTCGTCTACATCAGGGTTATCCTATCAGATGGCTTCTTACAGCGCCAATAATTCACTGAGGCTTCTGGCTGCAGGAGACAACGGAACCCTTATGTTCACGACACCTCTTTCCGTAAATACCCTCTATATGCTGGCTACCGGCGGAAGCGGATCCTGCACGGTAGATGTAGACGTGAATTTTACAGATAATACTTCACAGACCTTTACAGGGGTGAATATTTCAGACTGGTACGGTGGAAGCAGCTATGCCATACAGGGAATCGGTAGGATTAATACTGCAACGAACGCCCTGGAATCCGGAAACGGTACCAACCCGAGGTTGTATCAGATTCCTCTGACAATAGATCCGGCAAACCTCTCGAAAATTGTTAAAAGTGCAACCGTAACCAAAACAGGAACCGGAGGAATCCCGAATATCTTCGCTTTCTCTGCTGACGCTTATAATGCATGCGGTTCTGTGTCCAATATTACCTATACTTCCACCATGACCAGTGCAACCGTAAACTGGACAGCTCCTGCAAGCGCGCCGTCTTCAGGGTATCAGTATTATTACAGCACCTCGGCCACTCCTCCTACAGCATCTACCGTTCCTACGGGAAGCCTTCCGGCAGGAACAACTTCGGTTACGCTGAATAATCTGACAACAGGTCAAACTTATTATTTCTGGGTAAGAGCCAACTGCGGATCCGGACAGAGCTTCTGGAAAATGAAAGAAATAGCTACAGGACAACTTTCAGCAACTTATACGCTTGGTGATATCAATACAATGTACAATACAAATGTAACGACTACATCTACAACCAACTGTGCAGGAGCCCTGAGCATCAATATCCCTGCAGGGTATAAAATAAAATCAACGGCTGTTTCCTACACGATGACCACTGCAGGCAACGGCTGGATGGCTGAACAGAAAAGCCTTTTGGCATGTACCACCAACAATACTACGGAGTCTGCAGTGTCATCCGGATCAGGATCAACCACGGGAACCTTTTCTTATAACAGAACAGGCCTTACTTTGGCAAATGACCTTACAGGGACTGTCAATTTTGAACTGAGAGCATGGAGAAGCTACGGAGGATCTGACTGCGGAGCAGATTACAACAAAGTAGACGGCTCAACTTTTAAGGTGACCGTAACCCTTCAGCCTTTGGTTCTGGCTACCAATGAAGTGAATGCAAAAGAAAAAGAAAGAATTGCTTACCCAAATCCGTTTGTGGATACTTTACACCTTGAGAAAGCGGAAAATGTGAAAAAAGCAGTAATCACAGATCTTTCAGGTGTTATTGTACAGACTTTTGAAAACCCATCTTCTGATTTATTCTTAGGAGGTGTAAAATCAGGAATGTATATCTTAACATTAACCATGAAAGACGGTTCTGTAAAGAGCATGAAGACGATTAAAAGATAATAAGCATACTAATTTATATTGAAAAATGCGGATCAAAATTAATTTTGATCCGCATTTTATTTTTATCTGAACTAAAGTTTAAGCCTGAACAATTTCCCCGTTCACATAAACTTCATAACTGATTTCCACATTCGGTTCTAACGTCTTGGAAACGGAACAATATTTCTCGAAAGACAGCTGTGCCGCTTTCTGTGCTTTTACAGGGTCAACACTTCCCTCCAGCATAAATTTAACTGTAATTGATTTAAAAGGCCTGGCATCATCTACAGGAATTCTTTCCCCTTCCACTTCCGCCTTAAAACCGGTGATTTCCTGCCGCTGTTTTTTCAGGATCGAAACTAAGTCAATACCGCTGCATCCCGCTACCGCCATCAGGACACTTTCCATCGGTGACACTCCTTTGGCACCGGGCTGGGACGTATTATCCAAAAGAATTGAATTTCCCTGGGCATTGGTACATTCAAACAAATAATCGTCATTAATTCTGTTAAGTGTTATTTTCATTATTGCTTATTGCTTATTGCTTATTGCTTATTGCTTATTGCTTATTGCTTATTGCTTATTCAAAATTATAAAATTCCTCTGGCTTTAATTTCCAGGTATTTATTGATCACATCAACACTTAGATTTTCCGGCAGTGTGTAAACGGTATAAATCCCGTATTTACGGAGCTCCTGGATGATCAGTTTTTTCTCAAATTCAAATTTTTCTGCAATAATTTCATCATAGATTTCCTGCATGCTTTCAGGGTTTTTATGGATCAATTCCTGGAGTTCTGAATTTTTAAAGAAGACCACCACCAATAGGTGATTCTTTGCAATTCCACGGAGGTATTTCAGCTGGCGGTTCAGTCCGTCCAGCGTTTCAAAATTGGTAAACAGGAGAATTAAACTCCGCTGATTCAGGGAGTATTTTACATCCTGGTATAATCTGTTGAAATCACTTTCAAAAAAGTCGGTTTTAATATTATAAAGGGCTTCAGATATTTTTCTCAGCTGCCCGGATTTGTTTTCCGCCGCAATTTTATTTTCTGTTTTCTTAGAGAATGTCATCATTCCCGCACGGTCTCCCTTTTTAAGGATGATATGCGACAGTGCCATGGTTGCATTGATGGAATAATCCAGTAAACTCAATCCTTTAAAAGGCATTTTCATGGTTCTTCCGGTATCAATCAGCATAAAAATCCGCTGTGATTTTTCATCCTGAAACTGGTTCACCATCAAACGGCTGGTCTTGGAAGTTGCTTTCCAGTTAATGGTTCTGATATCATCCCCGGGAACATAGTCTTTGATCTGCTCAAATTCCATTGTATGCCCCAGCTTTCTTATTTTTTTAATCCCGCCAAGCAAAAATTCGCTCTGAAGTGCCATCAGTTCATATTTTCTCAGGTGAATAAACGACGGATACGACGGCAGGGCTGCATCTTTCTGGAATGTAAATCTTTTTGAAACGAAGGCTAAAGGCGATGAAATATACACATTCAGGTTCCCGAAATGATATTCCCCGCGCTCTTTCGGCTCCAGGATATACTGGAAAAAACTGTTCTTTCCTGATTCAATCTGTTTCTCAATTAAAAAGTCCCTTTTCTGGAACTGAAACGGAATTTCATCGATGATCTTAGCGGTGACCGTAAAACCGTAATTGTTTTTAATATCAATTTTCACCGGGTTTTCATCGCCGTTCGACAGCTTTTCGGGTAAAATCCGCTGGGCCAGGATCCCATCCTTCCGGTTGAACACAAAAAGGTAATCCACCATAACCGCCAGAAAACACAACAGCAAAAGGAGGTGCGCCGCGATCATCAGAAACGGAAAGAAAAATGCAAAAACATACAAAATCCCCACCCCGATGAGTGCGAAGAAAAAGCGTGTATTGATGTATAGGTTTTTCATTTTTTATAAGGGCTCAGGGTTTAGGAATCAGGGTTTAGATAACGAAATGTATTTTCCTAAACCCTATGCCCTAATACCTAATTTATCTCGGGATTTCTATTCCTTCTAAAATCTGTCTGATGATTTCGTCTGCAGTTAAGCCTTCCATTTCCCGCTCCGGCGATACGATTACGCGGTGTCTCAATACGGCATAACTTGCTTCTTTAATGTCTTCCGGTGTTACAAAATCCCTTCCTCTTAAGGCTGCAAATGCTTTTGAAGCGGTTAGCAATGCCAGACTCGCTCTCGGGGAAGCACCCAAATACAGGAATTGGTTTTCCCGGGTATTGACAATGATCTTAGCAATGTATTCGATCAACTGGGATTCAACAATAATTTCTTTTACCAGATGCTGGTAGTTTTTTAGCTGCTGTGCAGTAATTACTTTGTTAACGCCTTCTGTCTTATCTTCTTTTTTACTTTCGTGCTGGTTTCTGATAATGGCAATTTCATTTTCAAGAGTCGGGTAGCCCACATTTATCTTGAATAGAAAACGGTCCAGCTGTGCTTCCGGAAGCCTGTAGGTTCCTTCATGCTCAATAGGGTTCTGTGTGGCTACTACCAGGAATGGCTCTTCCATGGTATACTGTGTTCCGTCCATTGTAATCTGCCGTTCTTCCATCACTTCAAACAATGCCGCCTGGGTTTTTGCCGGTGACCTGTTGATCTCATCAATCAAAATGAAATTGGAAAAAATGGGACCCTGTTTAAATTCAAATTCTGAATTCTTTACATTGAAAATCGAAGTCCCCAGAATATCCGAAGGCATCAGATCCGGTGTAAACTGAATCCTGCTGAACCCTACATCTATGGTTTTGGCCAGCAGTTTTGCCGTAATGGTTTTGGCCACTCCCGGTACGCCTTCAATTAATACGTGGCCATTTGACAAAAGCGCGGCCAGAAGATGCTCCACCATATTTTCCTGGCCTACGATTACTTTGGCGATTTCAGCTTTTACGTTATCAAGGCTTTTACGGAGCTCAATCATATCGATTCTCGACTCAAACTGCTGTTCTTTTTTGTCGAAATTAATGGAACTCAGATTTTCTGTATTTTGGTTTTCAAGATTTTCCATACTTTTATTTAATTTAACAATACTGCAGCTGATCAATTTGCGAATTAAAAAACTGTCAGATTGTTATTTTGACTTTTTAGGTTGTTACTTTTTAAATGATCTGATCAAGCAGCCGGTTCATTTTCGCCAGGTCTTCTTTCATGACGGAAGCATAAGGATCCAGTGCTTTTTTTATAAAATGGGTCGCTTCACTGATCATCTCCATCGGTTTCCCGGTTTTAAGCTGAAGCTTTTTTTCAAATTCTTCATCCAGTTTCTGGGTATCAATAAGGAGGTCCATTCTTACTTTATTCAGGAAATACTGGGCTTTCTTCGCCATCATATCATGGAAATCGCCTTCCTGTAAATATAAATTCCCGATGCTCTTTACAAAATCTACCGATGTATTTCTTAACGGCTCTGTCACCGGCACAATACGCTGTTTCCTTTTTGCATTAAAGAAAATAAACAAAACCAAACCACCCAGGAATATCCACCATGCATATTTCAAAGCCGGGTTTGAAAGGATAAACCTCAGGAAAAACTGTGAGTTTTTTGAACCGCCTTCTACAAACCATACGGTTTCCCTGTCACCAAGGTACGAAAAAACATCCTGCGCATATTGTACGCTTCCGCGCTTCAGCAGATAGTAATTGGTAATAAAAAGCGGCTCACAATGGACGTAAATATTTCCTTTGCCAAACTTTACCCTGATAAAATTGGCCTGGTCCGTATTATTTTTTTCAACAGTTTTACCCAAGACTTCCACACCGGGTTTTATGAATGTGAAGCCTCTCCCCGACGGAAACTTATCCAGCCTGATAAAATCATTCTGATATTGGGTATCGGTAAGTTTCAATACATTTTCGTCTTCAAAAGAAATCTTAGAATCATAATACCCGATGCTGTCTGAAATGTCTTTCGGAATATCCGTAACAATCAGCATGGCATCAGAACCGCCGGAAACCTGATCCAGAATTTTATTCCAGGACTGTTTATCAAGGTCATTTTCAATAACTAAAATATTATGCTGCTTCTTCTGATTCTGATTGTAGTAGTCGTAAGGCGTCTGGTCAATCTTCTTAACTTTATTTTTAAAAAGACCATTGATTTCGCCGGCAAAAACAAATAACCCGAAAGGCGACTTCTGATTGATATCAAAATTTTTCCTCCAGTCCGTACTCTCCGTTTTATTGACTTCAAACAACGCCAGAATAATCATCACAACGATGAAAATCACAGCATATATTTTGAAAGTTTTGTTCATGATACAGTTTAATTACAGTTTAAAGGATTGGTACTGGCTTTTAAATTTCAGGTAGCTTTCTTCATTAATGCTGAATTCCCCGTACCAAACATATTCAAATATGTAGGAAAGGTCATAAAATTCATTTTTCAGGTGAGGTGCTTTCAGTTCTGCCACATAATCTTTATTGGTTTTTTCCGGATTCCATGAAATCAGCTTTTTATCACTCAGCTTTTTTAAGACAAACAGGAACTGGTATCTTACTGCGGAACGGAAATCCCCGGATTTTTCAAACTGCAGGATGCTTTCAGGAAAATTGATTTCATGGATATTTTCATGGAGTTCTTCATCCCGGATCTCCACTTTCTTATTTCTCTTCCCGAACAGGAAGTTTCCGTCCTTCCCTATCAGGTATCTGATGATGAAATACAGAAGGAACCCTACCAGGAGAATCGCAAACAGGCGGATCAGCATTCCGGCAACATTACCTGATTTCCTGAATACCGTCTCACCGAAAATGGCTTCAATGATTTTATAAACCTTCTGCATCAGCTTTTCCCAAAATGACATCCGGGGTTTTACGGTAGTATAATCAAAATCTTTCCCTTTGTATCTTGAGAGTATATTTTCTTTAAATTTTTTAGGATACAGGGTATTCTGTGTCACCGGATGTTCAGACAAAACAGAATCTGCACGGTACATGTTTCTGTAATGCCCTGTATTTATTGAATCTACATAAACCTCTTCCACCGGCACCGGTTCATCTTCTGACTGGGCAAAAGTATACCCGGCAGAGAAAAAAATCATTGATAAAATAAGAACCTTATTCATTAATCCCGATGGTTTCTATTTCTTCCAGTTCCATTTTCTGATGCAGGTCTGTCCTGTTGTCATAATACATCAGTCCTGAATTGATATACAGGACATTCATCAGGAACATCGAAAGCAATGAAGAGATTCCGTAAAGAAAAAATATCATGATGCCAAAGCCTCCCGTCAGAGGGTTTTGCTCGAATTCGCCATCCGGAGAAGCGGTGGTCAGTTTTGCCATGAACAGAATCATGGGAACAGCCGAAAGTACTCCGCTTACGATGTAAAAAAGAATGCCCATAACAATGGTTGAGCCCCAGTATTTCCAGTACGGAGACTTTTCTCTTCCGTTCGGATAGGAAAACTGCGCCCTTATTGCATAGCTTAAGCTTTCAAAAAAGCCTCTGTTTCCGTTAAAATAATCGTAACACAGGAAAGTAATAATGTTAAACAGTGTTGGGGCAACAAAAAGGATCAGCACAATTCCGATCAGGATAATGATCAGGAAGTAAGAAAACCCGAACAGGACTGTTGCAACCGGCATCACCAGGAAAGACAGCCCGAAATAAGCCTTGATTACTTTCTTCCGGTTGGTTTTAAAATCACTTAAGATATCGTCTGTTTTTATTTCTTTGGCTCCTTCTGCGATCCTTTTCATATAAAAAACAGGAAAAAGGAAATTAATGGTCATCAAAGCTGTATACAGGATAAACAGCAGAATACCTGAAATAATGAACAGCCCGAGATTATCTGTAAAATACTGCTCAAAATAATAGCTCTCGCCACTCATATTCGATCCGAAAAGCACACCGAAAAATTCCCTGAAGCCCAGTACAATGACCACGACCATCAGGATCAGCAATAAGCCGTTCAGAAGGATAAAATTTTTAAAATAGTTTTTCCCGTGTACTTTAAAAAATGCAAAACTGTCACTGATAAAAGTCCCGAAATCTCTCTTTTTATATAGCTGCATCATTGATCTGGTTATTAATTTTTTTGTTGACGATTGAAGGATACAGAAGGTAATAAAATCCTATTACCGCTAAAGACCCGAAGATAATAATCAGGTTCAAAAACAGCGGCATTTCCAGCGCATGCCTGGTTACATATCCTTCGATAATCCCGGCACAGACCGTAAACGGAATGGTGCTTAAAAATATTTTAAATGAATCCCTGAACCCGTTTTTAAATGAATTGAATCTTGAAAATGTTTTGGGGAATAAAATAGAAGCTCCTAAAATCAGTCCGCACATGGCTTCTACCACCATTGAAAAGATTTCAAAAACACCGTGAAGCCAGATGCCTCTTGCGCTATCCTTTAAAGCTCCGTAATCATAGAAAAAATACTGGAAGGCTCCCAGCATGACACTGTTGGACAAAAGTGCCCACAGCGTTCCCACGCCTCCGAAGATTCCGTAAATATAAAGCTTGGCACCTACCCCGATATTGTTAAAGATAATTCCGATGGTGCTTCCCCAGGTGGAACCGCTCTGGTAAATCCCGACTGCATTTCCGGATTTGATATTTTCTATGGTCTGGTTGACATATCCTTCGCCTAAAATAATATTGGCAAAATCTTTATCATAGATGGCAGAAAGCACCCCGATGAGTGTAAACAAAACAAAAAAGAGAAAAGAATAACCTAAATACCTTCTGTACTGATACACCAGCAAAGGTACTTCGGTACTGAAAAAATACAGGACCCTGTTCTGCTCTACCCGTTTTGTCTTATAGATTTTCTGGAAGATCTGCGAGGACAGATGGTTCAGGTAAACGGTTGTATTGCTTTTCGGGTAATAGGTCTGTGCGAATGAAAGATCATTGACAAGGTTGATATACAGCGACGAAAGGTCATCCGGATTTTTTTTGATTTTCCCCTGGATAACCTGCTCGATTCCCAACCATTTTTCTTTATTTTGTTTAATAAAATAAACTTCTCTCATATTGTAAGGCTAAAATAATAAAAATTATGTCTCAAATCGCGATTAATACCTCACAAAATGTAAATATTAATTTCAATACAGCCAGTGTGGGAGACCGGATGATTGCATTCATCATTGATCTTCTGATTAAGGTGGCCTACGGGATTGCGGTTTTTTATATTTTTTTCAATCTGCTGGATCTCGGGTATTTATTAAGCGGGCTGGATCAGTGGTCTGTGATGGCTGTTTATATCATTCTTCTTTTCCCTACGGTTATTTATCCTGTTGTGCTTGAAAGCCTGATGGAAGGGCAGACACCGGGCAAGAAAGCGATGAAAATCCGTGTCGTAAAAATAGACGGTTACCAGGCCGGCCTTGGAGATTATATGATCCGTTGGGTATTCAGGATTATTGACACTTCTTTTGCCGGGGTTATAGGCCTGATTGCGATGGTGGTCTCAAAGAATAACCAGCGCCTGGGAGACATGGCCGCCGGAACAGCTGTGATTTCCTTAAAAAACAACATCAATATTTCGCATACGATTTTAGAAAACATCCACGAAAGTTACATTCCTACCTTCCCTCAGGTTATTGCTTTAAGCGACAATGATATGAGAATTATTAAGGATAATTATTTGAAGGCACTGAAAGTGGATGACCGGCAGATCATCAGCAAGCTTTCAGATAAGATCAAAAGTATTTTAAAGGTAGATATTGATGCAAAGATGACGGAAAGACAGTTCATCGGGATCATCATCAAAGATTACAATTATTACACGGGCAGGGATAACTAATCTGATGTTATTTAAATATCATATTTCATCATTTCACAACAACAGTACATTTTATATTTCAAACATATAACTAAGCCATAACTTCCTGATCTACTTCAGGACCGCAGCGGTGTGGTTTTTGTATTTTAATTATGTAAATATTAGCGTATGAAATTTGAAAATAATAAATCAGGAAACGGCGGCGTCATTACATTAAGTAATGAAATAAAAGAAGTGGGCAGGCTTACCTATACGGTTTTTCCGGAAGACAACAGGCTGGTTATTTCTTTTGTTCTGGTCCATCGTGAGTTTGAAGGCCGGGGAATGGGAAAATTTCTTGTAGAAGAAGCCATTAAGTTTTCAAGAGAGAATAATTATAAAGTGTATCCGCACTGTTCTTATGCAAGAGCCGTAATGCGCAGGATGAATGATGTAGAAGATGTTTTTCTGAATAATTAATTAGTATTATTAATCTATACATGAGAAAGACCGTTATTGACGGTCTTTTTAATTTTTTGTAACTTTATTTAGGTACAACCGGTCCTCCCGGGCACTGTATTCCATTGCAGTTAACAAACCCGCACGGTGGAAGTTTCGGATCGCAGCATGAAATAACGCACTGAGGATTTTTATCTCCTGCATACATACTTTTAAGCTCATTTTTAGACAGGGTTTTAAATCCTTTCATTTCTGATTTTTTCATTTTAATTAATTTTTGGTGTTAATAGAGTTGCATTTTTCATTGAATGCACAACAAACAACAC
>NZ_LMKA01000047.1 GCF_001421435.1 Chryseobacterium sp. Leaf201
ACATTATGGGTGAGATTATTGAAATTTTGTCCGAAGCGGAAATTTCTCATAAAGGTCTTTTTCTGAATGCGGATTCTGGATTTGACAGTAAAAATTTAAAACAGAAATTAGAAATGGAGGAAATAACGGGCAACATCAAAATCAATCCCCGAAATAGGAAAGCAGTAGATAATGATTACTATTTTGATGAAAAACTATATGAAAGCAGATTTAAAATAGAGCAGGCAAATGCCTGGTTAGACGGCTTTAAGGCTTTGCTGATAAGATTTGAAACATTGGATATTACATGGAAGGCTATGCACTTTTTGGCATTCTCCTTAACACTAATTAAAAAATTAAAAGTTTAAACAACTTCTATTATATAATTTAATTAGTTGTTATATTATTTTAGATTTTGTTTTAGTGTTTATTGCTTTGGTTCGAGGAAACTTTGTCGGACTCTTCCGGGTGAAAGTCTTCTGAAGTGAAAGCATAAGTAGTTTTGATTTTCTGTGTTATTGCTTTTTCCGTTGATGTCAAAGACCGCTGTATTCTTGCTTCGTATAAGAGGGGTTTGATTTTTCTCATTTTCCAATTCGGTTTTTTGGAAATTAAGTTTTCCATTCCTTTTTTTGAAAAATGATAGACTCAATCCCGATATTTCCCAACTGCAGACGAGAGGCCCAAAAATGGGGCGGCCTGCCGCTGGGTGTCGGGGTAAGAATTGTCGGAGGGTCCGGGGAAAGTTTTATTGCAGCAAAGCGGAGAGAAAAGTTTTTCCGGAAACCGTCAATTCTTACAGGAAAGAATTTCTAGGAATATGAATTTTCAAATTTGCATAAGGAAAACAGAACACCGCTTACGCAGCTGGAAGACAGCAAGGGTCTTTATCAACGGGAGCAATACAGAAAAACCTTAACTGCGCTTTCACTTCTGAAACTCACCAAATAAAAAAAGCCCACCGGCCTGAGGGACTCTGAACGTGGCGGGGAAAAGCCTGGGCACCAGTGTCCCAGAGCCGGTTCCGCTTTAGTTCGTAAAAATGGTTTCGGAGGCAGCTGGCCAACCGCTGATCCGGAATGATTTGTCGAACTAAACCTTGTCAGGATATCGCGCCAGGATTAATTCTTAGTTCGCAAAAAGAAAAGCTGCAGAAGATCCCGGGACCATTTTTTACGAAGTATAAAATATGCACCCCAATGTATCAGAAGTTATTATTAACAGTCGGAAAAAACATCTGGAATCCTGTAAGGCAAAGTACGGTGAAAACTTAAGAGTATCAGCAGGAAGGATGCGTCTAAGACCACAAGTCCTACTTATAAATTAAAAAAACTGATAGAAAACCATTTTTTATTAATCGTTTTTTGAGATTTAATTTCATCTATCAATAATGTTTCGGGGCTTTGCAATGGTAGGGCAATCGAAGCGAAAATCTTCAATTTTGTACAAAATTTCAATCGAAAAGTGCCGTTGAACTTTGAAGTTCCCTCATTATTGTAAAACCCTTCTATGTGACATTCTTCATTTGATTAATAAGTTTCCATTTTTTATTTTCAAAATGAAAAGTAAATATTTCTTCTTTGACTTTATAATCTGCCGAAGATTTATAAATAATTTTTACTTTAAGTTGCCTCTCTAAAAGGTTTGTAAATTCTATCCTAATTGAATCATATTCTCTTAAATCTTTTAGATTGTGTCCATTAGTTGATAAATAATACGATTTTTGATTGTTAATATAGGCAGTATTATTTTTCGAAATTATAAAACTGTATAGCTCGGAATTTTTAACTTTTGTGCTTTCATTGATAAAATATTCATTATTTGTAAATATTTCAATCTTTTTAGGAATTATATTTTTTTTATGTTTATTCAGTTTTTGTAAATTTTCAATCATCCAAAAATCACTTTCATTATAATTTGGATTTTTAATATTTATTTTTGAGTGACACCAATAAAAATCATCGGGCAAAATTGCATAACGTTTAAGATTTGTTTCAATAAAAACAATTAAATTTTCCGATTTTAAATATTGTTTATTTATTTT
>NZ_LMKA01000048.1 GCF_001421435.1 Chryseobacterium sp. Leaf201
CAACAGTATCAAGTTGGAAATCTTTCAATTACATAGCTTTTATAGTAATAGCTCTGAAGAAATTTTATAAAACTAAAAAAGTTTAAATGACTTCATAGATTTGAAAGTCAAAGTCAAATAAATGAATTTCGTAAAGATTATGATGTTTATAGGAAATCTGAAAATACATTTTATATTTTTGACAAAAAAAGTAACCCCAAATTATTAGAGAAATTAAGGATAAATAAATTAGAGCAAGTAGATAGTGAAAATTCTTATGAAAGTTATGATCCCAAATCATGGGTACTTAACTTTAATTCAACAGGTGATTTAGAAAAATGCTATCCATATAATTGTAATTAAATCTTATATTGAAGCACTCTGGAATAAGAATTCAGAGTGCTTATAATTACAAGTATAATGGGAAAGAGTTGGAGTAAAGTGGAATGTATGATTATGGAGCGAGATTTTATATGCCTGATGTAGGAAGATGGGGTGTCGTGGATCCGCTGGCGGAAACTTCAAGGAGGTTTACCCCCTATAACTATGCTATAAATAATCCGATAAGGTTTATTGATCCGGATGGAATGCAAGCCGAAGATAAAATAAAAATTTTTAATAGTGGTAAAATAGAACGTACTGCTGATAATAATGCTTATAATACTGTTACTAATGAGGATGAATCTAAATCTATTCAAATTGCAAGAACAAATATCACAAAAGCTAATCCAACAGGTAATTCGCAAATTGGAAAACTAGAGAATGAAAAAGTAGCAATTGAAGGAGTAGGTCCCGATTTTGGATATTTTCAAATTAATGATTATAATATTGCAACACAGGTATTTGAGTTTATAGCTGATAATACATCCGTAGAATTTGGACAAGATAAATTTGATTTTTCTGATGGATTTTCTACAAATATCATAAGCACAAATTACCATAATTCTAAGCATGCGAGTGCTGCTGATGTGTTGGCAAATAATAATTTGAGTATGGGATCCAACACAATGCATATAACTACAAATAGCGTACATTCTGAATCTGTCCATTCGCATCCTGGATTTGATTATAACCCTTCTGGTTTCGCAGATGATAATTGGAATAAAGGTAACCCAACATTTAAGACAGCTTATACAAATAGTGGTGATAAAGGACGTTCGAAAAGTAATACTGCAATATCTAAATATGTATATAGTACATGGCTAAAAAATAACGGAGCAAACGGAGGTTATGTGAAATATGATTATAACCAAGCAATATATACAGGGAAGAAAAAATAATTTAAATTAAATATCTATGAAAAAAATACTTTTAATTGTTCT
>NZ_LMKA01000049.1 GCF_001421435.1 Chryseobacterium sp. Leaf201
AAAAGATGCTTTTATGGATTGGGGAATTGTACGGTTTGATTATATAAATTTTCTGCAAAATTTTATTCTCATTTTTCTTTTGGCAGACATTTTTAAACTCCTATTAAAAAGAAGTTTAAAAAGATAAAACATTTCAAGAGCAATGGAAGCATAACCTAATTTTGTGGATGAAAATTTGTTTTAAAAACTGTTTAGATAGTATAAAAACCTGCTGTGAGGCAGGTTTTATCTTTTCGTGATAGCACGGATTTATAACCGTGCTTTATTTTGTGCTTGCTCACGGATTGCAAATCCGCGAGATCGGGTATCATGTTGTCACTTATTTTTGTAGAAGTTTTTCAAGCTTCTCAATTGTCTCATTCTTTTCCTTGAGCATGCGTTCATACAAATCAGCTTTTTCTTCATTAAGTCTTTTAATCTCTTCTAAAGTTTCCAACCATTTTTCAACAGGATTGATGGTAATCGTCGGATAATAGTTATATCCGTTGGATTGATCATTAAATGTATTTGAAATTATATTTATGGCTGCCTCTTCATCAAAATTCTGAAAAGCCTCAACGGGTATTTTCATTACTTCGGATATTTTTTGCAGCAGATCATTTTCTATAATTTCTTTTTGTTCCAGTTGTGAAATTTTCTGCTGGCTGATATCAAGATCAAAAGCCAGTGTTTCCTGCTTGATGCCAAGCATCTCCCGAAATCTTTTTACGTTACGTCCCTGATGTATTTTTTGTTCCATTATTGGTGTTTGTTTTATTTTGAGGAGTAAATGTAGAAAATATTGAGGGATTAGGCAAGGGGAGAGTTTTGAGTGGAGTTTATTTGATAAGCACGAGCGTTAAAGTTAATGCTAGTGAGGGATTTATCTTAGAAAGTTTTAAATATGGTAAAACCTGCTCCAAAGCAGGTTTTATTCCATTGTATAGATTATTTACGCTTTTTAGTTGTTCTAAAATTTCCAAACTTTGGATCTGATGCAGATAATCCAGTTTTCTCGTAAATTTCTCTTCTCCTTTCTTCTTCTGTTTTATCTTTGGGTAAGCTTTCATGTTTACTTTGTTTTTTCTGGGGGATTGATGCGGTGATTGTTTTATGTAAATTATTATGTAACCATTTATTTCCACAATTTAAACAATGTACTTGAATTTTATTTGCTCCTAAGGTTCCAGCTAATAATCCTAATGGCCCAGCAATAAAAATTCCTGCTATAGCTTTTCCGAATCCAAATCCTTTTTTTTGTAAAGTTATTTGTTCTGAATTACATTTTGGACATATTATCATGTTATTATATTTATTAGAA
>NZ_LMKA01000050.1 GCF_001421435.1 Chryseobacterium sp. Leaf201
GAAGTATTATTTGAATAAATTAATAACATAAAATAAAAAACTTTATGAATTTCGAAGTTAGTACAGTGAGAAAATCAAATGAAAAAATGTTTAAGCTGGCAGGTTTGAACAATAAATTAAAATTCTTTTATGATGAAACAAATAATATTAGGAAATACTACTTAAAAGAAGATAGATTTAATGAATCCATTAAAAAAATTTTATTTTAGGAGGAATTGTTTTAGAAGAAAATCAAATAATGAATATTGAAGCTTTATTTGACAGTTTTGGTTTACAAAAGAATATAACAGAAGTAAAACTTAAAAATATAGCAAAAGGAAATTTTATTGATTGTTTAAATTCAATTCATTTACAATCATTATTTAAGGAACTTCTTTCTAATAACATTGCTATCCATTATTCTTCTTTAAATTTTCTCTATTATTCTATTGTTGATATTATTGATTCACTTATTGAGGCTACAGGCATTGACTACAATCGATTTTATAATATAGCATTAAAAAATGACCTTTATATTTGTATTAAAAACAATTTAGAAATTTTTATAGAAATTTCTTATCAATATGAATATCCGAACATCGCAAAAGATAAGATCATAATATTTATTGATAAACTTATTCAAATATTTAATAATGAGCCCAAAAGCATAGGAATAAAACTATATTAATGTTACTAAATAAAAGTAAAGAAACAAGAAATTTAGTATTTATAATGGATGAAAAAACTCATCACCTGATTGAAAATTTTGCTCATTTCTATTCAAGAACAATTTATCTTTTTATTAATTCCAAACACTTCTTTGATAAAGAAGATTCTATTGAGCCATTAATCAATGATTTAAATATGACATATCAAGGAGCTAAATTAGAAAATTTTAGTTTTGTTGATTCAAAAAACAATTTATACATTCAATTATCAGATATAATCATTGGACTCATTGGAAAATTTTATAATTTCATTAATGAAAATAACATTGAGACTATTAAGGAAAAACTTGAAAATTTAAATGAGATATCAAAAGAAACATTGAGACTTTTCAATACAATTTTGGAAGAATCAGAACGAAAGAATAAATCTTATATATTTCTTCTTATTAGCAATGATGAAATTGAAAAAATTAATTTTATAAATAATAGCATCTAA
>NZ_LMKA01000051.1 GCF_001421435.1 Chryseobacterium sp. Leaf201
AAATTATAAATCCAAACATTTTATATTATTTCATATCGGGTCACTAAGAACTTTAGTTTATTTTATATGATAAACTAACTGGTAGTATTAGGAACTAAAAAAAATTCTAAAATATTAATTACTATATCTCCATGGCTTATCAAAGACAAAACTTCTACAAGATAATAATTGTTATCTTTAGATTTAAATTGAGAAACTACTAACGATGATAATCCAAGAAAAAACAATTGAAAAAATAAGAGATTTAGTCAATGAAGAAACTGAATACAGATCTGGTCCTAAGCTTGTAGCATTTTTTAATGATTTAGGATTTAATGATGAATACGGCCAAGGCTTTCCATCAAGATGGCTATACACCCAAAATAATCTTACAAAAATAAATGGCACTCCAGAACTTGACAGATGTATTAAAAAAGTACTCTCGCCATTGAACTTTATTGGAAGAATTGCAGAACTAGATAAACATATATCTAATTTAAATGATTATTTATCGTTTGATAATTGGCTGGTTTTACGAGAGGGAAAGAATATTCTTTTTAAAAAAACTACAGACGATTATTTTACAAATGTAGCAAATCAATCTAATGATGAAGAGTGTAAAGAAGAACAATTTTTAGATAAGGAATTTTCAGATGTTAATTTAGATAAAATTGGACTGGAGTATCAAATTACTGAAATACTAAAGCTTAGAATTATAGAAATAGAAAATTGTATTAAATCTGCGTCACCTTTATCAGTAATATTCTTATGTGGAAGCACATTAGAAGGATTATTATTAGGTATTGCTACAAAATATCCTAAAGAATTCAACACAGCAAGTTCAACTCCAAGAAATGAAGAAGGAAAGGCAAAACAATTTCAAGAATGGAATCTAAGTGGTTTCATTAATGTAGCTTTTGAAAATGGGATAATTAAGGAGGATGTAAAAAAGTTTAGCCATAGTTTAAGAGATTTTAGAAACTACATACATCCTTACCAACAACTTTACAGTGGCTTTAATCCTGACATTCATACTGCTAAAATAAGTTTGCAGGTATTAAAAGCAGCTATAAATCAGATTATAAATTATAATAAATAACAAA
>NZ_LMKA01000052.1 GCF_001421435.1 Chryseobacterium sp. Leaf201
AATTGAGTAAATTACATTCTCAGCACTTATAATGCTATTAACCAATTAAGAATTAGAAAAGTTAAAATTGGATTATTATATTTAATAATCTAATTTTATCGGTCCTTTCTTATTCGACTTAAATAAAGTATTCTTCCCTTCCTGAAGCTGAATTATTCTCATAAGGTAACAGATTTTAATTCTCCGACATAACTTTCTGTACTTTATTTAACAACTTTTCAATAATATATATTCATCATCTTCTCTGTCGTGATAGGAATAAATTAATGGATAAAATATAAGAGGAATTATAATTAATACAGGGAATCCGTACAAACTTTAACCGTCTGTCCCAACCCTTTCCCGGGTTTCCGCATCTATATCAGTATAAGCTATGATAAACCTAAAAATTATCTTATGAAAACTTTATATATACAATTCCTGTTTCTTGTCTCTTCCGTTTGCTTAGCGCAGGTTCCGGTGATTGAAACGGCGGACGGAAAAGGCGGGTATGCAAAAAATAAGCAGGTAGTCCTTCAGAAATTAATGATCGAAACCAAGATCACAGGCAGCCTTTCTACTCATGTTGTGACGATGGTCTTTAAAAACAATTCCAATCGGTTAAGAGAAGGGCGCCTGACTTTTCCGCTTCCGGAAGGCATTAATGCCAGCGGATATGCTTTGGATATCAACGGGAAGCTGCGCAGTGCTGTGCCGGTAGAAAAAGAAAAGGCCAAAGAAGTGTATGAAACCATCAGGAAAAGAAATGTTGACCCGGGTGTTCTGGAAAAAGTGGAAGGCAATAACTTCCGGACCACCATTTACCCGATTGCTGCCAACGGAGGCGAAAGGACGGTTCAGATTACCTATCATGACGAGCTGAAAAGATCAGAAAACGGCTATCTGTATTTTCTGCCCCTGAATTATTCATCTGAAATTCCGGAATTCCATATCAAAACCACTGTTTTTCAGAATGCCGCTCCTCCTCAGCTTGAAGAAAAACCGGACGGCAGCTTTGATTTTGTGAAAAACGGCAATGCCTGGACTGCAGAGATCCATAAAACCAACTATGTACCGGGGCATAATCTGAGAATCAATATTCCCCGGGGCAGCGACAGTCAGAATATCCTTATCCAGAAAGCTTCCGGCAATGCATCCTATTTCCTGGCCAACCTGAACATCAGCCCCAATGAACGTCCGAAAAAACTTCCGGGGGAACTGGCCATCGTATGGGATCATTCATTAAGCGGAATCAAACGTGACCATGCCAAAGAACTGGCTTTGCTGGAAGCCTATTTTCAGACCCATAAAAATCTGTCGGTAAAAATTTATTTCATCAGCAATACATTTGATGAAGGGAAAAGCTTTACTGTCAGGAACGGGGACTGGAGCCGTTTAAAATCGTATTTGTCACAGGTGACCTATGACGGCGGAACTGATTTCGGATTGTTGCAGCCGGTAAAAGGAGATGAGATCCTGTTTTTTACCGACGGGCTGGCTTCTTTCGGAGAACTGAAACTGGACTGGAAACAACCGGTATATACCGTCTCTTCATCAAATACTGCAAATTTCAACCGGTTGAAATTCATCAGCAACAGAACAGGCGGCGAATTCCTGAACCTCAATGAAAATGATCCTGAAAAGGAAGTCAGGAAATTACTGTTCAAGCCGCTGAAGTTTTTAGGCATTGAAAGCAATCCGTCCGTTGACGAAGTATATCCTTCGCTGAAACAGACCATCTCACAGGATTTTGTCCTGACCGGTATTTTAAAAGGAAACCAGGCTGCGGTTAAGCTGAAGTTCGGCTATGGCAACGAAGTGACAGAGGTGAAAACCGTCATGCTGGATGCTGCCGGACAATCGGTAAAAGACTGGGAAATTTCAAAATTCTGGGCCCAGAAGAAACTGAACGAACTGGAAATATTTGAAAAGCAGAATAAAACCGAAATTAAAAACATCAGCCGGCAGTTTGGCCTGGTCAGCAATTCCATGAGCCTGATGGTACTGGAGAATGTGGAAGACTATGTACGGTATGATATTGCCCCGCCTGCAGAGCTGAAAGCATCATTCGATCAAATGGTGAAAAGCAGGCGTGCCGCAAAAGAAGAAAGAGTGAATGACCTGATGAGCGATGCCGAAGCCATAACAGAAAACCTGAAAGCATGGTGGAAAAAAGATTACCGTCAAAAGCCCAAACGGTATCCTCAACCTGACCGGGATCCCGGATACACAGATTCTGTAACCGGAAGACGGGTAAGAATTGAGGAAGTTGTGGTAACGGGCGCATCCGGAAACAGAAGAGAAAACGAAAGCCTACAATCTGACGAGGCCATAGAGGTTTCGCAGCCTGACAACAGGATTGAAGAAGTGGTGTTAACAGGCGCGTTAGGGATAAAAAGAAGCGCACAATCGGTTACTTCCGCATCCACTGTTGTGACTTCCGAGCGGGTTCGGGAACAGCCGCAGATCAGTACAAAAGAAATGTCTTCTCTTGCCTCCAGTAATGCAGTGCAAACATTACAAGGAAGAGCACCGGGAATAAAAATCAGCACGGGATATGAGCAGGATAAATTATCAGATGTTATGAATTCGGGGAGAATCATTATTTCGGATATACCGTCAGGCGAAGAATACATGAAGGTGTTCAGGGGGATCAGAAATCCGGAAATGATCTATGGAATATATCTTAAAAACAGAAAAGCATACGAGAACCTGCCTCAGTATTATTTTGATGTTTCCCAGCTGCTGTTTAAAAATAATGACAGAAAAGCGGGCCTGAAAGTATTGAGCTCCGTCGCTGATCTTGACCTTGAAAACGAAGAGCTGTATAAATTACTGGCGTACAGGCTGAAACAGGCTGAAGCCTACGACAAGGAATTATTGGCAACCCAAAAGGTCCTGGAATGGAGGCCTTTCGATCCGCAGAGTTACCGGGATTATGCCCTGGCTCTGGAAGACACCGGAAATTATCAGCAGGCTTTGGATAACCTGTATAAGATTCTCAACCAATCCTATACAAAAGAACTGGCCGACCGCGACCAGGGAATTGAAGAAACCGTTATCATGGAAATCAACAGGCTGATCAGTAGGTACGGAGATAAGCTCGATCTTAAAAACATCAATCCGAAAATCATCGCAGAACTTCCGGTCAACGTAAGGGTAGTGATCAGCTGGAACAAAGATGATACGGACATCGACCTCTGGGTAACGGATCCCAACAATGAACGCTGCTATTATTCCCACAAGGAAACGGAAATCGGCGGCAGGCTGAGCAATGATTTTACCAGGGGCTTCGGCCCGGAACAGTTCCTGCTGAAAAAAGCCGTTAAAGGAAAATATAAAATCCAGACCAATTTCTTCGGGGAACGTCAGACAGGCATAGCTGGGCCGACAGCAATTATGGCGGAAGTCTTTATCAATTATGCCACCGGAAAACAGGAAAGAAAAATAGTGGTGTTCCAGAATCAGCAAACAGATGGAAAAAGAACTGACGACGGTATCCTGATCGGTGAGTTTGAGTTTTAATTATCAGAATAACAGTTTTTCAAATAAAATTATATGGTTTTATTAAGATGTTAAATCTGCTGGATTATATAAGATCGTTTGCTCTGCAGAACTTAAGAGAATGAAGGTGAAAACACAATAAATGAAATGGTGGAACTGTTTATATAATGGTTGATGTATGATGAAGAAGACAGAGTTTTGAGCGCTTGCAGCACTGCAGGCGCTTTTTTATTTGATATAAATAAGACTTTTTATAGTCAGAATAAATTAAGCATTTATATTAAAATTTTATCGGATTGATGCCTGTAAATATAATAACCTTTCCCGACCTTCCCGACAAAGTTTCTTTACAGCCATAAAGCATTTTCTTTTTATCTTTGCTCCATTAAATAACAGTATGAGTATTCACATCAGTGCCGGCAAAGGAGAGATTGCCAAAGTCGTGTTGCAGCCGGGAGATCCGCTCCGCGCACAGTTCATTGCCGAAAAATATCTTGAAAATGCCGAATTGGTCAGCAAGACAAGAGGGATTTTTTATTACACAGGTTTTTATAAAGGGAAAGAAATAACCGTAGGAGCGAGCGGAATGGGCTTCCCAAGCATCGGGATTTATTCTTTTGAGCTGTTTACCGAATATGAAGTCGATACCATAATACGGATCGGGACCTGCGGGGCATACAGTACGGATCTTAAGCTTTTTGATATCCTGAATGTAGAAAAAGCGGCCAGTGAAAGTACCTACGCAAAATATGCCTGGGGAATTGAAGAGGAAATTCTGTCCCACCAGGGAACGATCTTTAATACACTGAACCGGACTGCCGGTGAACTTGCATTAGAGGCAAAATCCATCAATGTCCACAGCAGTGATATTTTCTACCGGAAAGATCCGACTGTTCCTGCTATTGCTGGTAAGTACAACTGTCCGGCCGTGGAAATGGAAGCGTTCGGGTTATTTGCCAATGCGCAGCATTTAGGGAAAAATGCAGCCACCATCCTTACCGTAACGGATATTATCCCGACCCACGAGAAAATTTCCGCCGGCGAAAGGGAAAGAGCCCTCAGGCCTATGATGGAGCTTGCGCTGGAATCGGCGATTAAAGGACTGTAAATAGTATATTTATATACATTTTAACATACAAAAGAGCCTGGCAGATGTGCTGAGCTCTTTTTCTATATCCTGAAAAATTTCCGGGCCGTTTCTGTGGTTTCATCAGCCACTTCAGAAATACTGATTTTCTTTAGATGGGCAATCGCCTGGGCCACATAGGGTAGGAATGCAGGTTCATTTCTGCGGTGCTGCATCCGCGGCATATTTTTCGGCAGCATAAACGGTGCATCGGTCTCAATCATCATACGGTCAAGCGGGACATACCGGATCACTTCTTCCAGATGGCTGAACCGGTTCTGATCGCTTACTGCTCCCGTGAATCCCAGGTAAAAACCTTTATCAAGATATCTTTTTGCTTCGTTCAGTGTTCCGGTAAAACAATGGACCACCGCTTCCGGCATTGTGGAACGGTAATCATCCGTGATATCATTAAACCTTCTGAAAGCAGATCTTTCATGCAGGAAAAGCGGTTTGTTAACTTCAATGGACAGTTCGAGCTGGGCACGGTAACACGTTTCCTGAACGGGCCTCGGCGAAAAATCCCGGTCAAAATCAAGTCCGCATTCCCCTACGGAAACCACATGGCTCTGGTCCAGCAATGTTCTGAGCTCCTGAATACTCTGCCTGGTAAAAGACTTCGCGTCATGAGGATGAATGCCTGCCGTGGAATATAAAATTTCAGGATAATCTTCTGCAATCCCTGCAGATTCCCTGCTCCCGCGTACGCTTGTGCCGGTAAGGATCATCTGTTCCACACCGTGATCCAGGGCACGGTTGATAATTTCTTCATGTTCGTTGTGAAACTGTTTATTGGTTAAATTGATACCGATATCAATCAGTGTATTCATTTTTTTGAGGTTTTGTTAATTAAAAAATATCCTGTTACATGTGCCCGGCTTATTGAGCTTTTAAATGATTTTTCAGAATAATAACTTCTGTAATCGGAATCTGTTCTTCCGTTAATTTCTCTTGTAATTTTAGCCCGGATTAACTTTCTCCTTTTTCTTCTCTGTTTAAAAAATCTGACGGTTTCACTGAGCTGGTCTTCTATTTCAGAACTTTCCGTTCTTCTCCATTTTTTATTGCCGTACTTTTTCAGATAGGGTGGAATCTTCCCCCATTCATAACTTCTGAAAGTCCCTTTGTTATATACGTTTTTCATAATGCCATCACTTTAAAACAGAAACAGGCAGGATTCGAACCTGCAACTTTCCTGTGCGTGGAATGTTTTTCCGTTAAACTACTGTTTCTTTGATTAGGTTTCAGCTTCCAGAAGGCTGAAATATTCCGTAGCGGTTAACGGCCTTATATTCCCTTCAGGGCTCACCTCTTTTTTTAATTCACAGATGAGCAGGTCTCCCTGCCTTTTCAGGCATCTGATATGCGGAATAATATTTTCATGAATCCTGAAGGTGGACGCAACAGCCGTTAAAGCATTGTTTTTATACTGCGGTTCTATCCAGAGCCAGTGTTCATTTCCCGTGGACGGGCACCAACATTTTACGGCGTACGAATGTTTATCTGTTCCCCGGGAATACAGGCCGAGCCTGCTGTTTTCAACGGCGTATACTTCATAGTGGTTTATCTTTTTTACGGAAGATTCATTTCCGTTCCTGTCATACTGAAAATAATTTACCGGAATTTGCGCTTCATTGATTTTTAAGGCCCCGAGTTTTTTCATTAAAGTTCCTACGCCCACATAACTGAAACAGAAAAGCCTGAATTCACGGTCATAAGAATCAAAAAACGCTTCAGGCTTTATCGGCTCCGTTTTATCCCAGAGTTTTTCAATTTTATTTAAAATGTTCAGGAAATAAGATGAGCTGTAATTCGTCCATTCCCGTTCATATTCCCGGGTGACAAAATGCTGAAAGCTGCTGTGCCTCAGTTTCAGAACGGAAACCAGCTTCTGCAGCGAATGGATACAATACCCCGGGACATTATATTCCAATGATGACCCTGAAATGATACATTCGTCCTTTGTGATATAAACCCGGTCTCTCACCTTAAAATAGATCTTGTCAGCCAGATCTTCATAATCCTCATTCTCATCATAAAGATAATGGTTTACTTCTTTCAGTGACGGAAATTCTGATCCTTTCTGTCGGTCTGATGTCAGATAATTGATGTACTCCAAAGATCTGAAATGTACGGTGCCGTTAAACACAAGCCTCTGGTTAATTCTTTTCAGATGGTTAAATTCGCAGTATTTATGCATGATAAGCGTTCCCGCTTCAACCAGATTTTTTGCAATTATCTGATC
Source organism: Chryseobacterium sp. Leaf201 (assembly GCF_001421435.1). GTDB lineage: Bacteria > Bacteroidota > Bacteroidia > Flavobacteriales > Weeksellaceae > Chryseobacterium. Next base: position 6,855 of record NZ_LMKA01000052.1, read on the forward strand.
CGTATTAAAATTTCCGGTTACTTTCTCAAGCATGTCCAGGTAACAGGTTTCAGAACCGTGGTTCTGAAGGTTGCCGTGAATTTCATGAAGCATAGGAAAAGCAGCAGCACTGTTGCGGTTGATCATAATGGTTCCTGTTTTTTCCAGTGCCGGGAAATTGATATAGGAGCCGTTTTCAAAATGAATTTTTCCGGTGGTTTCCTGAAGCTGCGGAAAAGATGCTTTCGTACTTTCAAACCTGAGGCTGCCCGTAATTTTTTTCAGCACAGGGAAATGATGGGTAAATTCATGCACTGATTTTTCACGGTTTCCCATGACAAGCGGGCCATGAATGAATTCCAGATTCGGAAAAGAAATATGCTTACCGAAAATAGTAACCGCTCCGAGAATTTCACGATGAGGAAAAACCAGGTCATTGCCAAAAATATCAATATTGAAAATACCGTCTTCAGGCAGAATATCAATTTCATACTGATGATTAACCGGAATAACGATTCTTCCTTTTTTTAATTTTTTACCCCTTGCGTAAACAGCCGAATTTTTAAGGTTGATACTTCCTCCGACAGTCATTAAATGCGGGAAGCTGAAATCAATGATACATTTGATGTTTCCTTTTACTTTCTCCAGCCCGTCCAGTGCTGCAGGGCAGTGCAGCGTAAAATTCCCTTCCACAGTCTTAAGCACGGGAAGTGAACAGCCCGGTGCATCCACAGACAGGTTTCCCTTTACTTTGACAAGGTTCGGAAAACAGCAGCCTTCACCGCGCAGCAGCAGGTTACCGTTGACTTCCGTGAAATCAAAGACCATGTCCTTAGAATAGATTTCCAAGGATGAGTATTCATCGGTATTGATTTCCTGCGCCTCTTTCTCAGAAAAGATTTTACAGTTTTTTATCGCTTTAGTCGTAGGCATTTTCGTTGAGCTGGGTTATCGGGTTATATTCCTGCTGGATATACTTTACAAAATATCCTTTCTCTATACAGAGTATGTCATGTTCCTGATGGATAATAAAAGCATCTTCAGGAATAAAAAATACTTCCGTACCATCATTTTTGCCGGTTATTTTATAATTCCGGGCTTTCAGGATGTGCTGGTTCCCGGTCTTTTCCAGGCAGTACTCCTTATAATTTTCGGTATGGTCATCAATATTTCTGATCCTGTTTTTATTTCTCACGGCCCTTCTCTGAACCGGTGGTATAATTTCCGGTTTTTTCTGAGCAGCCACCTGAAGCTTTTCTTCAGCCACTGGCCGTTCTTTCCACTGCATCTGAACAGGCGTTCGGACTTCTTCAATAATTCCGAAAAAAACCAGTAATTTTTTAATCATGATATTCTGTTTTTTAATAAAGCACAAAAAGGCCGGGATTGAACCGGCAACCTGTCCGGTAAGGACATGTTTTTCCGGATTAAACTACAACTTATGCTTTTATCCGGGAGTACAGCAGGAATCGAACCTGCATCTCTGATCAGTGAAATCAGTGTCCTTCCGTTTGGAACGATGTACTCCTTAGAAACGTACGGGACTCGAACCCGCAGCCTCTGACTTGGCAGGTCAGTACTCTTCCATTGAGCTACCGTTTCAGTTTTTGGGAAGCGTGCAGGACTCGAACCTGCGGCCTCCGCCGTGACAGGGCGGCATTCTTCCTGCTGAACTAACGCTTCTCTGTTTTTACCAGGGGTGAACTTTATAATTTTTCAGTAAAACACCGCTGAAATAATTCCCTTTAATCCCTTCCGCAACCGGATGCAGAATTCTTGCTGCACCGTCTACAGAATCCAGCGGCGGGATATACCCCTGCTCAAACTGTTTTTTTCTTAAGCTTTCCGTTGCTCCCGTGGAGATCCATCCAACGTCTACGGCACTCATGTAGATGCAGTCTTTTTCAAATTCTTTTGCCGAAGTAAGCGTCATCATATTCAGGGCAGCTTTGGTCATATTGGTATGCGGATGGAAAACCGTTTTGTTTTCATAACTGAAAATCCCTTCCGAAGAAGTAACATTGATGATGAATTTTTCTTTAAAAGATGAGTTTTTCATCAGTGGCTTTAATTCCTTGATCAGGAAATAAGGCGCGATATGATTAATCAGGTTTACCTCTACCAGTTCATACAGGGAAACCTCTTCCAGGGTAGAGTTCCAGCTCGTTTTATCCCGGTTGTCTACAGGCTGTCCGAAACGGGTAAGGGCAATGTCAGTCTCTTCATTACATGCATATTCCAGTGTCCCGATTTCGGTTGAAACGGCCGTGGCATTCGGAAACAGTTTTTTATGGTTTTTATATTCCGCCAGCATTTTATTTTCACGTCTGATGACGGAAAGGTAATATTCATCCGGATATTTTATGGTTTGTGCCGCGTTATTAATCAGCACATCCAGCGTATTGAAATTCGAGGCATAAAAATCTGTGAATTCCTGAACTGCCTTTAAATTCCTGAGGTCCAGACCATAGATCCAGAGCCTGTCTTTCCACTTCTCATAATCGGCTTCCTGCTGCAGCGTTTCCAGGGCCAGGGCCGGAAACCGGGTCGTTAAAACCAGGTTGACATGGCTTCTCAGCAGTTTCAGGGCTGTTGCCAGCCCAACCTTTACACGGCCTCCCGTCAGGATCACGTTCCGTCCCGAAAGATCTGCTGATAAAAAACGCCTTTCATAATTTTCTCCAGCACATGTCGGGCACATCCTGGTATAAAAAGAATGGGCATGCCGGTAGCTTTGGTTGCAGCAGTAGCAGTTCTTTGGAATCTGCAGCCGGGTAAGCTGGGTTTCGTCTTTATGATCGTCATAAAAAACAGAAATTCCTGCAAGGGCTTTCTTCATCAGAAACGATTCAGCACTGACTTCAAGGTCGTGCGATTTCATTTCCCAATAGCTTTCCTGGCGGTTCTGTTTTCTGGCGTTTTTATGGATCTTGCTAATCAGCCCTGAAAAAACAAGGTTGTCAGGATTGGTGAACGGCTCATCTTTCAGGGCATTCAAAACCTTGAGACATGATTCCCATTCATTTTGCGTAAAGTGTTGATGAAAAAAATCCATTGCTTTTTATTTTACAATGGCAAAATTATCTGTGGAGTGCGCAATGTTTTTACGTACCTGTGAAAAATGTTATGAAATCCTGAATTTATAGCTCTTATCATCTTTTAAAAGAACAGGTCAGGTTAATATGCCGACAGACCAGATTAAGTACTTTTTTCTGTGATAATCCCGGATCATTACTCGTTAATAAAAACTTCCAGAAACCCGATCAGCTGTTCTCCGCCGTGGCTCCACCGGATACCGTGCCCGCCTTTTTCCCTGATTTCAAAAACCAATCCGTGCTTATAATGAAAAAAGACGTTCCACCATGTAGTGTGGTCTAAAATAAAATGAATTTTCTCCATCACGTTCTGCTGCTTTTGCCTGTTGTTTCCTGTTATGTCTCCCCAGAATTGGTCATCCGTTCTGCCGGCATGTTTTTCCCATGCCCGCTGTGCGATAGTCACTTCTTTGTTAAAAGGTTTTTCACACGCTTCAATCAGTACAGTCCGCGACGGCGGAATGGCATTTTCGTCCCGGATGCTGGCTGAGGTAACCCGCTGTCCCAGGATATTCAGCCAGTGCTCAAAAGGAATTTGCTCCATCTGCCGGGCCTTATGTTCATCAGCATCCCTGCTTTCAAGAATATTAATAAAAATGCGGAAGCTTTCGGCACGGTCGGGTTTTATTTCTTCATGAAAGAAAGGCAGATCCCATTCTAACGTTCCGGTTTTAAATTTTTGAATGTTACTGCTTATGCTATACAGATGCTCCTCAGCTAAAACAGACTGGTATTTTTCTTTCCAGGCTTCTGAAAATAATGGGAGGTATTTGTTGAATAAATCCATGATTAAACCATTTTTACCAGGTTAACATCAAGTTTTTCTTCTTCAATTAAGTATCCGGCAAGGTTAAACCAGTTCCGGCAATGGTCCAGGATCCAGGCATCTGAAGAGACGGCAATATCTGCATGTTCCACGAGAAACCTGTCCGGATTAAATTCCAGTTCAGCTTCCCAGTTCAGCTCATTTTCACGGGCAAAATCCAGGACCATCTGTTTGATCCTGCCGCTGTTGGAAACAGGCCTGTCGAAAATCCAGATTAATTTCGAGGCTCCCGACTTTTGAAAGAATGCAGCAACGAGTTCGATGGATCTTAAGGTCTGGTTTACTTTTCTGTATGTTCCGTGCACACCGGAAAGATCCCGTAAACAGCTGTCTGCTCCCTGGAATATATAAGCCCCGGAAAGCAGGCTTTCCAGGATAATGATGATATTAAAGCCGTCCAGATGCACGGTTGTACTTTGTAATGCGGAAATCTGAAGTTCTTTGTCTGCCCTGGTCCGGATCTGGGTTTCTGAGGCGGAAGCAGCACGGACTGCCTGGATCTGGCGGGTTTTAAGACGGTAGCGGTTTCCAGTGAGTTCCGAAGATGCTTTTTCAGCATATCCTCTGCTTAACAGGTAATGCATGTCCTGAGTTGCCATTTTCAGTTTTCCGGTCTGCTTTTCTGCACCGAAAAGCAGATCGTCACCTGTATTTTTTCCGCGGTTTTTTTGCATGCCCAAATGTAAATGTATTTTTTTAAAATAACCAGTGGCCCTAACGTACACAAGAGAGAGGAATATTTTTTTCGTTAGGAATATAGCCTGAAATATAGGTGGCTAATCATTAAATAAAATTTTATTACCGGGGAAATAATTTTATTTTTGTTAGATGTTGGAAAACCGATCTCCTTTTTTAAATACCCTGTTTTTGCTCCGCAAGGAAGAAAGCATGACCATTTATACAGACCTTCAGGAAATCTCTGCAAGGGAAGAGGAAGATGCCGCAGATTATTTTGAATCTGAATTTGAAAAAGAACGGCTGGAATTTCTGTCGGATCAGGTCAGTTTTCATAAAGAATCCGCAGTATGGGCGGCGAAAGTGCTGTATCACAGTGCACAGCTGTGCCTGGTGAGAAAAGATACATCCGGCAGCCTCGGGAAATTAATTCCTGATTTTACCGGAAAAAGGGATGTTTCTTCAATCCTGTCGGCAGATTTATCGTTAAGGTTTTTGCCGCAGATGATGGCGGTCTTACAAAACGCTGATCCTGAAGATCCGTTGGTCAGGATGCTGGAAACTATCCTGGTGCAGTTTCATTATTCCGGGATCGGGTCTGATTTGAACCTGGAAAAAGTAAATTGGGAAGAAGAATTGAGCAATACTACCTACCGGAAGTTATACCTTGAAAGAATTGTAGAGAAAAAAGATTACAGGCTGGCAGAAATCCCATACATCAATCATCTGCTGATGGCGGAATTCGGACTGTATAAAGATGAGTTTTGGAAAGAATTAAAAATTAGCAACACACAAGAGCATGAGCCAGGAAACCGTATTTGATTTTGTAAAAAATCCTACCAAGGAAAATTTTCTGAAATCCAGGGAATTGGTGATAAACAGTCCGGATTATGATCCTTATTCTGAGGATTTAACCATTATGGAAAAACTGTTTGAGGATAAAGCGTATGAAAAACTGAATTATTATGTTACCGTTAATGTGCTGTTAAGCCCCAGAGCACATTTTATAAAATACCTTTCTTTAAAGGAAACCGGAAATACAAAAGCAGCAGAAAGTATCATGTTTATCTGCTATCATATTTTAAACTGTATTGAAAAGACCGGAGATGGAACCATGCAGAATCCATATATTGTAACCAGGGTTTCAGACGAGACTGATTTTTTACAGTTTCATCTGAGAAAAAAGCATGTTCAGCAAAAATTAATAGAAAGTGAAGGTAAGTATATGGATGTTTTAACGTTAGAAGATGGATCTGAATTGTATTTCGATATCACGGTGCCTTACCGGAGAATTGCTTTTTCCTTTAAAAAAAGAAATGAGGAATAGAAAAAGGCGGAAATTTTAAAATGTAATTAATGACTCAGAATATTGAAAAATTAAATAAAGTCCTTACCTACGTCAAAGACACTTTTGTCGGCAAGAATGATGTGGTAGACCTTTTGGGAATCTGTTTGCTGGCCAGGGAAAACGCCTTTTTATACGGGCCTCCCGGAACAGCAAAATCTGCTATTGTAAGAACGCTGGCAAAAACCGTTAAAGACGGGAAAAACTTTGAGTACCTGTTGACCCGTTTTACGGAACCGAACGAAATTTTCGGGCCTTTTGACATCAGGAAGCTGAAAGAAGGGGAACTGCTGACTAATACCGAAGGCATGATGCCGGAAGCCTCCATGGTTTTTCTGGATGAGATTTTCAATGCCAATTCTGCCATTCTGAACTCACTCCTGATGGCTTTGAATGAGAAGGTCTTTAAGAGAGGGAAAGAAACCCGGCATCTTCCGGCCCTGATGTTTGTGGGAGCCAGCAATATGCTTCCGGAAGATGAAGCATTAAATGCCCTGTTCGACCGTTTCCTGATCCGGATCAATGTGGATTATGTACATCCCGAGCTTCTTCAGCAGGTACTTCTGGCTGGAAGGAAATTGGAAAATGCTACAGAAACGGAAATACCCGAAATTCTCACGGACGAAATCAGGGAACTTCAGAGTCTTTGTAAAAGCGTTGATCTAAAACCGGTGTATGAAGTTTACCTCAATACCATCATCAGCCTCAGGAATACAGGCATTGCGATTTCCGACCGTAGGGCTGTGAAACTGCAGAACCTGATTGCAGCAAGTGCCCTGATCTGCGGAAGAACCGAAGCCGTTTTATCTGACCTGTGGGTGCTGAAACATATCTGGGATACTCAGGAACAGATTGAAATTCTGGAAGGAATCATCAACCGGACCATTGAAAAAGACGATAATCCGAAATCCCATCCGCAGGCACTGCAGAATAAAGCGCCGAATCCGGAAGAGATCATGAAAGACGTGAAAATCCTGGTCGGAAAATGGGAAAGCGCAACTTTGGGTTTTGAAGAACAGAATGTAATCAAAGATAAATTAAGATACCTCCAGACCCGCTGCGACTGGATCAGGAACCCTGAACAGAAACAGTATATTCAACAGGAAATTGAACGTCTATGGCAAATGATCCTTCAGAGCCTGTAAAAGAATTCTGGGCAGAGCTTCCGCGTGCTGATGAAGATGTTCTCGGTTCGGTTCGTGACTGGAAAAATATCCAGATCGCACTGGAAGAAGAGGTGATCTGGCTGAAAGGTTTTACCGCTGAACAGGCTGCTTCACCGGAAATTCAACAGCTGCCCAATCTTTTGCTGTATGAATTGAGAGAAGGGCTTTTATTTCGGAAAGAGGCACTCGTTCCCAGTAAAAAAGTACGGACTGCATTGCTGTGGACGGCCATTGATCAGGCATTACGGCTGACTTTCCCTCTGTCCAACAACAATTTTTTCGGGATTGATGAAAAAATTACGGTCAGGCTGAAACCCGGCGAAGAAGTGCAGCCTGCGGTTGCTTTATTATCTCCTATGGCTGAAATTAAAGACTTGATGATTACCCTGCCTAAATTTAAACTCGAAAAAATAGACTGGACAGTCATTAACAACAGAGCACTGTTTTTAGGAACCCCGTTACTGGGTTTCCCGGGAAAAACATACTGGACGAAAGACGGCCATCTTCTGCCGGCAGGTTTTGATTTTGAATTTAAAAATATAAGTATCCTGCTTCAGAAAAAATACAATGAAACACTGGACCAATGGCTTGTCTGGAACGAAGACGGAAGTTATATATCTGTTACTAAAAACGATTTCCGGAAATTGTCCGTAAGCTCATTCCGTCTCACCGAAAAATCACAGGAATGGAATTAGAAGCGTATTTCCAGTCATATGAAGGGTATTTTTGGGAATGGACCACTGATGAAGATGTTCCTGACCCTTCGGGCTATCATGAAAACAACCTTATCTCGATCCCGAATGTGGGGGCTATTGCCTACAGGCCTTATGTCATCGAGGTATTAAAGGAACTGAAAGACCAGGGGTTTCCGCCTTTCGGTGCACTGCTCCTCGTTTTATATGCTCTGCAGGATGGATACCTTAATATGGATGGTGTTTTTTATTATTTAAAAAAACATAGCGAATCATTCGGGACAGAGAAAAAGGATGATATTGAACCGGCTATGCGTTTCCTGAAGAACTTGAACAGCCTTGGAAGTTCAGTTAAAAAAGGACAGAATAAAATGGTCTTATTAAAGACCGTTTTTAAAAATACGCATAACATTCTTTCTGCCGGCAATTCAGAATTAATCATAAAGGTTTTCGAAAAAAGGCCGTACAAAATTTCCGCATCGGCAGAGAAGAAACCACTGACATTTTCGGTCGTTAACAATGATATTAAAGTTTTAGCACTTCTTCAGAATACATTTTCAACCACGGAAGCCATCATTGAATCGCTGAAAAGCGTCGTTGATATTCCCGGGTTGGAAGACGAAGTAGTTCAGGAGGAAACCACTGTTGACAACGGAAAAGATTTTATTCAGGAACTCACTGAAGATCCCAAAACATTCCAGGTCGGAAGCCTGATTAAAAGAATCTGGAGCGGGCTGAAAATTCCGATGCGGCATCTTTCTCCCGGTGAACAGCCGATTGGAGGGATTTCTGATATGACCAATAAAGGTGATTTTAACAGGATGCTGCTGTCAGAATTTGCCAATGAAGATGAGGTTTTCATGAACCGGGTGGCCAATCACGAAGCTCTGTACATCCAAAGAGAAGTTCCGCCTGAAGAAAATATTTTTGAAAGGATTATCCTGATTGACACCTCCCTGAAAAACTGGGGAACCCCGAAAGTCCTGGCGTTTGCATCTGCCATTGCCGTTATCAAACATCCGAAAGCGCATTCGGAATGTAAAATTTTTGCTTTAGGACAAAATATAATTCCGATTTCTTTAAATACAACGGATGAAGTCATTGATCATCTGAATCAGGTAAGTCCGGTCTTGGAAGTTTCCCAGGCACTGGAAAAGTTTTTTAATGAAGAACATACGGAAAAGGAACTGGAAGTTTTTTTCATCACCAATCAGGAAAATTTAGAACATCAGAAGCTTCAGAGAGTCATTCACGAAAACAGGGACCGGCTGAAATTCCTGGTCACCACTTCCTCAAATGGCGAGCTGAACTTTTACAAACACCATAAAGGCACAAGGAAGCATGTTCAGAAAATGGTGCTCCCACTGAAAGAACTGTGGGCAAACCCTCCGAAACATAAACAGGGACAGGCAGGTTCCGGAAACGGAATCAAAGTCCTGGTTCCGCAAAACTACCCGCTGCTGTTCCCAACACCCAAAGACAGGATGAAAACGTTTCTGTATGAAGGGGAATTTTATATTCTAAGCAATAAGAAACAACTGCTGAAAACCTATTTGTCAGACAACTATTATAACAGAAATATTTATCAGAATACCAGTATCCAGCGGGGTTGTGAAGTGGTTCTGGAAGATATTTCAGTAAAACCGGGAGGGCAGTTTTCACTCACCAAAAATAAATCGGGAGACTATATCCTGGCACAGTACCGGCCGGCCAGGAATATACTTTCCAAACTGAACCTGGTTACAAAAGAATATTCTGAACTTAACCTTACCGGACAGAATATCCCGCCGGGTTACAGGCTGCTTTATTTTAACAAAAGCTTTTACCTGCATGAAGAGCATGCACCTTTTGTTTTTAAGGCCGGTACAGAAGGGAATATTTCAATTGAACAGGTTAAAAATGATGACGAGATTTATAGGAATGATGTAAAAAACGAAGCTGAAATAAACCGGTTGAAAGACAGAGGAATAAAAATATTAAGTAATTTTACCAGAATCGGGATTAACGCTGCAGATGAATTGGTTGTATCCAAATGGGCTTTAACGAAACATGATGAAAATGCCTACAGCTTTGATAAGAATACAGAGGAGATCACGGTTTGGTCTGCCCAGCATAAAAATAAATTTACTTTCGGCGACGGCAGCGAAGTTGTTACGGATTCCCGCGGAATGATGACCTTTATGAGCAGCAATAAAAATATTCCTGCATTTTACGTCCCTTCCACCCATTACGGGTATCTGGCATTGGCTACCGAAAAAGAGTTCGGAGGTTCGGAATATTACCTGCCGAAGGAAACAAAGCTGAAAGTAAGGGAAATGGACGATATGTATTCTGATTATATGGACGCTTTCATTAAACATATTCTGGAGTATGGAGCTTAGAATCACACCCTTTCCGAAAAATAACTATCCTAAAAAAGGGCTTTTAATCAAAGAGTCTTCACCGTTGATATGGCTTCATGAAATGGAAGTTCTGGGGATAGGATTAAGCAGCGTCAGATCGTTTCCTGTTCCGTCACTTGAACCGAATGTGCTGTACGGCTGTTTTCTGGTTTTCCCGGATCTAGCTTTGAACGAAATCGGTAAAAATGCTTATTTTCAATGTGTCGGTAACAGGCTTTTCATTCCGGAAAACACAGATTTTTATCCGAAAGTACATCCGGAAGAATGGCAAAGTATTGAAACGGAATTTCTTATCATGCATCCTGACTTCGGACTGGTAAAATTAGAGGAAGAAATCCACTGGCTTTCCCTGATCCGGGATCCCGGACAGTCAGGAGATCAGGTACGGAAACCGCTGAACGGGGTAAAAATCCCACAGAATATTGAAAGCTTTACGGTGGAAATGGACGATGAAAAAGTCCTGGAAGCCCTTCAGAAACCGCAAACGGAAGAAGAATGGATGAAAGATCTTCCTTTTGACCTGAAAAAGGTAATGGCAGGCAATAAAAAGGAAATTGAAAAATACCTGAAATACATTGAGAAATATCCCGACCGGGCAGTAGAGCTTGGGATTCCGCTTGATGTCATGGGGACGTCAAGAGGCAACGGTTTCGGGAAATTTAAATTTTTAGAAAAAATAGGATTAGGGAAACTGTTTCCAGGAAATACTTCCGGAGAGCGGTCTTTTTCCCCCGCAAAGTACAGCTGGGTCTTATGGTCGGTATTTATTATTGTAGGCGTGGTGTGGTTTTCACTCTATCAGATGATTGAATCTCCTCCGTCTGAGGAGACCCCTTCTTCAGGCAAAATTTCAGAGGTTGATGAAAATATGATGTCACCGGTTGTAGCTTATCAGTCAGGCGTTACGGATATAGACATGAAGATTGATTCTCTGTACGGGTCAAAAAGGCGGGATCTGCTGAATGAACATGAGAGGGCGGCAAGCTGGTACAAGGATCAGGATAATAAAAACAGCTACCGGGAATATCTGAAGAACGGAGGCCGGCCTATTGAAAAGATTTCTGAAGAAATAGACGGGGTTGCACAGGAAATAAAGAGTTCTGAGGATTCACTCAAAAAAGTATACCATAAAAAAATTGTAAAATACCTGGTGCAGAATGAAGAAAAGTACAGGAAGAAAATTGCAGATTCACTAAGTAAAGTAAGTTCAGGGAGACCTGCTGATGAAGGTATTGTAAAACATATCTGGAAAAAGAAGCAGGTCCTGATCGAAGATTCCCTGGGAAGGCTGTACGGGACAAAAGAATATGAGGAGCCTCCATTTAAACCGGAACAGGCAGGAAAATTCCGGGCGTTTGAAAAGGCGGGTTCCGAAACAAAGCATCATATTCTGGAAATTATTTTCTTAATTGTTCTGATGACGGGGATTGTCGGCTTGTATTCATATTTCGTAAAAAGAAAAAAACTGAATATCGGAGGCAGAAACATCCCCGGGAGAACCAAAGCTATCCTGATTTTAATTTTAACAGCCATGCTGGTTTATCTCTTTTATCCCCTTATTGAAATGTTCGGATACAACTGGTTTGTCTGGGTGCTGGTGATCTGTGTTGTCCTGCTTCTGTACCGTCTCTTCAGTGATGATAAAACCATTTTAAAATCGGATAAGGATGAATAAGCAGAGGTTTACAGATAAATTTTTGGCCGCATTTTTTATTCTGGTCTTTCTCAAAGTAATCGGGATGCTTGCGCAGCTGTTTCATGAGAGTTTCTGGAGCGTGATCGGGAAACTTGTTATTTTCCTGATTGTGGCTGTCATCATTATGATGGTGCTTAAAAACTTTGAGGATAAAGAAAAAGAAAAGGAATCAGGCCGCAAAGGCAGGTCGGGCGGCGATAATTTTTATATAGAATCTTCACTTTTCGACAGGATCCGGAATAAATATGAAGAGCTTGCCAGGCAGTATATCGCGGAACAGGAATACAAAAAAGCAGCAAAAGTGTACATGAATCTTCTGCAGAACCATTACCGCGCTGCAAAAACGCTGGAAGAAGGAGGCTTTTATAATGAAGCAGCCGTAATCTATCTTAAAAAATTAAAAAACAGATCCGAAGCAGCCCAGTGTTATGAAAAAGCAAAACAGTACAGGAAGGCCATTGATCTTTACAAAGAACTGGAGCAGAAAGAAAAAGTAGGCGATCTGTACAGGGAAATTAACGATATGAAAAATGCCAATGCCTATTATCAGATGGTTGCCGATGATTATGTGAACAACAGCCAGATGGTAAAAGGGGCACTGGTTTACCGCAAAAAAATGGAGCTGCCCGCAGAGGCCCAAAAAGTACTGCTGAAAGGTTGGAAAGAAAATAAGGATGCTTTCAACTGTCTGAATAATTACTTTGCCAATATTTCTGATGTTAAAAAGCTTGGGCAGGAAATCCGGCATCTGTATGAAAAGACCACTTCAGACCAGAAGATCACGTATCTTGAAGCGATGAAATATGAATTCAGGAAAAGCCCCGATCTTCAGAAAGCCACACGGGATATCGCCTATGAAATTATTGCCGAAAAAACAGCTACCCGTTCTGAAATCGTTAATGAACTGAAACATTTCAATCCTGATGATGATATGATCTTAAAGGATATTTCCAGATATAAGACGGGGCGAAACAGAATGTTCAGGAATTAAATAGGTAAGCATTAATACAAAAAAAATGGACTACACCAAAAAATATATTTACTTCAAGCATGAAGGTAAGGATATCTATAAAATCATAAAAGAAATGATGACGAGGTACAAAAGTCCATTGTTTGCGATTAGAAAAATAAGGGAAATATTTCCTCAGCTTTCTTTAATGGAAGCCAAAGAAGTGGTAATCATCGCTACTACCAAGTTTGTCAGACTATCAAAAGAGCTTATTTCCGGATCTTGAAGAATTAGGTAAACTATTGAATGAAGAAGATGAAGATGAAAATCTGTAAGGTGGGTTTTAGGATCTTGATACCTCATCATTTATTGGAATATCATAAAATACGTTAAAATATTAATAAAAACATTTATCTTTGCCTCAACAAAATTATGACAATACAAAGAGCACATATCAATGTCAACCTATGCGGAAGCCCTTCACTAAAGGGATTGTTCGGATATGAATGGATGATATGGAATGAGGCGGAATGTGCTTGCTTTGAAAATTATTTACAATAAACCTGTAAAATTTTATCAAGATATAGTAAAAACGCCTCAGTAAACGGGGCGTTTTTTGTGTTTTTAAGACGGAAATTATTTAGAATGAAAAAAAATAACCGGAAAAGTGAAAATTATTTAATCAACAATGAACAATTAATACGAAAATAAAGCGTGATCGATAACCCAATGAGAGACAGTCATTTAGGTAATTAAGGCATCTGTACCATAGTACGGACAGGAATTCCCTACGCTGGAATTAATATATAAAATACTGATTTTCAATTCATTAGGTGAAAAATAAATTTGCAGATTAAAAAAAATCATACTTACTTTGCAACCGAAAATTAAAAGCAACACGTTTTTAATCATTCAAAAAACATTTTTAACAAACAGGAATACAATGAAACAATTACATAACATAGCTGATTTATATTCAGGACAAAACGGACTGGAGCCGATGGGAGTGGGATATGCATGTATTCTTGATAGTGAATTTGTGGATAAAAGGTGCTTATATAATAGCGTCAGTTAATGAACTGATACGTTAAATAATATGAAGCGCCTCCCGAAAAGAGGCGCTTTTTTTATGTTTCTTCAGTCCTGAAATTCATAAACAGCCCTTCGGGATTACAAAAACAGTTCTGTAGCTCAACTGGATAGAGTGCCGGTTTTCTAAACTGGAGGTTAGAGGTTCGATGCCTCTCAGAATTACAAAGATTCACGGAAAATTTTGGCTCCGGCTGTCTCCCGGAAAAAATATTGAAGTGAATCTGCAAAACTGGAAAGATAACAGTGGTTGTTTACCTGCCTGGAGGCAGAGGTCACAAGATCAGATGCCGGGAATTCGTGAACCATGAAAACGTTATATAAAGATGGTGAACAACCCTGCTTTCCATAACATTTGCTCCATTCGTCTAACGGTTTAGGACGGCTGCCTTTCGAGCAGTAAATAAGGGTTCGATTCCCTTATGGAGTACAATTTTTATTAAGTAAAAAGTAAAAGTAAAAAGTAAAAAGTAAAAAGAAATTGAATAGGTTTCATAAGCCGAGGCTGAAGGTTCGAAATCCGAAGGATTCGTGAATACAAAAATTAAATATAAAATTCATGAACAATCCTTCCGAAATTACAGATAATGAAGTTAATTGTTTCAGAAGAGAAAAAGAAAAAGTCTGTCGAGCGCAGAAGATCTTTATAAAAACACATATACAGACAGGCTTTCTCTTAACTCTAAATGAATAATGAAGGAAAAGATGAACGTTAATTAAATACAGAAGTGAGAGATTAGAGATTAGAAATTACTCATTACCAATTATTTATTACCCATAATTGATGGTTCGCCGAAGGGGAAGAGCCGGGGCGGTCTGCAAAACCGTTGCGTAAGCTGAGTGGGTTTGAAATGTGAAACATTCGTGAATTCAAATAAAAAATAAATGGTTATGAACAATCCCATAACCATCTCAAAATTAACTCAATGAGATGAGTTCCGAAGAAAAGTGAAAGTCTGTCAGGCGCAGAAGTTCTTATATCAAACAAAAAAATAAGACAGGCTTTGTTTTTCTTTAAAAACCGGGTAAAAGTAAGTTGGTAAAATCACCCATTACCAATTGCTTATTATCCAAAAATTGATGGTTCGCCGAAGTGGAAGAGTCGGGGCGGTCTGCAAAACCGTTGCGTAAGCTGAGTGGGTTTGACTCCCATAACCATCTCAAATAACTCAATAAGATGAGTTCCGGAGAAAAGCAAAAGTCTGTCAGGCGCAGAAGTTCTTATATCAAAACAAAAATATGACAGGCTTTGTTTTCTTTAAAAACCGGGTAAAAGTAAGTTGGTAAAATTACCCATTGCTTATCAACCATAAAAAAAGGAAGTACGCCGAAGCTGGAGAGTCGGGGCAGACTGTAAATCTGTTGTTTATTGCTGAGCAGGTTCGAATCCTGCTGCTTCCACCAACACCGCTGATAATGTAACGGCAGCATGCAGGAAATGTACTCTTGTTGTTCAGGTTCGATTCCTGGTCAGTCGGTTAATTGCTCTATTCGTCTAACGGTTCAGGACGCCTGCCTTTCGAGCAGAAAATAAGGGTTCGATTCCCTTATAGAGTACAATTTTATTAAGTAAAAAGTAAAAAGAAATTGAATAGGTTTCAAAAACTGCGGGAATGGCGGAACTGGCAAACGCACCTGATTTAGGATCAGGACATTAAGGGTTCGAATCCCTTTTCCCGTACAGAATATGAATAATGAGCAATGTGTAATAATCAAAAGTCACAACTCATAACTCATCACCCATAACTCAAAAATGGGTGGTTAGAAAAAGCCGAAAATAAAAATCAGGGATCAATGATCATTTATGAATTATAAAAAGTATAAAACTTAACATGTAGAAAAAATGGAAACGCAACAACAAAAATGGCAGAATATGAACGGAAAAATTTTCCGCAACCCTATCACACAGCTGGTAGAAGAAGCCATCCTCCGAGAACAGGCCAACGGGCACCGGCTGAAAGTGTGTGTGGGATCAGATTCCCATGTATACGGTGATGCTATTAATTATGCTACGGCAGTCGTAATCATCCGCGAGGGAAAAGGAGCGTTTACCTTTATCAGAAAAGAAAGAGAATTCCAGCGTATCAGTATCAAGGAACGGATGCTGAATGAAGTCAACAAATCTGTAGAGATCGCTTATGCCATCTGTGCTGTCCTGGAAACGTATGATGTGGAAATGGAGGTACACGCAGACATTAACACCGACCCTGATTTTAAATCCAATGTCGCTTTGAAAGACGCCATGGGCTACATTCTGGGAATGGGATATGTATTTAAAGCAAAACCTTATGCATTCGCAAGTTCCAATTGTGCTGATATGATGGTGTGACGGAGCGGGAAGCGGGAGGACAGGAGGCGGGAAGTTTTTAACCCATGATATAACCTTCGTGCATCCGCCTCTTTGGCTTTCGTCCAAAAAAAGATAAAAAGAACCTTAAAAACTGATAACCATGTATTTTTTAATCCAGGCCAATGTATACTCAGATCCAGATCATTATAAAATTTTTGATGCTCTGGAAGAATTGAATATTGATTACGAGGTCATTAATATCCCTCCAAATGCGGAAAGAATTGATTGCGAAACAGACAGGAAAGATGTTTTCGTGTATGGATCGGTAACCATTGCAAGACTGGCAAAACAAAATACAGAATGGGTTCCCGGTTCTTTTTACGGAGGCAGTCATTTGTATGAGGTGTATTCCAAATATTATGGTGAAAACCTTTTGAATCATAATGTTTCCGTTCACAAAATCCCAGAAGCTTTAAACTGGAAAAAAGATGAACTCAAATTCATCAAACCCTACAGTGAAGCGAAGATTTTTACAGGAAAGGTTTTTAACCGAACAGAATGGGAAGATTTCGTTTTCGAATCACTGGAAAATCAATCCAACAGGATTACAGAAGATGCTCTGGTACAGGTTCTGAAGTAAAGCAAACCGTGAAAGAAGCCAGGCTCTGGATTGTCGGCGGAAAAATTATAGACGCAGGATATTATAAATTTAATGACCATGCCCCTTTCGAGGAAAAAGTTTCAGAAGAAGGATTGAATTTCGCCAGTGAAATGATCCGGCTTTTCAATCTTGAAGAAGCTTTTGTCATGGATATCTGTTTAACCGGTGAAGGCTGGAAGATTGTTGAAGTCAACTGCATCAACAGCTCCGGGTTTTATCCCAATAGCAACGTGAAAAGTATCATCAGAGCATTGAATATTTACTTTTCAGATTAAAAGAATAACAACATGAAATATAACAGGATAGCCGTTATCGGCTTGCACGAAGAAGAATACCGGTATATACGGGAACATTTTGAAGGATTGATCATCTGGCATCAGTCGGTTCCGAAAATAAAAGTTGTAGACGGAATATTATATGTCGAAAAAGCCCAGGGCGTAGGGATGCTGCCGGTAGATAAAGTAATTTATCACGGGATTTTTGAAAATGATCTCGATTTTATTTCAGGGCTGGCTTTATGGAACGGCCCGTGCTTCCCGAATGCATACGGAATGATGGAATGCAGGCTTAAAATACCCTGCCTGGTGAAAGCCATGAAGTTTTCTGAATTCAGTTCCCCGAGAGGATTTATTTCAGAAGGTGCCTATGTAACAACAGATACGGAACGGGTTGCCAAATGGGGGAACTGGCATTGCGGGGAAAATAAGCATAAGTTTTCCGGGAGCTGGGAGAGCACAGAGGATGCGGTACTGGAACCCTATTTTGAAGGTGAAGCCGTGAGGATCTTGCATATTGGCGGAAAATCCTGGCAGATAAAACTGGAAGGAGATACCTGGTTAAAATCCATTCATCCTGCACAGGTACGGTTCATGGACATTGACGAAGGTCTTCTGAGAGATACGCTGAACCTGAAAGACCGGATCGGGATGGATCTCATAGCCAACGACTATATTGTCTGCGAAGACGGAACCAGGCATTTATTGGAAATAAACCATATCCCGAACATCACGAGGTTTGAAGAAATAAGGCTCCACTTTTTAGATACCGTTGTCAGCTGGATCCATGAGGATGAAGATAATGATGAAGACGGACTTTAAAAGTTCCGGTTCTTTTCCGTGAAGGATTAAAACCCATGAAACAATTACTGTATCATATTTTAAAAAATTAAAGCAATGGAACGTACAAAAAGATTATTGTTTCTGGACGATATAAGATACCCGCTTGATGCATATCATTATACAGAACAGGATATGTTCCTCAGGGAAGACTGGCATGTTGTCCGGAATTATGCGCAGTTTGTCAGCAGGATCCTGGAAAAAGGACTTCCGGAAATGATTTCTTTTGATCATGACCTTGCTGATGAGCATTATTTAGAACAGGATTCTCAGGAATATGTAGAAAAAACAGGCTACGATTGTGCAAAATGGCTGATAGAATATTGTATGGATCATGATGCGGAACTGCCTGAATTCTACTGCCATTCCATGAATCCGGTAGGAAAAGAAAATATCGAAAGCCTGTTAAATAACTTTAAAAAACGTAATGGAGATTTTTAGATTAATTCAGCATGTGAAAATGCATTTGAAATTCAGTTTTGATGAGCTCGACCGGTGGTTTGAAAAAGATAAAACAATCTTAAATTATAAACCTTCAAACGGAGGCTGGACGGTTCAGCAGATTTTAGAACACATCAGTCTGACGAACTTTTATCTGTTGATTCTTATTGAAAAAGGTTCAAAAAAAGCAATGCGGAATTATCTTAATCTTGATTTGAATCTTGAAATAAAGAATTACAGTTTCAATAAAGATAAATTTGATAAAGTAGGTGAGTATGGTGCTTTTGAGTGGGTGAGACCCGAGCATATGGAGCCAAAAGGAGAGTTGAATTTAAATCAAATCAGAAGTTTGATTTCTCAGCAGTATCATCAGTGCTTAAATTATTTGGAATTGATGGAAAATGGTGAAGGTCTTCTCTGTAAAACAACAATGACCGTAAATGAGCTGGGGAAAATCAATGTATATGAATACATTTATTTTCTTTCACTTCATGCCTGGAGACACCTTGCTCAGATGAAAAATAATGAGTTAGAAACGATTAAAAATTTAAAAAAATGATTTTCAAAACATATAACACAATAGAAAATGCTTACCAGGCCCGCGTGATTGATCAGATCAGGATGCAGGGCTTCGGGGATGAGGTTTTCATCGTGCAGGAAAAGGTTCACGGTGCCAATCTCTCTTTCTTTACCGACGGAAAGGAGATTAAGATGGCCAAAAGAACCGCTTTCATCGAAAAGGATGAGAAGTTTTACAATGCACATGATATTTTAGAACGTTACAGAAAAAATGTAATTCATATCTTCGAGAAAGTGAAAGCCGTTTATCCGGATATGGAAACGGTGGTGATCTACGGCGAACTGTTCGGCGGAGGATACAAACATAAAGAAGTAGCGCCTGTAAAAGATGCCATCAAAGTGCAGAAAGGCATAGAGTATGCGCCGCACAACGAATTTTACGGATTTGATATCAAACTGAACGGCACCACGTATCTGGATACGGATTTAGCCAATCAGATTTTTGAGGAAACCGGATTCTTCTATGCGAAGATCCTGTTTCAGGGGACTTTGGAAGAGGCTTTGAAGTTTCCGAATGCTTTTGGTTCTAAAATTCCGGCATGGCTGGGCCTGCCTGAAATTGAAGATAATATGTGTGAAGGGACCATTATTAAAACTTTGAAAACCAGGTATTTTGGAAACGGCGCCAGGGTCATTCTGAAAAATAAGAACGAGAAATGGACCGAAAAATCAAAAGTAGTCAGAAAAGAAAGGCCCGCCAGGAAAGATGTTCATTTCAGCGGAAAAGCCCGGGAGATTTGGGAAGAAATCCGGAGCTATGTAACTGTAAACAGGCTGAATAACGTCATGAGCAAAACCGGTGAATTCGAACCTGAAATGATGGGGAAAATAATCGGTCTTTTTTCACAGGATGTTCTGGAGGATTTTGAGAAAGATTTCCCGGAAGCTTTCGCAGCCATAGAAAAAGATGAGCAGAAGAGAATCAATAAAAAATTGAATTCTTTGGTCATTGATCTTGTAAAACAGGAGCTGATGACGCTTAAAATTTAGTTTCGGTAATTTTTACCGGAACTTTTTGTGTATTAATAAAAGCCACAGAATTTACCATTGAGTCTGTCATTTCATTAGGGATTCAGATATGGAAAAGGAAAAAAGTGGCTAATAAAAACTGGAAAAAAATGATACAGGCAGAAATAAAAAGCCTTTTAAGAGAAGACATCAGCATATTAATAAAAATCCCGAATTCCGGGAAGCATTATCTGTGTGATTGTGGTGAAGCAGGTTTGCTGACGGTAAAAGAAATACAGTCGGTTTCCGCTCTATTCATCAGCCATACACATATTGACCATTTTTCAAATTTCGACGGAATTTTCAGGCATCAGATCGGAAGCGGAGAAAAAATCGTGATCTGCGGACCAAAAAATATCCATAAACAGGTCGAAGCAAGGTTGAAATCCTATACCTGGAATTTAATTGATGAAAAGGCTATTGAATATGAAATCCGGGAAATTGTTTCAGAAGCGGAAATCAAGGTGTACAAAATCCGCCCGCCGCACTGGAACCCAGAATTTGTCACGACTCAGAATGTCCTTTTTGAAGATGAAAATGTAAGTGTTGATTTTGCAGTTCTTGACCATAAAACAGATTCAGTTGCGTATCTGTTTAAGGAAAAAGATTCGGTTACCTTTAATGAAAAGGCTTCCGGGTTTAAGAAGGGAAAGTGGATCAGTGAACTGAAGACCGCTTTCGAAACTCAGGATT
This sequence comes from Chryseobacterium sp. Leaf201, assembly GCF_001421435.1. GTDB lineage: Bacteria > Bacteroidota > Bacteroidia > Flavobacteriales > Weeksellaceae > Chryseobacterium. The sequence continues at coordinate 27,556 of NZ_LMKA01000052.1, forward strand.
CGGAGAAAGAAATTGAGATTGAAGAAACCGTTTACAAAGTTTCTGAACTGTTTCATTTTCTGACCCGTAATGAAGGTTACAGGTTAGGTATAATTATGGATCATGCAGTAGCTGAAATCAATTATGAAAAAATAAAAAAAGTCTTTAGAAAAGCGGACCTGGTGTATATCGAAACCTTTTACAAGGATGAAGATCAGGAATTGGCAGACATTAATTATCACAGCTTTGCTTCGGCATCCGGAAAAATCATGAAGGACTGTGAAGTAAAGGAAGCTGTTCCGGTGCATTTTTCCAGAAAATATACGGAAAGCGACCGGATGGAAATTGAAACTGCTTTTTATAAGGCGTTTCAAGGAAATTAATTAAAATGTTTATTAAACTAAAACCAAAAAAGATTTAACACTTAAGCTGTTTTTAAGTTTAAGTACAGATGTGAAAAAAAACACTTAAGTTTTTGAAAATCTTTGATTTTCATCTCATGTAAATTAAAATGTTTTCAAAGCATTTAACTAAAAAATGAATGTGTTCTTAAGCGTTAAAAAAATAGGTCTTTTGTGGTTAAAAACAAAATCAAAAAATGAAACCGAATATATTTTTTACAGCAGACCATCATTTTGGTCATGAAAATATTATAAAATTTTCCGAAAGGCCTTTTGAGTCTCTGGAACACATGAATGAAGAACTCATCAAAAGATGGAATGAGAAAATCGGAACCCAAGATACCGTCTACCATTTAGGCGATGTCAGTTTAGGCAAACCGGATTTCACCAGAGAATTGCTGGACAGGCTGAACGGAAACATCCACCTGATCAAAGGCAATCATGAAGGGGCAGCACTGACTTATCCGAAACGTTTTGAATCCATAAGGGATTACCACGAACTGCGGATTGACGAGCCGGAAAACAGCAACGGCAAGCAGAAAATCATTCTGTTTCACTACGCCATGCGGACCTGGAACGGTTCACACCGGGGAACGTGGCAGCTCTACGGCCATTCCCACGGAACTTTGCCGGATGATGAAATGGCATTAAGCATTGATGTCGGTGTGGATTGCCATCACTTTTATCCGGTTTCTTACGAAGAAGTCAGGGAAATGATGAAGAAGAAAAAGTGGGTGCCGCCGTTTGCACCGAGAAATTAATGAGAGGGAAGCCGGGAGGAGGTTTCTGGAGTCTGTTATTCACTTCCGGCCTCCAACTTCCGCTTCCATTATTTAAATCAGAATTATGAAAACAACAAATGAAATACTCATCATCGACTTAGAAGCTACATGCTGGGAACACGACAGGATTCCTGCCGGGCAGAAAGTCGATATCATAGAAATAGGGATTTGCGAACTGAACAGGGCAACCAAAGCAATTTCCAAAAAGCAGAGCATTTACGTCATTCCCGAACGGTCGAAAATCAGTGGATTCTGTACTGACCTGACAGGGATTACGCCGCAGCTGATAAATGAAAAAGGAATCCATTTTGAAGAAGCCTGTGAGAAAATCAGGGATGAATACAATTCGCCTTCGCTGGCCTGGGCAGGTTTCGGAAGCTTTGATAAAGAGCAGGTTGCAGAACAATGTGATTATCTCGGTATCGAAAATCCTTTTTCCGGAAATTATATCAACATCATGCATCAGTTCAGAGCCTATAACGGACTTTATAAAATGATGGGACTGAAAAGAGCCCTCAAGGCCCTGAATATGGATTTTGAAGGGAACCATCACAGCGGTGCGGACGACGCTTACAATGCCGCCAGAATTTTAAGGGAAATTTTGGAATAATTTGGGTTGGAAGTCTGAAGCTGGAAGTGAATAATCACCGTCATAAACTTCCATCTTCCTGCTCCCATCTTCCACTTTTTACAACAAATATTTAAACAAATGAAAACAACAGACAATATATTAATTATAGACCTCGAAGCCACATGCTGGGAAGACCGGCCGCCGAGAGGACAGGAAAGTGAAATCATAGAAATCGGCGTGTGTATCATGGATGCGCAAACCGGTAAGATTTCACGGAATGAGGGCATTTTAGTGAAACCTCAATACTCAAAAGTGAGTCCGTTCTGTACGGAACTGACTTCCATTACCCAGCAGATGCTGGATGATGAAGGTATTTTACTGGAAGACGCTTTGGATATCCTCAGGGCAGAATACAGTTCTGAAGACCTGACCTGGGCAAGCTACGGAAACTATGACCTGAATATGCTGCAAAACCAGGCAAGAAGATTCAGGGTGGATTATCCTTTGAGTGATGACCACATCAATGTGAAAACCTTATTCGGACAAACGCATCCGACCGTCCGTAAAAGTGTCGGTATGGCAAGAGCTTTAGGTGAACTGAATCTTAAGCTGGAAGGCACCCATCACAGAGGTGTGGATGATGCGAAGAATATTGCGAAAATATTGCACTGGTGCCTGAAGCAACAGTAATGTAACAGTTTAGCAATCTGAAAATGTAACAATGCTCCCTTTTAAAAAGGGAGTTTTTTTATTTCTGATTCAGCCATTCCTCATAAGAAACTACGCCTAACCCCGGTTTTCCGTCGCCTTCCAGAATGGAAATGAATTCCAGCTGGTTTCCGTCAGGATCATTGAAATAAATGGCCAGAGCCGGCATCCAGGCAAAAACCATGGGTTCTTCAATGCCGTCTTTGAGAAAATTGTAAGGCTTTAATTTCTTGCTTTTCAAAAACTCAGCACTGTAATTCAGGATGTCTTCCTGATCAGCAGAAAAGGCAAAATGCCTGGCCTGCAGGTTTTCTTTCTGTTCCCACAAACCCAGCATGGCTTCTTTGTTTTTACCGATCCATAAAAAAGCAATCGGGCGGGTTTCATCCCGATGAGCCAGTTCCAATCCCAAAACTTCAGTGTAAAACTGCACAGCATTTTCCAGATTGCTTACCTGAATATGGGTTTCATATAATCCTTTAATCATCGTTTAAATTTTAATGTATACAAAGCTAAACAACGGATTTCCAAAAGTTGCCGTCTGCTAATCTCTTTATCTAAACTGAATAATAGAGAGATTTTATTTAAGCTCAATCAGCCTGTCAGGGTTTAAAACCCTGACAGGCTGATTGACAGAAAACAGTTCAGGATCAGCAGTTCTGGCTTACATAGAATGAAAAGCTTTTGTCTTTTGGAGTTTCCCTGAGAAACTTTCCAATAAATTTTAACTGCGCAAAAACACTGCGCAATACCGTCATTACTTTGCATCAGAAATCAGGGAGGAAATGATAATCCTCAAAAATGTTTAACCATAAAAACAGTAACCATGAAATTTAATTTTTTAAGAAAAGAAAATAAAGTAGTGACCAACTACGAAGGCGCGAAAGCATTCACGATGACCCCTGCAGAAGAACTGTACAGTGCTGTTGTTACAACAGGATTATCAAACACTTCATATGAAAAGGGAACTGACAGGCTGACAAGAATCCAGTCTCTGATCCAGAAAAACGACCCGGAATTCGTGGCGAAGCTGGCCGTCTATGCAAGGAAAGAAATGTACCTGCGCTCCATTCCATTGGTTCTGACGACCGAACTGGCAAAACAGGTTTCAGGTACTGACTTGGTAAGCAGAACCGTTGACGGAGTGATCCAAAGAGCAGACGAAATCACGGAATTGCTGGCGTATTACCAATTGGCCAACGAAAGAACAGAAACGAAAAAGCTGAATAAACTTTCAAAACAGATCCAGAAAGGTCTGGTGAAGTCTTTCAATAAATTTGATGAATACCAGTTCGCAAAATACAACAGAAAAGCTGAAGTTACGTTGAAAGACGCATTGTTCCTGGTTCACCCGAAAGCAAAGGATGAAAACCAACAGGCAATCTTCAACAAGATCGTCAACGATGCATTGGAAACTCCATACACCTGGGAAGTTGAACTTTCTGTGCTGGGTCAGACAAAATTTGCGGATGATGCAGAAAGAAAATCAGCGTTTAAAAACAAATGGGAAGAATTGATTTTCAGCAACAAACTGGGCTATATGGCAACCTTGCGGAATCTCAGAAATATTCTGGAAGCTGGTGTTTCTTCAGATGCAATGTACAAAGTGTGCAACTATTTGTCGGATGAAAAAGCCGTAAGAAACTCAAAGCAGCTGCCGTTCAGGTTTTTGGCGGCGTATCGCGAATTGAAAGCCATCGATTCACCTTACCTGTCCTCGATCCTGGAAGCACTGGAAAATGCGGTAATGGTGAGTGCGAAAAATATCAAAGGTTTTGGTTTCGATGCTTCGGTGGTTATTGCGGCAGACGTTTCCGGTTCAATGCAGCAGCCGGTTTCCCCGAAATCTAAGATTCTGTTGTATGATATCGGCCTGTTGATGTCGATGATGCTGCAGTCGCAGTGCAGAAATGTGGTTTCCGGTATGTTCGGCGACCGTTGGAAAAGAGTGCCGATGCCTAAAAACGGAATACTGAGAAATGTGGACGCGTTTTACAAAAGAGAAGGTGAAGTAGGTTATTCCACAAACGGTTATCTGGTGATTGAAGATTTGATTGCCAGAAAAGAAAGCGTGGATAAAGTAATGCTGTTCACCGATACACAGCTTTGGAACAGCAACGGCGGCGGAAACTCTTTTGAAAATTCATGGAACCGGTACAAAAGTATCAGTCCCAATGCAAAATTGTATATTTTTGACCTGGCGGGTTACGGAAAACAGCCGCTGGATGTCAGAAAAAATGATGTATACCTTATCGCAGGCTGGTCCGACAAGACTTTCGATGTACTGAATGCTTTGGAAGACCGGAAATCTGCGGTAGAAATAATTAAAAAAGTAGTGCTGTAAAAGGCACTGCTTTTAAAAATAAAACTGATAACCATTAATTTTTTTAGGAGCTTAATCCCGCTTTCCGCTGTATCTTTTTCACCAGCGCTTTTTTCAAGCCATTTCAGAAAAAGGATGCCGCTTCAATCGGGGCTAAAAATAAAAACCGCATAAAAATGATACAACTTTTTAATGTCATTGAAATTAATCCTTTCAGATATTCGAAAGAAGAATATGAATTGCCCGAACTTTCAGATTCACCAAGCTCTGCATCAAAGGTGGCAAAAAGCTATATCAACATTAAATCTGGATTTGAATCCAATTAAGAAAGGTTCTTATTTTGTAGATATTGAAACTGTGGATGATGAAAATTTAAGAATTATTTTGAAAGTAGTTTTTAATGATGTCGAAACTGAAGACGAAGATTATCTGATGTTATTTAATGGTGGGTTGATTTTAAAGAAAGATGATAAGATTCTTCTTGAACCAACTTGCTGTGTAGATCTTGCAGATTTAAAGGATTGGGAATATATTTTTGAAAACAATTCATCAGGCTGGTCACAATTATGGATTGGGCATCCTTATGTTTTTTATAGAAAAAATGAAGGTAAAATTGAATTTTCAGAGTATACGGAGTTAATGTTAAGTGAATTGGAAAACATACAGCCTGTTTTTGAAGTTAATGAATCAGAATTAAAAACTGAAATTAATAAAATGAAAGAACGACAAATAAATTTCCATCATAGAGTCGTAAAACTTTTAAAATAAATTTCAACTGCGTAAAAAGAATGCGTACTACCGCAATAACTTTGCAGCAACAATAACCATAAGAACTTAAAAATAACCGATGCCGTAAGAAAAGAAATCCTTCGACTTCCAATTGACACAGAGTCTTTTCGCAAGATTGCTCGGTTAAACTAACCAATGTCGTCCATAAGAGTTCCATCGTCAAACTTCCAATTTGAATACTATTTAAAAACTCTTATACCCTGTTACTTGGTTTTAATTTTAAATAAATTTTACCTGCGTAAAAAAAATGCGTACTACCGCAATAACTTTGCAGCAACAAATAACAATAACCATAAGAACTTAAAAATAACCGATGCCGTAAGAAAAGAAATCCTTCGACTTCCAATTGACACAGAGTCTTTTCGCAAGATTGCTCGGTTTCGGTTTAAACTAACCAATGTCGTCCATAAGAGTTCCATCGATCAAACTTATAACTTGAACAATATCAAAACGCTTATAATTATTACTTGGTTTTAAAAGAAATTTCAACAGCATAAAAAGAATGCGTACTGACGCAATTACAAAAAAAACAATAACAATGAATCATTATAAAAAATGTCTGAAAGAAACACTGTATTGAGGTTAATACTCAATACATATGAAAAAATTTAAGTCACTAAGACAAGCTTTCGGAATCGATAAATACGGATTAATTGATTTCCCGCAGAAAATTTCAAATATCCGGATTTCCAGAATTTTATATGGAAATGAAATGGGCTGCTCTTATTGTTTCCCACATGGCTATGAAACAATTAATTCAAAAGAAATTAAGTTTCAGAGAAATTGGAAAAAATACAGAAAAATCCAATGGAAACTGAAAAGTAAGTGTCGTAAAGCAGAGTTTCTTCGTGGGGACAGCAATACAGGTTCAAATCCTGTTCTCGAAAATTAGGGATAGTATAATGGTATCACTCTGTCGGTAAGTCTCTGTTTGATTTTTTACCTTACGTTAAAAATAATCGATGCCGTAAGAAAGAGTTCCTTCGGCTTTCATTGAACTAAAAACTCTTTTTAAAAGTTGCTCGGTTTAAATTATTTTGCAGGTGCCGTAGATAAAAGTTACTTCGTTATTTTACAAAGGTTCGAATCCTTTCGCCGAAAGGTGTGGTCGAGTGGCTAGACAGTTTTTAAGTAAAACTTTTATCAATATTTGCCTTGTATTTTTAGAATAAAATTATAAAATATAAAAATCAAGTGTCGTTTTAGAATCATACTTCGAATATTAATCATTGGGTCACAGGTTCAAATCCTGTCTTCTCTGTTGTAAACGGGAAGTAGCTCAGCGGGTAGAGCAAATGCACTGAAAGATTCTTAATTTTTTACCTTGATTATAATAAAGAGTGTCGTAGAGAAAACTTACTTCGGTACATCTTATGATATTGGTTCAACTCCAAAAATAAATCTGAAAATGGTTTATATAAGTTTTTTCATTATTTACCTCTTTTAATTTTAATAAAAACAAGTGCCGTAGAACAGCGTTACTTCGCTATGACCGACGGGGTCGCGGGTTCGAGCCCCGCCTCTTCCACAAACAAAACACAGATGGATAAGGGAGAGTAGCTCAGCTGGTTAGAGCACGACTGCGCTTTTTGACTGTTGCTTTGTTTTATACATAAAGTGCCGTAAGGGAAAGATACATCGTCTCTTTGGGGAGGAATAATGAAGCCGGTAATTCCGGCAAGATTATCCGGTTCGACTCCGGCTTGACGTGCCCCGCATTTTTTCTTTTCCTGCCTTTTGCCTTTAATACATAAAATCCGGAAATGATGCGTATCGTTTCCGGATTTATTTATGTTGCTGTGCTCTGTTTACTGAGCCTGTATTTTTTCAAATTCTTTTTCAAAAGTCTTTTTCCATTTGGCAATGGTCGTTCTGCTGATCCTGTATTTTTTAGACATAAAGCTGGTGGACAGGTTGTGTTTCTGCTGATACTGCAGGAGCTTCAGCATGGTCTTCTTGTCATAGGTTTTAAGCTGCTGATTATTTTTCAGGCTTTCTTTGGATGATTTGAAAATCAGATCGTTGAGTTTTAAAATGTCCTCAGAAGTCTTTAAATTATTCAAAAGCCTCAGGACTTTAGGATCTTTCAGCTTTTCAGGATCTTTCTCCTTAAGCATATCCTGATAAATTTTTTTATAATTGGGGCGCATGATATTCAGGATTTAGGTTTTCTGGAGCCAGCGATGCAGGGTACTTTTGGGGATGGAATATTCATTGATAATTTCAACATGCGTCATCTCGCCGGACCTTATCTTACCAATGATAAATTCCTTAATTTCCTGGGTGTAAATATTTTTCCGGAAATAGGGGATCTTTTCAGAATTCAGGCTCTTGCTTTTATCAACAGCAGAAGGCGGTGAATATAAAATCAGGTGGGAGCTGTAGATCCTGAAAAAATCATACTGCAGCAGCTTCGAGAATTTTAAAAGTACTTCTGTATCCACGGAAGCACCGGCATAGATTTTTTCAAGGCTTTCTTCATCCTTTTTCAGGAAATTACAGACTCTTTCAGTACCGATTTCCAGTTCTTCCACTCTCTCTCTGATGAGTTTTCCTATATGTATTTCTTTGTATAGCATTATTTAAGTAAACATTAGCAGTATGAATACAGCAACAGGCAGTTTATCTGTCTGTAAAAATTGATTGATGGAATAAATAATCTTATCAGATAAATTTTTTCCAGGCTATTACAGTCATTATTATATTTCTCTGCGAGATGTAAGGAGCAAAAATCATACAATTTGTTCATATCCGTTAGATTGATAAGATTCAGACTGATATTGCTGCTTATTCCTTAAAATATATCCGGCAAGGTCAGCTGTACAGATTTAAATATCCCTGCTCAATTTCCACAGCTTCATTTTAAGATAACCTGTAAACTGTATTTATTTATAATTTCTAAAATTAATCAACTTTAATTTCAAATATAAGAAAATTAGAAATAAAATGATTAAAATCAATTGAAATTAATTATACAAAATAAAATATAGGTTAAAAATATAAAGCATTAGGGGTGTTTAACAGCATTGTAGGGCTCATAATTGTTTCCGGCAGTGCAGCGGGATAAAGTTTGTGCAAAAAAAATCAAGTGCCTACCTTTGGGGCCTCATGAAAAATACCTTAAGCCTGTTCGATTTTTCGAAAAAAATAAATTATAAAAACGAATTGTTAGCCGGATTTACCGTAGCCATGACCATGATTCCGGAGTCGCTTTCATTTGCGATCCTGGCGGGGCTTTCTCCCTTAACAGGTCTGTATGCTGCTTTTATGATGGGGCTGGTTACTGCTGTTTTAGGCGGCCGGCCCGGTATGGTTTCAGGCGGTGCTGGGGCTACCATCGTGGTACTGATAGCGCTGATCAAGACCCACGGGATAGAATATCTTTTTGCAACCGTTGTGCTGGGAGGTGTCCTGCAGCTGATGGTTGGGATATTCCGGTGGGGGAAATTCGTCCGGCTGATTCCGCAACCTGTTATGTACGGTTTCCTGAATGGTCTGGCAGTCATTATTTTTATGGCCCAGGTTGAGCAGTTTAAGATTACCGGGGCAGACGGAGCTGTAAGCTGGCTGCAGGGAAGTTCTCTGTATATCATGGCCGGATTAACGGCTTTAACAGTTGCCATTGTCTACTTTTTCCCTAAAATTACAAAAGTGGTTCCCGCATCTCTGGTAGCGATTATCCTTGTCTTTGCCGTGGTTTCGGGATTCGGGATCAGTACTAAGACCGTTGCCGATATCGCCAGCATCAGCGGAACGCTGCCTGAGTTCCATATTCCACAGATTCCTTTTTCGCTGGATACGCTGCAGGTTATTTTTCCCTATGCGCTGATCATGGCCGGGGTAGGGCTGATTGAATCGCTCCTGACCTTATCCATGGTAGATGAAATTACAAATTCAAAAGGCAATGCCAATAAAGAATCGATAGCCCAGGGACTGGCCAATATAACCAACGGCTTCTTCGGCGGCATGGGCGGCTGTGCAATGGTAGCACAGACCCTGGTGAATCTCAATGCAGGTTCCAGGACGCGGCTTTCAGGGATTATCGCTTCGCTGACTATTTTAGTTATCATTCTTGTGGGTGCTCCGTTCATTGAGAAAATTCCGATGGCTGCTCTGGTAGGGGTAATGATGGTAGTGGCCATCAGTACTTTCCAGTGGGTATCCATCAGGATTGTCAACAAAATGCCGAAATCCGATATTTTTGTCGGGATTACAGTAGCTTTAATTACCATTATCCTTCATAATCTGGCCCTGGCTGTTTTGGTGGGTGTGATTATTTCAGCGCTGGTTTTTGCATGGGACAATGCAAAAAGAATCCGCGCCAAAAAGCATGTGGATGCTGACGGGATTAAATATTATGAAATTTACGGGCCGCTGTTTTTTGGTTCCGTTACTGCTTTTACCGATAAATTTGATCCGTCGGGCGATCCGGAAGTTGTGGTTATTGATTTCAGGGAAAGCCGGATTGTTGATATGAGTGCCATTGATGCCCTGGATAAACTGTCAAGAAAATACAGTGAAATGGGCAAAAAAATACATTTAAGACACCTCAGCAGAGACTGTATAAAGATGCTGAAAAATGCCGAAGCGGTTGTTGAAGTAAATATCCAGGAGGATCCGACGTATAAGGTGATGCCTGAAAATTAGAATGGGCCGGAAATCTGAAGCCGGAAACGTTGAAACTATGAGTTTGTGCAAAGAAGATCTTGATGATAAATGCCTGAAAATAATATTCTGATCATTTATTTACTCCATTACAGAATAATTTCAGTAACAAGATTCCTGACGTGATACTTACTCTATTACTTTTTCTTTTAGTGTTTCAAAAAATTACAGAGGCGGGATAGAAATATCCCGCTTTTCTGTAACTGATTAGATGGTTAAGATAACCCATGTGGATTTCTGATAATTTGATGATCAATTATCTTAATAAACCACTTTTACAATGCCGTCAGTATGATAAAAGTCTCCTGTTTCCATACCTGCACCTAATGCTGCTGCATTGTCAGGCAGATTTTGTAACCCTGTTACTTTCAGATTGGATACCGGTGCTGTTGCGCCAGTACCGATCCCTACTTTGCCCTGGAAAAAGTTCTTCGTATTTGCACCTTCTGAATAAAGGTTAAATGCAGTGGCAGGATTATCACCCGTGAAACGGTAATTGGATATATAGACGCCGTAGGATCTCGCTATAGATACCGATCCTCCACTTTGTGTGCTTTCGATAATCAGGCCGTAAAGGTTATTAATGGTTTTACTGCTGTTGCCTGAAAAGCTTGTTAAAGATCTCAAAGCGGCTGCCATACCTGTGATATTAATAGATCCTCCCGTTCCTCTTGGCTCAAATTGGTTAGAAGAGCCGATAATTCTCGCAATATTTATAGTACCACCATTAGCTGAAGGCCTGGCCGTAAAATGTCCTCCCATTACATCGTCTCCAATTGCAGTAAAGGTAAAGCCTGTGGAGGCAGCAGGAAGTGCATAACCGCTATAGGCACGAAGCGCACCACCAATGGTCAGATTACCGTTTGTTGCATTACCGGAAGCATTCGCTATATTGGCATAGGAATATCCCGCCGTAAGATCACCGCCTATGGCGTTTAAGCTTATATTGTTGGCTATTCCGTGTACATGAGTAGAGCTTCCATTATTTTTTGCACCTGTCAAATTATAATTAAATACGCCACCATAACCTCCTCTTGTTACTGTTGAAGTATCTGTTGCGGAAGAGTTTATGCCGATTAAGGTTCCTGCTCCGGAAGTGGAATTATCAAATAACGAGTTAATGATCCCATATTTAATTCCTTGCTTGTTGGAGCTCAGCTGATTGTAGACACCATACGAAGTGCCGGCTGCTCCGGAAGTATTATTTTCATTAATTTGCAGGTTTGCAATTGGCGTAATTCCTGGATTTATACCTATGGCTACTTTGCCTGTCTGGTAAATATCCTGAATATTGGAACCGGCGTCATTCGTGGTTCCCGATACTTTCCAGGGTTCGGAAGCTTTCATTGTCTGCCAAACGGTTCCGTCAAAGTAATAATGTCCGATAGAAGTTACATTTGTGGTCTTGGCGGTAACATCATCTGCTGTAGATGCGGTTGCGCTGCTGTTATCCAAAGGTGCCGTTACATAAACAATGGTTCCGTTCTGGTCAGCAGTATACAAACCATCTTTAGCCTTCAGTTGCATACCTGTTAATCTGGGAGCAATAAAACCGTCCGGTTTGGTTAGGTCAGAAGGCTTTGCTGCTACATCCAGAGTGGCTTTTGGTGTTTCTGTATCTATCCCTACCTGGGAGTAAATAAGTGAGCTTAACGTCAAAGCTCCTAGAAGAATAATTCTTTTTTTCATTTTAGCATTTTTTTTAATTAATAATTTGCATTCCTACTTTGGGTTGCATTGTTTTTTTTAATATTCGTTATCCTGCACAGGTATTGCTCCTGGAGGGTGTGGGCGATTTAAAGGTAATTCTGAAATAGAAATGGGTATAAAAGAGACATACGGCAGTCTGCTTACTATAGAAGGTATAAAAGCGGTTACGGCTAACCCTGTATAAAATATGGAGCCTGTACCGATGATCATTTTAGTATTTTCTCCTGCATGGAAATAATCAGGAGCAGAAAAGGATAGGAATAGCCATACAATCCAAATCAGGCTCATGCTGATCTGGCAGGAACAGAATCTTTCCATTGCTTTTATATATTTTTTTTTCATCAGTGTGTTAATAACAGCCCTGCTTAAGACGGTTAATGGTGCAAATGTAAACAAATTTATTTAATAGCCAAATGATGTAAAGTTTTGTTTGTTAACGAGATATGGCTGTGTAAATCTTTTGATTTTGTTTTATGAATGTGAAAAATACAATAATAAACACTTATGAATGCAAAAAGCAGGATTTTTGAAAAATTAATTGAAAATCAGTAGATTAAAAATTAATGGCCGTATAAATAAAAATCACCTCAGATCATCTGAGGTGAATATACAAGGGCTGGTTTATTAGGATTATTTTTTAAGGAATTTCAGTTTTTTTATGCCTTCTATTTCTATGAAATAAGCACCTGTGATCAATTGTAAAACACTGATTTTTTCCTGGTCAGTCACATTCCCTTCAGATAAAAGCCTGCCGTTCATATCTGTTATTTTATAGGATTTTGATCCTTTCACTGGAAAACTGGCCTGAATGTAATCTGTTGCCGGATTAGGAGCTATGCAGAATTGGGGTTGCCGTTCCTGTCTGCAGTGAGTGTTGCGCCATTTACGGTAAGTGTATTGCCGTTGGTGCTTGCGTCATTGCCATTTCCGTTAAATCTCCACCAGGCAATCAGACCGGAAGACGGAATATAGTTTGGGGTTTGTGCAGCAGCAAAAAGTACTGCAAGCAAAAATGATAATAAAGAGATTTTCTTAATAATTATTTATTTAGTGTGCTAGAAATAGCACTAATATTATCATATGTGGTATTTATATTGTGTTGTATTTAAATTTAAAGGCTTTTAATTAATTATATGGGATGTAATTGCTTTTTTGGTTATTATATATGTACCGGGTGCCATCATTTTTACAGGCTCATTTTATATGCGGAAATCTTAAATAATTCTTAAAAAAAATCAGCATAAGTTTAAAAATTCTATCTTTGGGGAGAGTTGGTAAAATTCAGATAAAAAACTAATGATCAAACCTGAAATCAATTCATTTTTTCTAAGAAAAAGCTAAATGAAACTTTAACTTATAAGATTTTGAAAACAGATATAGACATCCGCAGTCATTCGCATTTTTCCTTCGATCTGTGGCTTACCCTCATCAAATCCCATCCTGAATTCAAAGCAAAAAGAGTGGAGCTGTTTTCCTCGTTTTTCGAGGTTGACCAACCGATGGATAAAGTAGCGAAAGCTGTAAAATATTATGATGATCTCTGCAATACCATCAATGAAGTAATCGGCGGGAATGTGGATACTTTTGAAATTTATCTGCTGATCCTGGGTTCATTAAATGTGGACCTTAAACAACTGGACCAGGAGAAATTAAACCGGTTCTACCAAAAAAGCGAAGACCTGTTTCTGGAATATAAGCCGGTGGTGATTTTCGAAAATTTACATGAATTTTTTGAAGAAATAAGGAGTCAGGGGAAAACCATCAGTATTCTGAGCAATACAGGCTTTATCAAAGGCAGAACGATGAGGAAATTCCTGATGAATGAAAATCTTGATCAGTATATTGATTTCCATGTATATTCCGATGAAACGAACTGCTCAAAGCCCAGCCCTCAGATATTCCGGGAAGTGAAATCCCTGATTAAAAACCAGGAGGTGGATCTGCACCGCATCCTGCACATCGGAGACAACCCGGTTGCAGATTACAAGGGCGCAAAAGATTTCGGCTTTAATGCACACCTGCTCAAACACCCAATATTATAATAATATGAACAGAAGATACAGCTTACATCCCATTCATTCGGCCGATGAGTTCACTTTTTCGCCGGAAGAATACAGCTATTTTAAATATGGCGACAAGGCGTACGCGGAGAAATTTGCCAAAGAACTATTCAATGGCTTCGTTGCCGAACACAGCAGCCTTTTGGATACGGAAAAAGAAATCGTAGTGTTGCCAAGCCCTTACATGGCCATTCCTACCGCTTCCAATTTTCTATGTTTTTACTTTAAGAAATATCTTGATTTTTACCTGTTTAAAAAAGGAAGGAAATCAAGCATCTTATCAAAAATCAACAGAAACCATACCTATACCACAGATTATGGAAATCTGAGTTTTGAAGACCGGAAAAATTTAATTTCCAATGACACCTATTACCTGGACAGGGATTTTCTTAAGGGAAAACTTTGTATTTTTATAGACGATATTAAAATAACGGGAAGCCATGAGTATACCGTAAATAAAATCCTGGAGCAGTATAACGTAGAAGGGGACTTCCTTTTTATGTACTATGCTGAACTGATGAATTTTGATATCGATCCGAAGATTGAAAACTTTTTTAATTACTATGCTGTGAACAGTGTGGAACATATTGCAGAAGTGATGGTGAAACCCAGTTTCCAGTTCAATACAAGGATTGTAAAATATATTTTAGGCCTGGAATCAGGTAAATTTGACTATCTTTCGTCTAAAGTAAAAAAAGAACAGATGGATCACCTGCTTGAGCTGGCGATCAGCAACAATTATCATTTAATAAAAGATTACGAAAACAATATAAACACTTTAACACAAACTGAATTATATTATGGCTATTAACTTACAGAAAGGACAGAGAGAAAATATAAACGCTCCTAAATTCACCGTTGGATTAGGATGGGATATTAACAACACCTCAACAGGAACAGGCTTCGATTTGGATGCTTCCCTGTTTTTACTGGACGAAAATAAAAAACTGGTTTCAGATAACCATTTTATTTTTTACAACAACCTGGAGTCTCCGGACAAAGCGGTTATTCACACAGGGGACAACCTTACAGGAGACGGATCAGGAGATGATGAGCAGATCAATATTGATTTAACCAAAATTGATGATGCCGTAAAGGAAATCACGATCGTGGTAACCATTCACGAGGCAGATGCCAGAAGACAGAATTTCGGGCAGGTAAGAAACTCTTTCATCAGGATTTTCAATACCGAAACCAATGAAGAGATCTTAAAATATGAACTGGATGAAGATTTCTCCATTGAAACCGCTGTGGAGTTCGGAAGAATTTACAACAGAAACGGAGAATGGAAATTCGAGGCCGTAGGAAGCGGACAGCGAGAAGGTCTTGACAAATTTGTATCAATGTATCAATAATCACTATGGATAATCAACCTAACCAACCTATAGACCCGCTTCAGTCCATTGAACCGCTTAAAACCTTTGAGCCTGCACCACAGCAGCAGCCTGTGCCGGCAGCTAATCAGGGGTCTGCACCGGTAGTGGTAGACCGGGACGGAAACGTCAACCTGTCTCAGTTACAGGTAGAAGAGCGCAGGAAATATGAAGTGCTTGCAGATTCCATTGATGAAACCAACCCGGGATCAATCGTAAACTTCGGAGCTGATCTTCAGCGGACACTTTCCAACCAGAGTGACAGTTTCCTGGGGAATGTAAGACGTTCCAATTCCGGAGAAGTGGGAGAGCTGATCAATAATTTATTGGTCGAGCTTAATTACGTGGATGTTGAAGAACTCAACCAGAATAAGTTCAAAAGCTTTCTAAGCAAGCTGCCGTTCATGAAAACGCTGATGACGCAGGTGGAGAATTTATTCGCGAAATATGACAAGATCATCAACAATATCGATCAGATTGCCTACAAAGTAAATGCGGGAATCATTACTTCGACAAAAGATAATGCCGTACTGCAGACGATTTTTGAAAGCAATGTGAACGCGATCAAGCAGATTGAAGAACTGGTGATTGCCGGAAACCTAAGGATGGAAAAAGCAGCGGCCGAGCTTGCAACAATGGAGGCTGCTCCGCAGAACTATCAGGATTATGAAATTGCAGACAAAAGGGATTTCATCGCGAGATTGGACCGCAGGCTGGCAGACCTTAAAGTGGTACGCCTTATCATGATGCAGTCGCTTCCGCAGATCAGGCTCGTACAGAACAACAACGTTTCCATTGCCGAAAAAGCGCAGACGATCTTAACGACCACGCTGCCGCTTTGGAAAAACCAGCTTTCACTGGCCGTGGCCATGTACAGGCAGCAGCAGAGCATTGAGATCCAGCAGAAGGTTTCTGCCACCACAGAGGAAATCCTGAAGAAAAATGCAGAGCGTCTGGGCCAGAACTCAATCAATGTAGCCAGAGCCAATGAACAGACCGTAGTTTCTGTGGAAACCTTGAGAGAGACCACTTCAAAACTGATCAGTACCCTGAATGAAGTAAAACAGATCCAGAAGCAGGGAGCGGAAGGAAGAAGAAAGCTGGATCAGGACCTGATGACGCTGGAGCACGAACTGAAAGCAAACGTAAGAGGATAATAATACCCTGAAAAGGTGGATGATGAAGCTGTAAACATACTGTCCCAAAGTAAAAGAAGATTAACAAGACTTAAGCTTCTTGCCAATTTTTTTGAAAATGCCGATATAATCTCGATCTATATTAAAACCGATGTTATACACCATCTTTTTCAGGAAAATAAGGCACTTGATTACAGTAAGCTTGAGCTGTTCCACCTGCAGTATACCGACAGCCTCATCGAACTTCTGACGAAGATTAAAAGGCAGAAGGAAAATGATATGCTGGCGGTAATCAATGAAATTGATGTCAACAACAAATACATTTCAGGCTTTGAAGAAAAGCAGGCTGATGGTTTTGAAACAGACCGGAGGATGTACAGCGGTATATTTTCCAACCAGTTAAAAAACCTGTATAAAGACCTTACGGAAGATAAATTCCGGCTGAACTGGGAAAACGTGCTGTATTTCTATAAAAAGTATGCAGCCGAATTTTACAGGACCGGGGTGGATGAAGAACTGCTGAAGTCCGGTTCATTTCCGGCATATCAGTACCATGATTATCAGATTGAAAGGAAATTACTGGGAAGGCTTAATATCCAGAACTTTAAGGTCCGTTTTGTCTGTGGGTACAATATCTCGGGGAATGAGTATGAACTGTTTAAGCTGTTTCAGACCGATGACTGTTTTATATTTGATATTGAAGGCAGGAAGATGTACCTGATTGATCCCAAAAAACTGGAGAAACTGGATACAATGCCCAATGAATCGAACCGGCAGACCCTCGTTCAGCAGCTGCGGAACAAAAACCAGAAGCTGGAGGAAACCATCGGGGAAAGAAAAAGAATGCTGCCGGACCAGGTGATCACCGTTTTGCAGGATTATCTGAGGAACCTGGAAAATGTAGACATCATGAGCAGGATATTCGACATCAATGAAGAAACCAATATCCTTCGTGCGATGCTGAATTTAAACCTGAATAATTAACAATGAACCCAAATCGTGAAACCGTAAGACATTAAATTTAAAGCTGACGAGCGGTTTTGCAGAATAATAATACTAAACATAAAAATAATGGCGATTAACTTACAGAAAGGTCAGAGGATCAACCTGACAAAAGAAAACGGAACAACGCTTACGCAGGCTTGTGTAGGGATCAACTGGGGAGCAATAGAGAAAAAAAGCTTCTTCGGAGGAACTTCAAAAGAAGCTGTGGATCTTGACGGAAGCTGTATTTTATACGATTCAAATAAAAATGCCACGGAAGTAGTCTACTTCGGCAACCTGAAATCCAAAAACGGATCTGTAAAGCACAGCGGGGATGATTTAACAGGTGACGTAAACGGGGATGACGGGCTTGACAATGAAGTAATTACCGTAGATTTCAGCGGTCTGGATTCCAGTGTTGAACATGTTGCTTTGGTTTTGAACAGCTATAAAGGACAGGATTTCGGGACTATTCCTTTCGCGTCAATCAGGATTTACGAAGGAACGCCTACCAATGTAAGAGAAGTTTTCGCTAAATATGATATTGCCAATGATGCTTCTTTCAAAGGTCATGTAGCAATGGTAATGGGCGTGTTCTACAAGAAAAATGGAGAGTGGAAGTTCAATGCCGTAGGAGATCCTACAAAAGACAGGAAACTGGAGGAGACTGTTGAAACTGTAAAGCAGAGGTATCTGTAGACATACAAACGGTTAAATAGATATCGGGATAAACAGGCTTAATCCGGTTTTACCCCTGATAAAATTTAAATATCAAAAATCAGCAATAACTGTCTGTTGTACAGCTATTGCTTTTATGTATCATAAGCACATTAGAAAGTGGACACACATCAAAGTATTTTAGATCTTCATCCCGGTCTGGTTTGGGGATTTGCGGTAACAGTTGTTATCATGTTGCTCCTGGATTTAGGGGTTTTCAACAAAAAGAGTCATGAAGTTTCCTCTAAGGAAGCCACCATCTGGTCAATTGTATGGATCTCGCTGTCTATGGTTTTTTCCGGAGTGGTCTATTGGGTTTATAATTCAGATATAGGTCCGGAAAGTCATGCGCTGGCAGTAGAGAAATTTACCCAATATCAGGCGGCGTACTGGATTGAGAAAGCCCTTTCGGTAGATAACCTGTTTGTATTCATCCTGGTTTTCGGGTTTTTTAAAGTCCCGAAATACCTTCACCACAAGGTTCTTTTCTGGGGGATTATCGGGGCACTGATTTTCAGGGCAATATTCATCTTTGCGGGAGTGGGTTTAATCAATCTGACCTATCTTCCTGAAATGAATATTTTCGGGCATGCAGTGAAGATTAACGTTGTCATGGCGCTGTTCGGTCTGTTCCTGGTGTATGCCGGAATTAAATCCTGGGGAGGTGGTGACGGTGATGAAGATGAAGACTACAGCAATACCGCAGGAGCAAGGCTGATTAAAAGATTCTGGAAAGTTTCTGATAATTATGCCGGAGATAAGTTCTTCACCGTTCAGAACGGAGTTAAAATGGCAACGCCGCTTCTGGTAGTGGTTGCAGTAATTGAATTTACGGATGTGCTTTTTGCGGTGGACTCCATCCCTGCGATCTTTGCCATCTCCAATGACCCTTTTATCCTTTACACATCCAATATTTTTGCGATTTTAGGATTAAGGTCACTGTATTTCCTGCTGGCAAACTTTATCCACATGTTCAGCAAGCTGCCTTACGGTCTGGCCGTGATCCTTACTTTTATCGGTATAAAGATGCTTATTGCACCGTGGATTCATATTCCGTCTCCGGTTTCATTGGGAATTGTAGGTGGGGTTCTGGTCATTTCCGTTCTTTTATCAATTATGTTCCCTGATAAAAAAGAAGATGACGGGCAGCAAAAACTCGGACAATAAACTACTAAATAGAAAGGCTTTACAATATATGTAGAGCCTTTTTTTATTTATGACTGAATCTGATTGATCGAATAGGTAAGTAATGAATGGTTACCGTTCGTATTTCAGCAGCTTATTGATCTTACGCCGGGTCTGGATTGAAACTTTGTACGCTTCATCCCTCAGTTTCTGGATTTTCCCTACAGGCTGAAAAAAAAGCTTGTTTTCAAAAGGATTGAATGACAGCATTTCGTTATCGCAGGCTTTAGCATCCAGAAGTGAATTCCTGTCAGTTTTCACTTCCCCGATTTTTATATAAGGCGACTTTTTCCACTCCACATTCAGCTGATTGACAGGCTGGTTTTTTAAATCGTAGCAGATCTGGATCAGAACATCAGCGGTAAAATCCTGGTTCGTTAAATAATTTTCAATTGCATCCTTCACTTTCAGTTTCTTCCCGAAATGCCTGTCCACAGACTGCGGTTTCAGTTTAATCTTCATCATGTGGTCTCCCAGGCGGTATACCCCGACAGAATGGAAGTCGAATGATAAAAGAAAATCATTCCTTTTGTTCCAGAGCTTAATTATATTCTTCACAAAAGAAGCGGTAAACGTAGAAGGGATGACTTTGATAATCTGCAGCATCAGGGAAAAGGAACTCCATTTTTTAACAAAGAACTGGTTCACCGAAGTAAACAGTTTTAAAAAAGTACTTACCGAGTTGATCGGGAATAAAGGAAAATTAACCAAAGGGTAATTCGCAATGAGCGTACCGTTGTTGTCCTTTATTTTAACGGCAAATCCATATGCAGGAATATCTTTTCTGCCACGCGTAACCTTAAGGTGCGCATTGGAAAACCTGATCGTTAAATCATATTTTTCATCATCAAAAAAAGGCTGGAATTCCTCAGGAATATTTTTGGCAATTAGAAATTTGCCTTTTACAACCGCATAGGTCTTTGCATGGGCATTCCGGGTGGCGTAGTTAACGTCACTTGTCGTGGGTGACTGTTCAACGAAATCTGAAATACTTTTTTTATTAATTTCAAGAAGTTTTTCTTCGTCTGCAGTCAGCTTATCGTATTCCTTATTATATTTTAATGGATTTGGCATTTAGTTTTTGAGTCCAATTATAACGCCAAGTTTTTGAAACTGTGTTAATACAGTATTAATGATATTTGAACTTTCTCAACAATAAAGGTTTATGGTTAACGGATTTAAGTTTAAAATTCTGAAAACAAAAAGGTTAGGCAGAATAAAGCAGTCTTAGATTGAAAAGTTCTCACTTTGCAGCATTCATCGTTACGCCTTAAAAAATGCTATATTTGTAAAAAATATCAATTATGGGCGTAGCAGATATGTTATTTAAGCGTAAAAAAGAGCAGGCAGAAAAGAACCTGAATGACGGTAAAGAGTACATGGAAGAATATGGCAAGCGTGAAACTGTGGTTCAGCTGCCAAGCGGACTTCAGTATGAGATCATCAAAGAAGGAGACGGAGAAAAGCCGGGCCCGAGGTCTACCGTAAAATGCCACTACCACGGAACCACGATTTCCGGAAAAGTTTTCGACAGTTCTGTGAAAAGAGGAACTCCCGCTTCATTCCCGTTGAATAAAGTAATTAAAGGATGGACGGAAGCTTTACAGCTGATGCCTGCAGGAAGCAAATGGAGACTGATTATCCCGCCGCATTTAGCGTATGGAGATCAGCAGATCAGCAAGGAAATCGGGCCGAACAGTACCCTTGTTTTTGAAGTTGAGTTGCTGGAAATTAAATAAACCCACCTTAAAAATAGCTTAAAATTTACCCGGAATCCGGGTAAATTTTTTTATTTCCGTATTTTAGTCAGGAGATTAATTAAAAACAGTTGAGTAATCACAACAGAATTAAACCTGTATTGCTGATTGATAAAATACAATGAAATGAAAAAGCTGATTTGCATTTTAACGGCCCTCTGTGTGCTGACTTCCTGTATTTCCAGGAAAAACCAGGCCATCAGGCAGAATATCCTTACTTTAAGGGACAGTTACTGCAAAGCGCCCTTTAAATACAATTATTCAGATAAAATACCGTCTTACAATTCAGATTCCATTATTGCGGCCAACCGTGAACTGACGGATAACTTTTCTGACCAGAGCATCCTGATTTTAAATGCCCTGGATAATCTGGATGAGGTTCATGAAATCATGGAGCTTAAAAAAGACACTTCCCTTGCCTCCCAGGTAAAAGTTTTACAGCTCAAAAGCAGGATCAACAGCAAAATAACCATTGCTCTGACGGAACTGGATGCAGTAGCCGCAGAATTTGACTGTGAAGGGGAGCGGGTGGCACAGATCGGCAATTATGTGGATAACCTGAATGATTCCAGGAATAACAGACTGATCCTATATTCCATTGTCACGGGAGCGGCCGCATCCATCGCAGGCGGAATTGTGAAAGATGATGCATGGAGCAGTGCCATTGATATCGGCGGCGGTGCCTTGGGTGCAGGATTCGGTCTGGCTACCTTCAATCCCAAAGGAAAAAAAGTGGAATTCATCCACCAGAGGAATTTATTGAGGGACATCTGGAAAGAAAAACTGGAATCCCTTAATTTCCCGCCTTTTATCTGGTATATGTATACAGAAAAGAAATTTTCAAACAAAGAAAAACATTCCATTATCAGCAGCATGAAACAGCGGTGGCTGCATTATCAGTTTGATGATGATCAGAACGCCGCGGACCGTTCCGTTATTTTCAGTGACGGAGGATATTACCGTTCCGGTGACCTGCACAACAGGGCGGCTATGCTGAACCAGATGCAGTCGGCAACACGCACCATCAATCAGAATATCAATTACCTGCTTCTTGATCTGGATAAGCTGATCTTATAGTCTGGGAAGGAATAAAACCGGATTTTTATTTAAACCGGAGGTTAAAAGCGTCTGAATCTGTACATTTGCTGCTGATTATTGTTACGGATGTCAGAATTAAAAAAAATCAGGGAAGAACAGAACCTCACCCAGGAAGAACTGGCCGAAAAGTCAGGTATTTCCGTCAGGACGATTCAGCGGATTGAAGCAGGAGCCGATCCTAAAGGGTACACGCTGAAAACTTTGGCCTTAAGCCTTAACATCACTGAAAAAGAGTTATTGGCTCAGGATATTCCGGCAGAGATAGAAATAAAAGCTGAAGAGCCTGTTCTTGCAGGAGAAAAAGAAAGGCCTGTTAACTACACTCAGGTTAAAATGATTAATATTTCTTCGCTTCCTTTTGCGTGGTTCCCGGTTGCTAATTTCCTGCTGCCGTTATTGGTGATGTTTTTCACAAAACAGAAATCTTCAATAGCAAAACAGATTATTTCCCTCCAGATATTCCTGGCCGTCATTTCGCCGGTTATTTTTATGATGGTCGCTTTTCTTAAGCTTGGGTCGAACTCTGTTCTCATCACCATGATCCTGCTGACCCTTGCCAATATATACATAATCCTAAGAAATGCATATGAAATAGACAGGAAACAGAAACTTTTCTATAAGCTGAATTTCAGCATCATATAAACCTGGCAGGCAATTGTCAGGTCTTTGTCAGGTTAAATTTTCAGGCTTTATTTAATTATTTCTGAATCTTTGCCAAAAATAATCCAATGACAAAACATACCTGCATCAGCATCTTTATTTTCTTCCTTTTCATCGGGAGCCTGAAAGCCCAAATTGATAAAAACTCACCTTTATTTATTGAACTGAAAAAACAGGACAGCCTCTTTTTTGAGCGCGGCTTCAATAACTGTGATATGACCTACCTGGAAAAATCAGTAGCCGGAGATCTTAAGTTTTACCATGACAAAGGCGGTTTTCAGGATAAAAAATTATTTCTCGAGAGAACAAGACAGAATATCTGTTCCAATCCTGATCAGAAGCCCATCCGTAAAGTAATAGAAAGCAGCCTGGAGGTTTTCCCTCTGTATAATAACGGGAATCTGTATGGTGCGGTACAGTCCGGGGAACATCAGTTTTATATCCGGGAAAGGAATAAGGAAGATGTATTGGGAGGCCGGGCAAGATTCACGACGGTCTGGGTGAAAAAGGATGGAAACTGGATGATGAGTAATGTCCTCAGCTATGATCACCAACAGCCGGATAAGGCACAAATTACAGACCCTCTCGAACAATTGATGAAGAATAACAACATTCCGACTTTAGGATTGGGCATTATAGAAGGTGGTAAACTGACACAGGTAAAAGTATACGGAACGCTTGACGGCAAAGCAGCGGCACCTTACAACAGTCTTTTTAATGTGGCGTCTTTAACCAAACCGATAACTGCAATGGTTGCCCTACGGCTGGTAAGCCTCGGGAAATGGAGCCTTGATGAACCGCTTTATCATTACTGGACGGATCCTGATCTTGCCAAGGATCCCCGGCATAAAAAATTAACCACAAAATTGGTTTTAAGCCACCAGACCGGTTTCCCGAACTGGAGATGGCAGCGTAAAGATAATACGTTAAGTTTTGAATCTAATCCCGGAACCCGCTACCAATACTCAGGAGAAGGTTTTGAATATCTTCGGAAAGCAATCGAAAACAAATTCCATAAAAGCCTGGAACAGCTGGCAAAAGAACTTATCTTCCAGCCTCTGAATATGAATGACACCAGCTATGTCTGGAAAGAGAAAAAAGACTCGGAAAGAATGGTTACAGGTTACGACAGAAATGGGAAACCTTATGAAACGGTAAAGAATAAAACAGCGAATGCAGCAGATGATCTCATCACTTCGGTAGAAGATTACGGTAAATTTTTAGTAGCTGTACTGAATAACGACGACCTGCTGTCACCAGCCGTTTTTGAAGCGGTGAAAACCAGGCAGGTTAAGATCAAAAACGATAAATATTTCGGGCTTGGCTTTGAAATATATGACTTGGAAAACCATGAGATCGCCCTTTCCCACGGCGGTTCCGATAAAGGTGTCAATACTATTGCTTTTCTTCTGCCCGAAACAAAACAGGGCATTGTCATTTTCACCAATGTTGAAAACGGATATACCGTTTATGAAGCCCTGATCAATCAATACTTTGGCGAGGCAGGAAAGAAGATTGTAGACATAGAAACAAAGTAAGGTTAAATAAAATAAAATGAAATAAATTACAGTTAAATCTTAACTGTAATTTATTTTGTTACAATTAAAAAATTATTTACCTTTGTCGGGTAATCAAGATGAGTAACACAAGATTTGCAACAGCAGTACATATCATGACACTCCTGGCGGACAGCCCGCAGGATTGGCTTACCTCTGAATGGATGGCAGGAAGCATTAACATTAATCCTGTAATGGTACGCAAAGAACTGAGTGTTCTGAGAGAAGCCGGTTTGGTGATCAGCAGACAGGGAAAAGAAGGTGGAAGTCAGCTATCCAGAAATGCGGAGGCCATTACGATTGCGGAGATTTATGCTGCGGTGAAAAATACGGATGTCTTAGGTAAAAAGAACCAGAAGCTCAATCCGCTTTGCCCGGTCGGAAAAGAAATCAATAATCATTTAAACGACCTGTTTAAGGAAACAGATCAGCTGGTTATACAATTTCTTGGAAATAAAACCCTTAAAGAATTTACAGATCATTTCAGTTAAATTTTTTTGATTATAAATGTAACAAAAATTATTACAATTAATTTAAATAAAAAATTATGAAAAAAGTAGCAGTAATCGGAGCCACAGGATTTGTGGGTACACAGGTAGTTAAAGAATTATCAGACAGAGGATACGAAGTGGAAGCGGTCGTAAGGGATGCCTCAAAAGTTCAGCAGAATGAAAAAGTAACGGCAAAGAGTGTTGATGTAAACCATGTTGAGGAATTAGCGGAAGCTTTAAAAGGGAATGATGCGGTCATCAGTACATTCAATGCAGGCTGGACCAATCCAAACCTGTATGATGATTTCCTGAACGGTTCCGTGAATATTGAAAAAGCAGTGGAACAGTCAGGGGTAAAAAGATTCATTACCGTTGGCGGGGCAGGCAGTCTGTTCATTGACGGAAAACAACTGGTTGACGGTCCGGATTTCCCTGCCGATATCAAACCGGGAGCTACTGCCGCAAGAGATTACCTGAACAAAATTAAAGAAAACAATACGTTGGACTGGACGTTCTTCAGCCCGGCTATCGAAATGCATCCCGGAACGGCAGGCGTAAGAACAGGAAGCTACAGGACAGCCCTTGAAAATCCGGTATTTGATGAAAACGGACGAAGCGTGCTTTCGGTAGAAGATGTTGCGGTAGCACTGGTAGATGAACTGGAGCAGAATAATCATATCCGTGAGCGTTTTACAGCGGCCTATTAAATCTTTTTAGAATCGGCTTAAAAAATTACGGCGGCCTCGTTCTGAACGAGGCCGCCGTAATTGCTCAATATAATCATTTAATCTCTTATAAATTCATAAACAGTTTCGGGTTTACAGGCGTATTGTTTCTATGCACTTCATAATGAAGGTGCGGGCCTGTAGAGCGTCCGGAATTTCCTGATTTGGCAATTACCTGTCCCACTTTTACCTTGTCGTTCACTTTAACCACCAGCTGGGACAAATGTCCGTAAAGCGTTGCCAGTCCGTTTCCGTGGGATACGATCACACAGTTTCCGTAACCGCCTTTCTGGCCTGAGAAAATGACTGTTCCGGCAGCCGTTGCCACCACATCTGAACCGAACGGCACTGCGATATCCAGTCCTTTATGAAACTGCATCTGGTCCGCTTCCGCCGGAGGATTGTTCCTTTCTGCCGGTTTTTCCGCACTGCTGCCTGCTGTATTTTTTGTTGATGGAGCTGCAGGAGCAGGAGTTGCAGGAGCCGCTTTCGGCGTTACCATCACCTTGACCTGTCTTTTCTCGCCATAACTGTCGGTAACCTCAATAATTCTTTCTACCGGTTCAGCCTTTACTTCCGGAACAGCAGGAGCCGCGGCAGGCTTTGGTGTATTCCCCGGAGTGGACTTTACAGAGGCCAAAACGGTTTTAAAAGGGATCGGATTCTTTCGGATCCCGAAATTTGATGAAATATATCCTTCAGTAGGCATTCCCAGAGGTACCTGCATCAGTTTTTTTTGAAGGTCCATCAGGTACTGGCTGTACCGGTTGGCCTGCTTGGCCAGGTAAATGGAATTGGAAATACTGTCTTTACTCAGGATCGTCAGTCTTTCGCTGGGCACATCTTTGGATTTCAGGAAAGAATTCAGTTCTGTAACCGTCTGATCTACCAAAGTAAGATCCGTTTTCATTTTTAAATAATCAACACTGTCTTTTTCAGTATTTATTTTAACAAGATTTACTTCATAATTTTTATCGTCTTTTTCAGAATACAGTTTGGCAATGAACATGCCCTGTGCAAAAACTACTGATAAAAGCCCTCCCAGAAGGATGTTTATGTTCCTTTTGCTGCTTAGAAAGTTTTTCATTTTTCTTCTCTTAGTATATTACAAAACGGTTTAAGCCTGCAAATTTAATTAAAAATATACTTTATGGCATATTTTTAACAACACTTTAAGTATTTAAGTAAATAACGGGGAATTAGATATTTAATTGTGATTAAATATTAATTTTATCCGAAACCAGATTTTATCATGCATCGAAAGGCATGCTTCAATCTTTGTTTTAATATATTTGCAATTCATATTTTCTATCATGGCTAAAAAGAAAACGGATACAGAATCTAAATCGAATACGAAAAAAAGCAAAAATGATGTTGCGGTAGGGGTTGTCGGGAGCGGAAGTTTTGCAACGGCTATTGTAAAAATGCTTGTTGAAAACTGTAAAGTAGTGCATTGGTGCGTAAGAAATGAATATGTAAAAGGAGCCATTGAGCAGAGAGGCCATAATCCGACATATCTTACGGCAGTTAATTTTAACCTTAAAAATTTAAAGCTGACTACCGATATCAATGAGCTGGTATCTGCCTGTGATACCATTGTGCTGGCCACGCCGTCAATCTATCTTTCTGATATGATGGATAATATGACCTGTGAGTACAAAGATAAGATTTTTGTTTCTGCCATTAAAGGGATTATCCCTAAAGTAAACGATGTGGTAGCCCATTACCTGAGAGATGAATTCAAGATCGGGTTCAGGAACCAGGCGGTGATTGCCGGGCCGTGTCACGCCGAAGAGGTAGCCATGGAAAGGCTTTCCTACCTTACGGTTGCTACCGTAGAAGAAGAAACTTCCCAGAAACTGGTAGACATATTCAATTCTGATTTTATCAAGATGCGTTCCAGCAAAGATATCTTAGGAAACGAGTACAGTGCAATTCTTAAGAATATTTTCGCTATCGGAGCCGGGATCGCCAGCGGCCTTGGATACGGAGACAACTTTACGGCTGTTTTCGTTTCAAATGCCATCCGGGAAATGGAGACTTTCCTTGAAGCCATCTATGAAGCACCGCGGGACGTGAATGAAAGTGCCTATTTAGGGGATTTACTCGTAACAGCGTATTCATTGTTTTCAAGAAACAGGAACCTCGGAAATCTGATCGGGAAAGGCTATACGGTGAAATCTGCAATTCAGTCCATGAACATGGTGGCAGAAGGATATTATGCGGCGGATTCCATTTATAAGACATCCAAAGAAAAAGGGCTCGCCCTTCCGATTATCGATACCATCTACGGAATCCTGTATGAAGGGAAAAATGCAGAAAAGCAATACAAAAAACTCACAACAAAACTAAATTAATTCAGGCAGGCCGGACTGTTTAGAGAATTTGCATCTGACGTTTAAAACCGTTACTTAATGGTGTTTTCTTTATTCCGGATGGAATAAGGGTTGAGATTTTACGCCTTAATGGCTTTGCCTGTACTCCATAAGCTATATCAAGGTTCATATAAAATAAGATTGTTAAACTTTTTAAACAAGTCTTTACTCTGAGAACTTTTCACGAAATTTGATATCATATTTAAATTTTAAATTATGTCACAATCGCTTACAAGCAGAACGCCGAAACCGAAATACGACGTTGTTCTTATCGGTGGCGGAATCATGAGTGCCACTTTAGCTACTTTATTACATGAATTTAATCCGGATCTGGATATTGCCATATTTGAAAGACTGGGCAGGTTTGCCAAGGAAAGCACCGCAGCCTGGAACAATGCAGGAACAGGGCATTCTGCATTTTGTGAACTTAATTATACGCCTGAAAAGCCTGACGGAACCATAGATATTTCCAAAGCGGAAAGCATTGCCGAACAGTTTGAGATCTCCAAACAGTTCTGGTCTTATTTAATTACCAAAGGATATATCCACGAGCCCAAAGACTTTATCAATTCATGTCCGCACATGAGCCTGGTATTCGGTGAAAAAGATGCTGAATATTTAAAGAAGCGTCATGAAATCATGTCCGGTTCTGCTCTGTTTAAAGGAATGGAATTTTCTACCGATCATGAAAAGCTGAAAGAATGGATTCCACTGGTAATGAGCAAAAGAAATCCTTCAGAAGTGATGGCGGCTACAAAAATGGATCTGGGTACAGACGTTAATTTCGGGACCCTGACCAGAAAAATGGGCAGGCACCTGCTGGAAGATTCCAATGTGGAGGTTTTCCTCTACCATGAAATAAAAGACATTGATCCGAAAGAAGACGGAACCTGGGAAATGAAGGTGAAAGACAGGATCAACAACCATAAGCAGGAAGTGGAAGCCGGCTTCGTTTTCATCGGTGCAGGCGGTTACGCACTGCCGCTGCTGGAAAGTTCCGATATCAAAGAAAGCGAGGGCTACGGAGGGTTCCCGGTTTCCGGACAGTGGCTGGTTACCCACAATCAGGAACTGGTAGAGA
Source organism: Chryseobacterium sp. Leaf201 (assembly GCF_001421435.1). Taxonomy (GTDB): domain Bacteria; phylum Bacteroidota; class Bacteroidia; order Flavobacteriales; family Weeksellaceae; genus Chryseobacterium. The sequence continues at coordinate 56,682 of NZ_LMKA01000052.1, forward strand.
AACATCAGGCGAAAGTATATACCCAGGCGACTGTTGATGCGCCTCCTATGTCTGTTCCGCATTTGGATTTAAGGATTATTGACGGCCAGAAAGCCTTACTGTTCGGCCCTTTTGCCGGATTTTCAACAAAATTTCTGAAGGAAGGAAGCTATCTTGACCTTCCTGAAAGTGTCAATACAAAAAACATAAAATCTCTTTTCGGGGCCTGGTGGCATAATATTGCGCTGACAAAATACCTGGTTCAGCAGGTAGCCATGAACAAAGCCCAGCGGATACAGCACCTCAGGGAGTTTGTTAAAGATGCCAGAGAAGAGGACTGGGAACTGAAAGTGGCCGGACAAAGGGTGCAGATCATCAAAAAAGATGAAAAAGCAGGCGGCAAGCTGGAGTTCGGTACTGAAGTGGTGGTCAATAAAGCCGGAACCATTGCTTCCCTTTTAGGTGCTTCTCCCGGTGCATCAACGGCAGTCTATGCCATGCTGAATGTCCTTGAAAGGTGCTTTCCTGAAAAACTGCACGGGGAATGGAAAGAAAAATTAGTGGAGATGATCCCTTCCTACGGTCAGAAGCTTTCTGCAAATCCTGAGCTTACAGAAAAAGTGAGGAACTATACAAAGGAAAAATTAAAACTTGAATACTAAACCCCTGTAATGAGCAATGGGTGATAATCAATTATCTTTACAGATTACTTATTACCCATTACTTATCATTAAAATTAAGATGTCTGATACCCTTGTAAAACCGGTTATTGTAAAAGAACTCTTAGAATCCCTTCAGGCAAAAATAGAAGAGGAGCAGCAGGTCATTGTCCATTGCTGTTTTCCGGCATCACCGTTTTTGGGGAACCTGATCAGGATCTGGAATACCACTTATCTTTATGATAACCAGTCGGAGCACAAAAGCCGCCTCATTCATGCGGAAAACATTACCATTTACCCGAACTGGACACCCGTTCCGTTTATGAGAGACTTTTGGTTCACCCTCGTTTTTTCAGGTCTCCCGAAAGACTGTAAAAGTTTTGATCTGAAAGAAGTCATCCCTGAAGAAGGCGGATTTTTTGTAGAATCAATCAAACGAAATTCTTCAGATATTTACCGCGTGAAGATTTCTGAATCTTATTAACCCATCCAAGCCGGCTCAATCAAAAAAACGAAATATGAAAATCAAAATTCTGTCTTTTCTAATGATGATATTTTTCTTTGGAAATACATCGGCACAGGAAATTAAAAAGCATCTTTATAAAGGTAACATCGATAAATACCCGGTAACATTATACCTTGTTGAAGAAATATCCGGATGCCCGACTACGCATTACAGCGGCATGTATAAATATGATAATGCAAGCGAATGGCTGTATCTCGAAATTTCAGACGATGAAGAAAATAAGCTGGTCATGGTGGAAGGAGGAATCACTGGAATCATCAGTGTGAAAAGAAATGGTGAAAATCTTACCGGCTATTGGATTTCACCGGACGGAAACAAGAAACTGAATGTAACCCTAAAAAAAGCTCCGGTCAACAGCAAAACCCTGAAGCCTTACGAAGAATGGTACGACCAGGTAAACTATGAAATGAATGATTGCTGATAAAACATTCAACGCTGCTGAAGTTCATATTCAAAAAATCAAAGTTAACACGTTCCATCAATGAAAAATTACCTGTTCATCTTTTTGCTGTTCCCGATAATAAGCTTTGCCCAGAAAGCCTCAAAAGAAAAGCTGGAAGTAGAAAAGTTTCAGAAAGCACTGAACAAAGAATATCTGGATCCGAAAGAAACGCCTCTGCGGGGAGATCATTTCACGAATTTTAAAGCGCACCCGTTCTTTCCGGTTGATTTAAAATACAGGGTTACGGCAAAACTTTTAAAAACAGAAAATGCAGAACCTTTTGGTCTTCCCACTTCATCCGGCAAAACAAAACCGTACCGGGAATACGGCAAGGCCACATTTACTTTAGAAGGAAAATCATATACGTTAACCCTATACCAAAGCCTGGATTTGATAAAACAGGCAAAATACAGAAATTACCTTTTCCTGCCTTTCCGGGATCTGACCAATGAAAAAGAAACCTACGGCGGAGGAAAATACCTTGACCTTACCATCCCGAAAGGCAATCTCATTGTGCTGGATTTTAATAAATCCTACCATCCTTACTGTGCCTATAATGCTTATGATTACAACTGTCCGGTTGTGCCTGAAGAAAACAGGCTGCCGGTAGAAATCCGTGCGGGCGTTATGTATGAAGATATCTATCATTAACCTATGGTGAGCCTGCAGTTTTACAGCGAAAAAGATTTTAACGGAGTAAATTATCCGCTGGATCAGATCCAGGCAGGATATACTTCCACTGCGGCATCTGCACTGAAGAGAATCTCAGAAAGGAATACCGGTCTGGAATTTGCCGTTACCGTTTTCAGCAATGAAAAGCCTGCCGGTTTTTTTACCCTGGATTTCGGTGATGATAAGCTTGATGCAACAGACAACCCGAATTCCGTACTGCTGCGTTCTCTATCCGTTAATCCGGAGTTTCAGGGGAAGGGAATAGGGAAAGCCGTCATGCTGCAGATCGATGCTTTCGTGCGTAAAAATTTTAAAGAATGCAATGAAATTGTCCTGGCGGTAAACCATGATAACAGTTCTGCTTACGAACTGTACTGTAAAGCAGGGTATCATGACGGAGGCCGGACCAAAACCGGCAGAAACGGGCTGCAATATCTGATGCATAAAAACTTTAAGAAATTTTTAATCCGTATTTTTATGTTTGGCGTGATCCTTTCTTCTAAACTCAGGTAATTCAAATCATAAAACATGGAAATCTCTCTTCAAAATCAGGTCGCTGTAGTTACAGGAAGCTCCAGCGGAATCGGTTCCGGAATCGCAAAATCACTGGCTTCGGCCGGCGCAACCGTTGTTATTAACCATTCCTCAGAAAGGTCAGCCGCAGAAGCCGAAGCCGTTCTCAAAGAAATTACCGAAGCAGGCGGAAAAGGAATAGTCTGTCAGTGTGATGTTTCCAAAGAAGACCAGGTGGTAAAAATGTTTCAGGACGTGGTTTCACAGCTCGGGACTGTCGATATCCTGGTTAACAATGCAGGTGTTCAGAAAGATGCCAAATTTACTGAAATGACCCTCGACCAGTGGAATACCGTGATCGGCATCAACCTTACCGGCCAGTTTCTCTGTGCAAGAGAGGCCATTAAAGAATTTCTCCGCCGCGGAATCGATCCTTCTCGCTCCGTTGCCTGCGGAAAAATTATCCATATCAGTTCGGTGCACGAAGTTATTCCATGGGCAGGACATGCCAACTATGCTGCGAGTAAAGGGGCAATCAGAATGTTGATGCAGACGCTGGCGCAGGAATACGGAGCCGATAAAATCCGTGTTAATTCCATCTGTCCCGGTGCCATTCAGACACCCATCAATAAAGATGCCTGGAGCACTCCCGATGCATTAAATTCACTCATGACCTTAGTTCCCTACAACAGGATCGGTCAGCCGCAGGATATCGGGAACCTTGCTGTTTTTCTGGCAAGCGACTTTGCAGACTATATCACCGGAGCCAGTATTTTCGTTGATGGCGGCATGACTACTTTTGAGAGCTTCTCAACAGGAGGATAGGCTTTTGGCGCACATTTCCGGCTTTCACTACTCGCTTTTTTGTGCCTGCCACATTATCCGAAGCTTACAAAAAGAGCTCAGACATGCCGTTCAATCCGGGGCGCAAAACAAGTAGATAGAAGCCGGAGACATTTGACACTAAAAAAACACAGATATTTAAAAAATTATGAAAGAAAAAGACCGGTTATCAGACGCTGCATGGAAAAAATGGGGACCTTATGTAAGCAACAGGGAATGGGGGCTTGTGCGTGAAGATTACAGTGAAAACGGCGATGCCTGGAACTATACCAACCATGATACTGCAGAAGCCAAAACATACCGCTGGGGAGAAGAAGGCATCTGCGGGATATGTGACGATCTGCAGAAACTGGTTTTTTCGGTAGGGTTCTGGAACAAAAAGGATAAGATGGTTAAAGAAAGGTTTTTCGGCCTTTCCAACGGTCAGGGCAACCATGGCGAAGATGTAAAGGAATACTTTTATTACCTGGATTCTACACCCACCCATTCGTATATGAAGATGTTATACAAATATCCTCAGAATGCGTTTCCTTACGAAGACCTGATCAATACCAATGCTGAGAAAACCAAACAGGATCCCGAATATGAGCTTATTGATACCGGAATTTTCGACCGGAATGAATATTTCGATATTTTTATAGAATACGCAAAAGAAAGTGAGCATGATATACTGGTAAAGCTTACCATTGTTAATAAATCTGAAAATGAAGCTCCGCTGATTATATTGCCTACCGTATGGTTCCGAAATACATGGAGTTGGGGATATGATGCCTATAAACCCCGCATGGTTTCTGAAGAGGCAAACCGAATCAGCCTAAGTCATAAAGATTTGGAAATTAAACATATATATGCCGGCCAATCTACAAAAGTTCTTTTTTGCGATAATGAAACGAATAATGAACGGCTTTATCAATCTCCCAATACAATTAAGTACAGCAAAGACGGCATCAATGACTTTATCATCAACGGAAATACACAGTCCGTCAACCCGAAAAATAGCGGAACCAAAGCATCGTTCCTAATAGACGAAACATTTCAGCCGAAAGAGGTAAAAACGTTTGAATTCAGGATTTCAGATGAAGACTTAGACCAGCCTTTCAAAGATTTCAGAGATATTTTTGAATCCAGAAAAGAAGAAGCAGATGTATTTTATGAAGACATCCAGGACGGAATAGAAACGGAGGATGAAAAACTTGTTCAGCGACAGGCTTTTGCCGGAATGCTCTGGAATAAAATGTTCTACCATTACAATGTTGAAAAATGGCTGAAAGGTGATCCTGGGCAGGTGCCTCCGCCGAAATCCCGTGAAAAAATCCGTAATGCCGAATGGAAGCATCTCAACAATGAACACATCATTTCAATGCCTGACAAATGGGAATATCCCTGGTACGCTACCTGGGATCTTGCTTTTCACTCGATCAGTTTTGCCCTCATTGACCCTGATTTTGCAAAACATCAGCTGAAACTCTTCCTGTTTGAATGGTACATGCATCCGAACGGCCAGCTGCCTGCCTACGAATGGGATTTCAGTGATGTAAATCCGCCGGTTCATGCCTGGGCAGTCTTCCGGGTTTTTAAAATTGATGAATATTTAAAAGATAAACCGGACATAGCTTTCCTGGAAAGTACATTCCAGAAACTGCTGATGAATTTTACCTGGTGGGTCAATAAAAAGGACATCAACGGAAATAATATTTTTGAAGGCGGTTTTTTAGGTCTTGATAACATCGGGGCTTTTGACCGTAATGCAGAACTGCCCAACGGAGAACACCTGGAGCAGTCTGACGGTACGAGCTGGATGGCTATGTTCGCCTTAAATATGATGAGGATCGCCATGGAGCTGGCCCTCTATAATAAAGTGTATGAAGAAATGGCCATAAAGTTCTTTGAACATTTTCTTTCCATCGCAAATTCCCTGGACAATATGGGTGAAGAATGCTTCAGCCTCTGGGATGAGCAGGATGAGTTTTTTTATGATGCTATTTCTTCCGGGCACGGCAATCACATGTATCTGAGATTGAGAACGATTGTCGGGCTGATCCCGATGTTTGCCGTTGAGGTAATTGATGATGCCATGATTGAGAACCTCCCGGATTTTAAGAAAAGAATGCAGTGGGTACTTGAAAATAAGCCGGAACTGGCAGCTTTGGTTTCCCATTGGGATGTAAAAGGTCAGGATTCCAAACATCTGCTTTCACTACTTAGAGGGCACCGACTGAAAAGGCTGTTGCACAGAATGCTGAATCCGGATGAGTTTTTAAGTGAATTTGGAGTCCGTGCCTTATCAAAAGAATATGAAGACAATCCTTACACCTTGAAACTGAACGGAACCGATTACACCGTTAAATATACACCTGCAGAAAGTGACAGTGCGCTTTTCGGAGGAAACAGCAACTGGCGAGGCCCGGTCTGGTTTCCCATCAATTTCCTGATTATTGAGAGCCTGCAGCGCTTTTTCTTTTATTACAGCCCTGATTTTCTGGTGGAATATCCTACAGGAAGTGGAAAGTATTCAAATTTAGATGAGATTGCAGATGCTTTAAGTAAACGGCTTTCAAAGTTATTTTTAAAAGATGAGAACGGCAACCGCCCCTTCAACGGACAGTATCCGAGATTTCAGACGGATCCGGATTTTAAAGATTATATCCTGTTTTATGAATATTTTCACGGGGACAACGGCCGTGGAGTAGGCGCTTCCCACCAGACGGGATGGACCGGCCTGATCACCAAAATCCTGATGCCGAGATTCTCAAAAAAGAAAATTGCAGAAGCAGAAACGGAATCCCCGAAAACTGATGATTAATTATAAGAGATTAAAATTTATCTCAGTTAGTAATAAGACTTATTTTATTTAGAATAAATTTTTGAAAGTGTAAGATCTTGATTTTCATTAATTGAATTATGTCCTCTATTCAAATATCTGCTGGATGACTTCCAGCGAAGGCGGTGTCTGGAAATCTGTAATATGATAATGATAATAGACCAGAAGGCTGTCTAACAGATCCTTTCTGTAAGCCGACGGGATTTTTACGCGGTAGGGATCCGGAGCAGAAATGATCATTTTCCAGACGGCAGAAACCTCTTCACTGAACAGCTGGTGCATCGGTTCAGCAGAAAATGTCCCGGTCTCCGGATCAAGAAAATTCCCGGCATTAAGCAGAGGGGCAACTCCGTGAATTTTTAAAATCTTAATTAAAAAAATGTAGTGAGCCTGATAATTCCGGTTTTCAAGCTCATTGATAAATTCACGAATGCTGAAAAATATATTCTGATTTTTATTTTCGTGCCTGAGGTTCTGATTCAGAAAATCTGAAATAAAAAATACAACGGTGCTGCATTTTATATCCGTATAAATATCACTGCTTTTTACCATTTCAAATTTTGAGATGGTCTGTATGCCGTTTCCTTTTACCGGAAGCAAGGAAAAACTCAGGTGGCTTAACGGCAGAAGCAGGGCTTTCTTCTTATTCTTTTTGGTATAAATCCCTTTTAAGAAATAAGACTGGAAGCCGTCATCTTCTGTAAAACAATGCAGGACCGCATCATTTTCTCCATATTTTATGTGAGATAATAAAAAACCGTTCTGTGAATTCATTAATTGACTACCGCAATCTTAGCTGTTGCTTTATCAGATCCGTCTTCATTGGTCATCAGTACAAAATAGATCCCTGAAGCCACCCTTGAACCTTTCTGGTTATTTAGGTCCCATTCATAGTAACCGCCTCTTGCGACTGCAGAGTTTACGATATTTCCGGCTGTATCGGTAATTCTGATGTTGGTAACTTCTGCCAGTCCTTTAATGGTCACTTTACCTTTGAAATTGCTATAGACTACAGGATTTGGGTAAACAAGAACATTTCCGAAATCCGAGGTAACATCGGCAATATCTCCCTGATAGGTAACAATTCCGTCATAAGAAGCAAAATATACCTTTCCGGTTTTCCTGTCAACTTTGATATCCGTGATGGTATTGGTAGGAAGCGGGGAATTTTCTTTGGTAAAATGTTTAATGGTCTGTTGTCCGTCAGCAGAAAGATAAAATACACCGCCACCATCTACGGAAACCCACTTGTAATCACCGGCATCCACTTCAATCTGTAAAATCTGGGTATCCCTGAAGAGTTCTTCTCCAAGTCCGTTCTGTTGAATAATAATAGGTTCAACCACTGCACTTGCCGGCGTTTTTATCGCTGAAACGGCATTGGGTAAAACCCTCAGTCCGATATCTCCGCCGATCCATGCATCACCTGATTTATCAACAGCTACAGAAATGCTTCCTCCGGAGCTGGCAGCAAAGCCATTGGCCTGGGTTAGAATATACTCCTTGTCATCTGAAATATTTGTAGTTTTATTCGCATCATACGCTATGAAACTGTTAGTTCGGGGAGTAGGTATGAAAAGCAGGCCTTCATAATATAATGCTTTCTGTGCAGCTCCGAAATTCTGAGTGGTGTTTCTTATCAGAAAATTGTCGGTAGCCCTGTCGTAAGCACCAATAGCTGTAAAAGGTCCTGGTGCTGTGCCGTCCCCTGAAAAAGCAACCGTTACAAATAAATTATTGACATCATCAAAAGTAAGACCTACGGCACGTCTTGCAGAAATATCATCGGTGCCGAGATTATAGTTTTTGGCGAACGTAAAATCTTTGCTGCCCGGATTATATTTCATTTTATAAACACCACGCCCATTGGAAGTGGTATAATTGGTAAAGAAAACATCAGCAGGGTTTACAGGGTCTGAAACAACATCCAATACATTGAATTTTGTTGTATTGCCAATAAAATAGGAAGGGTAGATCCATTCCGCTCCGTTGAAATAATAGAATCCGGGGTTCTTCGGGTTATTAATTCCGGTGTTGTATCTGCCTTCTCTTCCTCCCGTAGAAACAAGGATCTGGTTTTCACTATACAGACTGATTTTATAGGCATAATTAAAATAGGGACCGTCCGGCTTGAAAGAATTGCTGCTTTCATTTTTTATGCCTGATAAAACGGTTCCGCCGTACACACTGCTCCCAATTGTGGTTGCCGTGTTGCAATCTTCCCCAAAGCTGACGGTATTATTGAAATTTCCGTTCGTATTGAATGTATATACCCTGTTCACGTCAGTAACAACAATATTGCTGTTGTTCACCACAACATCACGAACGTTGCTGAAATTCTGTGAAAGCGCTACCGGAGCGCCGCTGTTATAAATATATCCTGTTGTTGCAGATGAAAAACTCAGCACGCCTTCTGAATCAATATGTCTGAAAGAGCCTGCGAGATCTGTCGTCCATGTTGTGAACACCGGAAAAGTAGTGTTCATTTCATGGCTTTTCAGGCCTGTATTGGTTACTGCATACACTTTGTTCCCGAAGATCGTGGCTTCATTACTAGCTTCATAAACGCCTCCGGATAAAAAGAATGCCGAATCTTTAAACTCTTTTTTCTTCAGGTCAAATATAGAAACACCGTAGCCTACGGAAATAACAGCCAGATCTCCTGTAATGGAAATATGATTGATTCTCTTGCTTCCGTTATAGCCTGTCGCAATCGGAATATCAACTACATATTTTATTCCGTCCTGAGAAATTACATCCAGAGATCCGTTTTGATAGCCGACCAAAGCAACCTTCGTCTGCGGATTGTAATCAAAAGCTGAAATTTTTACCTCATGCAGCCCGTTGGCTTTCGAAAGCTTGGTAATTTCACCGGTGGAAATGGTATAATAGAAAATCCCGTTTTCCGCTGCTGCAACGAGTTTCCCGTTGTCTTCCTTCATGGCCAGAACATTATTGTAAGAAAACAGGTCTCCCCATTTTTTTGAAGAAATGGTCTGTGCATTAGCCAATGGCAGGGATGCCAGAATACCGAGAGAAATTAAAGAGAGTTTTTTCATGCTTATTATGCTATTATGCTGCTGTCTATAACCTGATTATTCCAGGAAATGTGTTTTATATTTTTATCTGTATCGAAGAAAAAGTCTATCCTGCCTAAAAGCAGTCCGGCCCAGCCTACCTGGTTAACCAGGACGTTTTTACCCTGTCTGTTCATGAAAACCTGGGGCTCCGGCAGAAATGTGTGGGTATGGCCTCCCAGAATAAGATCTATATTTTCCGTTTTGGCGGCTAAAATGGTATCACTTATCTTATTGGGTTCATCTTTATAATCATAACCGATGTGTGAAAGGCAGATCACAAGATCGCATTTCTGATCATTTTTTAAAAAGCTGGCGTAATGCTGTGCGACCTCAACCGGATCCGAATACACCGTTTCTCCATATTGTTTTTTACCAACCAACCCTTCCAGCTGGATTCCCACACCAAAAAGCCCGACTTTAATTCCGTTTTTATTAAAAATTTTATAAGGAGAAGTTTTTCCGTCAAGAACGGTATTTTTAAAATCGTAGTTCGAACAGATAAAAGGGAATTTTGCATTGGGCAGAACCTTTAAAAATCCATCCAGTCCATTGTCAAAATCATGATTCCCCATAGTAGAAGCATCATATTTCATCATAGACATTAATTTAAACTCCAGTTCACCGCCGAAAAAATTAAAATAAGGGGTCCCCTGGAAAATATCTCCTGAATCAAGAAGCAGGACATTGCTTTCCTGGTTTCTGATCTGCTGGATTAAGCCTGCTCTTCTCGCAAAGCCTCCCTGGTTAGGGTTTTTGGTATAACTCGCATCAAAAGGCTCTATCCTGCTGTGCTGGTCATTGGTATGAAGAATGGTCAGTTGATTTGTAGTCTTTACACCCGGAATTTTTAATTCTTCCGCCATCATCATATTGGGAGCTAGGGCCATAGCCAGGGTTCCGCCGCCTATTGCTTTTAAAAAACTTTTTCTATCCATCACTTCTTACCGGTAAAATTTAAACGAACATCTGTATTGGCTTTTATTTCAGGACTGTTTTTGAAGTATTCAATAAAAAGATCCCTTAATTTAATGCCTGTGGGAATTGCTTCCCCTTTGGCAAAAAATTTCATATTGTCGCCGCCCAAAGCCAGATAATCAGATGTGGCAATATAATAATCCTGAGCCGGATTTACCGTTTTGCCGTTGATTAAAGTTTTGGTTAACTGTCCGTTATTGGTTTCTATATATAAGTGGGATACCGGATTATTTACCTGCGTTTTTGCATAATAATCAAAAAGCCCCTGTAAATCGCTTCCTTTCATTTTTACAATAATCACTTCATTTTCAAAAGGCATGACTTCAAAAATACTTTTCAGTAAAATATCGCCTTTTCCGATGGTTGTACGGATCCCTCCGATATTGATCAGTGCGGCATCCACATTTTTATTCAGGTTGGCTTTAGCCCACTTATCGGCTCCGTCAAATGTATAATCTGCTAAAAGGTTACCGAGGTTGCTGTTGTCCCCCTGTTTTGTAAGATCTGTATCCGTATGAGAAATCTTCTGATTCATCTCCTTGTCCAGTTTCTGCTTGTAAGGCTCAATAAACTTTATGAACTCCTCATCATTCTTCAGTTCATTATTAATAGGAATATTTTTCCGGGTCTGTATATCTGCCACCTGAAGCGGAGAAGCCGTCTTACAGGAAGAGAGAACAGCCAGAGCAATTCCTAGTAACAAGAATTTATTTTTCATATGTTGCAAATTATTTTTAAAGATCATATTTAACTGCCGGTACTTAATGCTTTTATAAACAATCAGGTTATAGCAATGCCATATTATCTTTAGTATATGCAAATATAATTATATGT
>NZ_LMKA01000053.1 GCF_001421435.1 Chryseobacterium sp. Leaf201
AATAACTTGATATTATATAAAAATAAATTCGATAGAATAATTAATTTATCCTTAATAACGTTAAGTAATTAATTTTTGTACATTCGCTTTTTAATAATAACTTGATATTATATAAAAATAAATTCGATAGAATAATTAATTTATCCTTAATAACGTTAAGTAATTAATTTTTGTACATTCGCTTTTTAATTAAAAATAACAAATGATGATTTCAAAAACTTCAAAATTCGTGGCAGAAATGCTCGGAACAATGGTTCTTGTCCTGATGGGCTGCGGAAGCGCAGTGATCGCGGGCGCAGACGGCACTACAGGCGTCGGTCTTCTGGGAATTTCCTTCGCATTCGGCTTAAGTGTAGTCGCCATGGCTTACGCCATCGGGCATATTTCAGGGTGCCACATCAATCCTGCTATTTCAATTGCAATGGTGGCAGCCGGAAGAATGAAAATGGCAGAAGCGGCAACGTATGTGGCTGCCCAGACGATCGGCGCCATCATCGGTGCCGGAATCCTTTACGTGATCTTTATCAATCATCCGGGTGCAGAAATGAAGCCCTGGGCATTAGGCTCCAACGGCTGGGGAACCGGCTATATGGATGCTTACAACATGACCGCCGCCTTTGTTGCAGAATTTATATTCACTTTTATTTTCCTGATGGTAATTTTGGGAGCGACCTCAACAAAGAACATCAACGGAGGTTTTGCAGGCCTGGCCATCGGATTTTCCCTGGTCCTGATCCATATCGTAGGCATCAAGGTAACCGGGGTTTCGGTAAACCCGGCGAGAAGTATCGGGCCGGCAGTTTTTGCAGGCGGAGAAGCCCTTTCCCAATTATGGCTGTTTGTTACGGCTCCTGTTTTAGGGGGAATTGCAGCCGCTTTCACTTATAATCTGCTGATGGAAAGGCCGGAACGGATAAAATAACAGTAGCCTTATCAAAAACAAATCCTGTCTGAAAATAGACAGGATTTTTATTTTAATTTCTTGATATCAAAAGGATTCCTGAAAATCAGTTCTTCATGTTTACCTTTGATTTCCAGTTTCCTCTGCAGTAAATTCAATGCCATTTTCCGGATGAAGAAATCTTTGTCAACCAGTTTCCAGTAAGAATCTTCATGTACGCGTTTTGGACTCCGGATCATGTAAAATTCGGTGGCCCAGGAATCTACATTGTGGTAAAACTCAATAATCCCGCAATGGTCAGGGATTAACGAGTGGTCTACCATCCCCATCGGAAGCAAAAAGCTGAATGCATTGCAGATGTAATCTCCACAGCATATTTTATCGTGTTTTAAAAACTTTTCGCCTGTATTAATATTGGTATAGGACTTTTTAAAATCATTTTTAAAGTCACTTTTTGAGAGTTTGATCTCAATCTCATGGCTGAACCCTTCAGCATCAACAATAAGTATATCGGCTTCCCAATCGGCATGGAAATGATTGGTCAATACAATTTCCTTCTCAAAATTGCATTGAGAATGGATGAATGCATGCACTAACTCTTCAATTTTCACTTTCATAAATCCTTAATCTGAACTTTAAAATCAATTAAACTACGAAACCAAAAGGCTGCACCCGCGGATATCGGAATGATCAATCCTGCCCAATACCTGGAATTTTTTTCCTATCATTTTCCCTAAATCCTGTGTTGCAATAAATGAGCAGGAATGAATATTGGCCAGATCAATAATGTTAATTGCCCCGGTTCTCCCCTCTTTTTCATAAGCAAATGGGTCTTCGGCATTTCTTACCATAATTTTCATCCACCCCGGGCATTCATATTCATTATTTCCTAAGGAATATGCCTGTGAAAGCAGTTCGGTCATGGAATATTCGGAATAAATCTTATCTGTTTTAAACCCGTGCTGCAAAATTTTCAGCAGTTCGCCTTTCGTCATTTCTTCTTTCCTTCCTTTCATACCGCCTGTTTCAATCACTACTAAATTTTCAAGGAAACTGAGCGGTTCCCCGTTTTTTTCAGAGTGGCAATAATCCAGGAAATCCAGTAATGCAAATGATACTCCGAAAAGAATTACTTTTTTATCTTCTAAGGTATTCAGCAGGTTGAATAAATCTGAATGGTTGTACAGGAAATATCCGTTTTCCGGCTGAGCCGATTTTTTCATCAGGTAGTCCACCATATAAATGAGAGACGAATTCTGCCGTTCCAGATAGCTGGGCAGCAGACCCAGAAAAATAAAATCTTCGGGTTTGCCTATAAACTGTTTAAAGCTTTTATAAATACTTTCTTCATAGATTTTTTCATCAGCAATCCAATGCTTAGACAGGTTCATTTTTGTGGTCCCGGAACTCTGGAAGAACAGATCTGCTGTTTTATTCTTATCTAAAATCTGATGGTTCTTAAACATCTCAATCGGCAGGAACGGAATTGTTTCCAGGCTGTTGACTGTTTCCGGGCTGATCTTTAAATAGTCTACGAACTTTCTGTAAATCTCAACATTTTCATACTGGTACCGGAACATCTCCAGCGAAGCTTTTAAAAAATCCTGTTCTGTCTGTATATTGAATATATTTTCCACTTAAATAGTAACTTTTGCAGTCTTGTTATCAATCAGTTAATATACCACCTGTTGTTTTTAATCTTTTTTTAATGTAAAAATTAAATTTTCGGTCAGATTATTGTAATGATGTAGGCGGAATATGGATTAAAAATAAGGGTGAATTTATTTCTACCCGCTGAATTACCTCTTTATGGGGTAATTTTTTTTTGTACTTTTTTCAAAAGTTTTCAGTTCAAACTCATGTTCAAAAACCCCGTAGGTAAAGTAGGAAATCCAGTCTCCGAGGTTGATGTATTTTGCGTTCTGACCGAGATCAAGAACCATGGGAAGGTGCCGGTGTCCGTAAATAAAATAATCAATCTGCTGGGTCTTCAGCTTTTCTTTGGAATAGATAATCAGAAATTCTTTGTCTTCCCCTAAAAACGCTTTGTCTTCATCCCCGGAAATCATTTTATTTTTCTGAGACATATATAAAGCGATCTTCATTGCCACATCGGGATGAAGCCATTTGAAAAACCATTGTGCTACAGGATTGGTAAAGACTTTTTTCATTCTTTTATATCCTTTGTCTCCAGGTCCGAGGCCGTCTCCGTGAGCCAGCAGAAACTGCTTCCCGCCCATTTCGAAATACTGTTTTTTATAGAAAACCGTACACCCGATTTCTTCTTCCAGATAATCTTTCATCCAGAGATCGTGGTTCCCCACAAAGAAATAAATATGGATCCCGCGGTCTTTCAGTTCCGCGATTTTCCCTAAGACCCGTACGTATCCTTTCGGGATCACATGTTTCCATTCATGCCAGAAATCAAAAAGGTCGCCCATTAAAAACAGCACCTGTGCATCATGCTTGATCTCGTCCATCCATCGGATAAAAAGCGCCTCCCGCACCTTGCTTTCTTTTGGCGTAGGGGCACCGAAATGCTGATCTGAAGCGAAGTATACTTTTTTTCCGGGCTCTAAATTAATGGTTGTCTTTAACACCTTTTATATTTTTGCTGAACAGAATTACTGGTTATCTTCCGCAAACCATTCCCCGTAAGAGTTTTCGGTTTCATGAAGTTTCAGGTAAGCCAGGGAAACTCCTTCCGGAAGGCTTCGTTTTATTTTTGAGGCAATGGCATACAACATATTTTCGCAGGTCGGCTGGAAGCTGCAGTAGATTACTTTATGTCCTTTATTTTCAAGATCTTCTCCCAATTCACGGTGCGGCGTCAGTGCATTGATTAACACGGCATGGTCCCAAACATCTACAATCTCAGATTTTACGATACTTTTGATATCACTGAAATCCACCACCATCCCGTTTTTCGGGCTATCCAAATCATTAACAGGCTTTCCTTTTACCGTAACAAACAGCTTATAGGAATGTCCGTGCATATTCTTACATTTCCCATCATAATTATACAGCACGTGAGCCGTCTCGAATGTAAAAATTTTTGTAATACGTATCATAATGCAAAGATAAGGAATTTGGTTTGTTTCATTGATCTATTCCGCGGAGTGAAAAATCTGATCTGCAATACTCAAAGCGGAAGCGGTTCTGAAAATTTTGAATGAATACTTAAAGTTTGTCCAGCCACTCACTGTCGAGCCTTTTAATTTTCATCGTTTCTTTATCAATAAAAATCCAAAGCGTCAGCGAGTCCACCACCAGTTCACCATTGCGGTAAAACTCAACTTTCCTGGGCTGGCGGATGCCCTCGGGAAGCTTGGGATACGTCTTAACGGTAATAATATCCCCTAAGTAGACCTGTTTTTTGTATTGGATATGATGATCAAGGAGCATCCAGATGTCGTTGGGATATCCCAGCTGATGTTTCACGGAATCCCAGTGCTCAACGGCAATCTCTTCGACCCAATGGACATACTGAACATTGTTTACATGGTTATTCCCGTCAATATGCTGTTCGGTTACCGATATTTTCTTCTCATAGATCAAACTCATAATCAAATATAAAACTTTTAAATTTTATTTTCCATATTCATGTTCATTATGCAGGCAGAAGGAATCAGTAAAGATAATATTCAGGGTAATTTTGCTCAGTTAAGGAAAATACTTAATTTTAGTATCAAATACACACAAATGATTTTAGACCTGCTCTTTCCGAACCGCTGTCTTGAATGCAACCGGATTATTGACAACGACTTACTGGTTTGTAGCCTCTGTTTCGGACACATCCATTTTACGCATCAGGCATATTCTGACCTTACGTATATTAAAGAAAGGTGCAAGCTGCTGTTTCCTGTAGAACAGGCTTTTGCCCTTATGAAATTCGAGAACGAAAATGTAAGCAGGAAAATAATTCACGAATTAAAATACAAAAGCAGGGAAAAAGCAGGGAAAGTTATTGCCGGCTGGACTGCAGAACGGCTGGATTTCCAAGATGAAAAACCGGATATGTTGGTAACTGTACCGCTACACCCGAAGAAGTTAAAGGAAAGAGGATACAACCAGCTGCATTTATTTGCTGAAACCTTATCGGAATTCTACAATATTCCTTTTGACCATGACTTACTTAAGAGAAACCATTATGCAAAAGCGCAGGCATTAAAGGACAAACAGCACCGGCTGGAAACTGAAAATGCATTTTCCGTTACGAAAGATATTTCAGGTAAGCATATTTTACTGATTGACGATGTATTTACCACCGGAAATACGGTAGCCAATATAGCCTGGGAAATCCTGACGGCAGGAAATAATAAAGTGAGCGTTCTGGTAATGGCTGTAGATATTTAATGCATTTTAAATACAGGTTTATAATTTCAATGCTAAAATCTAAACCGGTATTAAATAAATCTCCGAAACCTTTACATTACTTATCTCTGAAGTTTTTCTCCGTAGCTTAAGTCGCCCGCATCCCCTAATCCCGGGGAAATATAGCCTTTTGAGGTCAGGCCTTCATCAATCGCTCCCACCCATATTTTTGCATCAGGATAAGCTTTTCTGATGGCTTCAACGCCCTGTCCTGAAGCAATGGCAGCAACCACATGAAGCTGGGAAGGGTTTCCGTTGGTCAGCAGATCTTTAATGGCTTCAATTAAAGAAGCACCTGTTGCCAGCATCGGGTCTGCCACAATCAGAGGCCTTCCGTTGATATCCGGGCAGGTTAAATAATCCTGTTTGATCGAAAAATAATCGTTGGCATCGTGCTTTCTGTATGCGGCGACAAAACCGCAGTCTGCTTTATCGAAATAATTCAGAATCCCTTCAAACAAAGGAACTCCGGCTCTCAGAATGGTTGTAATTACCGGCTGAACGGCAATTTCTCTTGTTTTGATTGTATCCAAAGGAGTCTGGATTTCAATTTCTTTATGCTCCAGGGTTTTACTGATTTCAAAAGCCGCAATTTCCCCGATCCTTTCCATATTTCTGCGGAACCTCATCCGGTCATGCTGAATTTCTACGTTTCTGAGCTCATTGATCCAGGAGTTTACAAGTGAAAATTGTTCTGATAATACAATGGTATTCATTATTGAAAGCTTTATCTAAATTTATAAAAATTTAAGTAAGAATAAAATCCCTTTCAGAAAAATCTGAAAGGGATAGTAAAATTATTTCTGTCTGAAATAGACTTCGATCGGAACACCGGTAAATCCGAATTCTTTTCGCAGCTGGTTTTCAGTAAATCTTTTATAAGGTTCTTTTACATACTGCGGAAGGTTACAGAAGAACACAAACTGCGGTGACGGCGTAGGAAGCTGTACACAGTATTTGATCTTGATGTATTTCCCTTTGTTGGCCGGCGGCGGCATGGCTTCGAAAATCGGCAGCATTACTTCATTTAATTTGGAAGTCTTGATTTTCTTTTTACGGGCTTCATACACTTCCATCGCCAACTCAACGGCTTTCAGGATTCTCTGCTTGGTCAGCGCTGAAATAAATAAGATCGGAATATCATTAAACTGGCCGATTTTATCTTTGATCTGGTTTTCGAAATCACGGATGGTATTGGTCTTTTTATCTTCAATAAGGTCCCATTTGTTAACCAGTATTACAATCCCTTTTCTGTTTTTCTGAGCAAGGCCGAAGATATTCATATCCTGGGATTCCCAGCCCTGAGTAGCATCTACCATGATGATCACCACATCAGAATACTCAATGGAACGGATAGAACGCATCACGGAATAGAATTCCAGGTCTTCGGAAACCTTGGACTTTCTTCTCATCCCGGCCGTATCTACCAATACAAACTCGTGTCCGAATTTGTTGTAAAGGGTCTGGATACTGTCTCTGGTCGTTCCTGCCACATCGGTTACAATATTTCTTTCCGCATCAAGCAAAGCATTCGTTAACGTGGATTTTCCCACATTCGGGCGGCCGGCAATGGTAATTTTCGGCAATCCTTCAAACGGATCTTTATATTCTGTAGTCGGGAAATCTTTAACGATATCATCCAGGACTTCGCCGGTTCCGGATCCTGTTGCAGAAGACAGGGTATAATATTTTTCAATTCCCAACTGGTAAAATTCTGTAGCTGCCACTTCTTCTTTTGAAGAATCCACTTTGTTAATTACAATGTAAACAGGCTTATTGGACCTTCTTAACATCTCATGAATTTCATAATCTGTATCGGTAAGGCCTTCTTCCACATTCAGCATGAAAATAATTGAAGTAGCTTCATCAATAGCCAGCTGAACCTGTTTGGAGATTTCCCCCTGGAACACGTCATCATTATTCACGTCATACCCTCCGGTATCAATTACTGTAAAATCTACTCCGTTCCAGTCGGATTTCCCGTAATGACGGTCTCTGGTAACACCGGCTGTAGAATCTACGATAGCTTCTCTCCTTTCCAGTAAACGATTAAAAAGTGTTGATTTTCCTACGTTGGGACGCCCAACGATTGCGACAATATTCGACATAAAAATGTTTAATAATCCCTCGACTTAGCTCAGGATGGGTTATTAATGGGTTTCTCCAACTTTTGGAGCCCAATTTTTTGCAAAGATAAGATTTTTATTTAAATTGATTTTCAGCAGGAAAGAGAAATAACCTGCCGGATAAAAACATAAACTCCAATCCATCCTTAGCGTCCTGCTGTAAGGAAAACATCAGCTCAATAATTTTTTTTTGAACTTCAAAAATTTTGATTAAAATAATTATTTGAATATCAACAAATAACACGGCCAGCACCGGATTTTCCCGCATTGACATCTTGTTCTGACTTTTATATTTAAAATAATTTCAATAATTTTGCCTCATTGAAACAAAGACCCATGGTGTAGCGGTAACACTACTGATTTTGGTTCAGTCATCTGGGGTTCGAATCCCTGTGGGTCTGCAATAACCCAAAGCAATCATCTGAAATCAGTTGATTGCTTTTTTATTTTACACTTGTTTCGGCTATTGTTAAATTAGTCAAAATACAACAATTCTATTATTATAGTCTGTTTAGTTTATTTCATAAAATAATTTCTTACAGATTAAGGGGTTGCAAAAAATTTTCCATGCATTTAATTTGCTAGAATTAGAGTTAAATAAATTTTAAGTTCTTATAAAATTACAATAACAAGATTTAAACAGTCTTTTTAATAACAATCATTACAGTGACTTTTATCAACATACTCTTTATTCCCTCCTGATGACAGGTAATAACAGCCTCCTTTTTCACCTATATGTAATCTATGTCCATTATATGAACAAGATTCTGAACTACCGGATCCATTTGATCTTTCACATGAGCAAACAACTATTGCCAATAGAGATAGTAAAAATAATTTTTTCATGGTTTTCATTTTAATGATGTTATATATTTAATTTCGTAAAAATATAACATCATCTTAGTCAAAAAATACGGTTAACCATAATAGAAATAAACTCCAATAAGCTAATAAGCAGCTGTTTTTTTTTATAGATAGTCATTCATAAAGCAGAGTTTATTTATTAAAATGCTACTTACTATTGTAATTATATCTGTAACTTTTATAAATCATTTCCAAGTTCATCCTTTTAAACGCTCACCACTACTCTAATAAAATTTGATTAACTTTATCTGTTGATAAACATGAACATCTGAATATGAAAAAAGTACTGATCATCATTCTTGTAGCATTCGTTATGATTCAATTTTTCCCGATTGATACAACAAACCCCGCTCCTACTCCCGGAATGGACTTTTTAAAAATAAAAAATACCCCGCCAGAAATTGCAGGAATTATTAATGCTTCCTGTTATGACTGCCATTCCAATGAAACCAGATATCCGTGGTACGCGCATATTTCACCTGCTTCATGGCTTTTGAAAAACCATATTGATGAAGGAAGAAAAAATTTGAATTTTTCCACATTTGCTGTTTATGAACCGAAGATACAGGCACATAAATTGCAGGAATGTATAGAAATGGTTGAGCATAAAGAAATGCCTCTCGAATCTTACTTCATCGGACATCAGGATGCAAAACTGACTGATGAACAGAGGAAAATCTTAACCGACTATTTTAAAAAAGAAAAAAAGGAAACAGAACGGAAAATGTCGTTCTAAAAAAATAAGATCATGGAGAGCAACTGGCAGAATAAGCATATTGTATTTTTTGACGGAGACTGCGGGGTCTGCAATTTCTGGGTACAATGGATTTTGGAGAGAGATAAGAATGACCAATTCATGTTTGCATCGCTTCAGTCGGATTTCGGACAGAAGTTTTTATCTGAGCGGGGCCTGAATACCAAGGTTTTTAATACGATGTATTTATGGAAGCCCGATCAGTATTATCTGGAAAAATCCCAGGCGGTTTTAAAGATTGCCAATTTACTGGGCGGCGTGTATAAGCTTTCTGCAATCGGGAAAATTATCCCCCGTTTTTTAAGCGATAAAGTATATGATACCGTTTCTGAAAACAGAATGAAACTCGCCAATCAGAAATGTTATCTGCCGACACCGCACGAAAGAAAGAAATTTATTGAAATCTGAATTTGCAGATTACCAATTAGCTGCTTTAATACGTTCTTACTATAAATTAAAAAAGACTGTTTCAACAACTGAAACAGTCTTTTTTAATGCTGAAAATTCAGTAATCTATCTACCCAGGTCAATAAAAACACATCATAAATCACTGGTTTAAAGACCATACAGAATAAGAATTCGGGGCGCACTGTATCTTTACCCATTTGTCATTCTGCGTCGTAGGATACCAGCCGGAGCTTCCTGTAAAATCTTTGATCTGCTGGTTTGCCCAATTGGTCTGTACCCATCTTTCCTGCCAGCTTGAAGAATTGTTGATGTATACCACCAATCCCGGATTTCCATTGTAGCCGTTTCTCCTCGCAACATATTCATCGTTGTCAGTATACAGGATTGAAGTTGTGCCGGTTGCTTTATTGTTATGGATCCAGATCAGGTTATTGAGCCGTTCTTTATTCAGCCATTCTTCATAATCCCGGTAAAAAATGGTGGGATATCCTTCATGGGTAAGAATATAAGCATACGCCAGCATTTTTTTCCCGATTACATCCGTATCATGGTTCGTGACGAATGTTACGGCTTTGTAGGGATTCCTTTTCCACATCATATCATCATTCAGTATATTCAGGTTACCATTATCAAAAGCTTCATCCATTTTATAATACGCTGCAAAATCAAAGACGGAACTGTTGGCATTATTGGCCCAGGATTCTAACGTATTGACATTGGAATCCCATAACTCCCCTACCGAAAAGCCACCGACATTTGAGTTCCAGTTGTTCACCACCCAGGCTCCGAAACCTTTGACATAATCAAACCGCCAGCCGTCAAACTTCATGGTATTTTTATAATATTTCCCCACGGAATCATCCCTTCCCCAAAGCCAGTCCTGAACATACGGATTGGCATGGCACAGATCCGGAAAGCCTCCGAAGGCACCCTCATCATTGGTTCCGTAAGCATTTTTGTAAAAATCATTGTAGCTTCTCGGGAATTTTCCTGAAGCAACGCCTGAAAAATTCGTCCAGGTATTGAATCCTGCATAAGGATTGTATTCAGACTGCCCTCCGCTGTTGTGGTTAATGACAATATCCGCGTACACCTGTATATTTTCTGCATGGGCTTTTGTGATTAAAGCTTCCAGTTCCGCTCGTGAACCGAAGCGGGTTTCAATGCTTCCGTTTTGGTTATAGTTCCCGAAATCATAATAATCTGTAGGGTCATATCCCATTGAATACGGCCCGTTCTGCGCTTTGGAAGCAGGAGGCAGCCACACTGCACCGATACCGGCATTTGACCAGTCGGTAATTTTTCCCTTCACGGTATTCCACCAGTTCCCTCCATCCGGAACATCCCAGTAAAAACCCTGCATAAGGACACTCCCTCCGGGCCCGGCAACAAATTTTGAATAGGCAGATGCCCCTGTACTGAAAGGCCGGCCGTCATGATGAGTAACATCTACAGTTTTTTCATGAGCTTCAGGCCGTTTCAAGGTTTCGGCTATCATTTCGTCACTGCTGCTGCATGAACTGATAAAAGCGGCCGCCAGCAAGGAAAGAAGGTAATAGGGTTTATTCATATCTAAAGTTTTAACTGTTAAACTATTACCTAAATTACAAATTTATCAGACAAATTCTTACACCGGTGAAATATTTTTTTTATTCTTAAACATTGCCCGGTAAAATAACGGTTTGAAATATTCATTAAAAAATCATAAACTTTAAAGATTTTCGGTACAATTTTTCCATTATTGCATATATTTGCAGACTATGGAATACAATACCCAAAAAACCCAGCTTCAATTGCCTGAATACGGCAGAATTATACAACAGTTGGTTGAACGTTGCAAAGAGCTTTCTACGAAGGAGGAAAGAAATGAAATGGCGATGGCAATTATTGATTTTATGGGTCAGAGAAACCCGCAGCTGCGCGACGAAGACAATTATAAACATAAACTTTGGGATCATCTTTATATTCTGGCAGAATACGATCTGGATGTTGATTCTCCTTATCCGTTCCCTACCATGGAACAGCTTGCCGAAAAACCGAAAAGAATGGAATATCCCAAGCTTCAGGGCGACTTTAAATTCTACGGGAAAAGTATTCTTCAATTGATAGAAAAAGCCATCGAACTTGAGGAAGGCGACGAAAAAGAAGCCCTGATCGAGGTGATTGCCAATAACATGAAGAAGTCTTACAACGTATACAATAAAGAACACGTAACGGATGATGTAATTTTCCGCCATCTGAAAGAACTTTCAGAAAACAGGCTGGATCTTACCGGAATAGACAGTCTGGAGAAAAGCAAGATTTATTATTCCAGCAACACCAACCGCAGCAACAGCAATAACAACAACAACAATAACCGGAGCAACAACAACCGGAATAACCAGGCCAACAACAAAAGAAGACATAATAACAATAACACCAACAGCAATCATAAAAACAGAAAGTAGACATGAGTGGAACATTTCAGATAAGAGGAGGAAAAAGACTGCAAGGTGAAATTACTCCACAGGGAGCAAAAAATGAAGCTCTACAAATCCTTTGTGCCGTTTTATTAACTGATGAAGAAGTCAGAATCAAAAATATTCCGGATATCCATGATGTAAACAGGCTGATTGAAATCTTAGGCGATTTCGGTGTAAAAGTGACTAAAAACAGCCAGGGTGATTATACGTTTAAAGCTGATAAAGTTAATTTTGATTATATCAAATCTGACGAGTTTAAAAAAGACGGGGCCAAACTGAGAGGCTCGATTATGCTGATGGGACCCATGCTGGCGAGATACGGTGAAGCCTACATGCCGACACCCGGTGGTGACAAAATAGGGAGAAGAAGATTAGACACTCACTTTCAGGGTCTTGTAGAACTGGGTGCAGAATTTAATTATGATGAGGAAGAGTATTTTTATTCATTAAAAGCTACTGAACTCAACGGGAAATTTATCCTGCTGGAAGAAGCTTCCGTAACAGGAACCGCCAATATTGTGATGGCCGCCGCTCTGGCTAAAGGCAAAACAAGAATTTACAATGCAGCCTGCGAGCCTTACCTTCAGCAGCTGTGCAAGATGCTGAACAGAATGGGCGCGCAGATTTCAGGGATCGGTTCCAATTTACTGACTATCGAAGGTGTAGAACATCTTCACGGCACCGAGCACACCATGCTTCCGGATATGGTGGAAATAGGATCCTGGATCGGCCTTGCTGCCATGACAAAATCTGAAATCACCATTAAAAACGTAAACTGGAACCAGCTTGGCGTTATCCCGAATACCTTCAGGAAATTAGGGATTGAGCTTGAGCAGAGCAATGATGACATTTATATTCCGGCCCAGGAAAATTATAAGATACAGAAATTCATCGATGGATCTATTTTAACGATTTCCGATGCGCCGTGGCCGGGTTTTACTCCGGATTTGCTATCCATTATTCTGGTAGTAGCCACTCAGGCAAGAGGAAGTCTTCTGATTCACCAGAAAATGTTTGAATCCAGATTATTCTTTGTTGATAAGCTGATTGACATGGGAGCACAGATCATTCTTTGCGATCCGCACAGGGCAACCGTGATCGGACTTAACCAGGAAACTCCGTTAAGAGGGACCACGATGGTTTCACCGGACATCAGAGCAGGGAACGCGCTTCTTATCGCAGCTCTTTCTGCAGAAGGAAAATCAATCATCCACAATATCGAACAGATAGACAGAGGATATGAAAATATCGACGGCAGGCTGAAAGCGATTGGCGCTGATATCGAAAGAATCTAATTTTACCATATAAAAACCACCTTTTCCGGTGGTTTTATTTTTACTGATTTTACCCGAATTAAAAACGGCTGTCAAAATAATCTGACAGCCGTTTTACTATTAAACGATATACATTCCGGTTACAGATACTTTCTGCAGACATATTCTACAGTCGTGCTCAAAAGTTTATTTTTATAAAGATAATACTCCAGCTGCTCAAAATCATCTGAACTGACATTAATGTACAACTGGACAGATCCGAAACTTCTTCCGTTGAGGTATTCAACATTTACAGACAACACTTTATGGCAAATCCCCAACTGATTGTAAATGGTATTCATGAGATGCTCAAACTTCACTTTCCCGTTCATTTCAATTTCAAGGATCCATTCTTTCCTGGGCTGGTTGATGCCGTTCTGTAAAACCTGGGGATTAGGATAGGGTGTTGGTGTTGTCATAGGATTCTTTTTAAGTTAAATACTGCTGCCGTTCACTGATCTGTCTTATTAAATCTCTGACAAAAATAGGAAAAATTATTAGTCTACCAAATTAGTAGGATATTAATTTACACTAAGCTTAATTATTTTTATCCGTGATTCAGCTTTAAACCATATCATTAAAGGTATTCAATAAAAAAAGCAGACCAAAAATCCGCTTTTACTATATCAAATCTAATGGTAGATGTTATTTCAGCTCCCCTATTCTCTCGAGTTTACCGGAGGCGGCTAAGCCATTAGGGTTGCATCCCGGCTCTCCTTCAGGGACTTCCAGATTTTTCTTCCGGTAAAACTCCTGCCAGAAAGCATTGGTTGCACCGGTTTTCGGATCGATGAAAGTCATCGGTTCGAGTTTAAAAATATGATCTTCCCTAAAAGCCCTTTCAATGAAATCTGAACAGTAATATGAATTTTCATCCAGAATATAATTAAAGTTGTAAGGCTTTCCCAACATAGATTCCGCTTTCTGAATGGCTGCGGGAACAGCATTCTGATATGGCGGCTTCAGGCGGTAGATCATCACCCTCTGCCCTTCATCAGACTGATCTTTTATAAATTCTTTTACACTTTGCTTCTGAGATCCTCCTTTCGACGCAGCATGAAGGACAAAAACTCCATTTCTGTTCTTTTCCACGATCCCGATATGATCGAAGGATGCATTTTCCTGTTTCTGGGTAACATTGTTAATTGCTCCCGAAAGTCCGGTTTCTTTTGCGGTGACGAAAAGCAGATCGCCGTTATTTAAACCTGAAAACTGCGCATTTTTACAGCTCAATAAAAGGCTTACCATAAAAATAACGGAAAGAAACCTCATCAGTATATTACTTTTTAAAATTGCTCTCATAAATTTCAATCCATTCTTCAACAGTCATTTTTTCACTTAGCCCTGCCAGCAGTTCCAGAGGGATATCATCCATTTTTTTGAAGCGGATACAGGATTTTCCCATATCCAGTTTCCGTTTGGAATATTTTGGAAATTCTTCGGCAAACCAGTTCAGCAGTTCGGGCTTTGCATAGATTCCCATGTGATATAAGGCAATGAAATTCTTCTGGGAAGCCAATGCCATAAACGGCAGCGGTGAGCCCGGCGTACAGTGATAGCCGGCAGGATACCTCTCCAGCGGAACGCCCCACCCTATCATTCCGGAGCTTATGCTTTGTGAAAAGCCTTCCGGTAAATGGTCATTGACGGTGTCAAATATTTTTCTGAAAACCTCCTGTCTTTCTTCAGGAACCTTTGTCAGGTAATCTTCTATGGAAACGGCCTGGATCTGCATTCTGGATTTTTTTATAATTGCTCAAATTAACAAAATTTAATTGACAATTATTTTAACGGGTATAAAAAAAATCAGCCTTACATAATGCAGGGCTGATTAAATATTTCCGGTAATTTATTTTATAAAATTATAAAGGCTGATCATCTGCACGTCTTTGACATTTTTCTGTAAAAACATGAGTTTATTGACATTGGGCACAAACTGAATTAAGTTTCCGTCTGTAAACCCGTAGTTCATAAAGAAGTTTTTTCCTTTATAATCTGCCGTAAGCTCTTTTGGAGTCAGGCTGGCAAAATCAAATGATTTCATGGAGAAACCGGTATTCCCGAAGGCTCCTTTTGGATAAACGGATGATACATAGAGGTTATCGCCGGATTCAATGACCTGGATTCTTCTTCCCACAGGGTTGCTTCCAAGCGGAACAAACTGCTTTACTTCCCCGTCTTTATCAAATTTCATCAGAACGCCCACATCCAGTTTGTAGACAGGATCCGGAAAACGGTTCATTGCTGAAGGCAGAGGCCTTGTAACACTCTCCTGCTGAACAGCCATTAAAACATCATCACCTTTAATGATGGTTTTAATTACCTTTACATCACTCATGTCTTTGCTGCCTGATAAATTGGTGGTGCTGATAACGGCTTTTCCTGATTTGATATCATACATCATCACCGTCCCGAATGTACTTCCGCCAAGAGTAACGGCCTGGTTTTTCCTGCCGAACGTCACCAGGTAATCATTATCATTTTTACTGATCGCATATAATTTTTCAGGGATATATTTGTCATCATACGGAAGGTCTTTATCTTCGGTATTGGAAACAAGCTCCATTTTGTAAGATTCTTTCCAGCCTGCAGCCTTACGCAGTAAAACAATTTTTCCGGAGTTGGTCAGTGTCAGGGATTTTTCAACATAATCGCTGCTCAACGAAATCTCTTTGGTCCAGACCGGTGAAAGTGTTCTGAGATCGAGAACCAATGCATCATTGATATTATCCGTCTTTTTACTTGCATAACGGTCATTGAAAACGGCAGCATATTTTCCGTTTTCAGAGAACACAACATAAGTGGTTCCGGATTTATTGGTAGATTCAATGGTATATTTAGCAATGCTTTTTGAGGTAAATGCCCCTTCTTTTCTGCTGAATACATGCTGGAATACTTCTTTTCTGTTTTCTTTTCCGAAGTATTCTTCGGTGAATACGACAAAACGGTCTTCATCAATCTGCTGGGACCCAAGGTAATTGTGAAGTACGCCATTTGTTTTATTTGCGTAGTCTTTTATATAAGTATCCACGAGGCTCCCGTTCTGATCCAGTTTTCTCATCAATATTTTTTTGTGAGGAAAAACATTTCTCATCAACCCGTCAATATTGATTACACTGAACATGTAGGAGTTATAATCATCGGCCAAAACAAGCTTTTCATTGGTTTCAAGGTTGGCATCCGTTGTAAACTTTGTACCTTCCGTTACTTTTAACTGTGCGGAAGCACAAACGGAAACCGTCATTAATGCCGAAGCAATAATCTGTTTAATCATTTTATTTTCTTTAGTTATTATAAATTTTTTCCTCTAATTTCTTCAGCTCAAGGTTGGCATCATATGATAACTTGATATCCACCAGGTGCTCCTGCAGTTCATTTAAATATTTTTCGGCCTCCTGGTAATTTCCTAATGCTATGTTAAGCCTGATCAGGTTGAAGTAAAGATATTCGCCGATCTTCTCATTGTAGAGTGCTTTTTTATCGCTGTAATTTACTTTTGTCAATGCATTTTTCCAGAGGTCAATCCCTTTCTGCATATTTTCCATCGCAGCTTTGTTCGGTGCATAATCTGATTTTGCCTGAAGCTTTTTCAGATTGGTCGTTACATAGATGTATGCTTTTTCAAGATCATCATAATCTCCCTTATTTTTCACTGTCTCAAGGCTCACGACAGAATTGATGGCCTGGTAGCCGAAATTATCATTGATTATATTCCTCGTCCGGTCCATGGTTCTCTGCAGGTATCTTTTTTCATGGACATTAAGATTGATTTCATTGGTGGGCACACTTGCAATTTCTGCGAAGTCCGAAAAATAGGTTTTATCTAATTTTACCACTCCGTTATGCTTGCCGATAATCCTTACGGGCTGGTTGGCGAAGGTTTTACCCTGGTTATCCTGGAAATTTGTTCTTTCCATTTCAATTTCTATGTTCAGGTAAGTCCCGCCTTTTGAGAACCCTGCCACATCCATTTGGGAAGCAAGGATTTTATTATCCACAATTAAAGCATCCCTGAGATCGGGCTGTCTGTATACCGGCATAGGAGGAATATTCAGGACAGGCCTTGAAGGCAGCCTTAATATAGGAGCGCCGTTGGTAGTTGCAATTTTTTCAACGGCTGAAAGTTTACTGTATTCTGCAGATTCCAGCTTATATTTTTCCTGAAGTTTTTTAACCTCAATATCATAATCATTCAGTCTTTCCTGATGCTCCGTTTTAGCCGTTTCCACATTGGCCTGGTAATTATCAACCTGATTCTGGTGATCTTCTTTGGAAATTCTCAGTACATCATCTTTTGTGATATTATAAGGAGACTTTACTGTAAGCACATAGGTGCGGTTTTTAAGATCAGTAGGGAAAACAGGTTCTTTCAAAAGTTGGAAGCTGATGGTTTCTTTATCGATCCGCTGGGCGAATGAAACCGTGGAAAAAAACAGCGGAATAATAGAAAAACAGTATAATTTCTTCATACATTATATAATAAGAGCGCAAAAGTATAATAATTTATCCAGATACCTCTTTTTGATTAAAAATTTAGTAATACCACATTTCACTATCGAAAGCTATGTTTATGTGGTTTCTTACCTCCTTTATTTTAATATTGGGAAATTAAATCTTATTTTTGTCATACAAATTTTTCAACAATGCCGAATATTTCAAACAGAGCACAACAGATGCCGCCGTCGCCGGTAAGGAAACTGGTTCCTTTTGCCATCAACGCCAAACAGAGAGGGATAAAAGTATATCACCTGAATATCGGACAGCCTGATATTGAAACTCCGGAAACGGCTCTTAATGCTTTAAAGAATATTGATTTAAAAGTATTGGAATATGCGCTTTCTGAAGGAAATTTAGACTACAGGCAGGCACTTACGGAGTATTACCATTCCCTGGGTTTTACAGACCTTACACCGGATCATTTTATCGTGACCAACGGAGGTTCTGAAGCATTGAACTTTGCGATTTCCACTTTGTGTGACGATGGTGATGAGGTAATCATCCCTGAACCGTATTATGCCAATTATAACGGTTTCACAAGCACTTTTAACGTAAATGTAGTTGCGGTACCGTCTACCATTGATACCGGTTTCGCACTGCCTCCGATTGAGGAATTTGAGAAAAAAATTACAGAAAAAACAAGAGCCATTGTAATCTGTAATCCCGGAAACCCTACCGGATACCTTTATACCCGTGAAGAGCTTCAGAAATTAGCGGAAATTGCTTTGAAATATGACATCGTGATTATCTCTGATGAAGTATACCGTGAATATGTCTATGACGGAAAACAGCAGATTTCGATGTTTGCATTTCCTGAGCTGGCAGAAAACTGCATCATCATTGATTCAGAATCCAAGCGATACTCTATGTGCGGCGTAAGAATAGGATGCCTGATTACCCGTTCCAAAAAAATTCATGATGCGGCTATGCTTTTTGCGCAGGCCAGGCTGAGCCCGGTATTGTTAGGACAGATTGCCGCTACTGCTGCGCACCAGAACGACGGTGCTTACATCAGGGCGGTAAGAGAGGAATACACGCACAGAAGGAATGTTTTGGTAGATGCACTGAATGCCATTCCCGGCGTTATCTGTCCGAAGCCGAAAGGCGCTTTTTACTGTGTAGCGGAACTTCCGGTTGACGATACCGAAAAGTTTGCCCAGTGGCTGCTGGAAAGCTACTCAAATCAAAATGAAACCATTATGGTGGCTCCGGCCGGAGGATTCTACAGCAATCCTGAATTAGGTAAAAAACAGGTAAGAATTGCCTACGTTTTAAAAGAAGAAGATTTAAAAAGGAGTGCCGCTATTTTAAAGGATGCCCTTGAAAAATACAAACTGGAATTCACTCATTAATTAAATAAGTACAGTATCTATGTCAGCAATAAAAAAATCCGGATTGAAAACGCTCATTCCCATTCTTTTATTGCTGATATTTTTTTCCTGTGATTCTAAAAAAGAAGAAAACAGTCCGTCCGGTAATTCCAATGAAATCATTTCCATAGATTATTCGGATATTGGCGGAGAGGCAGGAAATTATACCATTGTTAAAATCACAAAAGATTCTGCCCGCCTGGAGACCGGAGTTACCCAAAAGAAGATCCATAAAGAATGGAAATCTGCCATTACCCCTAAAACCTGGCAAAACCTCACCTCTGCTATTGATGTAAATACCCTGGATAAGATCAGGAGCTCACCCAGTAAACAGCCGGTAGACGGGTTTGATGAAACATTCCAGATCAGGACCCGCAAGAAATACCATGCGTATGTGAATGCATATGCAGATACCATTCATTACAGACAGCTTGAAAAACTGAAAGCCCAGATCCAAAACATGATTCCGCAGGAATACAAATAAACTATGCACGAAAATTTTTCTCTTAAGCCGTATAATACATTTGGCATAGATGCGAAAGCACGCTATTTTACCGAAGTACATTCTGTTGAAGAATTACTGGAAGCATTGAACAATCCCGTAACCCATTCCCTTCCCCTGCTGTTTTTAGGCGGAGGAAGCAATATCCTGTTCACTCAGGATTTTGAGGGGCTTGCCGTTCAGTTGAACTTAAAAGGCATCCATGAAGATATCATCAGTGACAATGAAGTTCTGGTCACGGTAAAAGCGGGAGAAAACTGGCATGAATTCGTTTTGTTCTGCCTGGAAAAAAATTACGGCGGGATGGAAAACCTTTCGCTGATTCCGGGAAATGTAGGAACCTCACCGATGCAGAACATCGGGGCGTACGGCGTGGAGATTAAAGATACCTTTGTAAGCTGCACAGTCCTGAACTTAGAAAACCTTCAGCTGGAAACCTTCAATAAAGAGCAATGCAGATTTGGCTACAGGGATTCTGTTTTCAAGCAGGAAGGAAAAGGGAAATATGTGATTACGGAGGTTTCTTTCACCTTAACCAGAAAAGACCATCAGCTTAAGACATCATACGGCGCGATACAGGCAGAACTGGAAAAATCGGGCATTGAAAACCCAACGATTCAGGATATTTCGAGGGCTGTAATCAATATCAGGCAAAGTAAGCTGCCGGATCCCAAGAAGACCGGAAATGCAGGAAGCTTTTTTAAGAACCCAACCATTCCGCTTATTCAGTTTGAAGAACTGCAGCAGCAATTTACAGATATCCCGGGTTACCCGAACGGAGATTTTGTAAAAGTTCCGGCAGGCTGGCTGATCGAACAGGCCGGCTGGAAAGGGAAACAGACCGGGAATGTGGCAACCCACAGGCTGCAGGCGCTGGTCATCATCAATGCTACCGGAAATGCTACCGGAAAAGAAATTTACGATTTTTCTGCGCAGATCATTGATTCCGTACAGAAAAAATACGGGATCGAACTGGAACGGGAAGTGAATATTATTTGATCTATTTAAGCATAACTAAATTTCAGATACTTCGGCTTCGCTCAGCATGACACTTCTAATACTGATATTTCTATCATTAACGTAGCTTTGATGTAATTATTTTAACAACGGAATCTGAGGCTCCTGAAGGATTTTTAAACCAATAAAAGCAAACACAAAAATATGAAAATTGCAATTCTCGGAGCCGGAAACATGGGTTTATCTTTTTCGAAATCATTTTTGAAATATGAATTGATAAAACCTGAAAATCTGCATTTGATTACAAGAAACCAATCTAAATTTTCAAAAATATCTGAAGAATTTCCAAAATCTGAAATTTCCACTTTCGACGAAACAATAGAATTTAATGCGGATTTAATCGTTATTGCCGTAAAGCCGCAGGATTTCCAACATGTTGCCGAAAATTTTCAGTTTCAGTTAAAAGAAAATCAAATGGTATTATCGATCATGGCGGGAATTAAAATAGAGAAAATTCAAAAATTACTCAATCATCCATTGGTCGTCAGAGCCATGCCGAATTCTCCTACGCTTTTAGGGATGGGAATCACAGGGTATACCGCTGCACAAGGTATTTCTTTTAGTCAATTAATCAATATTGAACGTTTGCTGAACTCAACCGGAAGATCGGTATATTTGGAAAACGAGGAATTACTGGACGGCGTGACAGCACTTTCCGGAAGCGGACCGGCATATTTTTATTACATTCTTGATGCCATGATTAAAGCCGGTGTCGAAATGGGAATTGATGAAAATTTATCCAGGCTTTTTGTACAGCAAACCATGCTGGGAGCCTATCATCTCATTAATAATTCTGATAAAAATCTGGAAGAATTAATTCAGGACGTTGCTTCAAAAGGCGGAACAACCGAAGCTGCCCTGAAAACTTTTAACGAAAATAATTTAAAAGAAATTATAAAACATGGAATTCTTAATGCGGAAAAACGTGCAAAGGAATTAAATAACTGATTTTCCAAACGTTTTCTCTACAAAATTCCGGATCAGGAACCCTAGGTAGACACCAAATGTATTCAGGATAATGTCATCCACCTCAAAAATCCCCATTCTGGTAAAATACTGAAGGCCTTCAACAATTGTGATGGCCTGGATAAAAACGAAAAGCAACGTTTTCAGATCATTAAAACGGGTGAAGATCCACCCCAGGAAACCGAAAGGAATGAACATGACGATATTCCCAATAACAATCTTGATTATCTCTTTCAGGGAAGCAGCTCCCTTAATAAAATTAATCGTTGCCAGCACAGGTTCTAAAGTCAGCAGGTTGTCTTCATACTGCGTCCTTCCCATTCCCAGAAACATGAGGTATAACAAAAATAAGGTATAGGGAACAATTATAATTTTGTACAATTTCTTTATCATCACTTGCCGGTTTATTCGCGTCAAAAATAGTAAATTTGTATCTTAAATAAATGTAATGAAATACATCTTACTTACGCTCATTTCGGCAATGCTGTTATCCATATCCTGGCCAACATACGGCGTTCCGTTTTTTATATTTTTCGCTTTGGTCCCGCTTCTGATGATGGAGCACAGCGTTTCAAAATTTTCAGAATACAGCAGAAAAAGCTGGGTGGTTTTCGGGCTGTCCTATCTGTGTTTTGTAATCTGGAATATAGTAACCACCGGCTGGCTGTACGGGTCTAAGAATCCTGACGGCAGCCATTCCATGATGGCCGTGGTATTTCCGGTTCTGGTTAATTCCCTTCTGTATTCACTGGTGTTCCAGTGTTACCACTGGTATAAGAATGCGCAGGGAACGTATTGGGGCCTGGCTTTTTTCATTGCGATCTGGATGAGTTTTGAAAAATTCCATTTAGGCTGGCAGTTGACCTGGCCGTGGCTGAATCTGGGGAATGTATTTTCAGATTACCCGAAAGTAATCCAATGGTACGATACACTGGGAGCCACCGGAGGAAGCTTCTGGATTCTCCTGATTAACATTCTGATATTTTATACGGTGAGGACTTGGGAGGCAGGCAGAAAGAGAAAAGACCTGATTAAAAATTCTTCTGTTGTAGCGGCTTTAATTGTTATTCCGATGATTATTTCGGCGGTTCAGTATAATAATTTTGATGAAAAGCCTATTGGCTCGGTCAATGTCATGATGCTGCAGCCTGATCTTGATCCTTATGCTGAAAAATACTCCAAAGACAGTATGGTCATTCAGAATGATTTGCTGAACCTTGCCGAGAGCAACTCAAAAGGAAAAATAGATTATTATATTGCCCCGGAAACTGCCCTTCCCGGAAGAGGTTCCATTTCTGAAAACGCTTTTGAAAAAAGCATCATCCTGAATAACCTTAAGGCATTTTTATCAAGACATCCAGGTTCTGTGTTTGCAACGGGCATCTCTTCGCACCGGATGTATACCAGCCCTGAGAACTTGCCGGAAGAAGCATATCAGCTGAACCAGGGACTTTGGGTGGAAAGCTTTAATTCTGCCGTTCAGGTGATCCCAAATCAGAAAGTGGAGGTCTACCATAAAGGGAAGCTTGTTCCCGGCGTAGAAATCTTCCCTTACATGAACTACTTAAAACCGGTTTTAGGGGATGCGATGATCAATTTAGGCGGGACAGTGGCTTCCCTGGGAACCGATAAAGAGCGGGTTGCCTTTTCAAACCCTTTCAACAAAGGAAAAATTGCCCCGATTATCTGTTATGAAAGCATTTACGGGGAATTTACCAGTGATTATGTGAAGAAGGGAGCCAACTTCCTTGCCATCATGACCAACGACTCCTGGTGGGGGGTGACGGAAGGCCACAGACAGCTGTTATCATATGCCAGGTTAAGAGCTATTGAAACCAGAAGGGAAATTGCCAGGGCTGCCAACAGCGGAATTTCTGCACATATTGATGCCAGAGGTGAAATCGTGGCGGATACTTTTTACGGGGACAAGACTACCCTGTTTGCCAAAGTAAACCTTTACGATCAGATGACATTTTACACAAGAGCCGGAGACTTGCTGTCAAGATTCTCAATATTTGCTTTAGGGTTCCTGCTGTTTTATTTTCTGATCAAAAGGTTCCAGAACAGAATAAAAAAAAGTTAAGGTCAGCAATCGCGAGAAGCTGATGAGAGAATATAAAATTTCTTCTTTTAAAAGATGCATCTGAGATAAAACCGGACTAAATGAGCTGTAATTCCATTGGTATTTCAGTATCATAATTAATCCTGGATAACCATTTATATTTCAGGGGTACCTTATTTTTTTTGAGAATGAATTTAAACTTGAGATTTGATACTTTCGCGGTCTGGCTGTATTTTAACCGCGAAATCGTTGTTACGGATCAGTAAGTTATTGCAAATAATTTCTTAAAAGATTTGTCTATCTGAAATATTCTTCGTTATTTTGCACTCTCAAATATTATAGTACAAATAAGAACATCGAGATATGTCAAGAATTTGCCAAATAACAGGAAAGCGTGCAATGGTTGGTAACAACGTTTCTCACGCTAATAACAAAACGAAGCGTCGTTTTGAAATTAACTTATTAGAGAAGAAATTTTACCTTCCGGAGCAAGATAAGCACGTAACACTGAAAGTATCAGCTCATGGATTGAGAGTGATTAACAAAATTGGAATCGAAGAAGCTATTGAAAGAGCGACTAGAAACGGATTGATTAAAAAGAACTAAATCATGGCAAAAAAAGGAAACAGAGTTCAAGTAATCCTTGAATGTACAGAGCATAAAGAAAGCGGTATGCCAGGAATGTCCAGATACATTTCTACAAAAAATAAAAAGAATACAACTGAAAGATTAGAATTGAAGAAATACAATTCTGTTCTTAAGAAAGTTACAGTTCACAAAGAAATCAAGTAATTTATAAAATATAATTTACCATGGCAAAGAAAGTAGTAGCAACCCTACAAAGCGGACAGTCAAAAAAAATGACTAAAGTTGTTAAAATGGTTAAGTCTTCTAAATCAGGAGCTTACGTTTTTGACGAAAAAGTAATGAATGCAGACGAAGTAGACGGTTATTTGAAGAAATAATCTCCGCTTTATTTACAATATAAAAACTACTCATCTTTTGGGTAGTTTTTTTGTTATCTTTGCTTTTGGATTAATATTGGGTTATGCATTACAAATGATAAACAGTCAGGCGAAATGATAGCTCAGAACCTGTAATTAAAATTCCGTAATTCATAAGATGAGTTGGTTTAAAAAGATTTTTAAGAAAGAAGAAAAAGAAACATTAGACAAAGGATTGGAAAAGTCCAGCCAGGGTTTCTTTGAGAAAATGACAAAAGCCGTAGTCGGCAAAAGCAAAGTAGATGATGAAGTCCTGGATAACCTGGA
This sequence comes from Chryseobacterium sp. Leaf201, assembly GCF_001421435.1. GTDB lineage: Bacteria > Bacteroidota > Bacteroidia > Flavobacteriales > Weeksellaceae > Chryseobacterium. The sequence goes on from NZ_LMKA01000053.1 coordinate 24,888, forward strand.
AGAAATCTTAATTGCCTCCGACGTGGGCGCCTCTACCACCATCAAAATCATCGAAAGAATTGAAGAGCGTGTTGCCAGAGATAAATACGTCAGCATAAATGAGCTGGATAAAATCCTCCGTGAGGAAATCTCAGGTCTTTTGCTGGAAAATCCTCATGCAGGAACAGGTAATATTGATGCTTCCAAAAAACCTTACGTCATCATGGTGGTCGGTGTAAATGGTGTCGGGAAAACCACAACCATCGGTAAGCTGGCCCATCAGTTCAAATCGGAAGGCAAAAAAGTAGTTTTAGGCGCTGCCGATACTTTCAGGGCTGCAGCTGTTGATCAGCTTGTGATCTGGAGCCAGAGAGTGGGTGTTACCATCATCAAACAGGAAATGGGTTCCGACCCTGCTTCTGTGGCATTTGATACCGTTCAGAGTGCCATTGCCCAAGATGCCGATGTAGTGATCATTGATACCGCGGGAAGGCTCCACAATAAGATCAATCTGATGAATGAACTTTCTAAAATCAAAAGAGTGATGCAGAAGGTGATTCCTGATGCACCGCACGAGGTTTTACTGGTTCTTGACGGTTCTACAGGACAGAACGCCTTTGAGCAGGCAAAACAGTTCACAGCGGCAACGGAAGTGAATGCGCTGGCCGTGACAAAACTTGACGGTACCGCAAAAGGAGGTGTCGTGATCGGTATCTCTGATCAGTTCCAGATTCCGGTAAAATACATCGGTGTCGGAGAAAAGATGCAGGACCTGCAATTATTCAATGGTACGGAATTTGTTGACTCGTTCTTCAAGAAGAGATGATGAGAGTCATCCCTGTCTAAATTCAAATAATAAATCACACATTAACATTTAAAAAATTTACGACTATGGGAATTTTAACTTGGATCATATTTGGTCTTATCGCAGGTGCTATTGCAAAAATGATTATGCCCGGGAATCAGGGCGGCGGATGGCTGATCACCATTATTTTAGGAATTGTGGGAGCTTTTATCGGAGGGGCAATAGGTGTCTATGTTCTTCACTGGGGAGATGTTGATTCTTTCTGGAACTTCAGAAGCTGGATCCTTGCCATCGGAGGTGCATTGATTGTTCTCTGGATCTACGGAATGGCGACAAGGAGGAGTGCCTGATCAATGTAAATAACATTTATTAAAAATAAAACGGCGGATTTGAAATTTCAAATCCGCCGTTTCTTTGTACAATATAATTTAGTTTAGTCAATCTTAATCTGGTAAGGCATTTCCATTTTCACCTCAGACTGCAGTTTCCTTTTTTCCATCACATGCTGCATGATTTCATAATTGGCTTTCCCGATTTTATTTTTAATCAGCCTTGCCGAAATTTCATCTTCATTAAGGTCTTTAAAAATCTGCTCAAAAGGAGACATCCTTTTAGGATATGATGATATCGCGTAAGATTTCAAGCCTGCTTTACCGGCTGCATATTTTACCGCATCGTTCAGTGTTCCCAATTCATCCACGAGACCGATCTGTTTGGCTCTGGTTCCGCTCCACACTCTTCCGCCTCCTACATTGTCAATCTGCTCAAAAGTCTGCTTCCTGTTCTGGGTAACAAAATGCACAAATCTTTTATAGGTACCTTCCACACTTCTTGTAATCATGCTTACACCGTAAGGGCTCACCCCGTTTAATGATGAATAATACTGGGAGTTGGCATTGGTAGCCACAATATCAGCACGGATCCCGTTTTTGTTGGCAATATCTTTAAAGTAAGGAATAACCCCGAAAACACCGATGGATCCTGTAAGCGTATTGGGCTCAGAATAAATCTTATCTGCAGCCATAGCAATATAATATCCTCCTGAAGCGGCATAATCCCCGAATGAAACCACAAGCGGCTTTTTCTTTTTCAGCTGCTGAAGCTCAAACAGGATTTCATCTGAAGCATTGGCACTTCCCCCGGGAGAATTGATTCTGAAAACAACGGCTTTCACTTTATCATTTTCCTGAAGTTCCTTGATATATTTGATATATTTTTCAGAATGGATGTCATTATACTCATCCCCGCTGTTAATAGAGCCTGAAGCATACAGCACCGCTACCCTGTCCCCGGATTTTTCATCATCTGAATAAGAAGCGATATATTTACCCAAAGAGATTTTATTTAATTTTTCTTCCTTCTTCACTCCTAATTTTGATTTGATCAGGTCATCATACTGGGTTTTCTGAATCAGTTTATCTGCTAACCTGTACTTTACTCCTAATTCAGGAATCATCCCGTAAAGGCTGTCGATCACCATTCTGAACTGAGCCGTATCAATTTTTCTGGAAACCGCCATTTTGGATGATGTATTTCTCCAGATATCATTCAGAAGCGTTCCCAGCTGTTCTTTGTTTTCAGGGGAAATATCATTACGCAGGAAAGGCTCCACTGCAGATTTGAATTTACCGTGACGGATAACTTCAATCCCTATTCCGTATTTATCAGCAAAATCTTTAAAGAAAGCCACTTCTGTAGCAAGGCCTTTAAGCTCAATCATACCTGCAGGATTCAGGTAATACTGGTCTGCTACAGATCCTAAATAATAGGAAGACTGAGAAACGGCATTGCCATAGGCATAAACAAATTTCCCACTCTTTTTAAAATCTTCTATCGCACTCCGGAGATCATCAATCTGCGTAATCCCCGCATTCAGCTGATCTGCTTCAATACTTATCCCTTTGATATTATCATCTGTTTTGGCCTTTCTGATGGCTTCAACCGCATCATAAATCAAAATACTTTTATTTTGGTCGCTGATATCAAATAAGCCTTTTCTTTCTTCTGTAGGGCTGTCTATTATATTGGTTTTTAAGTTAATGGCAAGTACGGAATTCTTTTTCACCACGGCAGTTTTTTCATTCCCCATAGCGCTGAAGACCAGCATTACGATGAAAAAGAAGAAAAATACGACACATAATATGACAATAGCCACTATATTTGCCAGTACATTTTTTAAAAAGCTTTTCATAAATCAATCATTTTACAATATGTCGCAGCATAAAGCCGTTTTGTTACTCGGAAGTAACCTCGGAGATCAAAAAAAAAATGTGGAGACTGCCCTGGAAAAGATCAGAGAAGGGGGAAACGAAATATTACGTATAAGTGAATTCCTAACATCGGAGCCCGTAGAGTTTGCCAGTTCCAATATTTTTTGTAATATTGCAACGATAATATCGACACATCTTTCGCCTATCCAACTGCTTGATTTTGTTAAGAGTATCGAAATAGAAATGGGCAGGTTAAACGATTCCCTAGCAAGCGGAGGATATACCGATAGAATAATAGATATTGATATCGTGACCTATAATGGACTGATATTTGCATCAGAGAGGTTGAAAATACCTCACCAGAAGCATCTTTATGAAAGAGCTTTTTCAAATAAACTATTAAAAGATTTTATTTAAATCAAAACATAAAACATACTGTATGAAACTAGGTTTATTATTATTGGCTACTCTGCCTATTGCTACTTATGCACAGGATAGTATTGCTGTTACTTCAAATGATATGTATCCGAATACATTCTCTTCAGGTTCTGCCAATGTTCAGCCTTTCAATAGCAAGGCTAAAAGATTCAATGACTGGTCCGTTTCAGTTGGAGGAGGTGCCGCTTTTATGGTGCATTCAGACCTTACATCATTCTATGACAAGAAAGTTAACTGGGGATACAACAGCTACGTAAGCTTAGACAAGCAGATTACCCATGTATTTGGAATGAGCCTTATCTATCAGAGAGGTGAAACTACGCAGAAAGCACAGCTTGAAGGAGCAGCCGGTATTGCCGGGGGCGTTGCGGAAGCCAATACAAAATTTAATCAGATCGGTTTATTAGGAGATGTTAACTTCTCAAACTTATTGAGAAGAGTAGACAATCATTCTCCTTTCAGATGGGCATTACACGGATACGCAGGTTTCGGTTTCATGAACTTCAATACATCACTGCACGATAATAATGAGTTCAGATGGAGCAACTCTCCTGCCAGAATCCCTTTATTCATTAACCAAAAACTGGAATTCAACTCACTGTACTTTCAATTCGGTACCGGTGTGAAATATAATGTTTCAAAACTTATTGATATTGAGGCAAGAGCCATGTATGTCATGAGTGGCGATGACGAATTTGACGGCGGCGGATACGCAGGTCCTGATGATTACGATCCTACTTCAAAAGTTTCCAAGTACAACATGATCAGCAAAAAAAGATCTGACAATGCACTGACGGTTAACTTAGGGGTTTCCTTCAAACTGGGTAAGCATTTATCTCACCTTGCATGGCATGATCCTTTACAGGAAGCTTATTACAGAATGAATGTTCTTGAAAATAAAGAAGCTGACTTTGTAGTATGCGAAAAAGGAGATCTTGATAACGACGGTGTTTGCGACGATTGGGACAGACAGCTTGATACACCTGCAGGTGCAAGAGTAGACGGAGCCGGTGTTGCTTTGGATATGGACCTTGATGGTGTTATCGATTTATACGATAAATGTGTAACCGTTCCGGGACCTGTTGACAACAACGGATGCCCAACCAACTAAATAATAACTAAATCATTTAATTAACTAAATAAAAAATACACTATGAAATTAAGTTTAGCAATTGTTGCATTTGCGCTGGCTGTACCTACAGCGGGCTTTGCACAAGACTCAACTGCAGTAGTTTCAACCGGAGAATATCCAAATACATTCTCTTCAGGCTCTGCTAACGTTTCTCCGTTTACCAATAAATCAAAAAGATTTAATGACTGGGCGATTTCAGTGGGAGCCGGTGTACCATTAATCCAATCTGCAGACTTAACGTCTATCAAGAATGGTAACGGTAAAAACCTTTTCGGGTACTCAGCGTACATCAGTATTGATAAAGCGATTACCCATGCTTTCGGTATTAATCTACAGTATGACAGAGGGGAAACAAGACAGGGATGGTTTAACACCAAAGATCCTGCTCCAACCAATACAGTAGCTTATCAGCAGGTAGGAGCAAGAACCCAGTATGATGCAATCTCATTGTTAGGGGACATCAACTTTTCAAACCTATTGAGAAGAGTAGATAACCATTCTCCTTTCAGATGGGCATTACACGGGTATGCAGGTGTTGGTACTATCGCTTACAGAGCTTATCAGAAAGACAACATGGGCCAGAGAATGGTAACTGAAATCAAGCCGTTCCAATTGGGTTCTATGTTTGCTCAGGCTGGTGCCGGAGTTAAATACAAAGTTAACAGAAGACTTGACATCGAAGCGAGAGCAATGTATGTAGTTACAGGTGATGATGAATTTGACGGAGGAGGAAGCAAATACAGCGCGATCAACCAACGTGAAGAGCAGGTTTCTGACAACTTCTTCAATGCAACTTTAGGTATTTCTTTAAAGTTAGGGAAACATGAGTCTCACTTAATGTGGCATGACCCGCTTCAGGAAATCTATTACAAATTAGATGTTTTGGCTAATAAAAACCAGGATATTGAAGTTTGTAAAAAAGGAGATCTTGATAATGACGGTGTTTGCGACGATTGGGACAGACAGCTTGATACGCCTGCTGGCGCAAGAGTTGACGGTGCCGGTGTTGCTTTAGATACTGACTTAGACGGAGTAATTGACCTTTACGACAAGTGTGTAACCGTTCCGGGTCCTGTAGAGAACCAGGGATGTCCTACTACTGCACCTGCAGCAGGTGGACCGGTAGAGGAAAAAGAAACGAAATTAGACGGTATTGAATTTGACCTGAACTCAGACAGAATTCTTCCTTCTAACACGCCTATCCTTAACAATGCTGTTAACTACATCAACTCTTCAACAGGAACTTATACTGTAGTTGGAGCAACAGATACAAGAGCTTCTGAAGCATACAACCAGAGACTTTCTGAAAGAAGAGCAAACAATGTTAAAGATTATCTGATGAAGAACGGTGTTCAGTCCGGTAAGCTAAACGCAGTAGGTAGAGGTGAAAAAGACCTTAAATATCCTGAGTGTGAGCCTGCAACTAAATGTCCTGAATGGAAAAACAGAGCAAACAGAAGGGTTTACTTCGAAGCTAAATAATACATTTAATTTTATCAGTAAATATATTAAAGTCACGCACTGCGTGGCTTTTTTTGTTGGTATACTTTCATTATTTTTATCCCATGATTTCTCAGCAAGATTTTCAAGAACTAAAATTTAAAACCTTAAAGTATTTTTGGGGGTATGATCATTTCCGCGATTCTCAGGAAGACATCATTGATTCGGTAGTCAATGAAAAGGATACCCTTGTGCTGCTTCCTACCGGAGCCGGCAAATCACTCTGTTATCAGCTGCCCGCTTTATTAAAAGAAGGAACCTGCCTGATTATTTCCCCTTTGTTGGCCCTGATGAAAGATCAGGTAAACCAATTGAAATCAAGAGGAATAGAAGCTGAATACCTGTCTTCTGAACTGGATGAATATGATGCAGAAGGCATTTATAACCGCTGTAAGGAAGGGCTGACAAAAATGCTCTACGTTTCACCGGAACGTCTGACAAACAAACAGTTTTTACAGAACATTGAAGAAATCCAGCTGTCATTTATTGCGGTAGACGAAGCGCACTGTATTTCAGAATGGGGCCAGGATTTCCGTCCCAGCTACCAGAACATAAAAAATTTCCGGACAAACAACCCGAAAATTCCCTGTCTTGCCCTAACGGCAACTGCTACCCCGAAAGTCCTGGAAGAGATCAAGCTGAAGCTTGAGCTCAGAGAGCCGAAAGTTTTTCAGAAAAGTTTTAAAAGAGAAAACATCAGGATTTTCACCGAAGAAGTTTCTGACAAGTTCCAGCGGATTTACGATATTTTAAAGTTTACGGAAGAAGCAGGGATCATTTATGTAAGAACCAGAAAAGAAGCCGAACAGCTCACCGAATTTCTGCTTAAGAAACAGATGACCAATGTGGACTTCTTTCACGCCGGCCTTACAACCAAAGAAAAAAATGCCAAACAGACGATCTGGAATAACAGTGACAGGCACGTCCTGGTTTCTACCAATGCTTTCGGGATGGGGATTGACAAAGACAATGTGCGGTTTGTTATTCACTACTCGCCTTCGCCTTCCATTGAAAACTACTACCAGGAAATCGGGAGGTCCGGCAGGGACGGCCAGGACAGCTTTGCTTTTTTACTCTGGGATAAACAGGAGATTATCAATTTTGATCAGATCCTAAAAAACCAGATTCCCAATAAAGCGGAGTTTTTAAAGATTATTACCTACCTCTACTCTATTTTTCAGGTAGCGGAATTTGAAATGCCGGATAAGGTTTTCCAGCTCAATACAGCCGGAATCCAGAATTTCACCCGGTTATCAAATGCAAAGATTAAAAATGTTTTGAATTTCCTTCACAATCAGGAGATCATTTATTTTAACGATCATAAAAGCCTGTCGTCATTACAGCTTTTAATGCAGGCACACGAAATTGACCAGTTGCCCCATAAAGATGCTTACTTTATCGAGCTGATGCTCCGCTCTGTTTCCGGGATCACCACGCATAAAGTGATGTTCAGCGAACAGCAGGTAAGCAACAAAATCGGTGTGAGTATTCATTTAATTAAAGAACGATTAAAAGAGCTTCAGAAAAAAGGCTATATAGAATATGTTGACGGTGCCTTATCAAGTATCAAATTTCTAAAGCCGAGGGACGAAAGGGTAAACAATGCCGCCTACTGGAAACTGTTTGAGCATATCCAGAAAAATAAAATCCAGAAATGGGAAGAAATGAAATTTTATGTTGAAGATAACCAGTACTGTAAAATGAAACTGATCCTGGCCTACTTCGGAGAGAAAAAATCCAAGAACTGCGGGCAGTGTTCAGTGTGTGAAAAAAACAAGCAGTCTATTTTCGGAAAAAATATTTCAAACCAGATTATCGGCTTACTGGCAAAAAGGCCTTCGTCTATTGAGGAGCTTTCCATTCAGCTGAGTTACCACTCCAAAGAAAATATCCTGGAAAACCTAATTTTCCTGCTGGATTCCGGAAAAGTGAAAATGCTGAATTTCAAAACTTATTCATTGGCGTAAGATAATTTTGCGCTAGATCACAGACAAAGTCATCGCCATAATTTATAACTTGTAACCCAAAGACGCTATCTTTGCATTATGAAATCATTAAAAGTCGTATTTTTAGGAACTCCTGAATTCGCCAAAACCGCACTGGAGGCCATCCACCAGTCCCACCATCAGGTGGTAGGTGTGGTAACCGTTGCCGATAAAGCAAGCGGACGCGGACAGAAAATTAATCAGTCACCGGTAAAAGTTTTTGCAACCGAAAATAACCTTCCTGTTTTTCAGCCCGAGAAATTGAGAAATCCTGAGTTTTTAGAAGACTTGCGGAAACTGGATGCTGATGTTTTCGTAGTGGTTGCTTTCAGAATGATGCCCAAAGTACTTTTTGAAATGCCTAAAATGGGGACTTTTAATCTTCATGCTTCCCTGCTCCCGGATTACCGGGGTGCCGCCCCGATTAATTATGCCGTAATCAACGGTGAAGAAAAAACAGGAGCCACAACCTTCTTTATCAATGAAAAAATAGACGAAGGAAATATTCTGTTACAGGAGGAATTAACCATTCTGCCCGATGAAAATGCAGGGAGCCTTCATGACCGGTTAATGGAAATGGGTGCCAAGCTGGTGGTAAAAACGTTGAACGGATTAGCGGAAAACTCAATTACTGAAAAGCCTCAGCCTGATGTTGAGCATCCTAAAAATGCTTTTAAGATTTTTAAGGAAGATACAAGAATTGACTGGACCAAAACCTCAAAAGAAGTTCACCAGTTTATTCTGGGCATGTCCCCTTATCCTGCTGCTTTCACCACTTTAAAAATAGGAGAAGAAGAAAAAGGCTTGAAAATATTCGGCGGAAAGTTTGAAATTGCTCATCACGGAAAGCCTGTCGGAAGCTTAGAAATTTCAAAAAACGAATTTAAGATATTTACCAAAGACGGAATATATTTTCCTTTAGAACTGCAGTTGGAAGGTAAAAAAAGAATGAATATCAAAGATTTCCTTAACGGATTCAGAAATTTTGACGAAATAAAAATGGCCTGATGTACTCAGGCCATTTTTTATGAATTTTTAATTGTGGTTTACTTTATAACAGATTCACAATCTGAAATCCTCAGCAAAACACATTTGTATTTTACAGCTGTACCATTTCCGTCACCTCAACATCATAACCGCCTACCTGAGGCTTGATATCCGGGTTTTGGGTAATTACTTTAAACTTATTGATTCCGAGATTTTTCAGAATCTGTGTCCCGATCCCGTAATCCCTGTAATTGAAAGCGGCCGTTGGGTGTTTCTGCTGTCCGTCCTGATAGTTCAGGAACTGCTGCAGCTTTCTCAGTGTATTTTCAGAATTGGAAACGTTATTGATAAAAATAATGGCTCCTTTTCCGGCTTCATTTACCATGCGGGTTACTTTTTCCAGCAATGGCTTTTCACCGTTGTTCAGCCTCGTCAGTACATCGAAATAAGAATCAGAAGACTGAACCCTAACCAGGACAGGCTCATCAACAGCCCAAGTACCTTTCGTCAGTGCAAAATGGATCTGGTCATTGGAAGTTTCCCGGAATGCAAGGAAATCGTAATCACCATAAGCGGTTTTTACTTTTCTCTCTTCAATTCTTTCGATAAGGTTTCCTTTTTTAAGCTGATAATGAATCAGGTCTTCAATGGAAACAATCTTCATATTATGTTTCTGCGCAAATGCATACAGATCCGGTAAACGGGACATGGTACCGTCTTCGTTCATGATTTCACAGATCACCCCACCCTCTTTCAAACCTGCCAGACAAGTAAGGTCAATGGCTGCCTCGGTGTGTCCTGCTCTTTTCAGAACCCCGCCTTTTCTTGCACGAAGCGGGAAAATATGTCCCGGACGCATAAAATCGGTCGGCTTGGAATTTTCATCCATCAAAGCAAGAATCGTTTTTGCCCTGTCTCCGGCAGAAATCCCTGTAGAAGTTCCGTTTCCGAGAAGGTCAACAGAGACCGTAAAAGCAGTTTCCTTAGGATCGCTGCTGCGGCTTACCATAACATCAAGTCCCAGTTCATCACATCTTTTTTCAGGAAGCGGCATACAGATCAGGCCTCTTCCGTGAACGGCCATAAAATTGATCAGTTCAGGAGTTGTCAGTTCTGCTGCACACAGGAAATCACCTTCATTTTCCCTGTCTTCATCGTCTACCACTATGATTATTTTACCATTTTTAAGGTCTTCGATAGCCTCCGGAATAGTATTTAATTTAATATCGGACATTTTTACTTTAAATTTCGGCAAAGATACTTATAAAAAAAGCATCTCCCAATTTATATAAACGGTTTGTTACACGGTAACTAGAGAGTCTTTTGCTTTTCTGAAAATATGATAAGACTCCAGCCTTTTCTGATGATCGTAAATATGGGAAGTGATCATCAGTTCATCTATATTAAATGCTGCCTGAAAACTTTCCAGCTTTTCCGCAATTTCTGCCTGGTCACCGATAAAAGTATACCTCAGCTTCTGCAGGACCATTGATTTTTCCATAAGTGACCAGATGTCATCCATATTTTCAACGGGCGGCGCAAACGGCTTCCTATCATTTCTTACGATATTGATGAAGGTCTGGAATAAAGTGGTTGATAATTTATGCGCTTCTTCCGAGGTTTCGGCAGCCACTCCGTTTACACAGGCAATAATATAAGGTTGATCTGCATATTTTGAGGGCTCGAAATTCTGTCGGTAAATATTGAATGCCATTTCCATCTGTTCCGGAGCAAAATGTCCCGCAAAAGCATATGGAAGCCCAAGTTCTGCAGCCAGGAAAGCACTGTCTGTACTGGAACCGAGAATATACAGCGGAATATCCAACCCTTCCCCGGGAATGGCGCGCACTAAAGCATCCGCATTATCCTTTGAAAAATAAGTCTGCAATTCCAGGATCTGCCTCGGAAACTGCTGGTTGATGATGGCCGGGTTCCGTCCCAGTGCCTGAGCCGTCAGCCCGTCGGTTCCGGGTGCTCTTCCGAGGCCGAGGTCAATCCTTCCGGGAAAAAGCGATTCCAAAGTCCCGAACTGTTCCGCAATAACCAGTGAACTGTGGTTCGGAAGCATAATCCCGCCCGATCCTACTCGTATTTTTTTGGTTCCGTTGGCAATAAAACCGATCAGAACCGATGTGGCAGAACTGGCAATGCTTTCCATATTATGGTGTTCGGCAAGCCAGAACCTTTTATAGTCTAAATTCTCAGCATGGTTTGCTAAAGACAAACTGTCCTGAAAAGTATCGTGAATGGTTTTGTTCTGTTTTACAGGCGCAAGATCCAGTACCGATATTTCAAAATTCTTCATTATTTTAAATTTTAGTTTTTAAAACCAAACAAATTTAAAGCTAATAATCTGCATTAGTTACTTTTTGTAATTGATAGGATTGATTGGTGTGGTGAGAGAAAAACTATGGGAATAAAATTGCTGTCTGATAATTTAACGGTACGTTATGAAGGACTTTTATATTTGAAACTTATATTCTTTTCAAGATGAGATTATTAATATTAAAAATATGCACAGTTAAATAAAGGCATGGAATAAAGTCTTAATATTGCTGAACTAATTTCAAATCATGGAATCAAAAATAATGTACATTGAAAATAAATCTTCCGGTCATCATGGCCCGGCATGGATTGGTTTTGTAGAGTTCTCAAAATCAGGACAAACAGTTTACTTTAACGGGAAAGCATTAAAAAAACTTAAAAATCCAGGAACCAGCGCCAATCATTTTGATATCGAAACCAGCGAAGAATATTGGGTTTCCGGCGTTAAAAAAAACGGAAAAGACCGTCATCAATCTGGCAGCGGAAAAATTATGATTGATAAAAATTCGATTGATGAGTATTTAAAACTGGTTGGTTTCAATAGTCTTGATGAAAAAAAATTCATCATAATTGAATTTACTGAAACTGACAAAAGCAGATTTTATGAAATTGAAAATGCAGAAACTGAATTCAGAGATGAAAGCCGGAATGCTACTTTTTGGGATAACAACAGACGAAAACTAATCTTAGATAATATCTTTTTACATACGATGTAAAAAGAGGTACAAAACATACAGAAGAAACCTTTACTATGGAAAAGAACGAGAATGGAGATATAAAAATCGTAGGGTACAGAGTTAATCAGAATTTACTGAATAAATAAAACAAAAAAGGTTTAGTAATTGTTAATTATTAAACCTTTTTCAACTATTTTACTTTCTCCTTCTGATAATTAAAATGATTAATCAAAATCCGGATTTCATTAAACTCAAAATCATTGGGCAATACACTTTTCCATTCGGTTAAGGTCTCTTTAGGATCTTTATGGAACAGTTCTTCAAAAGCTTTGATCTTATCTGAAGTAATCACTCTTGAAATATCCAGTAAGCCCTGTTCCGCAAATTTAGCCAGATGGCCGATGACCGTTTCTTTTACCAGGCCTCGTTCCAATGCAATTTCTGAAATGGTTTTTCCCTGCTCAAACAGCTGAAAAGTAAGGACCTGGGACGGCACTTTTGCAATTTTCATGCTGACTTCCTTATTGTTTTTTTCTTCCAGAAGCTTGGTTTCCAGCAGATGGATCTCCTTCAGACTGTTCAGGTATTCTTCAATATCTTCCAGCCATACCCGGAATTCCTCATTGTACTGCTTCAGCCCTTTTGAGCCTTTGATCTCTGCATAAAATTCTTTCAGCGGACTGAATACTTTATCCCTTACCTCGGTAAAAAAGAAATTAACGGCTCCTTTAGATTTATTTTCAATATCAGACCACTCTTCCTTCTTCTCAATAAAGAGATTCACCTTTTGGGAAATGACCCTTTCTAATTTTTCAAAGATTTTTCCGAGGTTGACGATTTCAGGTTTCAGCTGAACATACAACTGCTTTGTTTTTAAATGATCAATATTTTTTGTAACAAGAGAAAGGCTATTCCAGTCTTCCACTTCTTTTAAAAGCCATTGGGAATCTATGGTACGAAGCACTTTCCTGATGCTGTAGTCGTACTTTTCCTGATTTAAAATGGATTCCACATTATCATTCGCATGGGTTTCTCCCTGGAATTTTAGAATCCGGTTGTCCTTGAATATAACCTCAGGCGTTATTTTAGACTTCAAAACAATGCCTTCTAAGGTCCGGCAACGTGACAGTGCCACATACACCTGGCCTGCCGTAAAGCTTTTCCCGGCATCAATAATAACCCGGTCAAATGTCAGACCCTGGCTTTTATGGATGGTCACCGCCCAGGCAAGTTTAATCGGAAACTGCTCAAAGCTTCCGAGCACTTCTTCTTTGATATTTTTATCGGTATCCAGGAAATATTTTTTCTGTTCCCAGACTTCTCTTTTTACCGTGATTTCCTTTTCGCTTCCGTCGAGGATTACTTTGATCTCATTTTCATCCAAAGCAGAAATTTCTCCCAGCTTTCCGTTAAAATATCTTTTTTCCCCGGAAATATCATTCCGGATAAACATAATCTGCGCCCCGATCTTCAGGTCCAGGAACTGTTCATTCGGAAACTGGTTTTCCTTGAACTCCCCGAAAAGCTTGGCTTCATAGGTCTTGGGGCTCACTTTAATCTGATCCAGCTTCTCTTGGTTGATATCATCCGCCATTTTATTGTGAGAACACAGATAAACGTAAGGCTCTTCTTTAGAATTAAAGTCCGGATCATATCTTTCATTCAGATGATCAAAATTGATATTGGCAACATCCCCATCACGGATGGCATTCAGTATTGCTAAAAAGTTCTCATCAGACTGCCGGTAGACTTTTGTCAGTTCTATCGTAATCAACGGGATTTCCTTGATGGCATGGCTGTCAAAAAAGAACGGAGAGTTATAATACATTCTTAAAATATGCTCGTCCCTCACCACCGGCGGAAGCTGGTACAGATCCCCGATGAAAAGCATCTGAACCCCTCCGAACCGCTGATTATTCCTCCGGATGAACCGCAGTGAAAAATCCATCATATCCAGAACGTCTGCCCGCAGCATGGAAACCTCATCAATAATCACCACTTCCACTTCACGGAGAAGCTTGAGTTTATCTTTCCGGTATTTGAAATGCGGCATCAGATCAGCGATGTTATTGGCCATGCTGGTGTCTATCCTTTCGGTAGTTGGTAAAAAAGTACGCAACGGCAGCCCAAACATTGAATGGATGGTAACGCCTCCCGCATTGATTGCGGCAATTCCCGTCGGAGCTACAACAATGTGTTTTTTCCTTGTCCGTTTTACAAAATCATTCAGGAATGTCGTTTTTCCGGTTCCTGCTTTTCCCGTTAAAAATATGCTCCGGTTGGTATGCTCTATTAAGTCAAAAAAATGATTGTTCATCGCTGTCAAAAATACGAAAATGAAATGTAAATTTTTGCCTTGGCATACGTTTTGAAAACACTTCCGCGTAACAAGAGAAAAAATACGATATGAAAATCCCTGTACTGGCCGTATGTCTGGCCCTTTTTATGGCTTCGTGTACTTCAACAAAAAATATGGATGCCAACCTTCCGAAAGATGTTTCGGAAAGGCCTCTTGATGAAAACAGCCAGAAATATGAGCAGGCCCAGCTGGATCAGCTGAAAAACTCAATCCAGTCTGAAATTTCAAAAGAGAAATGTACCGATGCCAATGAATGGACTTTTGCCCCGATGGGCGCCAAAGCCTGCGGCGGACCACAGTTCTATATTGCCTATCCTAAAAAAATGGAAACAGCCATTCTTGCCAGGATCAATGATTACACGGAGAAAGTGAAAGCGTTCAACCAGAAATACGGACTTGTTTCTGACTGTATGATGATTGTTGCTCCTACCTCTGTTAAATGTGTTGACGGAAAGGCAGAACTGGTTAATTCGTAATGCAATAGTAATTGATTCATTTCATTTTCATGATACAAAAATACCGCTTTATCGAGCTGATAAAGCGGTATTTTTGATTGCCGTCAATAGGTGGCAAGTCAATATTTAACTTTCAACAGGTTTTACATTTTATTTATACCATGAAGAATATTTTACGTAATTATCAGCAATCCTGTTTACTTCCCCTTCAAGCAGCTGCGCATTGATATCCTTAAGCTTTCTTGCCGGCACGCCGCCCCAGACTTCCCCGGATTTGATGTGTGTACCCTGCGTTACCACAGAACCGGCTCCGACAATGGAATTCTCTTCTACCAGACAGTCGTCCATCACAATAGATCCCATCCCGATCAGTACATTATCATGAATGGTACATCCGTGAACAATTGCGTTATGGCCGATTGATACATTATTCCCGATATTCAGAGGGTGTTTCTGATAGGTGCAGTGCAGCATGGCATTATCCTGAACATTAACCTTATCTCCCATTTTAATATAATGAACATCGCCTCTTATGACCGCATTATACCAAATGCTGCAGTCTTTTCCCATCGTAACATCCCCGATTACGGTTGCCGTTTCAGCCAAAAATGTATTTTCCCCGATCTGTGGTGCTTTCCCTAAAAGTTCTTTTATCAGTGCCATAAGTCTTGATTTGATTATTTCAAATGAGCCGTGAAAAAAATTAAATTCTGCTTCATCGTTTTAAATGATACCGATAGCAAAAATCTAACTTCGATCTTCGGGCTCCTAATTTCTAATTGCGTATTTTTGTAACTCAAATTTAAAGAAAAAATGCGTACGATACTTATAGAGCCAACCGAAAACCCGAAAGTGATGAAATTTGTCGCGGATTACAATTTAATCCCGGGATCTTTGGAGCTGGACAGAAATTCAGATATCTCGGAAATTCCTATGGCACAGGAGCTTTTCAATTATCCGTTTGTGGAAAGAGTTTTCATTACGGCTAATTTTGTAGCGGTTGCCAAACAGGATACGATAGAATGGGAACATGTGGCAGAAAGCCTTAAAAATGTAATTGAAGACGAATTGCTGGCCAACCCGAGGATTTACCTGCAGAAGAAAAAAGAAATGTATGAAATCTACTCGGAAATGACCCCGAACCCGAATGTAATGAAGTTTGTTTCCAACAAACTGCTTCTTGAAGGTTTTGTGGAAGTAAAATCAAGAGAGCAGGCAGATGGCGTTCCTTTGGCACAGGCTATTTTCAAGGAATTTGATTTTGTTAAGGAAGTTTTTATTTCCGATAATTTCGTGGCGGTAACCAAAGATACGTCTGTAGAATGGCATCAGGTAATGATGACCGTTCGTGCACTGATCGCTGAATACCTGCAGAACGGAGGCGAAATTTCCACTGTTGAATCCCAGAAGCATGAAAACCCTGTAGAAAAAATCATCAACAGAGACTATACGGATGACGAACAGAAAATCTCTGATATTTTAAATGAATATGTGGCACCGGCTGTGGAGAATGACGGCGGAAAGATTTCTCTGATGGAATATGACCAGGAGAGCAAAACTGCCCGGATGCTTCTTCAGGGAGCCTGTTCAGGATGCCCGAGCTCAACGGCCACCCTTAAAAACGGAATTGAAAATATTTTAAAACAATTCGTTCCTGACCTGGTAGAAAGAGTGGAGGCCGTTAACGGATAAAACATTAGCAATAAGTGGTGGGTAATAAGTGATTTGTATGCAGATTATTTATTATCCGTTACCCATTACCCATTAGATATATGAAAGGAATATTATTAGTCAATCTCGGTTCACCAAGATCTACCTCTGTACCTGATGTACGGGAATATCTGGATGAATTCCTGATGGATGAAAAGGTTATTGATTACCGGTGGATTTTCCGTGCGCTTCTGGTACGCGGAATTATCCTGAATACAAGGCCCGCAAAATCTGCTGCTGCTTACCGGACGGTCTGGACCGACAAAGGTTCTCCGCTGATTGTTATCACAGAAAAAATTCAGAAAAAGCTGCAGAAACTGGTAGATGTTCCCGTAGAAATAGGAATGCGGTATGCCCAGCCGAGCATAGAAGCCGGTATTAAAAAACTTGTTGACCAGGGTGTTACAGAAATCGTTCTTTTCCCGCTGTATCCGCAATATGCGATGAGCACCACCGAGACCGTTATTGAAAAAGCGGAAGAAGTGAGAAAAGAAAAATTCCCGGAGGTAAAAATCAATTATATCCAGCCTTTCTACAACCGTGAGATTTACATCAACTGTCTTGCGGAAAGCATCAGGGAAAAACTGCCGGAAAATTTTGATGCCCTGCAGTTCTCCTATCATGGAGTCCCGGAACGGCATATTTATAAAACCGACCCTACCAAAACCTGTAATTTAAATGACTGCTGTACACGGGATGAAAACCCGAGCCATCAGTTCTGTTACCGCCACCAGTGTTTCAAAACCACTGAAACGGTGATTGAAAAGCTTAATTTACCTAAAGAGAAAGTAATCGTTTCTTTTCAGTCGAGACTGGGAAAAGACAAATGGATCGAGCCTTACACGGATGAAACCTTTGAAACCATTCCTAAAAAAGGAATCAAAAACCTGGCAGTAGTCTGTCCGGCTTTCGTTTCCGACTGCCTGGAAACCCTTGAAGAGATTTCCGTTGAAGGAAAACACCAGTTTACCCATGCAGGAGGAGAAAATTTCCATTATATCCCATGTCTGAATGATGAAGACCGATGGATTGAAGTGGTAAAAACCCTCTGTGAGGAAAAGCTCAATGAGTTTTATTTAGTTTAAGATATATGACCTTCGTTTTACGGAGGTCTTTTTTTATACATAGATTTCATTCCTGAAAATTAAATATCTCAATAGTAAAAATAAAAAAATCACCTATTACCCCCTAAAAAAAACATCCAACCAATTAAATAATAAATAAATTACAACAATACCCCTATTAATTTTAAAATAAACTCATAAATATTTATATTTTTCATATCTTTACCCCATCAAAAGCATATCAGTAACCTTAAAATTTTAAAATGATGAATGCAACAGCCGAAATTTTAAAAAACAAGATTGAGAATTTCAGTCCGGAAACCCTGGAAGCATTTGCCAGAATAGTAGAAAGCTTTGAGGAAACCAGCCAACCGGCAATTCCTCAGTTCCAGCTGGAGGAGATTTTATACAGGATTCAGTTTCATCACGAAAATCCTATGACGAAACTGGATTTTTACGAGAATATTTCCGAGCTTCAGAAAAGCTGTGCATAGTGATGAAGATCCTTCTTTCTTCCATTGCAAAAAATGACATCAGGCTGCTGATGCGGGTCTTTAATGCGGAACAGGAAAAAAAGGGGATTAATTTTTTGGAAGATTTAAAAAAATCGATCAATGAAATTATTATTCTACACGCCGGAAACCATACATCAAAGGAACTGACCGTAAAGCCTATGGGGGCTTTCCCGGTAAATATTCACTATATTTTTGAAGACCAGGAGAATCTACTGGTTACCGCAGTTTTTAAAGCCTGAATCAATAAAAACTTCCAGACTATTTTTATATTGAAACCTTACAGAGCTTTTCTGTAAGGTTTTTTTATTTATCAGATATATGTCAGGATTTCAGGATTATCTTACCGGTGTTCTCAGTTCCCCGTATCCTATAAGCCCATCATAATTCCTTCCGAAAGGCGCATAATACAGAAATGCTTGATAGAGGTTTTCCGTCTGCCAGAAATTTCCGTTTACTTCGCCGAAGTTCATGCTGCCGTCAGGATTTTTTGTTGCTAAAATATAGTTGTAAAAACCCTGCTTTAAATATATTTTCGCTACATACTTTTTGGTTTCCGCATCATACTGCATCTGGTTTTCCTTGCCCGGTTTAAAATTATTAAATCCTCCCAGCACATAGATTTCCTTATCCGCAGGATCGGAATCCAATGAAAAGTACACCCACGAATAATCAGCTTCCCTTTCGGCATCCCTTTCCCTGCCCAGGTCATTTCTCCTGTAATACCAAGCTCCGTTTACGTCCGGCTGATACTGGTAATTCAGCGGGAACGCCCAGACCGGATGAAGATAGGTATTGTTAATGCCTTCTTTCACTTCCGTAGCACGTACCATATCGGCCGCCATGTTCATATTTTTATTATCGAAATAATAAAATTCATTATTGCCGGGAAAAACAAGGGACATCTGCTGGAACAGCAGCTGGTTCCCCATTGTTGTGCTTGCTTTTAAATTATTCACCGTAACATTGGGATTGTTGTTCTGCATCACATTCAGGGTCATGGAATTGACATTGGATGACAGATCGCCTCCTTTTGAAACAGCCTTCACTTCTACCCTCTGGTTTGCATCCGGCTTTCTGGCATCGGCAAATCTCGAAGCGCCGACAGCCAGCGTTGCCGCGTCTTCCACCAGGTAAAACCTTCTTTTAAACAAGGGTTTATCTGCTGAATCTTTATAAACAATGATCTCAAAATTCCCTGAAATCTTAGGCTGTATTTTTTCGTTCGGAAATGTCAGCTTATAATGGGTGTATGCCTGCAATGTATTGAATGAATACTGAAACTTATCCAGCAGGGCATTCATGCTTCCGTTGGCAATTTCTGTAAAGAAAAGGTTGTCGTCTTCCCAGTTTCTGTTGTAATGCTTGATGGTATACCTGTAAATTTCACTGGAGTTGGTAAGGTCATCAAAACTCAGCACCAGCTGCTGATTGAAATTGATCACCGGGGTTTCATCATTCGTCTGGGGGTTGAACAGCTGAATGCTCTGGATATTCTGCCCGAAAGCCAGTCCGCTCAAAGAAAGTAAAAGTAGTCGCAAAGTTTTCATTATGACGAAGATAACGAAAAATCAATTTTAAACCATAAAAAGACAGATAAGTTTCCGGAGCTTAATCTTCCGTTTGTATGGTTAATCAAAATATTTAAGCTAAAAATCCATCCGGACCGTGCGAACAAAAATTTTTGTCGTTAAATTTGCTTCCATAAAAATTATTCAGAATATGCTTCATATAAAGACTTTCGTATTCAATTTTGCAAGCGAAAACACCTACATCCTTTACAGTGATAACAAAAAAGCATGGCTTATTGATCCGGGAAATGCAAACGGTCAGGAAACACAGTCACTTAAAGATTTCATTACAGAAAAGGAGCTGCACATTGAAAAAATCCTTCTTACCCATGCACATATTGACCATGTTTTAGGTTTGCAATGGGCTTCCGATACCTACCAGGTTCCGGTTATCATGCACCGGGATGATAAGGAAGTTCTGGACATGTTCCAGATCAGCGGGATGAGGTTCGGGATGACGCTTGACCATATTACTGCCGACATCGAATACATCAGGGAAGGCGACGAAATACTGCTTAACGGAGAACAATTTAAAATCTACCACGTTCCGGGGCATTCTCCGGGCAGCGTTGTGTATCACAATGAAAACCGGAAATTCATGATTTCAGGCGATGTCCTGTTTGAAGGCAGCATCGGAAGAACCGATCTTTACAAAGGAAATTATGAACAGCTTATAGAAGGAATTAAAACCAAACTGTTTATCCTGGATGAAGAAACACGGGTATTTTCAGGACACGGACATCCTACGAGCATCGGGTTTGAGAAACAGCACAATCCTTTCTTTAAATAGGTAGAGTTTAAACCTCTCTCAAGATTAAACCTAACTCTTAAAGTTTGCTTACTAATTTAATAATTTATCTATTTGTGGTAAACCGTAAGGATAGTCAGTTAGTATATTTTATTTTCGTAACAATATTTTACAAACAATTTAAAATTACAAAATTATGGCAATTAAAATTACATGTATTAACAAAGACAATGGTTACCACGAAAATCCAAACTTAGCAATTACACATTTAGGCTGGATAAATGAACAGACTAATGAATCAGGAAAAAATACCCGATTAGAAATATACAATTGATAAAGAATGAGCAAGGTGAAGCCTACGTTAAAGATGTTTATGGAAATAAGGCAAAAGTTATTATTGCAGAAACTTATAATGGTACTAAATACTTAAAGACTGAGGCAGACAATTCAACAAGAAACAATCTATTGTCACTTCCTGAATGTAAATAAATTATTATCCACGCATTACTTCAATAAAAAACAGAAGCCGTCAGTTTCATGACGGCTTCTGTTTTTTATTATTTTAAAACTTATTTCCACTTGATATTGCATCCCATGCTTGGTCTCTGGATTTCTTCCTGCGGCTCACCGAGCAAAAGATTTTCGAAAGCGATGATCAGATCTTCACCGGTTACGTCTTTATGATTTCCCGGTCTGGAATCATCCATCTGCCCTCTGTAAATCAGATCCAGTTTTTCATCAAAGAAAAAGAAATCCGGTGTACAGGCAGCATCATACGCTTTGGCAATAGCCTGGCTTTCGTCATACAGATACGGAAAATCAAAATTCCTTTCAATCTGGAACTCGATCATTTTTTCCGGAGCATCTTCAGGATATTTTTCCATGTCATTAGCATTGATTGCGATAAATTCAATCCCTCTCTCATTGTAATCCTCATACAGCTCGTTCAACTTATCAATTACATGCAGTACAAACGGACAGTGGTTGCACATAAAGATCACCAAAGTTCCTTTCTCTCCTTTCAGGTCGTCCAATGACTGGATTTCGTTACTTTTTGACGGGTTAGGAAGTTCAAAAAACGGCGCTTTTGTACCTAAATCGATCATCTTTGAGGGCGTATTCATAACTTTTTTATTTATGCACAAAGATAGAGATTTCTTTTATTAATAGCCGGTGTGAGATTTTATAAACTTCCGTTAAATGTTAAATATTAAAATTGGTTTGGAAGTTATATTTAAAAGTTTGTATTTTTGCTAACACTGTTAGTTAAAAAATATCATGGGCCTACACGAACGCCGTCAGCGAGAAAAAGAATCCATCCGTGCCAATATTCTGGACGCGGCCTTTTCTTTGGCTAAAACGGAAGGCTGGGCTTCACTTTCAATCAGAAAGATTGCCGATGCTATTGAATACAGTGCTCCCGTGGTATATGATTATTTTGAAAACAAGGAAGCCATCCTGTTTGAAATTTCACTGAACGGTTTTCACCAGCTGCACATCGAACTGCTGAAAGCCCAGAAAAAACACGAAAGCCCGGAAGACCAGCTTGTGGCTATTGTAGATGCTTACTGGAAATTTGCCTTTAACAATAAAGAATACTATCAGCTGATGTTCGGTTTAGGGATGCAGTGCAGCGGAAAAGGAATGATGAAAGCAGAATTCTCGTCTTTTCAGGATATGCTGTATGACTGTACCAATGAAATTATCAAAAAGAAAGGTTCAAATCCTGATAATGCCTGCCACTCTTCCCACGCACTGTTTTCAGCCGTGCATGGTTTAATATCCATTATGATGATGCGCAATGACGATATTCCGTCAACCATGAACAAGACCACGCTGGATGAAACTGTTTCTGCGTTCATTAAATCTCTGTAAATTTTTTTTGAACCAAAAATTAACACCGTTAGGAAATATAACACTCAAATAACTAAATAATTATATCAGCAAACTCTTCACAATTCGATATTAACACCGTTAGTAAAGTTAACGCATAATTATTATCATTTCTATTACTCTAATTAAAATTCTACCATTATGAAACAACCATCTGATAGCTTTGCATTCTGTTTTTTTTACTACTTAATTAACACTGTTAGCAAAATTAACGGAATATTAATTAAAAACATCATTATATAATTTAACACATTACTTACTCACTTCATTAAAAACTTAAACTCACAATGAAAATATCCGGAAAAATAAGGCTTATCGCACTGATCTCCAGCGTAATCCTTTTACAGAACTGTACCAAAGCCGCTGAAGGCGCAAATATGGCACCGCCCATTCCTGAACTTCCTGTCTATACTGTAATTACATCCCCGGCAACTACCTATCAGGAATTCCCTACCGCACTGGAAGGAAAAAACAATGTAGAAATCAGATCCCAGGTAGACGGTTATCTTGACAGAATCTACGTGGAAGAAGGGGCTTATGTAAGAGCCGGCCAGCCTTTATTCAAAATAGACTCAAGAGCGTACGGCGAGCAGATGAATATGGCACAGGCGAATTTACAGATTGCCAATGCCAATATCCAGAAAGCAAAAGTTGAGGTGGACAGGCTACAGCCGCTGGTTGCTGCAAAAGTGGTTTCTGACGTACAGCTGAGAACTGCAAAAGCCAATTACGCCGCTGCAGTCGCTGCTGCTTCACAGGCAAAAGCTTCGGTTGGCGGAGCAAGAATCAATGTAGGATTTACGACCATTACTGCACCGGTAAGCGGATACATCGGAAGAATCCCTTACAAAAAAGGAAGTCTGATTTCAAGAACAGACCCGAATCCATTGACTTTATTATCAGACATCAGCGAGATTTACGCCTACTTCTCCTTAAGCGAGCTTGATTTTATTGCTTTTCAAAAGCAATATCAGGGTGCAACTTTAGAAGAAAAACTGAAAGATATGCCGATGGTGGAACTGGTGATCGCAGACAACAGCGTCTATCCCCAGAAAGGTAAAATGACTATTGTTGACGGACAGTTTGATAAAACAACAGGTGCCATAAGCGTTCGTGCGGTTTTCCCAAATGCCAACGGAACTTTGAGAACCGGAAACACAGGACGTGTCCGTATGCCTCAGTTGTTCTCCAGTGCATTGGTGGTTCCACAGGAATCTACGTTTGAAATTCAGGACAAGACTTATGTTTACGTGGTCGGAAAAGATCAGAAAGTAACCAGCAGGCCTATCAAAATCTCAGGGAAAACGGAAAACTATTATTTTATTTCTGAAGGTATAAAGCCGGGAGAAAAAATAGTATATGTAGGATTGGGCAGCTTAAAAGACGGTGCTTCCATCAAAGCAAAACCTATTTCTTCTGACAGCCTGCTGAGAGCAAAACCGCTGTAACTGTTTAAACTTAAATCCATTAACCATAGCTTTTATACACTTTAGTCAGATCAGGTTATAATAATGATTAAGAACTGAAGTAAACGCAAGTGTTTAAAATTTAAGCTGAAAGTTTAAGCAACATTAAAAAAATAAACTTCTTATGTTAAAACAATTTATAGAAAGACCGGTACTTTCAACGGTTATCTCCATCATACTCTTATTATTGGGGGCTCTATCCCTCTTTAATTTACCCATCGCCCTTTTTCCGGATATTGCACCGCCGAGTGTTCAGGTGACCGCATTTTATCCGGGAGCGAATGCAGAAGTGGTAGCCCGTTCTGTAGCCACACCAATTGAAGAAGCCGTAAACGGTGTTGAGAACATGACCTACATGACCTCAAACTCCAGTAACGACGGAACCATGACCCTGAGTGTATTTTTCAAACAGGGATCCGATGCAGATAACGCAGCGGTAAACGTTCAGAACCGCGTATCCAAAGCGATGAGCCAGCTTCCGCAGGAAGTGGTACAGGCAGGAATCTCAACACAGAAAGTTCAGAACAGTATGATTATGTTCATGGGATTATCCAGTGACGATCCTAAACAATACGATGAACTTTTCTTACAGAATTATTTAAAAATCAATGTTATTCCGCAAATCCAGCGTATTCCGGGGGTTGCACAGGCACAGGTTTTCGGAACAAGGGATTACTCCATGAGACTCTGGCTGAAACCGGACCGGTTGGCAGCGAATAACCTTTCTCCGCAGGAAGTATTGAACGCAGTGAAAGACCACAACCTTGAAGCCGCTCCGGGACGTCTCGGACAGGGAAGCAAGGAAACGTATGAATATATTTTAAAGTATAAAGGTAAATTAAGTAAAAACGAAGACTACGAAAACATTGCCATCAAATCGAACAGCGACGGTTCTTTCTTGAGGCTGAAAGACGTGGCACGGGTAGAATTCGGTTCCTACACCTATACAGCAGCCAACAGAGTGGACGGTAAGCCTGTTGCCGGATTTGCCATCCTTCAGACGGCAGGTTCAAACGCCAATGAAATTTTAACGGAGATCGAAAGCCAGGTTGAAGAGCTTAAGACGAACCTTCCGAAAGGCGTTGAGCCGATCATCATGTACAATTCCAAAGATTTCTTAGATGCATCAATCCATCAGGTAGTTGAAACACTGGTGATTGCATTTGTCCTTGTATTTTTGGTGGTATATATTTTCCTTCAGGATTTCAGGTCGACCTTAATTCCGGCGATTGCCGTTCCGGTTGCCATTATCGGTACATTCTTTTTCCTTCAGCTGTTTGGATTCAGTATCAATATGTTAACCTTGTTTGCATTAGTCCTCGCCATCGGTATTGTGGTGGATGATGCCATTGTTGTTGTGGAAGCGGTCCATTCCAAAATGGAGCATACGGGGATGCCGGTAGAACAGGCCACGGCAAGCTCAATGAGTGAAATTTCCGGGGCTATTATTTCCATTACCCTGGTGATGTGTGCCGTGTTTATCCCGGTTGGTTTCATGCAGGGCCCCGCGGGAGTTTTCTACAGGCAGTTTGCCTTTACCCTGGCCATTGCAATTCTGATTTCTGCCGTTAATGCATTGACATTAAGCCCGGCTTTGTGTGCGATGTTCTTAAATGACCCTCAGGGAGCACATGGAAAGAAAACAGGTTTCGGAGCAAGATTTTTCAACGCATTCAATGCGAGCTTCGATAACATGACCAGAAAATACATCTACAGCCTTAAATTTTTAATCAAAAATAAATGGGTGGCCATCAGCGGTTTGGTTGTTCTGATTGCAGCAAGTGTTTTCTTAATCAACAAAGCGCCGTCAGGATTTATCCCGACAGAAGACCAGGGGTTCGTTTTGTATGCCGTGAATACACCTCCGGGAAGCTCGCTGGAAAGAACGCATAAAGCAACAGAACAGATTGATAAAGTAATAAAAGGTGAACAAGCGACCAATCACCTCTGGGTATCAGATGGTTTAAATTTTATCAGCAATGCCAACGCTTCTCCTTATGCTGCAGGTTTTATTAAACTGAAAGATTACGAAGACCGGGGTGATATAAAAGATCCTGATCAGATTGCAGCAGGCTTAACCGGGAAAGTAGCGCAGGTAAAAGATGCCAGTGCCTTCTTCTTCAACTTCCCTACTGTTCAGGGATTCGGTAACGTTTCCGGTTTTGAGTTTATGCTTCAGGATAAAACCAACGGTTCTTTCGAGCAATTGGGAACCACCACCCAGGCATTTATCGGAGAACTGATGAAACGCCCGGAAATTGCCTTTGCCTTTACCACGTATGCAGCAGGAAATCCGCAATATACGATTGATGTTGATTCTGATAAAGCCAATCAGTTGGGAGTTTCGATTACAGAATTGATGCAGACGATGCAGATCTATTATGGAAGTAGTTTTGTCTCCGATTTCAACAGATTCGGGAAATATTACCGGGTGATGGCTCAGGCGGACATTCCTTACCGTACCGATGCCAATTCTCTGGAAGGAATTTATGTTAAAAATAAAACAGGCGAAATGGTTCCTGTAAAAACACTGGTGACTTTAAAAAGAACCTTCGGACCTGAAACCGTGACCAGAAACAACTTATTTAATGCCGTTACCATCAACGGAACGCCAAAACCGGGTTACAGTACCGGTGATGCGATTAAAGCGGTAGAAGAAACTGCCCAGAAATCATTACCAAGAGGTTTCGGATATGAGTGGACGGGAATTACCCGTGAGGAAATCAAAACAGGCGGACAAACCACTTTCATCTTCGCATTAAGTATATTATTTGTGTATTTCCTGCTGGCAGCACAATACGAAAGTTATATCCTTCCGTTTGCGGTTATTTTAACGATACCGACAGGGATTTTCGGGGTATTTGCCTTTACGGGATTGGCTGGAATTGACAATAATATTTACGTTCAGGTAGGTTTAATTATGCTCGTCGGGTTGTTGGCGAAAAATGCCATCCTGATTGTGGAATTTGCCGTCCAGAGAAGGAAAGCAGGAAGAACATTACTCGAATCTGCGCTTCAGGCTTCAAGATTGCGTTTAAGACCGATCTTAATGACTTCATTTGCGTTCATCGTTGGGATGCTTCCGCTAGTGTGGTCTCAGGGCGCAGCGGCAAAAGGTAACCACTCTATCGGGATCAGTACGGTCGGAGGAATGTTCACCGGTGTTGTCTTCGGAATCTTTATCATTCCGGTAATGTTTGTGATCTTCCAGTATTTACATGAAAAAATGCCGAGCAGAAAGAAAAAAAGACTTCAGAAACAAAAACTGGAAGCCGAACTTCTGCCAGCTGCTCATTAATAAAATGCTGTACAGAACTTTGAGAATTTTAAACCATTAAGATTTTACCAAGAGATTAGAATATTAAGATGAATTTCACTTGAAACAATTCTTAAAATCTATTTGATTTCCCCTAACCCGTTTAACTATTAAATGTTTTTAACGGTTTGATAATCGAAACAATTTCTTTTGTTAAAGATCTGTTTGCTAACAATTTTCTCAAAGTTCTGTACTCAGTTAAAAGTCATATCTAAAAATCAAAATAGAATCCCAATGAAGATATCTCGATTGTATATGACCTTTAAAAAACAATAAATATCAACCTATGAAAAGAATAAAAAATATCATCATCGCATTTTCGCTGGCTTTAGGCTCGGTTTCCTGTGTGTCTAAACTGGCATTCAAAGAACCTGAACCTGAGCTTCCGGAAACGTTTAAATATACCGCCACTGCCGATACTGCGAGTGTTGCCAACCTGGAATGGAGACAGTTTTTCAATGATCCGATGCTGCAGAATTTAATTGAAAAAGGGATTAAAAACAACTACGATCTACAGATTGCCCTGAAACAGGTAGCTTCTTCACAGGAAAGGCTGAAACAGGCAAAATACCTTCAGTATCCGGATGTCGGTTTCGGGGTTTCCGCACAGATTTCAAGGCCTTCAAAAAACAGCATGAACGGGCAGAGCTTAAATTTATTTTTAGGACAGAGCCATGTGGAAGATTATAATGCGGCATTCAACCTTTCATGGGAAGCGGACATCTGGGGTAAAATTAAAAACCAGCAGGAAGTTTCCAGGATGCAGTACCTGCAGACGTATGAAGCAACAAAAGCCATCCAGACACAGGTTGTTGCGGCGATTGCGCAGGGATATTATAATCTGCTGATGCTGGACAAACAGCTACAGATTGCAAAATCCAATCTGGAACTAAGCACCAACACCCTTTCTCTTACCGAAAAATTGTGGCAGAGCGGCGACACCACTTCTTTGGGAGTGCAACAGGCCACGGCACAAAAGCAGTCGACAGAACTTCTGATTACCCAGCTGGAACAGAATATTGCCATTCAGGAAAATGCATTGAGCATTCTGACCGGCGAAAATCCGGATAAGGTGGACAGAACAATTGAAATGTCTGACACCTCTTTACCACAGGATATTTCTGCAGGGCTTCCGGCAGCGATGGTGAGCCGCCGTCCCGATGTCCGTCAGCAGGAACTGGTGCTATTGGAATCCAATGCAGCAGTCGGGATTGCCCAGGCCAGCATGTATCCGGCGTTGAGAATTACAGCCAACGGCGGGGTCAATTCATTTAAAATTGATAACTGGTTCCAGATTCCGGCATCCTTATTCGGATCTGTTTTAGGAGGCCTGACCCAGCCTGTTTTCCAGAAAAGACAGTTGAAAACGGATTTAAATGTGGCTAAAATCCAGAGAGAGAAAAATGTATTGGCGTTCCGTCAGTCGGTTTTAAATGCGGTAGGCGAAGTTTCTGATGCATTGGTTTCCAATGAAAGCCTAAAAGTTCAGGAACAGAAGGCCACAGAACAGGTAACTACCTTAAAAAACGGAATTAAAAGCGCCGAAATGCTTTACAAAGGCGGAATGGCAAACTATTTAGAAGTGATTACAGCTCAGGGAAATTCTCTGCAGGCTGAACTGAATCTTGCATCCGTAAAAAGACAGAGATTAAGCAGTATTGTAGATCTGTACCGGGCTTTAGGCGGCGGCTGGAAGTAGTAAATTTAATTATATTGTTTGAAGTGCGGTCTTTCGGGATCGCATTTCTTTGTTACTGATATTTCATTGACCTGTCATTTTGAGTGTAATAAAATAAACGAATAACCTGTAAAACTTAGTTTAAAAGTCTTCATTCATCAGAATGTCAATCAGTAAATCATTTAACCATTAAGAATATTAAGTCTAATTAAGAAAAAATCAATTAGATTTTTAATACTTAAGTAAAGCCATCTTAATATTTTAAACTTCAATCAAAATCTTAATGGTTAAGAATTGAGTTTGTTTTTAAACGCAAAGCTTTATATAAAGAATAAATATTTTAGTGAGCAAAGAAAAGCGACAAAGTCGCTGATGAAGATAGCTTCATAAGAATCACTGATATTGATTCAATACTTTGCTTCCTAAAGACATCCGGAACTACAAATAAATCTTTGCATTAAAAATTCAAAGTCTGCTCATTAATATATTCAATCAATCCATTAAATCGTATTGAGATAACAATCTGCAAATTTATTTAACCATTAAGAACATTTAAGTTGTTAAGTCTAATTAAGAAAAAACCAATTAGATTTTTAATACTTAAGTAAAGCCCATCTTAATATTCTAAACTTCTCAATCAAAATCTTAATGGTTCAGAATTGAGTTTGTTTTAAAATTGCTCATTAATATATCCAATCAATCCATCAAAATCCTTTTCAGAATATCCCAACTGCAAATAATAAATATCATCCGCCTTACGGTACCAGGTCAACTGGCGTTTTGCATATCTCCGGCTATTTTTCTTGATTTCAGAAACGGCAAAATCCAGATCCCATTCTCCGTCAAAATACCGGAACAGTTCGGCATACCCTACTGTTTTCAGAGCCGTCAGGTCTTTAAACGGTTCAAGGCTTTTTGCTTCTTCCAACAGTCCTTTTTCCATCATAAGATCAACCCGTCTGTTGATCCGATCGTATAATTCCTCTCTCGGAGCTTCAATCCCGATGCGGATGACATTAAAATCCCGCGTGTCCTGCGAAACAGCAATCTGTTCAGAGTATTTTTTATCCGTCTGCCAGATCACGTCAATTGCCCGCAAAAGCCTTCGGTGATTGTGGATATCCACGACTTCAAAATATTCAGGATCCAGTTGTTTCAATAATTCCTGAAGTTTTTCTATGCCTTTAATTTCGAGTAGATCCTGCAGTTTTTTCTGGTTTTCTTCATCTGCTTCCGGCAGATCATTCAGGCCTTCAATAACCGCTTTTTCATACATCATGCTTCCGCCGACCAGAATAACGGTATCATATTGTTCAAAAAGTTCATTGAGTTTTTGTAAAGCGTCTTCCTCATATTGCCCGATCGAATAATATTCCTGAACGGAAAGATGGCCGATGAAAT
This sequence comes from Chryseobacterium sp. Leaf201, assembly GCF_001421435.1. GTDB lineage: Bacteria > Bacteroidota > Bacteroidia > Flavobacteriales > Weeksellaceae > Chryseobacterium. Next base: position 55,099 of record NZ_LMKA01000053.1, read on the forward strand.
GATGCGGCGCTTCTGCCAGTTCTTCTGTGGAAGGTGCCGCAGTACCTATTTCCATCCCTTTAAAAAACTGTCGGGAGTCGCAGGAAATAATCTCCGTACCGAAATGTTTGGCCAGATCGATAGCTAACCGTGTTTTTCCTATCCCGGTGGGCCCAGCCACAGAAATTAAATTTTTCTTTTTCACTGCGCTAATTTACGAAATTGAACTAATTTGAATTTTATTTCTGAATCACAAAAGAAAATGTTAATCTGCTACAGGAGGGACGTTATAGATGGAAGTAAGATTCGTCAGAATATTGCCTGCAGTCATCACAGAATGAGATGGAGATCTTATATTCTTTTATATCCATTATCATCTTCCCGCTTCCTGCTCCCTATTTTCGAGCTTTCAGCCATTCCACTTTAGTTAAACTATAGACTTAAATGTTTATCTTTGTAGGACAATAAAAAACTATGATTTTATCAATGACCGGATTCGGCAGGGCCGAAGATGTTTTTGAAGGCAAAAAGATTACCCTCGATATCAAGTCACTGAACTCTAAGAGCTTTGATTTAAATATTAAAATACCTTTACGCTATAAAGAAAAAGAATTCGAGATCAGAAAAATTCTTAACGACAGGATCATCCGCGGAAAAGTGGACTGCTATGTCAACATAGAAAATCTGGAGGAAACCAACGATGTGAAAATCAATAAAAGTTTAATTGATTCGTACATCAATGAACTCAGAAGCATTGCATCGGACGCCCCTGATTTCGAGTATCTTAAAATGGCTGTACGTCTTCCGGATGCCATCACATCAAGACCGGATGAGTTATCTGAAGGTGAATGGGAATCCCTGGCAAAAATTGTTCATGCTGCGGTAGACCGTTTTGAGGAATTCAGAAAAACGGAAGGAAAAATCCTGCATGAGGAACTGGAAAGGAACCTTCAGAATATTGATAAATATCTTGGTGCGGTTATTCCTTTTGAAGAAGTAAGAATCCAGAGCGTAAAAGAGCGTTATCAAAAATCTTTAAAAGAATTTGAGAATGTGGACGAGACACGTTTTTATCAGGAAATGGCTTATTTTACAGAAAAACTGGATATTTCCGAGGAAAAAGTAAGGCTTGCACAACACCTGAAATACTACAAGGAAGTTATGGACAATGAAGATTTCAACGGGAAAAAGCTTGGCTTTATCTCTCAGGAAATCGGGAGGGAAATCAATACATTGGGATCAAAAGCCAATCATGCCGAAATCCAGAAACTGGTAGTGATGATGAAGGATGATTTGGAAAAAATTAAAGAGCAAACATTAAACGTTTTGTAAAAAGTTATACGTTATTAATGATGAGTTATCAGTTGCCTGCTGCTGATTATTTGTTACAGGTTCCAGAAAACTCATCATTAATAACTTATGATTCATAACTCACTAAAATGAATAAGGTTATCATATTTTCGGCACCGTCCGGAAGCGGGAAAACAACACTGGTAAAACATGCCCTGGAAGCATTCAGTGAACTTCAGTTTTCCATTTCATGTACAACGAGACCGCCGAGAGGCAGCGAACAGCATGCAGTGGATTATCATTTTTTAACCCCCGAAGAATTCAGGCAGAAAATCGCAGAGGATGCTTTTGTGGAATTTGAAGAGGTGTATACCGACAAATACTACGGAACATTAAAATCTGAAGTCGAAAAAATCTGGGAACAGGGAAAAGTGGTGATTTTTGACGTGGATGTCAAAGGCGGAATCTCTTTAAAAAAGTATTTCGGGGATAACGCCATGTCAGTTTTCATTGAACCGCCTTCTGTTGAAGAACTGGAACGGAGATTGATCTTAAGGAATACCGATGATGCCGAAACCATCAGGACCCGTGTGGAAAAAGCGGAAGAAGAAATTTCCTATGCCAAAGAATTTGACAAAATCGTCATCAATACACGCCTGAACGAGGCCAAACAAGAAATAGAAAGTTTAATAAAAAAATTTATAGAAAGTTAAAGGCTGGATGATGGAAGTTGAAGCTTGAGGTTTAATAAAATACCGTCAAGATTCTAATTTCTAAAATCTAACTTCTATAATCAAAAACATTGGGGTTGATATGAGTACCGAAACATTAGAAAAAGCAAAATCCGCAATTCCTGTAAGGGGGTTTCTGGATATAAAAGATCTTATTATTCCTGAAGGGGAAGAACTGGTGAAGGCGATCCTTCAGCTTAAAGAAGAAAAAAATGCAGTTATTCTGGCGCATTACTACCAGCCCGGAGAGATTCAGGACATTGCCGATTTCCTGGGAGATTCTCTTCAGCTGGCCAGGCAGGCAAAAGATACCAATGCAGACATGATTGTATTCTGCGGTGTACATTTCATGGCAGAGGCAGCAAAAATCCTGAATCCTACGAAAAAAGTAGTCCTCCCCGATACGATGGCCGGATGTTCCCTAGCAGACGGATGTTCAGGGGAAGGCCTGAGAAAAATGCGTGAGCAGCACCCGAATGCACTGATTGCAACATACATCAACTGTAACGCTGAGACCAAAGCTGAAAGTGACATCATTGTTACCAGCTCCAATGCTGAAACGGTGATTGAAGCTTTACCAAAAGACCGCCCGATTATTTTTGCTCCGGATAAGAATCTGGGAAGATATTTATCTCAAAAAACAGGTCGTGACATGATCCTTTGGGACGGAAGCTGTATCGTACATGAAGCATTTTCAATGGAGAGAATTGCAAAACAGTTAGCGGATAATCCGGATGCCAAATTAATTGCCCACCCTGAAAGTGAGGAAGCTGTTTTAAAACTGGCCCATTTTATCGGTTCTACTTCTGCCCTGCTGAATTTCGTGGAACAGGATGACTGCCAGAAATTCATTATTGCAACCGAAGAAGGGATTCTTCACGAAATGAGGAAACGTGCCCCGCACAAGGAACTGATTCCGGCTTTGGTTTTTGATGAAAGCTGTAACTGTTCAGAATGTTTCTATATGAAGCGCAACACAATGGAAAAACTGTACTTATGCATGAAGTATGAACTTCCGGAAATTCTGATTGATGAAGAATTAAGGTTGAAGGCTCTGAAACCGATTGAAGCCATGCTGGATCTTTCGAAAAGTATAAAATAAATGAAAAAACCCTTTCTGCTTTTATTTTTATTTGTTGTTACTTTTTATTACTCTCAAGATAAAAAAGAGATTATTAAACAGGCAAATGAAATGAGGAACCATTTTATGAAAAAAAATTACACGGCTTATAGCAATTATGTATATGATGGTGTCATAAAAATGTTTGGTGATAAAAAGAGTATGATTGATGCTTCCGTAGATACTGTAAACAGGATGGAAGATGCCGGATTTATTTTTAAAAATGTTAATTTCTCTGAAATTTTAAATGTTATTAATTATAAAAATGAATTACAGGCCGTAGTGCATCAGATAATAGAAATGAAAACTCCAAAGGGTAATGTATTAGGAGACTACTATCTCATCGCTTTTTCAAAAGACGGAAAGTTGTGGAGGTTTATTGATACTTCCGGAAAGGATATTAGTGAAGTCCGAAAATATTTTAAAAATTTAAGCCCGGAACTTTATATACCCAAAAAGAAAATCAAACAAGAATAAAGCGGGTTCATACTCGCTTTTTTAATTATATATAAAATGAGTAAAATATTTCTTGAAGAGGTGAAAATTTATGCCTATCATGGTGTCCTTCCGGAAGAGAACAGCATTGGAACGTACTATATTCTTAATGTGGAACTTCACACCGATTTGTGGAAAGCTGCAGCATCAGACGATCTGGCTGATACGATAAGTTATGCAGACGTCAATGAAATTATCCACCGTGAAATGAAGATCAAATCCAAACTGCTGGAACATGTGGCGGGGAGAATCATTGATAAAATTCACGAAAACTTTTCAGGGATTTCTTACATTAAACTGAAAATCACCAAAACAGCACCGCCCATGAAAGGCGAAATGAAAGGGGCGGCCATTGAACTGGAAAAAAGTTTTAAGCCCGAAAATTAATTGCTTACTTTTGTTTGAATGACACTGTTGAGAATCCTGACCCTACTATTTCTGACCGCTTCTGTTTATATTTTCGGACAGACCGCAATAGGTAACGAGCCCGGCTCCTATAATTTCCCAAAGTTAAAATCCAGCATTACCATGCCGGTAACCATTCCGCTTTCTGAGATCAGCAACATGATCAATGCTTCCGTAAAAGACCTTATCTATCAGGACGACTCATATACCGATAACAACAATGATCAGTTTAAGGTAAAGGTCTGGAAAACCCGCCCGATACGGCTTGTAGGCGGCACCAGCCAGAACCTACTCATTGAAGTACCTTTAAAAATCTGGGCAGAAAAAGGCATCGGTACTTTAGGGATCTATACTTACCAGAACACGACTTTTGAAACGGTGATGTCCTTTAACACCACCCTTAATTTCAAAAATAACTGGACGGTTACAACAGCAACCCAACCAAACGGCTTCAGATGGGTTATCAAACCAACCCTGGACTTCGGCAAAATACACATCCCGATTACCCCTCTGGTTGAGAAAAGCTTAAAAGAACAGCAGGAGAAATTCTGCAAAACCATTGATCAGCAGATGGCTTCCCAACTTAATTTCCAGCAGTATGCCGTGATAGCCCTGAATGCTTTTTCCAATCCGTTTCCCATTTCAGAAGAATACAATACGTGGCTGAAAGTGACGCCGATCAGTGTGCATGTGACGCCGTTAAAATTCTACGGGAACCAGATCGACACCAATCTGGGGATTGATGTCTATTCCGAGACTTTTACCGGGAGCAGACCGCCATCTTCACCGCCTGTAAAAACCGCTCCGGATTTCACCTTCGTCCCGGTTCCGGCGGATCAGTTCCTGATCCGGACCACAGCCAATATCCCGTTTACGGAAGCCACCCTTATTGCCCGGAATCTGTTTTTAGATAAAGCATATGATGTAAGAGGATCTGCCGTAAAAATCAAAGATATAAAAGTGTACGGTGTTGATGACCGGGTGATGATTGAAGCGGAAACGGAAGGGTACATTACCGGGCGCGCTTTCATATCAGGAATTCCGGTTTATGATGAGGCTAAAAAGAAAATTGTTCTTTCCAATACGAAGTTTAATTTAAAAACATCAAATATGATACAGAAGACGGCTACCCTTCTGTTTCGGGGAAAGATTGTGAAAACCATTGAAGATGAATACGGGATCCCGACACTGGATCTGGAAAATACATCAAAGAAAAGCATAGAGGAAGCTTTTAACAAAGAATATTACAAAGGCCTGAAAATGAACGGAAAGGTCTTCAGTCTTAAACCGGGGACCATCTTTATTAACCCGTCCGGAATTACTGCTGTTATCGATACAAAAGCCACTTTACGGCTTACCCTCAGCGGAATTTAAAACTAACTAAACCATATTTAAAACATGAGAAAATATTTACGGATTATTGACCGCAACAGAGCCACGAAATGGATAAGATTTGCCAATTTTATCATTGACCGGGTTATTTTTAACCTGTCTTTTATGGTTATAGGCTTCATAGGCGTATTCATAGACAAACTTCTGGGATCTTATTATATTTCTACCTTTTTTCTGAAAATATCTGAAGTCAACCGCCTTGTTGACATCGTAATTACTTCCCTCCTGTTTTTTGTCTATACTTTTTTAATGGAATATTTCACCAAAGGCAGAACAATTGCAAAGTACATAACAAGGACCAGAGTGATTACCACAGATGGACAAACCCCTACCCTGAATGAATTTTTTATCAGAAATATTTCACGGCTGGTTCCCTTCGACGCCCTTTCCTTTTTGGGAGAAAACGGCTGGCACGACAGCTGGAGTGATACGCGCGTTATCAATATTAAAAATTATGAGTCTGAAAGACAGGCAAAAAGCGAAATAGAAGACATCGGAACAAAAGAAATTGTCTGAAAATTTTTATTGAATAATATATTTTGCTATATTTGCACACCTGAAAATGGTAAAGACATGGTACTTTGGCCGAGCGGCTAGGCAGTGGTCTGCAACACCATCCACAGCGGTTCGAATCCGCTAGGTACCTCTTAAAATCCCTATTCTATCATATAGTTTAGGGATTTTTTTGTTTGTAGTGATGCAAAAGTAATTCAGTGACACAACGCTACATTTGGCATTTTTATTTTTGACTGAGCTTCCGTAAAGATTAGTCAGTAAATCTTATTTGAATCATAAATAATTTCTTGCCTAAATCACTGTAGCCACAGCATATCGGATCATCATATAAATTATCAAGATTATAATCTATACAATAGTTTTAATAATAATCCGACAAAGCCTTTTAAAAACCACGGAATTGATTGGCCCTGATCATAAAACCGGTCAGGATAATTATCTTATCACCTTTTCGATCTGCGCTTTGGCACACTGGAAAGCTTCCTCAGCTTCTTCGTAAAAAATTTTCAGAGATATTTCAAACCCGCTGGCCATAAAAAACGTCACATTGCCTTCCAGGTTAAAGCTCAGGAAGCCGATGTGGTCTGCATTGATAATCAAAGGCTTGCCAAGAACCTTTGCACCTTCAATGGAGTTGGGCTTCTTTACGTAAATTACATGAGATGCCTTTAGATAGATCAACCCATCAGATGTTGTTTTAACTATATATGACACAGATATTTTTTGTAAAGATACAATTTTATCCATGTACAAAAAACCCCCGGCCAAAGCAGAGGATTAAATGAAAAAATTAATATGTAAGTGATGGTGTTTTGTTTAAAATATTCCCAATTACCCGGAGAATGTAACAGTTCTTGATATGATTTTATAGTTGTAAATTCTTATTCAAGTATTATGCCAGGAATGGTAAAATTTCTCAGTTTTCAATGAATAAGGTATTTAAGTTTCAAGATAAAAAATATCCTATCCGTTTATAATAAAAAACCCCTCACAAGAGGGGCAAACTTACTGAGATTTTAACATTTATATGTTATCTGTGTAAAATTAAAAACTTAAACAGTATGAGTTTATGATTTCAGTCAACAAAAAATCCCCACATTGCTGTGAGGATTAAAATTAATAACCATGAAAACTCAATTAAGCTTGAGAATCACTGCAAATCTATTAAATTATTTTCATTATACCTTATGATTCAGACCTATAAAAATTATTATGTCATTATTTTTTATTCACACAATAATGATTAAATTTGTAAAAACTAATTAATCATGACATTCAGCGAAGCATTAAAACACAAAAAAAACATCTTAAGGAATTCCAGTCCTTTTACAAAGACCCTTTATGACTATATTATCATTCCTGATTTAGGAGAAGAAGGACAAAAGTATCTGGAGGATTTCCGGAAATCACCTTCCCTGTTCCTCGATGAAAGCTGTAAGCGATACAGCAGCAATTCTCAATTCAGGCTGTTTTTATATATTAAAAATGCTGATTCTCCTGTAATAGACTACTGATCTGCATCAGTAAACAACATCCTATTCTCATCTCATTCTAATGCTTTTACGATTATTCCAATAAAAAATCCCTGTATTGCTACAGGGATTAAAAACTAATAACCATGAAAACTCAAATTAAACATGAGTGACTACAAATGTATAAAATATACTTTTTCTACAAGCCTGGCAGAGCTGCTAATCTGATTAGTTAACAAATTTTATCAGATATTAAAAAAGCATTAATACTGTTATAAAATTTTTTCAACCATAAAGCACATCCATTATTAACTGTATTTCATAAGTTTATATTACAAAATACTGCTAAAGGCACTTTTCAGTAATATTTAAAATTTTGTTAAAAAAATAAGCCCTCATTTCTGAGGACTTATTTTTATGATGCATTATCAATCAAATATTATTCTTTGATAAACTTTTTCTGGGCAGTACCCTGAACATCTTCAATATCGATTATGTACACTCCGTTGATCAGGGTATGTACATCAACTTTATTATTTAAAATAATGCCTGATGATATGATCTGTCCTGTAGCGTTATAAATCTTATAATTAGCTTTCCTGCTGATGTTCTTCACATTTAATACCGTTTTTACAGGGTTCGGATAAATCAGGATTTCGTCCTGGTTAACCGGATTCTGAATTGCAGGCTTTGAAATCCTTACCGTGTAGTCTTCCACTTCACCATCCGGGAAACTGGTACAGTTCACTGGGATTCCGTCTTTCTGCATCGCAACCCTCATCACGACATATTTGAAGTCGGTCATGCTGATAAATGCATCAGATGGCACAGAGAATGTTCCGCTTGCCGTCTGACTGTTATTTGGCCCCGAAACCAAGATCCTTTCATCAATATCAAAATATCCGTTTCTGTTAAAATCAATCCATACGGCAACTCCCGCATTGGTATTTCCTGATAATTTCTTTTCTATGGTGATATTATTGTTTGAGGAACCCTGGATCAGTTCGATGAATTTATTGGTCACACCGGTATAATCCGTATAGTTCGATCCCAAAGACGGATTCTCTATTTGCGGCTTTCCGTTTGGAGTAACCGTTACTTTTGAAATATAGTCCACCGTAGAACCTGTTGAGGCCATCTGGCAATACGTAATAGTAGGAGTGGTAAACAGATACGGCTGGGTATAAGTTCCCGGTGTTCCGCTGCAGACATTGGCTACCTGCATTTCATACTGTGTTAATTCCGTTAAGCCTGTTAAGGTAACCGTATTTGTGGCAGAAGCAACCGGTGTCCAGCTCGGAATCCCTACTTTTCTGTATCTTAAGATATAAGTAGCTCCCGGGAACGGTTCCCATGTTACGGTTGCCGTTGTTGTGGTAATACCTGTAATAGTAAGTCCCGGAGGCGCAATATCACATGTCCTTTCGGTAGTAAATACTTTAGGGTTTGACCATGTATTCAACGTGCTTTCATTGTTACACATATTGGCAACCTGAACTTCATATGCTGTATAAACGTTCAGTCCGCTAAGTGTGTATGTATTAACTGGAGCCAGAGGCAAAGCAATATTGGCACTCCATCCTGCAGCACCGCTTCCTACGATTCTGTACCTCAGGAAATAACTGGAACTTGCTGCTAATGGCGCCCAGGTAATCAGTGCTGAAGTCGGGGTAATGTTACTGATGGTTACATTCGGAGGCGTAGGGTCGCATCTTGTTAAGAAGGTACTGTGAGAATAAACTCCCGCAGTTCCGTTACAGATGGCCGCCACTTCAACTTCATACTGGGTAGCTGATAAAAGCCCTGTTAATGTTGTGGTATTGGTTGTTGCAGGCGCAGCCGCAGCTCCTACGCTTACCGTCTGCCATGTTGCAGTACCTACAGGTCTGTAACGTACTGTATAGGTAGCACCGCCAATATCCTGGTTCCAGGTTAATACAACTGAATTGTAAGTAGGCGTACCTACTGTTACAACAGGCGTTGCATTGCTGCAGACCCGAAGGATAATATTATCAACGGCAGCCGGCGGCTGTGTTCCCGCGCTTCCGTCATTTCTCCATTCAAATACAAGACGCATCGTCTGTCCTGCAAAGCTGCTTATATTCAGGGCAGGATTAAGAACCGTCTGCCATGTAGCCTGCTGGTTATAGTTGGTACCGATCTGGATCCTTCCCGTTCCGGCAGTAATCTGCGTTCCCGCAACCGGTGTAAAGGTAGCCGGAACCAGCCATACCCTTAAATAATCAAAAGAGCTTTCACCTACTGCTTTCCAGTCAAAAGAGAAGGCCGCAATTGTAGTTCCTGTTGGGATTGCAATATCCCTATAGGCATGAACCACACTTGTAGAGCTTACGTTATAGGCATTTGTTGTTCCGTTTGTATTCGAAATATACACGGAGTTTCCGGTATTTCCCGTAGCACTTCCATAAGCCCATTTGTTTACCTGGGTTCCTGCTGTAAAGCCTAAATCGTTTCCGGTATTGAAATTCTGGATATACGGAAGGTTAGCCGGGACCTGAGTGGTTGTAAAACCGGGACCTGCTACCCAGAAACTTCTGTCCGGCCCTACACAAACCGAACGTACCCAGATATAATAGGTGGTATTGGCTGCCAACAGAGTTAAATTAAGCGTTGTGGTTGCAGATGGACCGGTAGGTATGGTTGCACCGGTAGGCGCTACGTTTGTTGTGGACAGATAATACTGGTATCCGCCAACCGGCGCAGGCGCAGGGGCCGCCCAGGTTACGGTAGCCGTAGTCGTTCCAACCGTTGTTACTGTTATATTGGATGGTACTTTACAGGTAGGAATACTCAGGTTGATATTATCAATTGCTACAGGAGGCTGTGTTCCGCCGCTTCCGTCATTTCTCCATTCGAATACCAGACGCATGGTCTGAGCTGAGAAAGAGCTTAAATTCACTGCTGTATTAAAGTAATTCTGCCATGAAGTCTGCTGATTAAAGTTTCCTCCGATCTGGATTCTTCCTCCCCCAGCTGTAATCTGGGTTCCTGCTACAGGACTAAAGGAAACAGGAACAAGCCATACTCTTAAATAATCAAAAGAGCTTTCCCCGTCACACTTCCAGTCAAAAGACAAGGTAGCATCCGTAGAACCTGCAGGAACAATGATATCCCTGAAAGCATGCACTACACTGGTAGAAGAAGTAGTATAAGAATTCGCAGTTCCGTTGTTATTGGAAATATAAAGTGAATTTGCAGGATTACCTGTCGCAGAACCATAGAACCATTTGTTTACCTGGGTTCCATTGGTAAGCTGGAGATCGTTTGCGGATGTAAAATTCTGCGTGTAAGGAATGGTAGCGGGCACCTGAGTGGTCGAAAAGCTGGGACCGGCTATCCATACACTCTTATCAGTAGCACTGCATACGGAACGCACCCACCAGAAGTAAGTGGTACTGGCAGTAAGTCCGCCAGGGGTTACAGTGGTTCCCGCATTGGCAGTTCCTGCTGTTGCCGCTGTAGGCGCTGTGTTAACAGTACTTAGGTAATATTCGTATCCGTTTCCGGGAGCAGCGGGCGGAGCCGTCCATGATAAGGTAGCCGAAACCGTGGTTATTGCTGATACGGCAGGCGCGGCAGGCGTAAGACAGGTAGGAATGCTCAGGTTGATGTTATCAACTGCGATAGGCGGCTGACTCCCGACGCTTCCGTCATTTCTCCACTCAAATACCAATCGCATGGTACTTCCTGCATAGGCACTGATATTAAGGTTTATGGTACTGAAATTCTGCCATGTGGTTTCCTGGTTGAACTGGCCAACCTGAACCCTTCCCGTTCCGGCTGTTATCTGGGTACCCACTGTAGGTGTAAATGTAGCCGGGACCACCCAAACTCTCAAATAATCAAATGTACTTTCTCCGTCGCCTTTCCAGTCAAAAGAAAAATTAGCAATTGTAGATCCCGCAGGAATGGTAAAGTCCCTGTAGGCCTGCACAACGCTGCTTGAAGTTACGGTGTAGGCATTGGCAACACCATTGTTATTTGAGATATACAGTGAGCTGCCTGTATTACCCGTTACAGCACCGTAAAACCACTTATTGGTCTGAGTTCCGTTGAGCAACGTGAAATCATTCGCGGTGGTAAAGTTTTGTGAATACGGTAATGTAGCAGGTGCCTGTCCATAAGCATCCGGTATGGCGCCTAAATTTAACAGACACAGAAGAAGCACTAGAAAAGTAGAAATTTTCTTCATAAGTTATCATTTAATATTAATCGTTGCAAATCTAAATTGTTTTTTAATAATACAGCGTATAAAACAGAATGTTTTTACAGAAATCCTGAATAATTGTGAAAGAATTATCGAACTATAAATGTTTATGTTTAATAAACGATTATTCCTTTATTTTATTATACATGAATAAGATTACCGTAAATCAACAGAAATGATATGAACTGAAATGCTCTGCCTTTACCTGTTTAAAAAATGGATTTTTAAATAAACTGCTTCTATTGTTTTATCGTTTTACAGAAATTGCGCGGCTTTTAAATATTAAGTTCAGTCTTTCATAAGATTTTAAGCTGTTTAAATTTCAGTTTTAAAACTTTATTAAAATATATTCTCTGATGACCTATAAATAATACTATACCTAACAATAGGCAAAAAATAAGGCCTCCTGAAAAAGGAGACCCAAAAACACAAATGATGAAAAAAATTTTGTAGAATCAATTAATTTAATTGTGGTATAAAAATAATCTTAAAAATACATTGAGTCTTATGAGTGAAATCATATTGAACAAATTTATCTGAAATCATAGAATTTATTCTATA
>NZ_LMKA01000054.1 GCF_001421435.1 Chryseobacterium sp. Leaf201
AGTCATTCAATGCTAAAATAAAAAACTTCAGATTACAATTAAGAGGCGTGCGGGATAAAGCATTTTTCCTGTTCAGGTTGTCTAAACTTTTTGCCTAGTCCCCAAGTTTTGAGATTGATCCCTTTTTGCCTAGTCCCCAAGTTTTGAGATTGATCCAAAAAAGGTTGTACCTAAATAAAAAAGGCTGTAAGAAAATCTTACAGCCTTTACTTGTAGCGAAGACGGGAATTGAACCCGTGACCTCAGGGTTATGAATCCTGCGCTCTAACCAACTGAGCTACCTCGCCGTTTTGGTGGTGCAAATATAGAAAATATTTACAAATCACCAAAATTATTTTAACTTAAAATATTCCAAAACATCACCAACATGTTCTGGTTTGCTGATTATCTTATTGTTAGCATCTAAAATAAAATAGGTCGGAGTTGCATGCACATTATAGGTATCTGCATATGTACTGTTCCATCCTCTCAGTTCGGAATCATTAACCCATGGAAAAGCACTGATTTTTTTAGAGTATGAATCTTTATCCGAATCAAGGGATAAACCTACTACCTGAATATTCTTAGCCTTTAAATCATTGTATTTTGCCAGTAACTGGGGAAGCTCAGTTTCACAGTGTGAACATGTAGAAGACCAGAATACGATAACTTTCTTATCGGCTTTAATATCGTGCAATGTCTTCGCTGTAGTATTTACCGCTGACTGGAATTTATAGTTAGGGAAAACAGCTCCCATTTCAACATTGGCATTTGATTTCAAAGTGGTGGCAAGCCTGTCGGTAATCGTACATTTTAGATTCTTAGCCAGACCCAGGTATTTATTTTTGAAATCCTGCATGTCATACACATCAAAAATATCAATCAGTTCAGAAAGAACCGTCTGTCCGCGTGGAGTTTCAACTTTCAATCTTTCCAAGAGCTTATCCACAGATGCTGTAACATTGGTATTTCCGCCGCTGTTAAGATAGGATACGAGGACCGGTCTTAACAGAGAAGATGTCTCCAGCATGTCATTGGACTTATCAATAAAATTGACGATCTCCTCCTGATTCACTTTTTTAGAAGCATCATTAGAAAGGAATTTACTGTAATTGGTATTGTAATAATAGACAAATGGATGCTGGGCCTGGTCAATGCCCTGAGAACTGCCGGAAAGCCTTTCTATTTCAGTTTTCAAAGCTCTTCCGAACTCTGTGTTGTCTTTATAATATTCTTTGATCTGGGATAGTGCCGGAAGAATCAGTTCTTTTTTCTGTGAGCCTTCCTGAAGTCCGTTCATCAGATTATTGGCTTCATCCAGATAGACAATATTCTTAATTTTATTGGCCTGTGTTTCAAGTTTTACATTGACGTTTTTATTTTCGGAAATAAAATTGAATGTATTATTGGACCCCGGGAAATAGACCTTCATCATTCCCATATAATTTTTCGGATACTTAAAAGTCCAGGTATTGCCTTTGCTTTGCTCTTTAGAGAAAATAATATCCTTGGAACCGTTTAAAGTATATAAAATTGCATCCTGATCTTTGAAATCGACAGGTGCCTGAATCGTTACTGTAAACTGAGCCTGCAATGAAAATACAGCTAAGACAGCTGATAATGTAAAAATCTTTTTCATATCGTAAAAATAAAAAAACTCCCCGACTAATCAGGGAGTTTGGTATTATTTTAATAAAATTTTATGCTTTTGCTGCGGTATACTTTTTAGTAAAGAATGCAATCATGATGATAGCAGCAATTCCTAAAACGTACACATACATATCAACAGGCGTTGCAAGAGCTCCTGTACCTGAACCTCCGGTTCCATCATCTCCAGGTTGATTTGGAGTACCACCACCCTGCGCATTTACACACAGAACAACAAAAAGAAAAAAGACAGTGGCTAGTTTATTAATAGTTTTCATATTCATTATTTTAAAATTTTAGTGTTGACGACATCTCCGGTGCTAGAAACAACTTTAACAACATAAGAGTTTTTGATGTTTTTGTCTAATTCAATTACGAAATCTTTAGACGTTTCTGCATCTTTTTTAGAGATCACTAATTTACCGCTCATATCATATACTTCAATATCAGCTTTCTTCCAGCTAGGATCAAATCTAACAATATAATTATCAATAGCTGGATTATACACTACCAAAGTTCTGATTGGCGCTTTAGTGTCATTGGTTGCTAAAACAATATTGCTTGGCTCGCCGTAGTATAAATCATACTCTGTACCGGCTACCGGGATTACTGCTCCCTGTACAGCCTGCTGCAACGTTCCGCTTGATGTTTTATAGTAGAAACCAATTCCTGCAGACAAAGCATGTGCGCCGTCAGCAATCGGTTCTGCATTTTCTTTGATTTCGAATTTATAAGATTTTACAACCGTAGGACTGTAAGTTACCAATTTAACATTCTTACCTTTAAAGTTAACTTCATTAGCTTCATTGATGTATAACCAGTAGTTGGTATTGTTATAATCATATCCTCCGTTCAGAGATTCCTCAAAAGTTCCGATTACATCTCCTCCTGTAGCAGAAGCCTGAATGGTTGTAGATGCTGAAGTCTGATGTCCGGTAGTTGCGTTAGGGGTTACTACATAATAAGTTCTTCCGATTTCTTTTCCTGCAGCATCCAATGCAATAACACCAAGCTGTTTTACTGTTCCAACGTTAGTATTTTTAGCAGCAGTAACTGAATAATTGATTCCTGCATCTCTTACTGAACTGGAAAATCTTCTAAGTGTACTGAAATTTAAAGTCTGTGGCGTATTGTCTCTTAGTTTAAGGACAAATGTCTGCATCGGCTGGATGACAAGACCTGTATCACCTACAGGAACTCCTGTTAGATCATAAGTTTGTATCTGCGCACCTGTTGTAAATGTAGATCCGTTAGCTTGTGTCGCTACAGTACCTGCAGTGTATTTAACACCCCAAAGGTTTGAAATTGCATTGCCGTCTGTAACAGCTGCTGCTTCAGCATAAGCAATTCTTGATAAATCTAAATTGGTAAAGTAAGGGTTACCGAACTGGTAGATATTCTTACCGTAAGTTAAGGAGAAATAACCGTTGGTTCTGTCAAACTGGTCCTGAAGATAAGAACTGTACAATTCACCGTATTGGTTGGTACCGCTACCGTTAACCCCGAAAGTTGCACTTGCTCCTCCTCCCTGTAAAGTTACCGTAGCAAGATCTTCTGCACGTACGGGAGTACCGCTAAGTGTAAATACAGATCCTGTGGCAGTAGGGGCAATCGTAGGTAAATTTGCAGGCGGAGCGCTTAAATCAAGATTGTTATTTTTAGATCCCAACATATAATACGTAGGAGCTGCTGCCGTTGTGTTCGCCAGGTTGGTCACATGGTTTGAAACTGCGGCTGCATTATTCCAGGTCAGGATTTCATTCTGGGTAAATCTTGTTGTACCGAAGGCTTTGGCCAATTCTGTTGATAAAGTACTGTAAGCCTTACCTGCGAACGGAATGGCAATCTGCTGGAAATAATTTCCGTTACCATGCCTTGCTGTGCGGTATTCTTTGCTTACAATACCTGTAAGGTTAGCTGCCGAAATACCATTTACATAAAGCTGCCCATAAGTAGACGTTGCAAAACTTGCCGGAGTGTTAAGCCTTAACACGATGTTTCCACCGTCTGTTTTGGCACCACCTGCTGTAGTGATTGTTCTGAAAGCAGCAGTAGAAGTTCCTTCTACCATCACATTACCATGAACATCCATAATACCGGTACCTCTTGTCTGAAGACCACCTCCTGCATAAAGCAGCGTGCCTTCGCTTACATACGTAGTAGCAGCGTCATCTATGTGTAATAAAACATCCTGCGCCTGAACAGAATTAATGGCTGCTAATAAACCAATAGCAAATAAACTTTTTCTCATTGTATATAATTATTTGTGTGTTAATACAATATCTCACCGGCAAAGGTATGCCTTTTTTATGAAAAAACAAAAATTTTTCATTTATTAACAAAAATATTATCTTCCGTTAATATGATCTCTTTCTCTTCTCCAATCGAAAACATATAGTCTTCAAGAACCTTTTCTGTAGTACCCCTCAACCCTCTCGCGCCGAGGCCTTTTTCAAGGGTTTCCTCCACTATTTTTTCAATGGATCCGTCTGTAAAAACCAGATTTGTACCGTCCATTTTGAAAAGTTCGATGAACTGATTTACAATTGAGTTTTTAGGCTCCGTCATGATTCTCACCATTGTCTCTTTGGTCAGTTTATCAAGATAGGTAATGATCGGAAATCTTCCTAAAAGTTCGGGAATTAAACCGAAAGACCGAAGATCTACTGCATTAAGATTGGTTAATATGTATTCGTCTTCACCGGTCTTATTGATTTTTTCTGAACTGAAGCCGATAGCCTGCTTGTTCATCCTTCTTTCGATAATCTCCTTGATCCCGTCAAAAGCCCCCCCTGCAATAAACAGGATATTCTGCGTATTTACCTGGATGTATTTCTGGTCCGGATGTTTTCTTCCTCCCTGAGGCGGAACATTAACAATGCTTCCCTCAAGCAGTTTCAACAGTCCCTGCTGAACACCTTCCCCGGAAACGTCTCTGGTGATGCTCGGGTTATCTGATTTTCTTGCAATTTTATCGATCTCATCAATAAAAACAATCCCTTTTTCAGCTTTTTCAACATCATAATCCGCTACCATCAGCAGTCTGGACAGGATACTTTCCACATCCTCTCCCACATATCCTGCTTCTGTTAAAATAGTGGCATCAACAATACAGAACGGAACATTCAGCTCCCGAGCGATGGTTTTAGCCAGTAAGGTTTTTCCCGTACCGGTTTCCCCGATCATGATGATGTTGGATTTTTCCAGCTCCACTTCCCGGTTTTCTTCCTTGGCGTGAAGCAGCCTTTTGTAATGATTGTATACTGCTATTGATAATTGTTTCTTCGCCTGGTCCTGCCCGATCACGTACTGATCCAGGAATTTCTTGATCTCTTTAGGCTTCTTAAGTTCATCCATATTTTCTGCCGGCGCATATCCGGATTCCGGGCTGCTGTCTTTTACAATAGCATGAGCCTGCTCAATACAGTTTTCACAAATGAAACCGTTTTGGCCGGAAATCAGCATCTGAACTTCATTTCTTTTTCTTCCGCAGAAAGAACACTGGTTTGAATTCATTTTTTATATATGATATATAAGATATAGATTAAAGAAACCCGTAAATGTCAGTTTACGAGTTTTTGTATAGTTTAGGAATTTATAATTGAGTCCTGAATTTCTTTATATTCTTCATCTGTCAGTTTTAGTCTCTCATTTCTGAAATTCAGCTCTTCAACTTTATTGAGCGGAATTAAATGGATGTGCGCATGGGGAACTTCCAGCCCTACCACTGCCACTCCTACCCTGACACAGGGAATCGCATTTTTGATTTTTTTGGCCACTTCCTGAGCAAAGCCCCAGAGATTTTTGTATTCTTCAGTTTCAAGATCAAAAATTAAATCGGTTTCTTTTTTGGGAACCACCAATGTATGCCCTTTTACCAGAGGCATCGCATCTAAAAATGCAATAAAATTTTCATCTTCGGCAATTTTGTAAGAAGGGATGTCACCGTTAATGATCTTAGTGAATATTGTGCTCATTTTTCAGAAATTAGTTGAGAGAGATAGAATCAGAATTAAATATCAGGCCTGAAATCAATAATGATTAAAGGGTTATTTCAAGTACTTCGAAAGACAGTTTATTTCCGTTCGGCAGTGTAATATCAGCCGTTTCACCGATTACTTTCCCTAAAAGCCCTTTGGCAATGGGTGTATTCACAGAAATTTTCCCTGCTTTAAGATCACTTTCATTATCCGGCACCAATGTAAATACCTGCTCCTGGTTAGTGGCATTATTTTTAAGCCTTACCGTGGTAAGAATGGAAACTTTTGAAGTATCTAACTGACTTTCGTCTATAATTTTAGAAGTGGAAATAGCATCTTTCAGCTTGGAAATTCTCATTTCAAGCATCCCCTGAGCCTCTTTTGCCGCATCGTATTCTGCGTTTTCAGACAGATCCCCTTTGTCTCTGGCTTCTGCAATCTGCATGGTAATTTTCGGTCTTTCTACAGTCTCCAACTGTTCCAGCTCAGCTTTCATTTTCTCTAACCCCTCCTTTGTAACATAGCTTGCCATAATTTTCAAAATTTAGTTTTAGTATAAAAAAATAATCCGACATTTGCCGGACAATGTTTTCGTTGTTGTAATTGTTTACTTTATACAAATATATAAAAATTTAAATTGAAATGAAAAAAACTTTTTCAATCTTAACGATAATCACATTATTGATTTTCAGTAATTTAACCATACAATCATGCGGGAGCCATGAAGATACCGTAAGTTGTTTCCCAAACAACCCGATCAACGTTACATTGAATCTTAACCTTCCTGCCTATTATGCTTTAAACCAGGTAGGAGGCTGGGTATATATCAACGAACAGCAATCCGGGACCCGAGGACTGATCATTGTAAGATCGTCTGACAGCACCTTTAAAGTATACGACAGAAATGCCCCGCACATATGCCCGGACGGCAATACAACGCTTGAAGTCCAGGACAATATCAGGGTGGTCTGCCCGAAAGATAATGCCCAGTGGATCTTGCTTACCGGACAGCCGACTGCCGTGGCCAACGTTCCCCCGAAAACCTATCTTTACAACTATGATCCTGCAGGTAAGATTTTAAATATTTATTTTTAAAAATGAAAGCCGTTATACAGAGAGTTTCCGAGTCCAGTGTAAAGGTAGACGGAAAATTGGTGGGAGAAATCGGGAAAGGACTGATGCTTCTGGTAGGGATTGATGAAAACGATGAGAAAACGGATGCCGACTGGCTGGTCCAGAAAATCTTAAACTTAAGGATTTTCGGGGATGAAGATGACAAGCTTAACCTCTCCGTTCAGGACATAAAAGGCGAAATATTGTGTATCAGTCAGTTTACCTTGATTGCCGATTACAAAAAAGGAAACCGCCCTTCCTTTATCAAAGCTGCAAGGCCTGAAAAAGCCATTCCCCTCTTTGATTATTTTAAGAAAGAAATCGCAAAATCCGGACTGAAAACGGAGAGCGGAATTTTCGGAGCAGATATGAAGGTATCATTAATTAACGACGGCCCGGTAACGGTTGTGATGGATTCCGTGACAAAAGCTTAAATTTACAAACAGATTATAACTTTATCAAAAATGAAAAAAACATTCATTACTTTAGTCCTGCTGGCAGCATTCAACTTTTCTTTTGCCCAGAAAACCTATACGGATGATCAGAAAGCATCCTATTATATCGGGCTGGATATTGCCCAGAATATGAAGAAACAGGGATTCCCGGTAGATCCGGACCTATTGGCCCAGGCGATGAAAGATGAATTTTCAGACAAGCCGAAATTATTCCCGAAAGAGGAAATGGGACCATTTTTACAGGGTTTTATGCAGAAGCAGAATGAAAAAAGACAGGCTCAGGAAAAAGTAAAGGCTGACGAAAACAAAAAAGCAGGCACCGAATTCCTTGCCAAAAACAAACAGAACAAAAAAATCATTACCACGGCAAGTGGGCTTCAGTATGAAGTATTGAAAGAAGGTGATAAGAAAGCGAGACCTACTGCATCAAGCACTGCTACGGTAAGCTATACCGGAAAACTGATGGACGGAACTGTTTTTGACTCCACAGATAAAAACGGTGGCAAACCGATTGAGCTTAACCTGTCCGGCGTGATCAAAGGATGGACGGAAGGTATACAGCTGATGAGTAAGGGTGCAAAATACAGATTCTATCTTCCTTCTGAACTTGCGTACGGTGATAACGGTGCCGGTAATGTAATCCCTCCGGGAGCAACGCTTATTTTTGATGTTGAACTGGTAGATTTTAAATAATCATTACCCATATCAAACAAAAACGTCTTTCAAAGTTTTGAAAGACGTTTTTTAAATAAATAAACTTTTTATAAAAAAATTAATTTGCAGGAATACTGCTGAAATTAAGGGCAATTCTGATATTCATATCTGAACTGGTCTGATTTTTAAGCTCATAAACCGTTCTTACGGTAACGCCTGTGCTCTTTACCACCGTATCCAGAAAACCTGAGTTTTCAATATCCAGATTCAGCGTTGAGGCATCGGTAGAAATATTTGATCTGGAAGCCACCAGTCTTTCTCCGGTTCCGCTAGATGAAATATATACTTTAATCGATTTGAAAGCGTTCAGGCTTCCGCCTGAAGGTGACACTACCGAAACTTTGGCATCTGAAATCCTTACATCTCTGATCTGTGCATTGTTATTACCGCCAAACCAGGTCTGGACATTGGAGGCCGTAGCAGATGAGGAAACCTCTTTGTTGGCAGGAACCCCTGTGGATACTAAGACATTGGCCGTATAGGGAAATGTATTCTGCACCAGCGACTGCACGGTTCCACAGCTTACCAAAGCTACTGAAGCCACCGCCGCCGACAAAAATATATTTTTCATAATGATAGATTTTAAATTGTGTTTGCAGAAATTATACCAAACAATAAGAGTTATTCGATGCTGACGGTGAAACTTCCTTTTGTATTTCCGGAAGCCATATTGCTTTTACCGATAATCAGCCATACCTCCCCTTTTTCTTTTACGTCGTAGGTGATCTCTCTTCCGAAAGGACCGTCATAATCTCCGTTCGGCAGCCTGATCTGATTGAACCTGATATTAAAATCCTTTTGATTCGTTGATATTTTAGCCTTGATATTCGGCTTGCTGAAACCTGTTATTTTAAGCGTAAATTCCTGTCCGTCTTCAGTAAATTCTTCTCCCAAAGTAACAGGAAGCTGTTCTGCATCTACCGTTCTGGTAATTTTTCCTTCTTTCACGTCCCTCATCACTCCTGTTTTCAGGACTTCTTTGGTTTTCGGGGCATTGTTGATCACAGAATCCTTTATCCTCAATGCAGCAGAATCTGTTTTTTCCGGAACCGCAGGCTGTTCTGAAACCACCGATGAATCCCTGCTTAAAGTTTCGGAAACGGCCGGTTCTTTTTTACATGAAACAATAATCAGCGGGATGAGCAGTAAGGATTTTTTCATAATATTTTTTTTATAAACTGTTTAAATTTCTCTTTTAGTATCACACTATAACTTTTGCAGCAATTGAAATTTAAACATATTGACCATAAAGCCTTTTTGACTTTGAGTATACAGATCAGCTAAAACTGTTCCATCCACAGGATTTTAATATTAAAAAAACGTTAGATTTTACAACCGCACCATTTTGCCACGCTCTGCAGATTAATTAAATGTTCTTATTATTTTCAGCGGATCCTGGAGTGCATTTACAAAATTCACATTCAGTATTGCATCAGGTTAATGTAGGGTCTGATAATAGAGGATTCTGGAAAGGAACTTTTCGTTTTGCTGCGGTTTTACCTTATTCAGAATTTCGGCTCTTAATTTTAAATCTTTCTTCTCTTCTGCATATTTCAGAAGCTGCTTTTCATTAAAGTTGATTTCATTTTGATGATATTCTGAAACAAAGTTTTGACGCTTCATATTTTCAGCAGTGATAATACCGCCCCAGTTGATATAGCTGCAGATGAGAATTGTTGCATAGAAATACCACGCCATGGTATTGAAAAGAAAGGCATTCCTTTTCTGCAGCTGGATTTTGACGAAAGCCGTGATTAAGCCGATCAATGAAAGCACCAGAAATACATAAACCCCCAATCGCTTATAAGTAAATCCGTAGTTGATGATATACTCTGAATTTTTTACCATGGCAGAAATAATGAGTACAGCATTCAGAACAATCCAGACTTTGGCCAGGATTTTCATCAGCCCTGCTTTCGGATCAAAATTAAAACCGGATTTGAAATAAAACATAATCACTAAAATGGCCATTATGATGGACAGGATCACTGCATTTACCCTTTCGTGGGTTTCTTCTGAAAGCTGGCCCGGCGTTTTTGCCGTTTCATAAAACTGTTCATAATTGTAAGTGGCAATAAAAAATATAAGCAGGATATTGAGGGTGAAAAAAGAAATTACACCGCTCATTCTCTCAGCATCCAGATCAAGAAAAGAATACGTTGGTTTCAGGTTTTTATCCCTTGTTTTGAAATCATTATCCAGGATGGAGTTGCTTTTGTAGATTAATTTTTCCACGGCATAATTCCAGTAATTAAATGCAATGAAAAATCCTAACACAATCATGCAGATCAGCTGCCAGAAATTAATATCAATTTCCACATTGGTAAACAGACCGGCAAAATGGTCGCTTCCCGCAGAATAAACCCCAAAGAAAACAGAAACCAGGATAAGGGGAATCAGGAAAAAAGCCAGTGTCTTCTGCCAAAGCCCAGAGACATTCCTTTTGGGCAGCCACTCATCAAAACTGAAGAACCTGCACAATGCCGTAAAACCGTTAACAATAACTACCGGAACCAATAAAAGGATTTTCATCCTTCTGTTTTTAGACCGGTAGCCTAATAATAAAAGGGAACTTACCACCGCCAGCAAGGAAGGGAAATCTCCGTACCACGCAAATGCTGCACTTGACAGAATACTGGTTACGAAAAGTAAAATAAAGGTTTTTAACCTGTTCCTTACCGGGGTTCTGATAAAAGTGAGCAACGCATAGATAATACCGATAATCCCGAGGTTCAGGCCTATATTCTGATCGTAAAATACGATCACGAACAGGGCGGTGGTAAGAAATATATAGTGATGTGTTTTCATGATTTTTAAGATTTATAATTGAATAAAGATGAAGAGATACAGTAATGCGACCGGAATATTAAAGAGAATGAGGAGCGCAGAATTTCCGTGGGACTTTTTATCTGTCACATCGGTGACGAAAATTAACAGTTCAGAAAAAAACACGATTAAATTAAAAATACATGCTGCTATTACATAATAAAAACCCATCCAGGCAAAAAAAACCGATTGCGTCATCAGAAATCCTAACAGAATAACCGTTCCGAATATCCATGAGATCAGAAATGTATTCTTTCCCATCGGGTTAAACTTTATATTTTTCATGATTTAATATAAAACCGGTGTATTTTTCTGCTGGATAAAATCTTTCAGGTTTTCGAAATTCTGCCAGAGAAGTGCTTCAAAATCCCAATGGTAAAACGGACGCATATTTTTACCTTTCTGATACGCTTTGATGTATATTTTGTAATATTCCGGCAAAATCACAGAGCCTAAAACGATGGCTGCCAAAAGATGGGCGTTCAGTTTTCCGTTTCCGAGAAGAAGGAACTGCATGGCGATTTCATCTTCAAAACAGGTTCCGCATCCGGTAATCAGATGGTGAACATCATGATCTTCCATTTTAGGAATCATGGTAAAACCGTGTTTCCTGTAAAATTCTCCAAGTTTTCTGCCCAAAGAATCTTCCTGAAATTCCAGCAGCTGTTTTTCTGTAAACTGCCACTGCCTTTTCTTTTTCTTGAAATATTTCCTGTATAATTTTTGTGTTTTATCATACACAAAAAGAAGAAATTGAACACGTATTTTTTTCATAGTTTAGATATTTAAAAGTGAAATTCCTACATAGAAATATATAATTGCAATAGGAATGTTAATGCAAATGATCATCGAAGCTTTCATGCAGATTTTGAGTTGGGATTTATTGATTAATCCGTAAATCACCAAACATAAGATAACTAACAAATTTATTATCGTACCGAAAATCAACAGGAGATAACCACACATCGCAAATGCATCATTCTTTGTAATAACATATCCGAAAAGGCAGATATTTCCCAATAAAAAAGAAATCCAGAAGAATGATTTTCCGATTAATAAAATATTTTTTTCTTTCATAATATTAAGACTGAGTTAAAGTGAAAACTGTAATTTCCGGGCGCACCATAAAACGGACCTGAAAAGAATGTCCCAGCGCTCGGTTGATGTAGAGCATCCTTCCGTCCTGCAGATTAACTTCGCCGGAGATATAATTCCGGTTTTTCACAGGAACAAGCGGCGTAATTATACCGGGAATCCTGCATTGCCCGCCGTGGGTATGCCCGCTTAAAATCCAGCCCCGGTAACCGTTCCAGATATTCAGATCACACGCATCGGGATTATGGCAAAGAATGATATTCGCTTTTGAAGGATCATAATTTCCCATTACTGTTTCCGGAGCAAAATTGGGCGACCAAAGATCTTCGAAACCGATGAAATGCAATCCGTGACTTTCTTCCTGATCATTTCTCAGCATCTTCATTCCGGAATTTTCTGCTATTCGACAGACATTTTCGGCAACATCTGCTTCACTCCAGTCGGTTCCGTAATCATGGTTGCCAAGAATCCCAAAGGTTCCCAGCTTTCCTAAAACTGCGTGATGCAGTACTTTTTTAAGGTCTTCTCTTTCTTCAGCATTTCCGTGATTTACAAAATCACCTGTGTATACGACGAAATCCGGGCTGTATTTTTTTGCTTTCTGAAAAGAATCGATCAGAAAATTCCAGTCAAAACGGTCTCCCACATGTAAATCTGAAATCTACATTACGACTTTACCTTCCAAATCGTAAGGCAAATTTTTAACAGGGAGTTTTCTTTCCACAAATTCCAGCCAGAACGGTTCGATCTGCCATGAATACAGCATGGGAAAAGCACCGATGAGGGAAAGCTGCGCCAGTCTTTTCAAAAATGTTTTCCTGTTCATTTGTAATTACTGTTTTTTTTGAAATCTACAGTTTAACAATATGCAGTCTAATTTCAGCTTCCCGCAACCGGGCTTCCGAAAATTCCCACTGCAAGTTCAACCCATACCATAGCCAGCACCAGAATTATGGCTGCGGAAACCATTAATTTATACCGAAGGGATTTCTTTGATCTGATGACCAGGTTGATAAAAGAAGCAGTTCCGAAAAGCAATGCTGCCGCAATGATAAAATCGAAGGGCGACCAGTTCCACCCTTCTACAAAAAGGTTTCCGAAAACTGCTGCGACTAATAATACAAACGGCACCGCGAAAATAATGGTTGATTTTTCTTTTTCTGTTGTCATAATTCTAAGTTTTATATTTAAAAGTACTTTGCTTTTCAAAGTTAAATGATAAAAAAATTTAGTTCTTTTATCTTCCTAATAATTTCTCCAGCATATCCAGGTGTTCGGTAAAAGCTTCCCGTCCTTTTTGTGTCACGCGGTAAGAAGTCCGGGGTTTTTTCCCGACAAACTCCTTTTTCACTTCAATATAAGCGGATTTTTCCAATGCAGTGCTGTGGCTGGCGAGGTTTCCGTCGGTAATTTCCAACAGGCTTTTCATTTCAGGGAAATCAACCCAGTCGTTAACCATAAGAACAGACATAATGCCCAGTCTTACACGGCTTTCGAATTCTTTATTGAGTTGATTTATATTGATCATAATCGGATTACAATTTACAGCACATCTGAAAATAATTTTAGGTGCATCTTATTCTTATGTTGTTATTTATATTTCCTGTGCATAATCATGCCATACACAATATGCAGGATGCCGAAACCGATTGTCCAGAACAGCAGTCCCCATCCCAGAATGAATAAGGAGATAAATCCCAATACGATCTGGCAGTAACCCAGGTATTTTATATCGGTCAGCGTATATCTTTCCGCACTTACCAAAGCCAAGCCGTAAAAGATCAGCGTTGCCGGAGCCACAAAAACAAAAAGGTGATGATAAAGAAGAGCCAGACAGAATATACCACCTGAGACCAACGGCACGGCAAAGGTAATCAACAGGCGCCGTGTTGTAGCATCCCAGATTTTCAGTCCTTTCTTTCTGCTTTTATCAGCGGTAAAAATATATCCGCTGAGCAAGGCCACCAACAGAATCAAAGTTCCTACCAGTACAAGTTCCTTTGTCAGAGCGGGCCCGAAAATATTTCTTTCTCCATTAAAATAATCAATTCCCTCTCTTTTAAAAACAAAATATACATAACTGGCACCAATAATAGCTGCCAAACCTGCTACCACTCCGGATAAGCCACTCAGAGAAATAAATCTGGAGGAGCGTTCCATCATAGAACGGATATGTGATAAGTCTTCGTGATAGTTTTTTGAATCCATATAAAGAACTTTGAATTGCAAAGTTATAATTAAATTTTAGATCTCAAAATATTTTTTACAATTTTTATCCGGCTTCTAATTCTGACTGTTTAATTATTTAACTTTAAAAAAAATCTGTTATTCAGAAGATATGAAAAGATTTCTAAAGATTCTACTGATATTATTCGGCTTCATTTTCGGGATTATAGCAGCAGTCATTATTGCATGGAATGTTTCAAGCTCATTGAGAAAAAAGAAAGCGGAAGAAGATTCTATTGCCTATTCGGAAAAATGCGATTCTGTTCCGTTCATTACAGAACAGCCGGAAATCAGATTTGCAGACTTCAGTACAAAAGAAATAAGTACACTTACATTTCAGATTTTACGGAATCAAAAGCTGATCAAAGATTCAACCATCAAAACCGGTCTTAAAGAAAATTCACTGATGTCTGTAAAGATTCCATACAGAAAATTCCTTAAAAGCGATACTCTTGTGGTGACTACGAGAAACCATCTGAAATTTTATATTTCAGGATATCATCACATTGCAGGTCTCCATTATTCGATGATGGGTTATACCGGAGGTTATGAGTGCTTACTGTCCGAAAGCTGTACTATTAATAAAAACGAAAGCAATGGAGTCATTTCAAAAGAGCAGGCATGGCTGGAAACAGAAAAAGAAAACAGGGTAAAAATCATCAACCCTCAAAGTGAAGAATATGAAGCAGTATCCAGGCGCTCGAAAATAAATAAGGACATGGCAAGCTATATATTTCAGAATAACAGGAAAAATAAGCACTGGATGTCTGAAATTCTGTGTGGAATGGAAATCCAGCGAAACGGAAGATTTTATATTTTTATGGAGGAAAGGGAAGATTCCGGAAATAAAGACATCATTAAAATCAATGCTGAAACGGGAAGTTACAGAAGATATACCGATTATCCCTTCCATTAAAAAACCGCCGGATTAATCAGCGGTTTTTCGTTATTCATTAAGAATATAGTATTATTTTGCTCTCAGTCTTTCTTTAATAGAGGCAATATTTTTCTTGGCAGAGTCTTCAAGAATCAGGCTTGCGCTCATGTAAATTCTTGCCGGCATCAGTTCATTGAAATGTTCTGTTCCTTCCCACGAAACTTTTTTAATTAAAGCCAAAGCCTCACTGCTCCTTGAAGCCAAAGTCTCTAAAAATTTCTCCAGCTTTGCATCCATTTCTGCAATATTCTCCGAAACTGAATGATATACATTGTGTTGCTCTGCCCATGCTGCCGATCTGAAATCTGCATCAATTGCCATAGCCGAAAACTGGGATTTTCCGATTTTCCGTTCTACATACGGCCCGATTACAAACGGCCCGATCCCCAGATTGATTTCCGTTAATGCCAGTGCAGCATCTTGGGTGGCAAAACAGTAATCTGCCCCGCAGGCAATCCCGACCCCGCCACCGGTAGTCCGGCCCTGAACCCTTACCACCACAATCTTACCGCAGTTTCTCATGGCATTGAGCACTTTTGCAAAACCACCGAAAAACTGTTTTGATTTTTCCAGCTCTTCAATTTCCAGAAGCTCATCAAAACTTGCCCCGGCACAGAAAGCTTTCTCACCTTCACTTTTTATAAGGATTGCTTTTACTTCCTCTTTTGTGCCTTCCTCCATGATGGTCTGTGCCAGCTTTTCAAGAACGGCTCCGGGAAGCGCATTGCTTTTAGGTGTTCCGAAGGTAATTTCGGCAATATGATTTCTAAGTTCTGATGTTACGGATCCGTTCATTCTATTATAATTGATTGTTGCAAAAATAGTAAATAGTAGTTGTATGCACGGAATAACTTTAAAAATTAAAATTTATCTTATCTGTAAACATCCAGACATTCATTATTCGCTTTTCCTCATCTGTTTGTCGTATTCCAATTCCGCTCTCTTCATAAAAAATTATGAAATATTCTTATCAAATAAAGCTGTTTAAAAAAGCTGTCTACTGTAATCAAACCCGCCATGCAAAAGAATTTATAAAATATTAACTTTTCAATAAAACACACTACTTTTCATATTTCAATATTCAATAAAAACATATAATTATCAATAATTCAAATATAACATGAAATTAATGTTAATTAATATACACAATAATGTGATTTATTAATACCTTTACAGCCTATCCGTAGAAATACGTAATCTGTAATTTGGTATTTTCTACGCTATAGCAGGACGGTTGATTGTTGTTACTTTGGCTTGTCAATAAGACATCAATATACATATTACGGCGGTATCCGAAAAGCCGGTAAGAGAGTAGGAACATTTAAAACTGAAAAATATATTATTATGGACGATGAATTAATGGGAGTCATTAAGACTTTCGCGGGAAATTTCGCACCAAGAGGTTACATGTTATGTAACGGAGCTTTATTAAGTATTGCACAATATTCAGCTCTTTATTCAATTTTAGGAACTACGTACGGAGGTGACGGACAGACAACATTTGCCTTACCGAACCTGAACGGGCGCTCTCCTATCGGTGCAGGAAATCCTTATGTTCTAGGACAAGTGGGAGGAACTACACAAAATACAATAATGGTTCAAAACCTGCCAAGTTTCAGCAGCCAACTGAAAGTTTCGAATTCTAATGCTAATACAGCAACACCTGCAGCATCTGCTTCAATTGCTATTACAGGAACACAGGAAGGAAGAGATTTTACGGCAGTACCAAGTTTTACAGATGCTGCACCAGATACAGTTCTTAATCCGCAATCTGTATTGTTTATAGGCCAGAATATCCCTGTCAACAATATGTCTCCTTACCTTGGATTAACCTATATCATCTGTGTAGAAGGCATTTATCCTTCAAGACCATAATTATAACAAATATTGCTAATCATCAAATACAACAATCATGGACGATGAACTATTAGGAACCATTAAAATATTTGCCGGTAACTTTGCACCGAAAGGATATATGCTCTGCAACGGCATCTTATTAAGCATTAATCAGTACACAGCCCTTTTTGCGATCTTAGGAACTACATATGGAGGGGACGGTGTTACAAATTTTGCTTTGCCTAATCTTAACGGGCGTGCTCCGTTCGGTACAGGAAATTCTACAACCGGAAAAAATATTAATTTGGGCGAGGCGGCAGGAAGTACACAAACTACGATTCTGAGCAGTAATCTGCCCTCAGTGATAAGCCAGCTGAAAGTTTCAAACACTAATGCAAATACAGCCACGCCATCTTCTGCTTCATCCATTGCCATTACAGGAACACAGGCCGGAAGAGATTTCACAGCTGTTCCAAGCTTTACAGATGCTGTTCCGGATACTGTAATCAATACGGCTTCAGTAACCTTTACAGGTGCGAATTTACCTATTGATAATATGCCTCCTTATCTAGGAATAAATTATATTATCTGTGTACAGGGAATCTTTCCTTCACGACCATAAATCAGTTTAAACCTAAACTTAAATTCAATATGAAAAATACTATACTTTATGCTATCTGCAGCCTCTTTATATCCCTGTCTTCATTCGGACAAACCAGTACGGAGACTTTTGAAACTGAAACTCATGGAAGTGCAAGCTTTACAGATAATGGAGTCATCTTTAATATTCTGTCTAATGTGAATATCTATGATATCCAGGCAAATTACCCAAACTCCGGATGGGGCGGTACAACTGCAGACAACAGATATATTGACAATTCCGGCACATTAAACCAGTCTCAGGGTACATCGTTCAGTATTAGGACGACTTCTAACTTATTTAAAGTAAACAGATTCTGGATATATGCCTCTGCTGCCAATCTTAATTTAACTGTGACCGGAACATTGACTATTACAGGAAAATTAAATGGAGTAACAAAATTTACCCAAACCAAAACTGCAGGTTTTAACACTTCAGCCACAGTTACAAAAGGATTTACCCTTATTGACATGACTAATCTTAATGGAAATAATTACAGTAATATTGTCCTGGACCAAATACAGATTACAGCGGGTGGAGGTTATCAATACCTTGCCTTAGACGCCTTTACCTGGGTAAAAGATACAGGAATCGTATTATCTGCCAATGATGTACAAGCTTCTAAAAAAGAACTGAGTATTTATCCTAACCCTACAAGCGGTCCCCTTACCATTAAAGCAGTGGAAAATACAAAGTTTGATGTATACAGCCAGTCCGGACAGTTGGTGAAAACCATTGAGGCCAGGAAAGGTGTAAACCAGGCAGATATTTCAGAACTTCCTAAAGGAGTGTATATCGTAAAATCCCCTTCGGAATCTCAGTCGATCATAAAAAAATAATATATCAATTATCGCCAGGGTAACAACTAATAACCATAATTTTTTTGATATAATAAAACGATCGCGAAGGATTCTAAATACATAAATGTGATACAAATTCCCCTGAAAATAATTTCAGGGGAATTTTCTATCTTGTCCATTTTAGAAGATACTTTACCTGGATTTAATCAGGTCTTCCAGCCTTGACATCATATCGTCTTTTTCTTTCAGCATCCTTTCATAAAGGGCTATTTTTTCGTCATGAAGCATAATCAGCTTATCAATAGGATGTAAATTAATGGTTCCGTAATTAAAAGAATTACTAAAAGCATGTTCTGCGAAAGTATTGGAAATAATATTAACAGCCTGTTCTTCATCAAAGTTTTTAAACGCCTCTACAGGGATTTTCAAAACTTCAGATATTTTCTGAAGCAGCTGATCCTCAACAACTTCCTTCTGTTCGAGTATTGATATTTTCTTCTGGTTCCAGTCTTCACCCAGGTCAAAAGCCAGCGCATCCTGCTTGATGCCCAACATTTCCCTGAACCTTTTGATGTTTCTGCCCTGATGTATTTTCTGTTCCATTTGTGGTTTTAAGTTTTGATTTTGAAAAACTGAAAAGTAAAGATAAATAAATATGGTAAAAGGTAAAAATTTAAGACAGAATAAAATATCCCTGTAATACCGATGAGTAATAAAGTAATCCGTCTCTGTACAATATGATTGAGCCCAACGGAAATACCAGCTCTATACAATCAAAAAAGATTTATCCGGAATATTGTTTCAATGCCAGGATATATTTATCGATGTAGAGTTGTTTTTCTTTCGATTTGTACTGCTGGATATATCTCGGATGTTCCAGAACCGTCATTTTTTCAAAAAGAAGGGCTTCCTGATTGAGTTTTGAAATAAAACCGGCATTCTTTTTTCCTAAGATAAATACTTCTGAAGTATCAAGATCTAAGCTGATATGCTTTTTTAAAGCATCAATCATAAAATCTTTTACTTCATTGAAAAGTTCTTTATCATCGTAATAATTAGCGTTGATCCAGCTTCCTTTCGACTTTCTTACAATGGCCAGAGGAAAAGGTGAATTGATGTAAATGTCTTTATAAAATTCATCGGCTCCTCCATATTCAGCGATCATATCATAAACGAAAACAGACGAAATTTCGTGGGTATGAGCAGACTTCATTTTTATTCCACAGATGTTTTCCAGCCGTTTGGTATCGGTGAAGGGAACTCCGGTAACGCCTGCTCCGTGACGGCTCGGGTTAATTCCGACAATAAATTTTCTCCGGTTGAAATCATTATAATATTTCTGATAAAACTTTTGCATGACTTCCATGGTTTCAGGATTGCCGAGATAAGGATTTAAAACCTGAAAATCATCCGGCAGTTTCCCGTCGTATTTTAGATTCCGGTTAAACTCAACAACTTTATCGGCAAAAGTTTTATTCATGTTTTAATCTTTAAGAAAAACAAAATTTTCAGGTTCATCATCGTCTTCATAATCTTCGTCGTCGCCATCTTCGCTTAAAGCCAGTTCAATATCAATAAACTGAATGTACAGTCCGCAGACCTCATCATTTGCATCATATCCAAAATAAACAGGATAAGAGCCGTCACCAAAACCGCTGGCAAACATCGGGATCTGATAATCGGTGTTCGGAACCGTCCAGTTGATCCAGTCACCCGCATCCCGCTGGTTGTTGGGATGATCTTTGTAGCTTTGCGCAAAAAGTCCGGCAAAATAATCATCATACATATTGTCGACATCCAGTTCAGCTTCAAATTTATCCACATACGGAAGCACTTCCGCATCAGCAATACAGCCTAAACCGGCATCCACTCCGAAACCAAAAAAATCGTCTTCGTCTACACCTTCCAAATCTTCAATTCCAACCAGGGCTTCGCGGTAAACAACAGGCTTTTCTTTGGTAAACTCTACTTTTACCACCGCATATCGGTCGCCCCAGTCTTCGGATTTCACAACAGCAATCGTTACGGGGAAATTCCCTTTCGGAGCTTCGATAAAATAAGGGGATTGATTGGCATTCAGAGCAACCAGCGGATCTCTCACCACCACCTTTCCGGAAGGAAGGGAAACATTCCCGATTTCCATGGTTTCCAGTTGTTGTCCGGCAATTTCATTGGACGTAAAATAAGTTTCCAAATCGGTCGGGCAAACCAATATATCTTTTACTTCCTCGTACTTCTGCATCCAGTTCTCGTTCATTTTTAATATTTTAAATTGGGTTAATTAATTATTAAAAGTACAGTTTATTTATTCTGCATCAAATTCTTCTTCGTCTTTCAAGCCTTTAATAAAGCTTTCAAAATCCTTTGCCAGAAAAATCTTCCTGTAATCACCTTCCTGATCGACATGAACCACTTCCGGCTCGCCGTCTTTTCCGCATTTTGAATAATCAAGAAGAATCATATCATGACCGGCAGACGGACAGTCGGCAATATAGACTCCATCGGCAGGATATCCCCACTCCTCAATCATAAATAGGCTCCCGAGTTCGCCACATACGGAATAGGTTTTTTCCCGCCCGATTCCCATAATCCCGGTGATTGCTATATGATCGTCTGCCCAGGAATTGTATTCAGTAGTCGGGAAACATGATCTATCAACCAGCCCTCCGTTTTGGATTCTCATTAATTCAATATAGGATGCGGGAAGTTTATAGCCCAGCTCCTGTTCAACAGAAGCAATCATTTCATCATCCGGAAATCCTTCGATATAATCTCTTTCCGAATAACTGCTTTCATTCCAGAAACCGTTAAAGTCAAAATCTTTGAAAAATTGTAGTTCCATATTATTTGTTCATTAAAAAAGGAAGCCTTATCAAAAGCTTCCTCAAATATCATTATTTATTTTGAATTAAATCAATCCAAACTGTTCAAAATGATGGGTAAAATGTTTTTTATGGATCAGTTCCCACATTTCTTTGTTTAATTTTCCGAAAACGAAATTCATGTGTTCCGCCTGTGGATTTTCTTTGTAATAAATGGAGAATCTCTTCAGGTTACCCATGAAAGACTGTTTTGCCGCTTCAAGATTTTTATGTCTTAAGTCCAATAACTTTTCATCTTCTGCCAGAAAAGGTGCCGGGAAATCTTTCGGCATTTTTCTGTGATTGTACAGAGAATCCTGCCATTTTTCCAGCTGTTCTTCCGGAGTAAAACATTTGTCCGCTTCCGGTTCGCCTAAACTTACCAGAACGGTAAAATCCAGATGCTCAATCATCTGCTGAGGTGACATTCTGCCCCAGTTTGGCTGCGTGTTTTCGGTTAAACCATTTAATGCTTTCTGAATATTTTTCAGGTTCAGATCAATAAAAGGAGATTTTTTCGCCACCAGCGTTAAGATAGTTGCTACACATACGGTCTCATCTCTCTGATTTACTACCTCAACCAGCCATTTAACTACTCCGGAAGGAATGTTTCTGCCTTTTACACCGCGGTTGATTTTTTCTTTTGCCGTTAAATAAACCGTCATTGTATCGCCCGCATATACAGGCTTGAAGAACGAACAGTTTTCCAGACCATAATTGGCGATAACAGGTCCTTTTTTACCTGAAACGAATAATCCGGCCGCTGCAGAAAGAATGAAATATCCGTGAGCCACGGTTTTATCAAAAATAGTTCCCGTTAAACTTGTTGCATCGGTGTGTGCGTAGAAATGATCCCACGAAACATTTGAGAAATTAACGATATCTGCATCTGTAACGGTTCTTCCCGCTGTTTCTAAAGAATCTCCAACTTCAACATCTTCAAAATATTTTTGGAAAGGATGTTTATCTGCATATTTTTTCTCTGCACCTTGCTGATATACTTTAGTAATCGCCGTTAAAATATCCGGCGACCCTTGAATGGCTGTTTTTTGAAGGAAGAAATGAAGTCCGTTCAAACCGCCCATTTCCTCACCGCCTCCCGCTCTACCGGGACCGCCGTGCATCAAAGTCGGAAGCGGCGAACCGTGACCTGTACTTTCTTTCGCATTGTCTCTGTTCAGTACGAAAATCCTCCCATGCTGAGAAGCCATTTTCCATGAAGTTTCTGCTACGAATTTTTCATCATAAGAGATAATGGAACCTACCAGACTTCCTTTTCCTCTTTTTGCCAACGCTGCCGCTTCTTCCGCATCTTTGTAAGGCATTAATGTAGAAACCGGACCGAACGCTTCGACATCGTGAGAGATATTCTTTTCGAAAGGCCTGTCATTTAAGAATAATTTCGGAGACATAAATGCACCATTTTCATAATCTGCATCTACCAATTCGTGTTTTCCGTCGTAGATCAGTTCTGTTTCAGCTTTCAGAAGGTTTACTTTTCTCAACACTTGGTCATACTGCTGCTTTCCGACCAAAGAACCCATTCTGGTCTCCCTGCTTAACGGATTTCCGATTTTTGTCTGATCCAAAGCTTTAGACAAAGCATTCTGAACATCACCAATTAAGTTTTCAGGAACAATAATTCTCCTGATTGCCGTACATTTCTGTCCGGCCTTTGTGGTCATTTCCGTACGGACTTCTTTGATGAACAGATCAAATTCCGGAGTTCCGGGTTTTGCATCCAATCCGAGAATTGAGCAGTTTAATGAATCTGCTTCCATATTGAAACGGACAGAATTTCCTGAAACAGAAGGCAAAGATTTTAATTTTTTGCCCGTTGTTGCAGAACCTGTGAACAATACAGAATCGCCATCCTGAACATAGTCCAGAATATTTCCCGGTTCACCACAAACCAATTGAAGTGCACCTTCAGGAAGAACACCACTTTCAATCATGTCCTGGAAAACCGCATTCGTTAAATACGAACCGTAAGGCGAAGGTTTCACAATACTTGGGACACCTGCCAATAATGAAGTTGATAGTTTTTCCAGCATTCCCCAAACCGGAAAATTATAGGCATTGATCTGCACAGAAACACCTTCACTCGGCGTTAAAATATGAGTTCCCAGGAAAGTTCCATTGGCAGAAATTTTCTGAGTATCGCCATCTACCCAAAACGGAGTATTTGGAAGCATCCTTTTTGCAAGCCCTGAATAGGTGAAGAACGTACCGAAACCTCCTTCAATATCTACCCATGAATCTGCGTGAGTCGCCCCGGTTTTATATGATAATTCGTAATATTTTTTCTTTCTTTCTAACAGGTAAAGCGCTACTTTTTTCAACATTTCTCCACGATCGTAGAACGTCATAGATGAAAGGTTTTTGTAACCGACTGTTCTTCCGTAATCCAGAGCCTGCTCAAAATTCAGCCCTTCTGTATCCGAAACAGCAACCTGCTCTCCAGTCACGGCATTGTACAAAGGAATTCCGTTCCCGGTGCCTTCTACCCATTCGCCATGAATATAGTTTTTTAGTTTGTTCATATTGTTTTTTACTTTTTCAATTTAAATATTTCCAATAATTATTTTAAAGCCTTTCTGATTCCATAATAGATTAAAAACAGGACAATTGCGGCATCCAGAATCAAGACACTGTTAACAATGGCATCATAAAGCTGTCGTTTTGATTCAAGTTTTTCAATTTTATCCTGACCTGCAAATTCCAATAAATAGGCTGTTTCCAAAGACTCAACATAGAAAAAAAAGCCTAAAACATTGAATTTAAAACCCAAAACCAATATAATAAACCCATATTTTTTAAGAAAATTTTCCAGTTTAATCATGATTGTTTTATTTAGGCTCCTGATAAGGAAACAATTTCACCAGACCTTCATACAGGCTTCTGTGAAGAATAGTCGCATGATTATCCGTTTCCATCATTTTATATTCTACTGTCCAGTTTTTTTTGTTTGATTTTTTAAGAATATCAAATAAGTCTTCTGCATCTTTTACCATTACTTTATGCTCGCCTTTCCCTACAGAAACATAAACAAATTTCTTTTTATCCGCTGATTTAGAAAGCAGCTGCGTGGACTGTTTTAAAAGGCTTTCATCATCCCACCATAAACTGGGGCTGATGATGAAATAATTATCGAACATTTCAGGTTTTTTCAATAAAATTTCTGTCGCCAGAAGTCCGCCGAGCGATTGCCCAAACAGATATGTATCGGTTGTTTTAAACTGACTTTCAATGTAAGGCTTTAGTTCTTTTTCCAAAAAATTAATGAATTTAGCCGAATGCCCTGTTGTAGGATAATCTTTCTGCAGATCTTTTAAATCCGTATGAAAAGTGAAGTCTTTCTTTCTGTCAATGTTGGCAATTCCCACCACAATTGTTTCCGGCATTGCATACATTTGATTGAAGAACTGCAACAGGCCTACGACATGAATAAAATCTTCATTCATGCTTCCATCCAGAAGATAGATCACCGGATGAGCTTTTGTTTTATCGAAATTTTGCGGAAGATAGATGTTTAACGTTCTTTCTTCGTTTAGAACCTTAGATTTCAAGGTTCTTATTTCTCCGATTGTCAAAGGTTTTACATTTCCATTCTGGGCAAAAACCATAGTTTGGAATGCAAACAGGAGACTGCAGAAAATGAGAATTTTTTTAATCATTTTTATTTATTGGTTTAAATTCTTTCCTTCGTCAATTCTTAGACTAATCTTATTAAGTACTTCATTGAAACCTAACGGGTTTTAAAAACCCGTTAGGTTTGATTTATCAACAATTATTCGAAATTCAAAAAATCATATTCAATATCAGATTGGTGATAATTTTTAAAAACATCTAACGAATCAAAATATTGCATGATTTCCGTTCTGTTCAATTTACTTTCTTTTTCAGGATGTAGATATGAATTATATGAAGAAAACTCCCAATGATCAGCTTTATTTACAAATCCATGATTAACCGGATTATTGTGGATATAATGCAAAACTTTCAGTAAATATTTCTCATCTGTTATTTTCTTCCGCTTTACTGCATTAAGAAAAAGTGCACCCTTACGGTTGTATTTTTTATTAAATGCTTTTGCATAAGAATTTAGGAAATTTCCAAAATTTTTCATTAAAGCCTGATGCTCGTCTTCAGCATTTACATCTTCAATATTTTTAAATCTTAATAATAAATGAAAATGATTCGGCAGCAGGCAATACGCATAAATATCCGCAATCTGAATAATATATTTATCTAACTGCTTCAGAAAAAATTGATAATTTGTCTGTTCACGGAAAATTAGTTCTTTCCCATTTACATGAGAAAAAATGTGATAAACAGATTCAAACTCAAAACTTTCTGTATTGATCATTTTGCTTTAATAAAACCTAACGGGTTTTAGAAACCCGTTAGGTTTGGGTATATTCAATTAATTTGCTTACTAAAATCACTTCACATCATCCCAAATGCCGTAATCAACCACTTTTGTAGGAATCTGCTGAACATATTCAGTAAACGGTTCGCAAGGCAGAATGGCCTCTTTTCCTTCTCTTGCCAGTTCCTGGTAGAGTTTTGTACCTTCCGTTTTCCATTTGATCATTTCATCGGAAACATCACGGATGATTTTTGCCGGACTTCCGACAATCAGTTTTCTTGCATCACATTTGAAATTTGCAGGAACAAAAGCCAGTGCACCAATGATACATTCGTCACCAATTACAGCTTTATCCATTACAACCGCGTTCATTCCAACCAGACAGTTTCTTCCGATATGTCCGGAATGAATAATCGCACCATGACCGATGTGCGCAGATTCTTCTAAAATGGTTTCGATGCCCGGGAAAACGTGGAGTGTACAGTTTTCCTGCACATTTGCCCCGTCTTTGATGATAATTTTGCCCCAATCGCCGCGGATCACTGCGTTCGGACCGATATAAACCTCTTCGCCGATTTCTACGTTACCAATAATCACTGCTTGCGGATGAACGTAAGCAGAGGGTTTGATGATGGGACGAATGCCATGATATGAGTAAATATTCATAATTTTAATTTGAAAATTTGATAATGAGCTAATTTGGAAATTAAAACGTCTTAAAAAACATTTTCAAATTCTCAAATTAGCTCATTTTCAAATTAATTATACTTTTTCAATCACCATTGCATAACCCTGTCCGACACCGATACAAAGGGTACACAATGCGTATTTTTTATCCTGTTTCTGAAGTTCTAAAGCAGCAGAACCGATGATTCTCGCCCCGGAAACTCCAAGAGGGTGACCAATGGCGATGGCTCCTCCGTTTGGATTTACCCTTGAATCGTCATCCTGCAGACCTAAGCTTCTGGTTACAGCCAAAGACTGCGCGGCAAAAGCTTCGTTCAGTTCAATAACATCCATATCGTCTAACGAAAGATTAAGTCTTTTCAAAAGTTTCTGAGTCGCTTCAACCGGTCCGATTCCCATAATTCTCGGTTCAACGCCGGCAACAGAAGATCCTAAAATCCTTGCTTTTGGTTTTAATCCGTATTTTTTTACCGCTTCTTCACTTGCCAGAATTAAAGCAGCGGCTCCGTCATTCATGCCTGAAGCATTTCCGGCCGTTACCGTTCCCCCTTCTTTTCTGAAAGAAGGACGAAGTTTCCCTAATCCTTCCATTGAAGAAGTCGGTTTGATGAATTCATCTTTATCAAAAACTTTCGGTTCTCCTTTTTTCTGTGGAATTTCAACTTTTATAATTTCTTCCGCCAGTCTTCCGCTTTCCTGAGCCTGGGCTGCTTTCTGCTGAGACCAAAGAGCAAATTTATCCTGGTCTTCACGGCTGATGCTGTGCATTTCCGCTAAGTTCTCAGCCGTGTCTCCCATGGCGTCAACGCCGTACATTTCTTTCATTTTGGGATTCACAAACCTCCAACCGAAAGTGGTGTCAAACATCTGGCTGTCTCTTCCGAAAGCAGCGCTCGGTTTTGACATTACATAAGGCGAACGCGTCATGTGCTCCACTCCACCTGCAATATAAATTTCGCCTTCTCCTGAAGCAATCGAACGGAAAGCATTGGCCACCGCCGACATTCCTGAAGCACATAATCTGTTTACGGTCTCCCCTCCGATTTTGTAGGGAAGTCCGGCCAGTAAAAGTCCCATTCTTGCTACATTTCTATTATCTTCTCCGGCCTGATTGGCGCATCCGAAAATAACGTCTTCAATTTCCTCAACCGGAACTTCAGGATTTCTTGCCACGATTTCTTTCAGCACAATGGCCGCCAAATCATCGGCTCTCACTTCTGACAGTCCTCCGCTTAGTTTTGAAATGGGAGTTCTGATATAATCTATGATGTATACGTTGTTCATAATAATTCAATTTAACAATCTAGTAGTGTAACAATGTAACAATCATTGGTAGACTGGTATATTGGTACATTGTTACACTAATTTTTTAAACTTGTACTTAATATTTTATAAATAATTTTTCCTAATTCTACAATCTGATGTTCTAGTTTTTCATCAAACGGATAATTTTTGGAATGCTTACATAGGTAAAGCCAATATTTAGTTTCTTCCAATTCTTTAGCTGAAATTTTTATCTTGTTGATAAAATCATTTTTACTGTGAGGGTTTTGTGCTTCAAATGCATTTGCTCCAATGCTTGTTCCGGAACGTAACAACTGTTTTGCAATAACAAACTTTCTTTTGTCTTCTAATAATTCGCAGAATTCAATTATATCTAAAGAAAATTGAACAGTTTTCGTTATCAAAGGATTATTCTCAAAATTAATCATGCCTTTAAAATTGTTACATTGTTAAACTTTTACATTGTTACATTGAGCCTAAAGCTCTGTTACTTTTTTTCCTATTTTATAAACTGTTCCGACGAATTTTGCAATCAGGTCGTTGTTTTGATTGGTAATTTTAATGTCGTAAACAGCGGTTTTCCGGGTGTTGTTTGCCAATACACTTTCTGCCCTGAAAATATCACCTTCTTTTCCGGCTTTGGTAAAATTGATGATACAGTTTAAGGCAACAGCCGCCTCGCCGGTATTGTTGGATGAGAATGCCAGCGCAGAATCTGCAAAAGCAAACGTGACGCCGCCATGGACTGTTTTTAATCCATTGATCATCTCTTTTTTGATGGGCATTTCCAGCAAACAATAATTTTCTTTAACTTCGATCATCCTGATATTCATCCATTGGGAAAAATAATCCTGATCAAACATATATTCTGCAACCTGTCTTGGATTCATTCTTTAATGTGTGTTGGTATTTTATATGTAGATATTTATTATTTTTAGATCATATATAATCGCGTTTTGCTATCAATATTAATCTTTACGAAACATGGCGATTTCTTCATATAATTCATCGGACAGTTTATCATAAATGTTCATGGTCTTGCCGAGAATTACCTGCTCATAGGAAAGGGTTCCTGCATCTGACAGATTTTCATTTGAATAAGGAGTATTTAAATCAATACCATTTTCACTGGCTAATCTCCTGATCAGCTGTTTATATTTTTCATTAAATTTCCCAAGCAACTCAAGCCTTTCCTGATCATCTTCTGTTAAGGAAAGCTCCTGAATGATGTACTCTTTTTCAATAAGAAGCCTTGTTTCCAATTCTGCTCTGAATCCGTCTATATCCATTTTTTAATGTAATAATTTAACAATGTAACAGTTTACCAATGAGATTTTTCACTTTGCTCAGAATGACAGTACGATTGCTACATTGTTAGATTGCTATATTGTTACATTTTTCTCAGTAACGGGCTTTGTCTGTATCTTTCCTCCTGATATTCTTCGTAAAGATTCTGCAGGGTTTCGGAAATTTTTGAAAAACCGATCTCTTTTCCCCATGCCAATAATCCTTTCGGGTAATTTACTCCTTTTTGCATTGCCAATTCCAGATCTTCATCATTTGCAATGCCTAATCTTTTTGCTTCAACGGCTTCATTAATCAGCATGGAAATGATTCTTAAATAGATCTGCCGATACAAAGCTTCGTCTTTTTCTGCAACCGGATTTTGGGCATTTTCTGAATAGTCATAAAAACCTTTTCCTGTTTTCCTGCCGTGAAGCTTGGCTTCAGACATTCTTTGCTGCAATAAAGACGGTTTGTATTTTGGGTCGTAGAAATAATCTTTGTAAACGGTTGTTGTTACGGAGAAATTTACATCGACACCAATTAAATCCATGAGCTCAAACGGCCCCATTTTAAAATTCCCTAAAGTTTTCATCGCATCATCAACCTGTTCTACAGTGGCGATATTTTCTTCAACAATTCTTAAACCTTCACCGTAATACGGACGGGCAATTCTGTTGACAATAAATCCAGGAATATCTTTAGCAATAACAGGCGTTTTACCCCAATCTTTCATAAGGGTATACATTTTTTCCGCTAAAGATTTTTCTGTAATTAAGGACGGAATAATTTCAACCAAAGGCATCAATGGTGCCGGATTGAAAAAGTGGATTCCGATGAAACGCTCCGGTTTTTCTAATTCCGCGCCGAGAGAGGTGATGGAAATGGATGAGGTATTGGAAGCAATGACACAGTTTTCTGAAACATGTTTCTCCAATTCTGTAAAAACTTTGGTCTTGATTTCCTTGTTTTCGATGATAGCTTCGATGATTAATTCGCAATCTTTGAAGTCTTTCAATTCTGTAGCGATGGAAATATTCGTTAAAATTTCAGTCATTTTTTCTGCTGAAATCTTCTGTTTATCAACCAATCTGGTCAATGTTTTTTCCAAACCTACGGTTGCCGTTTCTACCTGTTTTGCGTTGGCGTCATAGACCCAAACTCTGCATCCGTTCGTGGCGGCTACTTGTGCGATGCCAATCCCCATTGTCCCGGCACCGATAACTCCTATATTCATAATCTAACAGTGTATCAATGTAACAATGTAATAATTACGCCCTGTCATGCTAAGCTTGTCGAAGCATCTCAATTGGTAAACTGATACATTGGTACATTGTTATATTAATTTTTATTTCCCTTTATATTCAGGTTTTCTTTTTTGCAAAAAGGCTTGTACACCTTCTTTGAAATCCTCTGTTTCTGCTGCTTCCTGCTGAAGGTCGCCTTCCAGTTCCAACTGCTCTTTCAATGTATTGTTGTATGACTGAGCGAATGCTTTTTTGGTTAGTTTGATTGCGGCAGTTGGCATATTTGACATTTTTTCAAGAATTTCCATTGATTTTGGAGCGAATTCTTCTTCATTGAAAACTTCAGCTACCAAACCGTAAGATTTTGCTTCTTCAGCCGATAGTTTTTTTCCGGTGAATGCTAAATAATTTGCCAATTGTCTACCTAATAATTTCGGTAAGAAGTATGTTCCGCCCGTATCAGGAATCAAACCGATATTGGAGAATGCCTGAGCAAAATACGCCTTGTCAGCTGCGAGAACGAAATCAGAAATTAAAGCCAGCATCGCACCGGCTCCTACTGCCGGACCGTTTACCAATGCAACAACCGGTTTTCTGCAACGTGTAATTTCGGTTACCAAAGGATTATAATAATCTACTACAATCTTTCTGATGATATCGTCATCACGATGTTCATTTCCCTGAACGAAAGCATCATCCAGATTCTGCCCGGAACAGAATGCCCTTCCCCTTCCTGAAATGGCAACGCATCTTACGGTTTCGTCATTGCTGCATTCTTTAATAAAATCTTTCAGATCTGATAAAGACGGCTTGGTAAGCGCATTCATCGTATCCGGTTGATTCAGGTAAGCAATTTTCAGTTTCCCGTCAAAATGCGTTTCGATATCCAGTTGTGTGTACATAGTATTAATTTTTTAATTTGAAAATTAGTCAATTTGAAAATTCTGATTTCACTACTAATTTACTCATTTTCAAATTAGCACATTTTCAAAATTTTTAATGACATTTAAAATAATCAAAAGGCTCAAGACAGTCTAAACACTGGTAAGAAGCCTTACACAGTGTAGATCCGAATCTGCTGATCTGTTTTGAGTTCATAGAGCCGCACCGCGGACACTTTTTCGGTTTCCCGATGTGATGTTCGTCGGCTCCTTTTTCGGGAGGTGAAATTCCGTAGACGCGGAGTTTTTCCCTTGCTTCATCCGTCAGCCAGTCTGTTGTCCAGATCGGAAACATTTTGGTGACTACTTTAGCATGCCAGCCGTTTTCCTTCATGATCTTGATGATGTCTTCTTCAATGGTAAACATAGCGGGACAGGCAGAATACGTCGGCGTAATCGTTACTTCACAAGAATTCTCACTCGTAACTTTGGCTTTTCTTACAATGCCCAGTTCCACGATATTGATTACCGGAATTTCCGGATCGGGAACTAATTCTAATATTTCTAAAGGATTTTTCATTTATTAATTTGAGAATTAAAAAATTTGAAAATTTGAAAATTAAAAGCTGTCCACCATTTTCAAATTAACTCATTTTCAAATTAACTCATTGATTTTTTACCACGTACATCCCGGATAGGCTCTCTGCATATACTGCAGTTCACAAAGCATAAATCCGAAATATTCTGTGTGATAGCCTGTTCTTGATTTTGGCTGCATGAATGGATTTGCAGGATATTCCAAACCGAAATCCTGAAAATCCCGGGTGGTAACGGATACAAAATTTTCATACAGAGCCTCAACATCAGGAGCGACATTTAAAGCAATTAAATCATCTTCTCCCTCTACTTTTGCAAATAAACCTTTGGTGTATTCCCAGATATTATCAACGGCTTTTATCAAACGGCCCCTGCTTTCTTCTGTTCCCTGAGCAAAAATTTTCATCCATGAAGCAGCATGTGTGTAATGATACCTTACTTCTTTCAAGGATTTCTGAGCAATGGCAGAAAGTTCTTCATCCGCAGAATCTGACAATGCCTCGTACATCAGTTTCTGATAGACTGAGAAAACATATACTTTCAGGATGGTCTGTGCATAATCTTCGTTCGGAAGCTCTGTCCAGTGTGCGTTTACATATTCATGCTCATGTCTTAAGAAAGCCAGATCATCTTCGTTTTTGCCATTATCGGCAACTCTTGAAGCGTAAACATAAAAGTTATTGGCCTGTCCGAGTTCATCCAAAGCGATGTTTGTCAATGCAATATCTTCCTCTAAATAAGGGCCTTCACCGCACCACGCAGACAAACGCTGTCCCATGATGAAACTGTCGTCTGCTAGTTTTAATAAATAATTATATAATGGGTTCATTGTTTTATTTTTTGTAAAGTGTAAAATGTCGGATGTACAATGTACTTTTTACAGCTGACATTTTACAAAAGATTACATATTTTTCACATCGTTTGG
This sequence comes from Chryseobacterium sp. Leaf201, assembly GCF_001421435.1. Taxonomy (GTDB): domain Bacteria; phylum Bacteroidota; class Bacteroidia; order Flavobacteriales; family Weeksellaceae; genus Chryseobacterium. The sequence goes on from NZ_LMKA01000054.1 coordinate 32,387, forward strand.
AATCTCGTAGAACGTCGGGTGACGGTACAATTTATCATCAGCCGGATCAAAGAAAGCTTCTTTATCAATTCCTTCCGAAGTCACAATATATTTACTTGGAACTACCCAAACAGAAGTCCCTTCTTTTCTTCTTGTATACACGTCTCTTGCGTTCTGCAATGCCATTTCTGCTGTTGGCGCCTGTACAATGCCAACGTGTTTGTGGGACAATCCCGGTTTAGTCTGAATAAACACTTCCCACATATCTAAATTTGCCATAATTCAATTTGAAAATTTGAAAATTAGTTAATTTGAAAATTGATGATTCTGTATAATTGAAAATTTGATAATAAATAACACGGTCAAGGTCATTTTCAAATTTTCAAATTAGTACATTTTCAAATTATATTACTTTTTGTTGTTTCTCAGCGAAAGCTGCTGCTGCCTCTTTTACCCAGGAATTTTCTCTCTGCGCTTTTCTCTTGGTTTCAATACGTTTCTTATTGCAGGGCCCGTTTCCTTTTAAGATTTCCATGAATTCACCCCACGGAAGTTCTCCGAAATCGTAATGCTGTCTTTCTTCATTCCATTTTAAATCTTTATCAGGAATGGTTAATCCTAAGAATTCAGCCTGAGCAACGGTAACATCAACAAATCTCTGACGAAGGCTGTCGTTGCTTTCTCTTTTCACCCTGTAGTTCATTGAGATTTTAGAGTTTGGCGAACTGTCATCATTCGGGCCGAACATCATCAGGGCCGGCCACCAGAACTGATCTAAAGATCGCTGGGCCATTTCTTTCTGCTGTTTGGTTCCCCGGCAAAGCGCCATCAGAATTTCATATCCCTGCCTTTGGTGGAAAGATTCTTCTTTACAGATTTTCACCATCGCTCTGGAATAAGGACCGTAAGAATTCCCCATCAGCATCACCTGGTTCATAATCGCTGCACCATCAACCAGCCAGCCGATGGCACCGATATCTGCCCAGCTCAACGTTGGATAGTTGAAAATACTTGAATATTTCGCTTTTCCTGAAAGCATATCGTCATAAGTGGCATCTCTGTCCGCTCTGATCGTTCCGTTTCCTAATGTTTCCGTTGCTGAATACAGGTATAAACCATGGCCTGCTTCATCCTGAACTTTAGCCAGAAGTGCCATTTTTCTTCTTAATGAAGGTGCCCTGGAAATCCAGTTGGCTTCCGGCAGCATTCCGACAATCTCAGAATGGGCGTGCTGTGAAATCTGACGAACCAATAATTTCCTGTAATCATCGGGCATTAAATCTTTCGGTTCTACTTTATTTTCTTCGTGTACGTACTGTACGAATTTTTCTAAGTCCATAATTTTTTGTTTTTTGTAGTAAAGTAAAATGTCGGTTGTACAATGTATTCTGATATACTTTTTACATTATACATTTTACACTTTACAAAAAATTAAACATCATAATTAAGCATCACCACATTGGTTGTCGGGTGGCACTGGCAAGTCAGAACAAAGCCTCTTGCTACTTCTTCTTCGGTAAGTGCGTAGTTTTTCTCCATGAAAACCTCTCCTTCGAGAACTTCCGCTTTACACGTACAACACACGCCTCCTTTACAGGCAAAGGGCACAGGAAGATTGTCTTTCAGTGCTTTATCTAAGATACTTTCTTTTTTTGAATTGAGGTGGAATGAATATTCATCATCATCGATAATGACCGTTACCATGCTTTCGATATTGGCAATTGCCTTGAATTCATCGCTCATTTCCGCAGAATCCTCTTCATCAGGAGCCGAAAAATATTCAAACAAAACCTGAATCGCCGGTACCTTTTTCTCTTTCTTCAGGTAATCTGAAATCCCTTTGATCATTTCCGAAGGCCCGCAGATAAAATAAGTGGCTTCCCGGACATCAATATCGGTATACCTTTCAAATAAAAGGTCCAGTTTTTCAGGAGAGATCCTTCCTTCAAAAATCGGGTCCTCATGCTTTTCACGGCTTACGAGATAAACCACCTTCAGCCTGCCGCTGAACTTTTCTACCAAAGCATCGATCTCAGCTTTTTTCATCACGTGATTCATGCTCCTGTTGCTGTAGAACAGATAAGCATTAGAATTGGGCTCCTGATAAAGGCTTTCCTTTATATTGGAAAGAATCGGGCTGATCCCGCTTCCTGCCGCTAAACCGACGTACGTCTTTGTATTGGTCGGGTGATAAGCAGTATTGAAACTTCCCATCGGAGGCATTACTTCCAGGACTTCATCCATGTGAAGATGCTCATTGAAATATCCGGAAACCTTCCCGCCTTCCAACAGCTTCACCAATACTTCCAGGGTATTGCCCCGCTCACTCGGAGCGTTGCAGATGGAATAAGAACGGCGTTCTTCGTTACCGTTAACCATTAATTTGAAATTGAGATACTGGCCTTGTCTGAACCTGAATTTGTCTTTCAGCTCTTCAGGAATTTCCAGTGCAACATTAACGGCATCATTGGTATCTTTCTGAACTTTTACCGTTTTTAATTTATAAAATGAATTCATTTCGATTTTAGTATTCTGTTAATTTTTCCACCTTCACATTTAGGCAGACTGTCCTGAGCATGGATTTTTACTTTTGTGGTGATTCCTACCCTTTTTTTTATTTCGTTTTCGATGCTTTTCCCAAAACTTCCTGCGAAATCAAGGTATGCATCTGTATTTAATTCCAGATTTTCTTCCGTCACTAGCACATCATCAATTTCAACATCAATATCCAATGCCACACACATCTGTTCTTTTTCCACCGGAGTCAGATAATAATTCGGCACTACGCCTTTTACATGGGAAAATGCTTCTTCAATCTGGCTCGGATAGACGTTGACCCCCCTTACAATCAGCATATCATCAGCCCGGCCAAGAATCGGCTTCATTTTAACCATCGTTCTTTTGGCATTTTCATCGTAGTACAGACTTGTGATATCATTGGTCCAGTAACGCAGAAGCGGCATGGCCTTTTTTGTTAAAGTGGTAATCACCAAAACCCCTTCTTCACCTAACGGAAGCGGCTCTTTGGTAATTGGGTCTAAGATTTCAGGATAAAAATGGTCTTCCCAGATGTAAGAACCTCCTTTTTCCTCAAAGTCTTCCATCGAAACTCCGGGTCCGATAATTTCACTTAACCCATAAATATTGGTTGCATGAACACCTAATTTTTCTTCAATATGATGTCTAATAATCTCCGTCCACGGTTCTGAACCTAAAACGGCATATTTTAAACTGATTTCGTCTGATGAGATTCCTCTTTTCGCAAATTCATCAGCGATTGTTAAAGCATAAGAGGGTGAGCAGCAAAGTACTTCAGGTTTGAAATCTATGATTAAATCTACCTGTCTTGTGGTCATTCCGCCCGAAATCGGAAGAACGCTCATGCCTAATTTTTCCGCACCGTAATGAAGTCCGAGTCCGCCTGTAAAAATTCCGTAACCGTAAGCGTTATGCAACTGCATTCCCGGTTTTGCTCCGGCTGCATTCAATGATCTTGCCACCACTTCACTGAACAGGTCAACATCTTCTTTGGTATATCCCACCACGGTTGGCTTTCCGGTTGTCCCGCTTGAACAGTGAATTCTCTGCAGTTCATTTTTCGGAACCGTAAATAAGCCGAACGGATAATTGTCCCTTAAATCCTTCTTATAGGTAACCGGAAGTTTTGTAATGTCTTCTATTGATTTTATATCATCAGGTGATATCCCTGATTCATCGAATTTCCCTCTGTAAAAATCAGATCTCTCCTGAAGATAGTGTACAAGCCCCACCAATCTTTCCGACTGGAGGTTCCTTAACTCATCTAATTTTAAATATTCAACGGGGAAGTCCATAATTAACTAACTAACACTTGTTAGGTGTAAATTTAAAAAGATTTTATGACCTGGCAAAATTTTTATGATTTTTGTCACGTTTGAATTAAGAACGAAGTTAAAGTAGACAAATGTTTGTGTTGAGTTTGTCGTTTAAGCACAAACAGAAAGTTTACAAACGTAATCAGTGGAGCGTAAAACCTCTAATAATTAGAGTTGGGATTCTTCCTTCGTCAGAATGACAAAATACGGTTTGTTATTTCTGGTTTCCGAGCAGCCCAAAAAGCACTTTATCCCTTATTTCATCGGTGATTTCAGTAGTGGATTCAATATTTCTTTTAAACCAGAAATATGAGTTGTTCAGGGTATGGAGTATAAACCTAGTGGTGAAAGCCGGAGATTTCAGTTCCCAGTTTTCTGCCTTGTAGATTTCAGAGATCAGCTCTTCTACATCCTGCTGGTAATTTTTTCTCAGTTCAATAAATTCAGGCAGCCTTTCTTCCAGATGCTTCCATTCATTGGAGTAAATATGGGTGACATCACGGTTTTTAAGAACAACCGACAAATGTTTATCAATAAAGAGATTCAGTTTTTCTTTAGGAGGAATATCGGTATTTTTTACTTTCTGAAGTTCGGTAAAGAAATCATTGGCAATGCCGAAGCAGATCCATTCCAGAATTTCTTCTTTTGAACGGATGTGCGCATATAAAGAAGCGGCCTTGATGTTCAGCCTCGTAGCCAGATCTCGTACAGAGCTGCCCATATACCCTTTCTCTTTGAAAAGTTCTACAGCAATGTCCAGTATTTTCCTTTGTTTTTCTTTCAGTTCCATCAATGGAGGCAAAAGTAATTATTTTGATTTTAATAATCTGATTTTTTTCTTCTCTACAATGGAGAAGAATTTATTACGATTAATAGTTCGCCTGACGATTCTTACATTATTTTAAACAGAAATTTTATGATCCGGAAATTTTGTCCAGCAAAATTCAATTAAAAATACATATTTCGGAAATTTTGTCTTTATTTTTTAAAAAATCAACAATTGAATACTTTTTGCGATAAAGAAATCAGAATTAAATGATTAAATAAGATTAAGGGCATCAGAAATTAGAAAACCGGATTAGGAAATTAACATTTATCTTAAACGTATGGTCTGAAATCTGATGTCTGAAATCTAAAACTGAACTGAGTAAAAAATCAAAAATATATACAATATGAATTTAAACCAATATACTGTAAAGTCACAGGAAGCCATCCAGGCCGCACAGCAGGTCGCCATGGAATTCGGCAATCAGAGTATAGAGCCCCAACATCTTCTGGAAGGAATCTTTCAGGTAGATGAAAATATATCGCCTTTCTTATTAAAAAAATCTGAAGCAGACGCAGCTTTGGTAAGGGAACGCAACCGTGAAAATCTTGAAAAGCTTCCGAAAGTACAGGGAGGGAATATTTATCTTTCACAATCGGCAAACAAAGTGTTGCTTGATGCTCCCAACATTGCTAAAAAGATGGGTGATGAATTCGTAACCATTGAACATTTATGGTTGTCACTTTTAGAAACAAATTCTGAAGTTTCTAAAATGCTGAAAGATATGGGTATGACCAGAAGCCTTCTGGAAGGCGGAATTAAAGAATTGAGAAAAGGAAGCAAAGCCACTTCTGCAAGTTCAGAAGAAACCTATCAGTCCTTAAATAAATATGCTAAAAACTTCAATGAATTAGCAGCAGAAGGAAAATTAGATCCGGTTATCGGCCGTGATGAAGAAATCAGGAGAGTTTTACAGATTCTTTCAAGAAGAACAAAAAACAACCCGATCCTGATTGGTGAACCGGGAGTTGGTAAAACTGCAATCGCAGAAGGAATTGCCCACCGAATTATCAGTGGAGATATTCCTGAAAATTTGATGGATAAGACCTTGTATTCACTGGACATGGGAGCTTTGATTGCCGGTGCAAAATACAAAGGTGAATTTGAAGAGCGTTTGAAATCGGTCATCAATGAGGTTACAAAATCCAACGGGCAGATCATTCTTTTCATCGATGAGATCCACACGTTGGTGGGAGCCGGAGGCGGCGAAGGTGCGATGGATGCAGCCAATATCCTGAAACCTGCCCTGGCAAGAGGGGAATTAAGAGCCATCGGTGCCACGACTTTAAATGAATATCAAAAATATTTTGAAAAAGACAAAGCACTGGAAAGACGTTTCCAGAAAGTGACGGTGGAAGAACCGGATACGGAATCGGCAATTTCTATTCTTCGTGGTATTAAAGATAAATATGAAGCGCACCACAAAGTAAGAATCAAAGACGAAGCAATTATTGCGGCAGTGGAAATGTCCCAACGCTATATTTCCGACCGTTTCTTACCGGACAAAGCAATAGATTTGATTGATGAAGCCTCCGCTAAACTGAGAATGGAAATCAATTCAAAACCTGAAGAGCTGGATGTTCTCGACAGAAAACTGATGCAGATGGAAATTGAACTGGCAGCTATTTCAAGAGAAGGAAACCAGACAAAAATTGAGCATTTAAAAGAAGATATTTCCAAAATTTCTGAACAGAGAAATGAAATCAATGCCAAATGGCTCAAAGAAAAACAGAAATCTGAGGATTTAACATCCATCAAAAAAGATATTGAATCTCTGAAACTGGAAGCCGAAAGAGCATCAAGAGCAGGAGATTACGCAAAAGTTGCCGAAATCCAGTACGGAAAAATAAAGGAAAAAGAAGATGCTTTGCAGAAACTCGAATTGGAGATGCAGAACCATCAGAATGAACTGATTAAAGAAGAAGTGACTTCTGAAAATATCTCCGAGGTAATTGCCAAATGGACGGGAATCCCTGTTACCAAACTGCTGCAATCTGAAAGAGAAAAATTATTACACCTGGAAAATGAAATCCATCACCGGGTTGTAGGACAGGATGAAGCGATCCAGGCGGTGGCAGATGCAATCAGAAGAAACAGGGCAGGATTAAGCGATGAGAAAAAACCCATCGGGTCATTCCTTTTCCTAGGAACAACCGGAGTCGGTAAAACCGAGCTGGCAAAAGCACTGGCAGAATTTTTATTCGATGATGAAAACAACATGACGAGAATTGACATGAGTGAATATCAGGAAAGACACAGCGTGTCCAGGCTTGTTGGTGCACCTCCGGGATATGTCGGGTATGACGAAGGCGGCCAGTTGACGGAAGCTGTGAGAAGAAGACCTTACTCAGTTGTGCTTCTGGACGAAATTGAAAAGGCACATCCGGATGTTTTCAACACCTTGCTACAGGTTTTGGATGATGGTCGTTTGACGGACAATAAAGGCAGAGTCGTTAATTTCAAAAACTCAATTATCATCATGACTTCGAATCTAGGTTCGCACTTAATTCAGGAGAATTTTGAAAATATTACCGATGAAAACCAGGACGAGATCGTTGACAAAACAAAAGAGGAAGTTTTTGATTTACTAAAACAAACTTTACGTCCGGAATTCCTGAACAGGATTGATGAGATTGTACTGTTCCAGCCTTTAAGGAAAAAAGAAATCGGAAAAATCGTAACGTACCAGTTGAGAGGATTCAATGATATGCTCGCAAAACGAAACATTATTATGACGGCCACTCAGGATGCTTTAAATTATTTAACCAACAAAGGGTATGATCCGGCTTTCGGGGCCCGGCCTTTAAAAAGAGTGATCCAGCAGGAAGTCCTCAACAAATTATCGAGAGAGATTCTGGCAGGAACCGTGAACGACGGCGACAGGATCACACTGGATTATTTTGAGGAAACAGGTTTGGTTTTCCGGCCTGCAGAACTGTAAGTAGTTTTTTTTCATATATATATTATTTTGTAATAAATGCCGCAGATAAAAGTCTGCGGCACTTATTTTTTTATTTAGTGCCTGGTATAACAAATATGGCTTAACCCCAAGAAACCCCTATTAAGCAATATCAAGTTTTCATATTAAATAGTTAAAACAAATGCTCATTTACTATCACATGTTCATTAAAAATACAAAATTACTATTTAATGAATAATAAAATAACTCAACAAATAGGTGAAATACTTGTATATTAACTCCAGATTATTTAATTTCATCATCGTAACAAAATATATATTTATGAAGAAACTAATGTATGGAGTTCTTATGTTGAGCTTCCTGTCTGCCTGCAACAGCGATACTATTGCAAATTCGAGTGAAGAGTCTGATAACCTGGCTGCCGTAGCGGGAGGTTCTGCTTTACAGCGAGGCTGTGCTTCTGAAGAAATCAGGAAGGCTGCCCTGCAGAGCAGTCCTGAGCTCAGACAGAAATATTCGGAACTTGAATCCAAAACTGAAAAATTCGAAAATGACTTTAAGCTCGGAAAAGTATTAGCCGACGGTACCGTAGAAATCCCGGTCGTAGTGAATGTTCTGTACAGGACTTCTACTGAAAACCTTTCTGCTGCGCGGATTGCAGAACAGATTGCCGTTCTAAATGCCGATTACGGCGGAACCAACACCGACGCGTCTAAAATCCCTACGGCATTCCAAGGTATAAAAGCCGGAGATGTAAAAGTAAGGTTCAGACTGGCAAATACTGTGAGAAAGGCGACAACAAAAACCAGCTGGAGTACCAATGATGCTATGAAAAAAGCATCCAGCGGGGGAATTGATGCTACCAGTCCGGCCAATTACCTGAACATCTGGATTGTCGGAAATATGGGACAGATCCTGGGCTATGCCACCTTCCCGGAATCTTCAGGATTATGGAATGACGGCGTGGTGATTGCTGCTTCCTATTTTGGGAAAACCGGTGCTTCATCTCCTTTCAACCAGGGAAGAACGGCCACCCATGAAGTAGGCCATTACCTGAACCTGAGACACATCTGGGGAGACGCGAACTGTGGAAATGACCTGGTGTCAGATACGCCTACGCAGACCGCTGCCAATTACGGAAAACCAAGCTATCCGCTGTACAATACCTGCAGTGGCGTACAGAGATCCGTTATGTTCATGAACTATATGGATTATGTAGATGATGCTGCGATGTTTATGTTCTCTGCGGGACAGAAAACAAGAATGCAGTCTGTAGTAGCCTCTTCAGGTGCAAGATCAGGTTTGAGGGTATTATAAACTGAGATCAGTTTTTATCATTCAATCTTATAATTTTATATAAGCTAAATGCCGCAACAAAAAAAAGTTGCGGCATTTTTATGATCTGTTACTTTTCAGATATTGATATTTCGTTCTTCTTCTACATTTTCCACCCCTTCAATTGCTTTGATTTCAGAAACCAATGAATTATCGGGCTCTACAATAATCACGTTGATCATTTCTAAAACGTCAAGCACTTTAACTCCTTTTTTTTCTAAAGATTCTGTTACTTTATGTATGGAACCCTGAGAAACGGAAATCAGCCATTTCATCTTCATTCTTATTTTTCTATGGGCCCAATCGGATCAATCGGAAATTTGGGATTGATCAAAATCGGTTTAGGGAATGGAAACGGCCTTAACAGTCGGAGCTTAGTCGGAGCCTGTACCAGACCGGCGCCCACATCTCTCTTGGGCTGCGGTAAAGCTTTCGCGGTAGCAATCAGCTTATTCCAGAGATTCATTCCGCGCAGTCCTGTTGCCTGGGCCCAAAGTGCTGCAATCCCGGCTACATGCGGTGTTGCCATGCTGGTTCCGTTCCATGCAGCATATTTTCCAGGAAGTTTGGTTGATGAATATACATTTACACCAGGCCCTGCAATATCTACTGCACCATACGTAAGGAACTGGCCGCCGTTGGAAAATGCCGCAACATTCATATTAATATCTACGGCACCCACCGCCATGATGGAAGGGCAGTTTGCAGGATGCGAAACCGGCCTGATCAAACCCGGACGTGCAGAATCATTACCTGCGGCAGCCACAATTAAAGTTCCCAGAGACAGTGCTCTTGCGGCAGCCGTTTCAAAAACAGCAGAAAATCCTGAGTTTACCGTTGGTGCCCCGAGAGACATACTTACCACAGAGCAGCCGTTGGCAATGGCCCAGTTGATTCCGGCCAGAATTCCGCCGTCAGCGCCTTTGCCCAGATTATTAAGCACTTTACCGATATAAATCTGCGATCCATAAGCAATACCATAGCGTTCTGAAGCTGACACTGAGCTTAAAGGGCCGCATGCCGTTCCCGTACAGTGTGTGCCGTGGCCGTGGCCGTCCTGTGAAGCCTGCCCGGAGACGAAGCTCTGCTGTACAATCGGCCTGCCAGAAAAATCAGGATGACTGAAATCAAAACCGGTATCCAGAATTGCCACCTTAATTCCGGCTCCCGTATAAGGGTTGTAGCTTAAAACGGTAGAGGGTGTAACTTTCGTCGCTTTCAGCCCCCACGTTGATCCTACAGATTCGATATCGGCTTCCATCGATGTATAATCTTCTTCGTTTAAAGGGGAACCGACAAGCATTTCCGTGAACTGATTAACGGCATCGCGATAACCTTCCACATATTTCTGCGTGGTATCATCCAGCATATGGATGGCGTACACTACCCTCTCTTTTTCCACAATCATACTGCTTTCCCCGAGGCTGCTGATTGAATTTTCAACAGCAGGCTTTTCATTCAAAATGGCAATTCCCAGTTTATCAAGAATAATTCCGTCGGTATCTTCCAGATCTTTCATGGTGAAAAACTCGTTTTCAAAATCAAGCGAACTTTTCAGGTTCAGGCCGCTGTCCTGGTTTATAGAACTGATAGAATCTGCAGTGTTAGCTCCTTCAGGCAAAAGAACCAGATATTTTCCCGTGTATTCTACCTGTTCTGCTTTTTTTAAATTTTTTGACATGATTTTATATTTTATTAATTTCTGCCTACTCTTGGGATTTTCGGCGTTCTCCGTTTCTAAGAATGATTTTGATGTTTAAACACAGGTCAAAGGTCTGCAGAGTCAACAGCAAATTCCTCAGGGATTTACCTGAAACTTCAGCCAAAGACAACGGAAATATTTTACCGTAAAATCACGGTAAGGTAAATGGGGAAAGACCTGAGCTTTTCCGGGAAAATTTTTGAGAGTTTTGTAAAATAATGTTTAATTTTAAATTAAAACCTTAATCATGAGAATCCAGAATTTCACAACCGAACATTTTTTGCTTTACACAGTTACCTTCATTGCAGGCGGGCTGATTTTTTTACTGATCAGAAAGTTGACAGACCATTCTTCGGAACCGCCTTCCGTACCTGTTTCCCCGAATACAATGCCGGAGATCCTCATCCGGAATATGATCAGCAATTACCGCAGGAACCAGCTTGCTGCCATTCAGAATTCATTGCAGATAACAGACGCGCAGTCGGTAAGTTTTGATATCAGAACACTGAAAAACTTCATTTACAGCATTGAAAATGAAAGCAGGAAACGAAATTCTTCTGTAGACGAGAAAGATTTGGGGATCCGATTTTATTACGCAGCATATCCCGAAGATCTCAGCGCACCCGACTTTGACAGTGTGGATAAGAATTACGCAAAAAAGCATACGCTGATTATGATTCCTACCTTGAGCAGACTTGACGAAACGGGTAATTACATGGATTTTGATTTTAATCCGCTTGACGGATCTACCTATATTCAGGGCCGGGAAAAAACTTCACAGCCTGAAACAAGGATGATGGCAGTAAGCTCAAAATCCAGTTCTGAAGTGCTGGCACAGAATCATGGCGGCCTGATACCTCCGGATTCTATTGTAACCCAAAATTATTAAACAATGGATCTCATTAGGCACATCCTGGAATATATTTTTTACCTGTCTGAAGGATTTGCCGCCTTAACAGCACTGTATTTTATAAAGTCTGTAAAAGAAAAAACCTGGAAATTTTTTACCGCTTATCTGGTCATCATTTTTGTTTTAGACCTCTTCGGGAGATTTGGGTATATGTTTTTTGAGTTTTCGAAAATGTACTATTACAATTACCTGGTAATTCCTCTACAGTTTATTTTTTTCTTCTGGCTTTATACGGTGAGATTTCCAAACGGGAAACTTTATTTTTATTCATTGACCTTTCTTTATCTCGTTTCATTTTTACCAAGTGAGCTTTATTTCAGCAAGAGCACGATTATCAATTCATTTAATTATACGTTCGGATGTTTTTTACTGCTGGTTTTAATTGTTTCAGAATATTACCGGCAGCTGTATGCTGATGACATCCTCTATTTCAGGAAAAACAGGATGTTTTATATCAATCTCGGTGTCACACTGTTCTACATCGGAACCTTGCCGTTTTACACTTTTTATAAAATACTGTACAGCGAATATCCATCTTTGTGGTTAACGTACTGCTCGTACGCACAGATCTCGGACATCCTTATGTATTTACTTTTTTCAGCTTCTTTTATATGGGGAAAACAGAATTTTTAGTAACGTTGATCATCTTCAACCTGTTTTTTGTAATGTTCGTCGTTGCAATTGTTGTGTATATCAATAAATACCGGCTCAGGAAAAAGCAGTACCTTAATGAGATGAGGCTGAAAAACGAGATTCACGAAAAAGAGCTTCTCACAATGCAGATTGAGATCCAGCAGGCTACCATGCAGCAGATCGGCAGAGAACTTCATGATAACATCGGGCAGAAACTTACTCTGGTAAGCCTGTATGCCCAACAGCTGCTGCACGAAAAAAAGGAGGAACAGGTAAATGATCGTATCGAACAGATCTCCCAGATCACAAACGAATCGCTGGAAGACCTGCGAAACCTTTCCCGGACACTTACAGACGACAACATCAGCAATAAAGATATTGTTACATTGATTGATAATGAGATATCAAAAATAAAATCGCTCCACAAATGTAAAATTTCATTTGAAAATAACTTAAAAAACAGTGACCTCAGCTTTTCTCACAAAAACGTGCTCTTAAGGGTTATCCAGGAGTTTATCCAGAACAGCATGAAACACTCTGAGTGTGAAAATATTTTTATAAAATTAACCGGCCCGGAAGCGTATCTGTGGAAACTGGAACTTAAAGACGACGGAAAAGGGTTTGTTCAAGACGCACATAAAAGCAACGGAATCGGCCTTGCCAACATAAGGAAAAGAGCAGAAATCATCGGCGCGGAATATGAACTTACCACCGCACCGAACAAAGGCACAGCAATCACCCTGAAAATAAAACATCCATCATGAAAACCACTGTTGTTATCGTAGACGATCATATCCTGATTGCAAAAGCGCTTGAAAGCATCGTTACTCATTTTAAAGATTTTGAAGTCCTGTATGTCTGCGAAAACGGCCGCCGTCTTCAGGAGAATTTAGCCAATCATGCAAAAGTGCCTGACATTATCCTTCTGGATATCAGCATGCCCGAAATGGATGGTTTTGAAACCATACTCTGGCTGCAAAGTGAATATACTGAAGTAAAAACCATAGCCTTAAGCATGCAGGGCGACGACAGCAGTGTGATTAAAATGGTGAGAAACGGGTCCAAAGGGTACCTGCTGAAAAACACAAGCCCGGCAAAACTTGAAAAAGCATTAACAAGAGTGCGCGACGACGGTTTTTATTATCCTGAATGGGCCTCAAAAATTATCTTTTCAAATTTTAAACATCATGAAGAAAGTACAGCATTAAAATTTTCAGACCGCGAAAAAGAATTTCTGAAGTATGCCGTTACAGAACTCAGTTATAAAGAAATTGCAGAAAAAATGTGCTGCAGCCCAAGAACCGTGGAAAGCTACCGCGATCAGCTTTGCGAAAAACTGGAACTGAAAACCCGGGTCGGGCTTGCTGTTTTTGCCTTGAAAAACGGTTTCGCAGATTCTTAAAAGAAAAAAACTTTTTCAATAATAAAAAAGTTTTTAAGTTCTACCAGGTTTTACTGTTGTCAGCCGGCGTATAATCCATAAAAATGCCGCCATCCAGATTCACGGACTTTGCTTTTTTCGTAACCGGAATGGTGAGCATCGTTTTCTTCTGGTCTTTTTCCCATACGGATGGTGAAAAATGCAGTTTTTCAACCGTTCCGTCCTCATAACCGATTTCAGCATCGAAAGGAATCGCAAAACCTCCCACGTTATCCACATGCACGGTAAGAAGGCCGTTTGCCTCTGAGGTATCTGAAACTTTAAGGTCAATATAATAATTCGTATAAAACCAGTTATTAAAAAACCAGTTGAGATTTTTCCCCGAGCCTGTATTCATTGAGTTGAAATAATCCCACGGAACCGGATGCTTTCCGTTCCAGTTGTTCATGTAATGATGCAGTGCTTTTTTAAAAAGGTTATCACCCAGATAGTCTTTTAAGGCCAGATAAGACAGAGAAGATTTCACATAAGAATTGTTTCCGTAACCTGCCCCGCTTACCTGCGTGCTCATCGTGATGATCGGCTGGTCCTGTTCTGCAGAAGGATCACTGATCCATCTTTTTACCCTGAAATTTTTATAAAATTCCTTTGCTTTTGCCTCCCCGTTTTCATCAATTCCGATAAGATATTCCAGTGTGGTCGCCCATCCTTCATCCATGAATGCATACCGGGTTTCATTGATTCCCATATAGAAAGGGAAATAAGTGTGTGCAATTTCATGGTCTGCGGTAAGCCTTGCATCCTGAAAATCATCCGGGATACTGGTATCATTAATCATCATCGGGTATTCCATATCTGCATACCCTTGAATTGCGGTCATCACATTGTACGGATATTCAACGCCCGGCCAGTTTTTTGAAAACCAGTCCAGATTATAACGCATCCACTCTGTATAATGTTCAAAATCTTTCGCTCCGGCTTTATATGCAGTCTGAACACTGGCTCTTTTTGTTTTAAGCTGGACACTTGAGGCATCCCATACATAATGGCTGCTCAGGGCAAAACAGAAATCCGTAATATTTGCGGCTCTGAATTTCCAGGTATTCCATTTGTTCTGCTTCGTGACTTTCCCGGATTTCATTTCCTGTTCGGAAGCGATATGAATGATCTTGTCGCTTTTTAACGAAGCCCTGTATCTTTTTAAATATTCAGGCTGAAGCACCGCATCAGGATTCAGGAAATCTCCCGTTGCCCAGACCACATAATTTTTCGGTGCCGTAATGGCGAAGCTGTAATCATTGAAATCATTGTAAAACTCCTGCCGGTCTGAATGGGGAAGCATATCCCAGCCGTTATAATCATCATAGACGGAAATCCTCGGAAAGGAATAGGCCACGTAAAAAGTTTCAGGATCAATCTGCCCTTCCCTGCCGCTTTGTACGGATAACGGATATTCCCATTCTATTTTAATTTCCGCTTTTGTCCTGGATTTCAGAACCTTGCTGAGCTTTACCTTTTCTACGGTTCCCCAGTCGTCGGTATTCACTGCATACTTTTCACCGTTTACTGTAAACGACCTGATGTGAAGGCCTGATGATAAAAAATCTTTGGAAACCACGCCTGATCTCGGGGCCTGAGGTTTGTGCAGATTGTTGACAAAGCGTATCGCAAGTTCATTAAGATCGTCCGGACTGTTATTGCTGTATACAATGGTTTCTTTTCCTAAAACGGTTTTTGAAGCGGCATCTACCTTTACTTCAACATTATACACCCCTTTGTTCTGCCAGTAATTTTTACCGGGAGCACCCGAAAGGTCACGCGTACCGTTTTCGGATGCTTTTTTAATATTCCTGGGCATATACAGCTCCTGAGCGGAAACCTGTACTGAAGCCAACATGACCAATCCAAAGAAAAGTTTTTTCATGTAAATTTTTTAATACCTGATCACAAAATTAAGCAAAATGTTGCAGAAAAATTATGATGTTAAGTCTCAATATAATGACAAGTTCAATATTACATCCTTCCCTGCTCGTCTGCTTTCTTAATGGATTTGGCATCCTTCACCGATTGGTTTCCGAAGTTGAATTTTAAAGAGAGAGTAACGCTTTGCGTATCGCGGTAATCAATAAAATAATTATCCTGATTGGCATATCTGGTACTTACCTTTTCACCGGATGTCCTGAAAATATCATTAAAGATAAAACTTGCTTCCAGTTTATTGCTGAAAAACTTTTTATTCATCACCAGATATGCAGACGAAGATCCTGAAATTGTGAATGTTCCCTGGATGGAAGGCGAATTATACCGGTGGCCCAGCTCCAGTTTCCAGTCACTTTTTTTATCCAGTGTAAAACTGGTGGAAATATCAGAAACCCAATTCCAGACTTTATTTTTATAGAGCAAACGGTCAATTCCCATAAAATAATTCTCATTGTGCTCAATGTTTTCAGAGAGGCTTAAACTCCACCAGGGCCTGATCTGAAAATTTTTGTACAGGTTTAAACCATACGCCTGGCCTTTTTCAATATTCGTATAATAATACACCAGATTATTGACACTGGGGTCCTGATAAGAGATTTCCATCGATGGGAAGATTTCTTTCCTGTAATAGAAATCAAGGTTCCATTCTTTCCAGGTGTAGGTTAAGTTAAGGTTGTGGATAATTGTGGCTTTCAGCTTCGGGTCGCCCTGGAAATAGGAAAACAGGTTGTAATAAGACTTTGCAGGATTGAGCCATGAGTAAGACGGACGGCTGATGCGCTTTCCGTAAGACAGCCCGAACTGATGATTGCTTTCTGTAGTATATTGGGCATAAAACGTGGGAAATAATTTCCAGTAATTGTTTTTATTGATTTCAAAAGGTTCTGAGACCACCCCTTCCAGATCGGTTTTCTCAGCCCGGAGGCCTGCTTTGAAATTCCATTTTCCGGGATTATACGCCAATGAGGAATACAGTGCGAAATTGTATTCTTTATAATCAAAAATATTGCTTTTATCTGCCCTGTACTGCAACGCTCCATTTTCATTATCAGAAAAATCAAGCTGGCTGCCGGTTTTCACGAAACTGTATTTCCCTCCGGATTCCAGTTCCCATTTTTCATTTTTCCACTGATAATCTGCCTGTGTGGAATAGAGCTGCACATCACTTTTATTGTTCGTTACAAAGTTATTCTCTGCGGGCGGCTGATTGACAAAATCAAGATACGTCAGGACATTCTGATATTTCCGGGCATTGTTTCCTGCAAAATAATTCGTCCATGTCAGTTTGCTTTTAGCATTCAGCTTCCGGTCTGCCTGAAAGCTTACCGAATTATTGATGATCCGGGAATGGTGGTCATTGATGGTGGTATACATGGATTCCGCCACATTCTGATTATTATAGATCAGGGTAGGGACATTGTAGGTTCCGAAAGATCTCGGACTGAAAAATCCTGAATAATTCAGGCTCACATTCGTAAGGCTGTCGATTTCATATTCCAGATTGAAATTCAGGGTGTTCTGGCTTCTGTTCTGGTCTTTCCTGTTCATGGTGCTGATCCACCGCTTCTGGTCTTCAGCATAGTTTACATAATCAGTCCCTTCACGGTAATAGGTCCCGCTCCCGAAATAATAGTTTGCCATTACCGAAAGCCTGTTCTTTTTATAATACTGCGAAATTCCGGCTAACCCTTTTGCATATTGGCTCTGTATGTATTTTGAGGTGATGGTTCCGCGGTACCCTTCAATCTTATTTTTTTTCATCACGATATTGAGAACGGCACTTCCGGATGCTTCATATTTGGCAGGCGGATTGGTAATCACCTCAACGGATTTCACTTCATCACCCTGGGTATTTTCCAATAAGTTTTTCAGTTCATCCCCGGTCAGCATAACTCTTTTATCATTGATGGTCACCAAAATACTCTGGCTTCCTTTGATGGCTAAAACATCATTTCCTGCCGTAACTCCGGGTGTTTTTTTAATAATCTCCCAGGCGTTAAGCGAAGAAATATTGCTGTTTTCCACATTAAATTCCAGCCGGTCTATTTTTCTTTTCACCAACGGCTTCTGCCTGGTCATTACCACTTCCTGAATGTCCTGAACCTCTTTTTTCAGAACAATCTGCAAGGCTCCGTTTTCAATTTCCAGATTGAGCGTTTTTTCAGCCTGGGTGTACTCCAGATCTTTGATGATTAATTTTACCGATTTGTCATCAATATTTTCCAACATGAAAAATCCGTTCTGATCTGTGGTCAGAGTTTTTATTAAAGCATTCTGCGAATTATAAACTTCTACAGAAACCAAAGGAAGCTTTTCATTCTGGGTGTTGGTAACCGTTCCCTGGATGGTATGTTTCTGGGAAAACAGCAGCACCGGAAAAAATAATAAAATGAGGAATTTATACATCGTTAATTTTTTTTAGGTTTAAAAAACGGAGGGCAATACATTTCTCCCGCTACAAAAGTCTGCATTGGCAAAGAGAATTTGGGTTAACGGAAGGTTAATGAAGGGTTAATGGCTGCCGGACAAAAGATGAAAGCTTTATCTTTGTTTCAATGATTTCAAAAAGTAAAAACCTTATCGCTCTTTTTACCGCTTTATTCCTGCTTCTTATAGGGATCCAGGGGTATTTCATGTATAAGACCTATCAGGTGAAAGAGCGTGAAATCTACCGTACCGTACACAAAAGACTCACAGAATATACAGACCGCCTGGAAGATAGAGGTGCTATGAGAAAATCACCGGACGATTCCATACAGGCAATTTTAGTCCGTTTTAAAGACAGAAAAATCACCCGGGATGAGTTCCTGGATCTTTTTGACAAGAACAGAAAGGCTACCGAAAAGGAATTCAGCAAATTTGTAGATAAACAGTTTAAAGAGGAAGGCTATCAGGTAGCGGTAAAAATTGAGTATTCATCGATTGTTTTTAACCCTACGAAAACCAACCTCATCCGTAAGCCTATCGTAATTTATGAAACGGAGAAGAAGGTTAAAAATGCCGGGATTGCCAATACAGGATCCTGGGAAACCATTTCAAAATCCACCGATGAAACTGATAAAAAAATCACCAGAAACAACAGCTTTTCAGTCAGGAGCATTACCGGATATGAAATTTTAAATATCAAAAGTGTTGTTTTCAAGGAACTGACTTTGCTTATTCTCTGCTGCATAGCCCTGCTTGCCAGTGTGCTGAGCCTTTATATTTTCACCATTAAAAATCTGATAAAGCAGCAGAAGCAGATTGAGGTTCTCCATACGATTGTTGACAATATTTCCCATGAGTTCAAGACACCGATTGCCACTTTAAAGATCGCTTCCAAAGCCCTCAAAAAGAACATGAATCATGAAACCACGCTTCCTCTTATCGACAGGCAGATTATCCGCCTGGAAAGCCTGCTGCATCAGCTGCACCAGGAAGAGCATGAAGAACATGCAGACAGGATCCGGCCAGAGGACTGGAACTTTTTTATTCAGGATTTGGCGTTTACCTATTCCGGAAATACCTTCAGGCTTCAAAGCAATGTTGTAAAAGAACTTTCTTTCGATAAAAACCTGATGGAAACGGTTATTAAAAACCTATGTGAAAACAGCGTGAAATACGGAGCCTCTGAAATTGATATCCATCTTACTGATCTTGAAAAAAACCTGGAAATTACCGTAGCGGATAACGGAGAAGGAATCCCTAAAAGTGAAATGAAAAGTATTTTTGAAAAATTCTACAGGATACAGGCCAATAACATCCACAACACAAAAGGCCTTGGGCTGGGACTGTATTTCGTACACAATATCATTACAAAGTATAAAGGGAAAATTGATGTGACCAGTACCCTGAAAAAGGGAACAACTTTTAAAATAAACCTTCCGTATGAAAACTAAAATCTTATTGGCAGAAGATGATTCCGATTTTGGAATGATTTTAAAACAGTATATGGAACTGGAAGATTTTGAGGTAACATGGTTTCAGAATCCGGAAGATATCGTAGCCATTTTACCTTCAGACTTTTCATTCCACATTGGTATTTTAGATATTATGATGCCGAATATTGACGGGTTTTCTTTAGCTAAAATGATTTTAAAAGAAAAACCAGGGTTCCCGCTGCTTTTCCTGACCGCTAAAAACCAGAAAATAGACCGGCTTACCGGACTGAAAATAGGAGCGGACGATTACATTTCCAAACCCTGCGATCCTGAGGAACTGATTCTGAGGATCAGGAATATCCTTAAAAGGACGCTGCCTGTACCTGCCGAAACCCTGATAAAAATCGGTGAATATACGCTTGATACCGAAAAGCTACTGCTTTCTCACCGGCAGTCTGATATAAGGCTTACCATCCGGGAACAACAGCTTTTGCTTTACCTGCTGAAAAACAACCGCAAGACTATAAAGCGGGATGATATTTTAGACAATCTCTGGCAGACCAGCGATTATTTTACAGGCAGGAGCCTTGATGTCTTTATCAGCAGGCTGCGGAAATATTTTATCCATGATCCTGAAATAAAAATTCAGTCCCTTAGAGGAATAGGCTTTGAAATTAATTTCCCGGCCAACTAATTTTTCAGGAAACTCAGTTCCGCCAGTACAGGGAAATGGTCTGAAGGATACAGCAGGTTCTCTCTCCTGTCATTGATGTGGCGGTGAGATCTGATCTTGAAACCTTTCACAAAAATATAATCGATCCGGTCTTTAGGAACCTCATTGATATTGAATCCTGTAAATGTCCCTTTAGGCCCGTAATGCTTCGTCTCCGAATGGTAAAAAGAATCCTGAAGGTTCTGCGACATGATTTTAATCGGTTCCGAATCTTCTGTCAGGTTGAAATCCCCACTCACGGTAACCGGTAAATTTTTAGGATTGATTTTCCTGATCTTCTTTAAAATCAGTTCTGAAGATTTTACCCTTGCGATAGTGCCGATATGGTCAAAATGAAGATTCAGAGCCATGAATTCTTTCTTTGATTTTTTATCCCTGAAAACGGCATAGGTACAGATCCTGTTCAGCGCAGCATCCCATCCTCTGGAGGGTTTTTCCGGAGTTTCCGAAAGCCAGAATGTCCCTGATTTTACCGCCTGCAGCCTCTCAGTATCATAAAATATCGCTGAAAACTCCCCTTTTTCTTTTCCGTCATCTCTGCCGACCCCAATGTAATCATAATTTTTCAATCCGTTTTTAAGATCTTTCATCTGTCCGGGAAGTGCTTCCTGAACGCCGAAATAATCAGGATGATAATAAGTAAGCAAATCCTCGACATCCTGTTTCCTGTTCGTCCATGAATTCTCTTTATCGGAATCTACATTCAGCCTGATGTTGAAGCTCATTACTTTAAGATCCTGTGAAAAACCTAATGCAAAAAGCATCAGAAATACGATGGAAAATCTGAAATTCATACGTTCTTATTTTAATTATCAAAACAGCAAAAATAAGATTTCTCCATCAGAGAACCGTTATGGATTCTATATTTATTGTTAATTAAGCCCAATAAAAAACTCCGGAATATCCGGAGCTCTGTATGTATTTGAATTAAGGAAATTTATTCCTTCGTAAATTTGAACTCCCGTCCTGCCTGTGTAAAAGTAATTGTTTTTTTGTCTGCGCTGAAAGTCATTGAGATTTGCGCCTGGTCAAAAGTAAACGTATTGTTTCCTGCATACTCAAGAGGGAATTCCTGCTGGCCCGTTGCCTGGCCGAAGAGCTGGCTGTTCTTTTCCTTGAATGTTATTTTTATAGGTAGGTCTTTACTGCCGTAGGTTCCCGTAAAATCTTTAACATTGATTTTCTCCACAGGTTTTGCATCTGCTGAAGACCAGCTGTTGTTCTGGGCATTCACATCAGGGATATTGGAATCCGGATCAAGCTTCACCTGCTCTATTTCTTTGGCAGAATCCACTTTAAACGTCCATTCTGTATTTCTTTTCCATACCTCAACAGGTATCTTTACGATCTGCTGGGTCCCGTCTTTGAATTTCACCTGTACGGTGGTAGGCATCGGCAGCTGTCCGATATTTTCAACGGTAACCTGCGCTCCGTTTTTATAATCCCCGTTTACGTATTTCACATTTTTCACAGCCTGGTCTATTTTCCATTTGTTGATAAACCAGCCTCTCCAGAACCAGTTCAGCTCTTCACCCGAAACATTTTCCATCGTGTGGAAGAAATCCCACGGCGTCGGATGCTTGAAAGCCCAGCGCTGAATGTAGGTCTTGAATGCTTTGTCAAATTTTTCAGGCCCCAGGATCGATTCCCGTAAGATACCCAGTCCCATCCCCGGTTTGTAGTAAGCCAAAATCCCGATGTTGTTTTCCTTCATGTTGTCCGGTCCTACCATAATCGGCTCAAAACTGTCATTCATCAGGAATGCTCCCATCTGGGCTATATTTTTCTTTTCGTAATATTCCCCTTTATTAAAAGCTTCTGTTGAAAGTTCATTGATAAAAGTGTTAAACCCTTCATCCATCCAGGCAAACAGTCTTTCATTGGAACCTACAATCATCGGGAACCAGTTATGCCCGAATTCGTGATCGGTAACGCCCCAGAGCTCTGCGCCTTTAGAATTCATATGGCAGAAAACGATGCCCGGATATTCCATTCCGCCTTCGTTTCCGGCAACGTTGGTAGCGGCAGGATAAGTATATTCATACCATTTAGCAGAATAATGTTCGATGGCCGCTTTTGTATATTCCGTTGATCTTCCCCATGCTTTTTCCCCGGCACTTTCTACAGGATATGCAGAGATGGCCAGTGATTTTTTTCCGCTTGGAAGGTTAATTCTTGCCGCATCCAGCACAAAAGCCGATGAAGATGCCCAGGCAAAATCCCTGGCCTGTGTGATTTTGAATTTCCAGATTTTCGTGCCTGCCTGCTGGTTCTTCCCTATTTCAGATTCAGAACGGATCATTACTGTTTTATCGCTGTTCTTAGCCTGCTCCCATCTGTTATTTTCTTCTTTGGAATACACTTCTTTCGCATTAAGCAATTCTCCTGAAGCCACTACATAATGACTCGCAGGAACCGTGATGTTTGCAGTGATATTACCATATTCCAGATAAAACTCAGATGCTCCCAGATATGGCATCGTATTCCAGCCCAATACATCATCATATACGCACATCCTCGGGTACCACTGCGCTATGGTAAAGACCTTTCCGTTCTTCGTATCTTCTATTCCCATCCTGTCTGATCCGTATTTCGGGGAAAGGAATGAGTATTCAATTTTAATTTTTGCAACGCCTCCCTGCGCTTTCAGTTCGTTGGGCAGGTCAATCTGCATTCTTGTGTCTGTGATGGTATATTTCACGTCTTTACCATCAAGCTTTACCGACTTGATGGTATAGCCTCCTTCAAATTCTTCTCCATGAGATCCGTTACGGCTCCCGGACATCGGAACTACCGCATTTCCTCTCGAATCTTTTTCAAACAGGTTTTGATCCAGCTGCAGCCACAGAAACCCTAATTTATCCGTACTGTTGTTGGTATAAGTAATTTCTGCCGTTCCGGTAATTTCATTTTTGGCTTCGTTAAGGCTCACATTCAGATTATAGTCTGCGGAATTCTGCCAGTACGCATATCCCGGCTGTCCGCTTGCAGATCTTGTCGGAGTCCCGGTCTGGGTATAGAAAAACGGCTTAAAAGCCTCTACATAATCATATTTGGGTGCTTCCTGAGCATAGGCCGGCTGTGAAAAGAGCATAACGGCTAGAGTGGAAACGAGGATCGGAAATTTACAATTCATTGAATTATTATTTTGTTTGGTTAATTAGTAAAGCAAACTACCGGAATTGTTACATTCCGGCAGCTTTTACTTCTTGCAATAAGAGCGTATTTCAACTCAGTACTTAAACTTAATAAATATTAGAGCTGATTTAAATACATCATCTCCGGAAAATTATTTTGAATAATTAATACCTGAAATTAATTGGATTTCTGTGCTTTAATCATCGCTTCCAGGGCATCCCACATTTCCTGCGGAATATCCTCCAGCATATTGAATTCTCCGGCGCCCTGCAGCCATTCCCCGCCATCAATAGTTACCACTTCACCGTTAACGAAAGATGAGAAATCCGAAACAAGATATGCCGCAAGATTAGCGAGTTCCTGATGTTCCCCCACCCGTTTAAGCGGATTTTTCTTTGCCAGGTCAAACTGGTCTTTCATATCTCCAGGCAGCAACCGGTCCCAGGCTCCTTTCGTAGGGAAAGGCCCCGGAGCAATGGCATTAAACCGGATGTTGTATTTCCCCCATTCAACAGCCAGAGACCTCGTCATGGCCAGAACCCCTGCCTTGGCACAGGCTGACGGAACTACATAAGCAGAACCGGTCCACGCATATGTTGTCACGATATTTAAAACCGTTCCCGGAGTTTTTGAGTCGATCCAGTGTTTACCGACGGAAAGTGTACAGTTTTTAGTTCCTTTCAGCACAATATCCAGGATAGAATCAAAAGCAGAGTGGGTCAGCCGTTCCGTCGGGGAAATAAAATTCCCTGCAGCATTATTCAGAAGGATATCAATTTTCCCGAATTCTTTCAGGGCTGCTTCTTTCATGGCTTCCACCTCATCCCAGTTTTTTACATCACAGGCTACGCAAAGCACTTTTCCGCCGGTCTGCTCTTCCAGTTCCTTTGCAGTTCCCTGTAATTTTTCCAGATTTCTGGAGGTAATCACTACTTTCGCCCCTAATTCAAGGAAGTATTTGGTCATGGCTTTTCCCAAACCGCTTCCGCCTCCCGTTACGATTGCTACTTTATCTTTGAGTGCATCTTCACGCAACATCGGCTGTGTATACAGATTCATATTTTTATTGTTTGAGTAAATTTAAGATTTTAAGTGGTTCGGCAAGCTATAAATAATATGCGGACAATAATAAGCATTGCATGTTTTTAGTTTCGGCGGCGGCAAGGCCGCCGCC
>NZ_LMKA01000055.1 GCF_001421435.1 Chryseobacterium sp. Leaf201
AAAGTATAAAGTATAAAGTATAAAGTATAGTTTTTATTAAACAACTTTAAGGTTAGATAGTTCTTATAGGAAGAAGTTTATTGATTGGTTTATTGTTTCTAAATTTAGCTGATCGGTTGTTACCAGTCTTGATTTGATAAATAATTTGTTTTAATTGGATATGCTGCGATCCACAGATCATTTTTCCATAAAAAAAGACAGCCTTAAAGCTGCCTTCATTATAATTTCTGAAAAACTTATTTTACTTTATTTTTCAATTCTTCTTTGATCTTGTTTTCCAGTTCCTCAGCAAGCTCAGGATTGTCTTTTAAAACATCTTTCACCGCATCACGTCCCTGTCCGAGTTTTGTTTCTTCATAACTGAACCATGATCCGCTTTTCTTCACAATGCCCTGTTCTACCGCCTGATCAAGGATTTCCCCGGTTTTAGAAACGCCTTCACCGTACATGATGTCAAATTCTGCCATTTTGAAAGGCGGAGCTACTTTGTTCTTCACAATTTTCACTTTAACGCGGCTTCCTATCGCTTCATCACCGTTTTTAATCGGTGCACTTGCTTTTCTGATATCCACTCTTACCGAAGCATAGAATTTCAATGCATTACCACCTGTTGTCGTTTCCGGGTTCCCGAACATAACACCGATTTTCTCTCTCAACTGGTTGATGAAAATTACCGTACATTTTGTTCTTGAAATGGTAGCCGTTAATTTTCTCAAAGCCTGAGACATCAATCTTGCATGAAGACCCATTTTAGAATCTCCCATTTCACCTTCAATCTCTGCTTTCGGAGTCAGTGCGGCAACGGAGTCAATGACTACGATGTCAATAGCTCCTGAACGGATCAGGTTATCAGCAATTTCCAGAGCCTGCTCACCGTTATCCGGCTGGGAAATGATCAGGTTTTCCAGGTCAATTCCTAATTTTCCTGCATACCCTCTGTCAAAAGCGTGCTCTGCATCAATAAAGGCAGCAATTCCGCCTGCTTTCTGAGCCTCTGCAATGGCATGAAGCGTTAAAGTTGTTTTCCCCGAAGATTCAGGCCCGTAGATCTCAATAATTCTTCCTCTCGGATATCCACCCACTCCAAGAGCGATGTCTAATCCCAAAGATCCGGAAGGAATAACTTCAATGGTCGTATCAATCGTACTGTCACCTAATGTCATTACCGTTCCTTTTCCGTATGTTTTATCTAACTTGTCAAGCACCAGCGAAAGTGCTTTTTTCTTATCGTCAATATTACTCATCTGTCTTTTAAATTAATAATCAAATTTACAAAAAAATACACTTAAAAACTAATATTATCTACCATTAAAAGCTGTTTTGATAGTTAAAAAAAGTATAAATTTTTGATATATTCATAATCTGGTAAAGCATATGATTAACACTTAAATAACTGCTGCAGTGACTGATCCTGTTTTGATAAAAAACAGATATTTCAGAAATTTTATTGTCTGGTATTTTTGCTCTTTAAAAACTGCCATGATTTTAAATAAAGCTGCTAAACTAGCGATATTAGTGAAAATTTGAGTGCTGTGTAATCCTCAGATAATCGTTCAGGACTTTCATCTGGTCTTTGTTCCCTTTTTTAATCCGGGCTTTACGGCTTACCATCCGGTCATAGATTTTATTAACGGCCCTTTTGATTTCCGGGAAGGCTTTTCTGTAAGAAACTTCCGGAATCTGAAGCCTTCTGCATACTTCGTCATCAAGCAGGAACCATGTACAGCAGATGTGGAGATAACGGAGGTTCCTTCTTTGGAACTGATACTTCAGAATAGGATTTTCGAGAGATTCATTCAATAAAGAATGCGCAAGCAGAACAGAATCTTTATCTGCCGGCGGCTGAACGGCAGTCCAGAGGTAAAAATATTCAGTAGCCTGTTTTTTATTGTCGGGTAAAAGGTTCTCAGGAATTCCCAACAGGTAGCCCACGTATTTCCAAAGGTGGAACAGTCCCTTTTCCTCATCGTCTGAAAACGTATTTCCCAATTTATGCAGGCTGTGGAGAAAGACCAGGCTGAAACCGATATAGGTGGCCATCATATCCCAGGAATTGATCGGTTCGCCCCAGTTTTCCGTGTCCCATTGTTTGTAGTGTTTTTTAATGGAAAGCCTCGCGTAAGAATGGATCAGCCGGGTTTTTATAGCAAATTCATATCCTTTTTTATGAACTTCCAAAGCATCATACCGTGTTACATTTACCCAGAAATCAAGGGTTTCAGAAAGTCTTTTAACGGCACCTTTTTTCAAGGCTTCTGTGGTAATCAGTGGTTTGTTAAGGTAAGCATAATCATAGCCGCCCATCAGGCAGTAATCCCGAAGTGAAATAAGCGCATCAAGGTTGCTCCTCATACACAATTCTGCACCGCTTTTAAGCAGGTTATTATCCAGCCATGCAGGGATTTTCTGGGTATGAAGGAACATTTCTTTTATACTGTCCGGGACAGGATCATTTTCGGTGACTCCGTTGCGGATGTACTGTTCAATTTCCCGGGAGGCTTCATGAAACTTTTTGGTGAGATAAATATCTTTCACCACCTGATCACCGGTTTCATCCACATGGTAAAAGTAAGGGGCAAACTTTTCAAAATCTGTAAACCCGACCTCTGCACCGGAAAACTCAATCAATTGTTTTCCATTGCCTTTCGTCCAGAAATCTTTAAAATGAGGTGAATTTTTAAACCGGGGTTGCATCATCTTGTTCTCCATTAAGGATAAAATTACAAGTTTTACGCCGAAATACAGTCGTGAGATTTATCAGTTGAACTGTAAAGCAACTTTAAACTGGATGATAAACTTAATCATGAGCTTATTTAAATCAAATGGATTTTCAATCGTTTATTGATACGGGATGTTGTTTTTCTCTAAAAATGCCACAAGCTTTTCCTTATTTTTTACAGAAAAAGAACGCTTTTTTCCGTCTTTCAGCTTGAGGAAGATAATCTCCTGGCCGCCTGTGATAAACGCTTTCCCGTATTTCCTTGACAGCCTGACACCCCATCCTCCGAAATCTGTAATAGGATCTGTATGCACGAGCTGTATTTCTTTAATTTCATCCCATCTGATTTTTTTCGGATTAAGTGTAAAAGGGAAAAAATGATATTCAAAATATTGTGGATTCAGGTTTAACTTTAAAACAGAAAATAAGAACAGTAATGTTAGCGGAATGGTAATGAGGATGACTATTAAAGGCGATTCCTTGTCTTTCACAAGAATAAGGCTCCCCACGATAGCCTGAAAGATGAGAAGAATGACAAAGGCCTTAGGAAAACCTGATTTTTCCTGAAATATTCCTGAATCCATAACCATATCAAAAATAATAAATTTAATGATACAAAAAAACCTTCCGTCTCCGGAAGGTTTATATTACTTATTACCAATTATATATTAATCATTGGAAAGAGAAGCAGCATGGATCAGCATATCCACTAATTTGTTGGAATATCCCATTTCATTGTCATACCATGAAACAAGCTTCACAAATTTAGGAGAAAGCATAATACCAGCATCCTTATCGAAGATAGACGTTCTCTTATCCCCTATGAAATCCTGAGAAACCACTGCATCTTCAGTATATCCCAAAATACCTTTTAATTCCCCTTCAGAAGCGGCTTTGATTGCAGCACAGATTTCTTCATAAGAAGTCTCTTTTTCTAATCTTACCGTTAAATCTACTACAGAAACATCAACTGTAGGTACTCTGAAAGACATACCCGTTAATTTTCCGTTCAGTGCAGGGATTACTTTTCCTACTGCTTTGGCAGCACCTGTAGAAGAAGGGATGATGTTGTTAAGTGCAGCTCTTCCGCCTCTCCAGTCTTTCATGGATGGGCCGTCAACTGTTTTCTGGGTTGCCGTTGTAGCGTGTACTGTAGTCATAAGGCCTTCTTCAATCCCGAAGTTATCGTGGATTACTTTAGCCAATGGAGCTAAACAGTTGGTGGTACAAGAAGCATTGGATAAAATTTTGATATCGTCAGTAAGCTCATTATGGTTTACTCCCATTACGAACATCGGCGTATCATCTTTAGACGGAGCAGAAAGGATTACCTTTTTGGCACCTGCGTTAATGTGCTTTGCAGCATTTTCTTTATCTAAGAATAAACCTGTAGATTCAACGATATAATCAGCTCCGACTTCATTCCACTTCAGGTTATTCGGGTCTCTTTCAGCAGTTACCCTGATTTTTTTTCCGTTTACCACAAGATCGTTTCCTTCTACAGAAACTTCTCCCGGAAAGATACCGTGTACAGAATCATATTTAAGCATATAAGCCATATATTCTGCATTAATCAGGTCATTGATTCCTACTACTTCGATATTATCTCTTTCAGTCATTGCTCTGAATACAAGACGTCCGATTCTACCAAACCCGTTGATACCTACTTTGATTGTTGACATAATAGTTTGTTTTAAATTATATTAAAAAATATTAGATTGCTAAAATTTCCGAAATCAGTAAAAGATCCTTATTGATTTCATTGTGTTTTTTAATGGCTTCCTCAATCGGTGTATAAACCAGATCGTTGGATCGCATGCCTGCCATTACATTGGTTTGCCCTTCCATTAATCCGGTTACGGCTCCGTAGCCTAATCTGCTCGCCAGTACCCGGTCTGCACAGCTTGGAGAACCGCCTCTCTGGATATGGCCCAGAATCGCCACACGGATGTCGTAATCCGGGAATTCCTTTTTTGTTTTTTCTGCCAGCTCATAGATGTTGGCTAATTTTTCACCTTCGGCTACCACAACAATGCTTGATGCTTTACCGGTTTTTTCCGCATTCCTGAAATTGGCGAACAGCTCATCAATGCTGTCTTTCCTTTCCGGGATCAGAATATCCAAGGCTCCGGAGGCAAGTCCGCTGTTTAAAGCGATAAACCCTGCATCGCGGCCCATTACTTCCACAAAGAAAACCCTGTTATGCGAAGTAGCCGTATCACGGATCTTGTCAATGGCTTCCATGGCCGTATTCAGTGCCGTATCATAGCCGATGGTATTGTCAGTCCCGAAAATATCATTATCGATAGTTCCCGGAACACCGATCACCCGGATTCCGAATTCCTCGTTAAAGATTTTGGCTCCGGTAAACGTTCCGTCTCCGCCGATGCATACCAGTCCGTCAATGCCAAGCGCTACACAGTGGTCATAAGCTTTCTTCCTGCCTTCTGCAGTTTTGAACTCCATGGATCTGGCAGACTTAAGAATGGTTCCGCCCTGGTTGATTATATTTTTTACGGAACGGGCCCCCATTTTCAGGAAGTCACCATTGATAAGGCCATTGTAGCCTTCCCTTACTCCGTAGCATTCAATCTCATAATAATTGGCGGTTCTTACTACCGCTCTTAATGCTGCATTCATACCCGGAGAATCACCTCCTGAGGTAAGAACGGCAATTTTTTTTACAGCACTTTCTTTCATCTGGTAAAAAATTTCGAACACAAATTTACAAAAACAAGTTCAGATATAGGCAGTAACTTAACAAGAGTTTTGAATACAAATGATTAAAACTGCCTGAAATTTGTGGGTTTGAAAATGTATCTTGCCGTTTTGGTCTCCGGATCGTCAATATCCAGATTGTACCACGGAGAAATTCTCCGGTTAAAAGGATTAGAAAGTACATGTACGGATTGTGCAGGGGTGAAGCCTTCACTCAGTAAATACAGTTTTTCCCCTTTTTGATTGCGGCACACGCCTGAAATAAAGACCACATGTCCCGGACTTCCCGGTATAATCAGGAGGTCTCCCGTTTTGAGGTCAGCATTTTTAATAACCGGTTGGGTTTCTTTGTTTAATGAAATGGTGCCGGCGTAATTAAAAATCAGATCCAGATAATTCCTGAAATTTTCATATGAATCATCAGATCCTGCTGTTCTCCTGAAGTTGACAGAATTTCCGTTTACAAAAGCCCTGATCCCATTTTTATAATCATTCCATGAAACCACATCACCGCTTGTAAAGTGAAACATGATTTTATCAGATTGTCCGGTCGTCCACAAATATTCCGCCCTCAGGCGGATCACGGCATCGGCACACTGTTGCAGATCCTTGTTTCCGGTATCGATATCAAAGACTGCTTCATGAAGATGTTGTGTTGCAATCGGAGTTTCATCGTATTTCAAAATCTGGCTTCTGTACGGTTTCAGTTTGAAATTTTCAATAAAGTATCCGAAAGAACCGGACTTTTCTTCAACCCATTGGTAACCTTCAGGCGCAGAAAATCTTTTTCTGATGGTATTTTCAGCTTTGTTGATCTGAACCGTATTTTCTGAAGCAGAACTTTTGGGATGTTCATTTTCGGTATTAAATTTCGATGAGGTTTTGTCACTCTTACAACTTGAAACAGTTATTAAAATAACAATTCCCGAAATAATCTTTTTCATGTGGCTTTAATCTTATCTGAAAGATATAAAAGTTTTCTGGCTAAACGGATACGGGAAAAATGGAGCATTAAAAATTTTAAAATTAAGTTTAACACAGGTTTCCGGGCTTTGGATTTTTTGCTTCTTCGTTTTAAGACAGAAGAAAAATGAATTAATGTTTCTCCGTTAAATACTTCCAATACCTCCTAGGAACATGCTGGATGTGCAGTTTCAGATTTTTCCTTTCCACAATATTGGTTTTTGTAAAATAACGCTGCCAAAGCGTCTGATATTGCGTTTCTTCATCATGGAACTTCTGCTGGTATTTGTTTAAGTCTAATTTTTCGTCCGGATAAAAGAAATCACAGGTTTCCAGGTCATAAAGAATTCCATAATTCCTTTTCAGGTCATAGATCATCCATTTCTGGTCCTGGTACCGGTCTTTAAAGTGTTTCCGGATCAAAGGGAGCACATTGAAATCGGGATCGATTTTGGCAAAGAAAACTTCATCCTGCATTTTTTCAAACCTGACAAAAGCAGTCATCCGGTGCCGTTCCCTGCTTACGGATTTGCAGATTTTGGAAATTTTTAGAATACCGCTGTCGGCATAATTCTGTAAAATATTTTTGTCCGGATGTTTAACTGACTGCTGTACTGCCGATAAAATAAGCTGCTCTGATTCCTGATCTTCTGATAGGTACACTTTCAGCAATTCATGAATCCCGGATTTGCCGATGTTTTGTTCCAGTTTATTCAGTACCCGTTCAGATTTATCATTCTGCGTAATCACCTCATGGATTTCTGCAAAAATATTTTCCTGATGGAAGCGTTCCCTGCTGATAATTTCCACTGCTTTATAACGGTATTCAAAAACTTCGAATATCGCAGTAAAAAGCCCGTCGAAGCTTCCGTCATAGAGTAGGGTGGTCATTATCTGATGTAACAGTTTAGCAATTTAATAATGTAACAATTTATTAACTTTCCGTTATTTGGGCTGCGAAAAAATCGAAGATATTTTCGATAGATCCTTCGTTTGATAATAAAGCATCGTTCTTTTGATTAAAATAAGGTCAGCTGCTGAGAAAACTGGTTGTGGAACTTGGAAGAACTTCCTCCGATGATCAGTTTCCTGAAATTTTTATCTGTCAGATATCTCAGGTAGGCATTGCCGGCATTAAAGTCAATAAAATATTTGGCCCGGTTTACGGCAGCGCCCAGTTTTTTCAGATGATCCATGGTAAGAACCTGGAACCGTCTTGCCCCTACAATTTTCTGTGCGGTCTTTACGCCGATTCCCGGAATTCTCAGAATCATCTGGTAATCTGCTGTCTGAAGATTAATGGGAAACTGATCCAGGTGCCTTAAAGCCCAGCTCATTTTAGGATCCACTTCCAGGTCGAGGAATGGCATATTCGGATCAAGGATCTCTTCTGCTTTAAACCCGTAAAACCTCATCAGCCAGTCTGACTGGTACAATCTGTTTTCACGGAGCATCGGAACTTCAGTGGTTAATGAAGGCAGTCTTTTATCCTCCAGGACCGGAACATAACCGGAATAATAAACTCTTTTTAAATTGAAATTTTTATAGAAATGATCGGCAACTTTAATGATCTGCAAATCATTTTCATTGGTGGCGCCAACGATCATCTGTGTGGATTGCCCCGCCGGAGCAAACTTCGGAACTTTTCTGAAGATTTTCTTTTCATCTTTGTACTGGGCAATCCCATTCTGGATATATTTCATGGGATTGAGCATGTCCTGACGGTTTTTCTCAGGCGCCAGCAGCTTCAGCCCGCTTTCAGTCGGGATTTCAATATTGATCGATAACCTGTCGGCATACAGCGCTGCTTCCTGCATCAGTTCATCGCTGGCACCGGGAATTGATTTTAAATGGATGTATCCGTTGAAATTTTCTTCCAGCCGCAGTTTTTTTGCTACCCTTACCAGACGTTCCATCGTGGTGTCGGCATTCTTAAAAATCCCTGAACTTAAAAACAGGCCTTCGATATAGTTTCTCCGGTAAAAATTAATGGTTACATCAACCACTTCTTCTACCGTAAATGCAGCTCTTTTTATATCATTTGAACTTCTTGAAACACAGTAGGCACAATCATAAATGCAGTGATTGGTCAGCAGAATTTTGAGAAGTGAAACACATCGCCCGTCTTCCGTATAGGTATGGCAGATGCCGCTGGCAGAGCTGTCTCCCAATGCGCCTTTTTTGCTTTTTCTCGTGCCTCCGCTGGATGAGCAGGAAACATCGTATTTCGCTGCATCAGCAAGGATTTCGAGTTTTTCTTTAAGGCGGTCAAAATTCATATGATGGAATTGAAAATGTTAACTTTAAGTCTGATAAAGTAATCAAATGTAAGCCCAAAATTGATAAAAATCAATCTTTTTTGATTGAAGTTATCAACAACTGAAAGTCATAAAATCACTATATTTACGATTCATTAAAGTTATACTATGAATCACCAACCGATTGAAGGTTTTTCCAAACTTGACAAACAGGGGAAAATCGACTGGCTCGTTAACGAATACCTTGAAGGAAATACCGAATATCAGCAGATCTTAAACCAATACTGGAACGGAAACCCTGAACTTCAGAAACTCCATGATGAATTTTCCGAAAATACAATTTCCAATTTTTACATGCCTTACGGGATTGCCCCTAATTTTCTGATTGACGGAAAATTATTTGCCCTTCCGATGGCCGTAGAAGAAAGTTCAGTGGTAGCTGCCGCTTCAAAAGCTGCCAAATTCTGGATTGATAAAGGAGGCTTTAAGACCACCATCATCAACAATGAAAAACTGGGGCATACCCATTTTATTTTTAATGTTGAATCTCATAAGCTGCTTCACTTTTTCAATTTTAAACTGAAGAAAAAATTACTGGAAGCTACCGAGGCTATTACGGCTAACATGAGAAACCGGGGCGGCGGGATTTTAGACATCAAGCTGGTCGACAAAACTTCTGAAATGCCGAATTACTACCAGCTTAAAGCCAGTTTTGATACGGTGGATTCCATGGGCGCAAACTTTATCAACTCATGCCTGGAGCAGTTCGGGAAAACCCTGAAACAGGAAGTGGCCGTTACCGAAGACTTTACCCAGGAGGAAAAGAGTTCTTTACAGATTGTGATGAATATCCTTTCTAATTTTACCCCGGATTGTATCGTAAGGGCTGAGGTTTCCTGCAAGATTGAAGACCTGAAAGACGACAGCGGGATTTCCAATGAAGAGTTTGCAAGAAAATTTAAACAGGCGGTTAATATCGCAGAGATTGAACCTTTCCGTGCTACAACCCATAATAAAGGGATCATGAACGGGGTAGATGCTGTGGTGATCGCTACAGGAAATGATTTCCGTGCGACTGAGGCCTGTGCCCATGCTTATGCTGCCAAAGACGGCAAATACAGTTCTTTAACACATTGTACAACAGACAATGGGATTTTCAGATTCTGGATCGACCTTCCGATTTCCGTGGGCGTTGTCGGAGGATTAACAAACCTTCATCCCTTGGTGAAATTCTCTCTGGCACTGCTTGGGAAGCCTTCCGCACAGGGATTGATGAGTATTCTGGCGGTTTCCGGCCTGGCTCAGAATTTCGGTGCCCTGCGTTCCCTGGTGACTACCGGAATCCAGAAAGGGCATATGAAAATGCATTTGCTGAATATTTTAAACCAAATGGGAGCAACAGAAGAAGAAAAGCAACATTTTGTAACCTATTTTAAGGACAAAACGGTGACCCATCATGAGGTAATCAGTGAGTTTAACCGCTTAAGAAGCGAGTAATGTTAGGAATTATTGTAGCCGCATGTATGTTGGCCTTCGGAATTTTCCTGAAATTGACTAAGAATCCCGGTTTTGCCCAAAATAAAAAGTTTGCATGGATCTTTATAGGAATCGGGATCGTATCATTAATATTCAAAATTTTAAACTATAAATAGACAGGTTGTTTAAAATCTGTTGGATAAATTAAATACAATGAAAACAATAACTTTAGTTTTTGGAGCTGTATACGGAATGCTGTCCGTAATTCTGGGTGCTTTCGGCGCGCACGCTTTAAAGAAAATTTTGTCTGTGGAAAGGCTGGAAAGCTTTGAAACAGGAGTGAGATATCAAATGTATGCGGCTTTCTTTTTATTGATTGTTGGCTACATTTTAAAATTTGATACTTCATCACAAAAATGGATTTCTATTTTAATGATTGCAGGAACGGTACTGTTCTCTTTCAGTATTTATTTCCTGAGCCTGCAGGATTATTTAGGGGCTAACCTGAAATTTTTAGGCCCGGTTACTCCGCTCGGAGGTCTATTTATGATCCTGAGCTGGGGAATGCTGATTTTCTATTTTGCTAAGAACAGGATTTAGTTCCCCAATTAGTCATTCTGCCGAATTTAAATTCCGGGAGGGTTGGCCATTAGGCGGATCTTAATTTCAAATAAACAAAATGAAAATCAAAAGAAGAAGGAGGATTATCCGGACATTTAATCTTTTGGACCAGCCGATCAGATTTAACCCTTTTGTATTCAGCCGTACATTTTTCATGTGGGCGATTACGGGTTTGGTTGGAGGAATTATTGCCGGACTGTACTGGATTGTCCTCGAACATTTCACTGAGTTTTTAGCTGAATTTCAGGGCTGGATGGTGATTCCTGTGATGGCCGTTTCCGGGCTTATGGCCGGTTTGGTAATCCATTTTATCGGTGATCCGGGAGAGATTCATCTGATTGTTAATAATATCAGGTTCAACAAAGGGAAACTGGAACCGAAAAATAACCCTTCCATGATTTTGTCATCGCTGTTCTGTGTGGCATCAGGCGGAAGTTTAGGACCGGAAGCACCTTTGGTTCAGGTAACAGGTTCAACAGGGACTTATTTAGGAAAAATTTTCAGATTGAAAGGAGAAGAATTACGTTCTTTAAGTATTGCCGGAATGGCATCCGGTTTTACGGCACTGTTCGGGGCACCGCTCGGCGGGAGTCTTTTTTCATTGGAAATCCTGCATCATAAGCATGCAGTTGAATATTACAAAGCCATAATTCCGGCACTGGTGGCAAGCTGTTTCAGCTACCTGATGTTTGCGCTGATCATCCATCTGGGAATCGGGGCAACCTGGGACTTGAAAGCCTATCATTATACCGGAGTCTATGATTTTGCGTACGCAACGGCGTTCGGGATGGTCGGGACTTTATTCGGGTGGATTTTTATTTTTGTCGTTAAATTCTTCAAAAGGATTTTTGAATACCGGAAGATTCCAATTTACATTAAAACATTAACGGGTGGAATTCTATTAGGGATTATCGCGTTCTATTTTCCGCTGACCCGGTATTTTGGACATCATGAAATCAATCAGCTGATCAATGGAGATTATACGCTGAATTTTTTAATCGTGATCTTGATTTTCAAGATCCTGGCCATAGCCATTACCGTAACTTCAGGTTGGAGAGGCGGTTTTATTATTCCTTTGTTTTTTGTAGGGACCACTTTAGGATTGATTATTCATCATCTTTTCCCTGCGGTTGACACCACGCTGGCTATTGTAAGCTGTATGGCGGCCATCAATGCCTGTGTCACCAGGACGCCGATGAGCACCACCATTATTCTGGGCACCTTAACCGGATTTACCTATTTTGTGCCGATTCTTTTTGCAAGCCTGACCGGATATTTCCTGGCTCCGAAGATTCCTTTCATCGGTTCACAGTCAGAGCGGCTGGCCGGGGAGTAGGGTAGATAAAACAAAAGTTCAGGAGATGTCCTGAACTTTTTTATTAAGATTGTATTTAAAAATTATTTGAACATACAGCAGATTTAAATGCATGTAGATTTAAATTGACATGTTCTGAAATTCAGAGTATCACAGCACCCTGAGCCGCTTCTAAAAAGAGAAATTTTTTTTCATCCATTTCAGCTTATTGAAGCTTTTAAGGAATTTCGTCCGGGTGGAAATCAGTTTTTCCTGTGCGTCAATTACCTTATTTTCCCGCGTGTTGATCAGGAAAAGGGAACTTTCGCCGTTGCTGTACCGTGTTTCTTCTGCCGTAAGGAGTTTCCGGTAATTCAGCAGGTTGCTTTCTGAAAAATTAATCTGGGTATGATAATTTAAAACTTCACTTTTATAGGTTTCTATTTTGGTATCGATCTCGCGGATTTTCAGCCGGGTATCCAGCCTATTCTGGCTGATCTTGATTTTGGCAATTTCATAACCGGCCCGGGCTTCTCTCTGGAACAGCGGAATTTCAAGCTTTAAACCATACTGGAAATTATTATCGAACAGCGGGAGGTAATCTGCCCGGTAATTTTCCTTGTTGAAAAAATTATAGGTAAAATCCAGTTTCGGCAGGAAGCTCTGCCATTTCAGGCGGCGTTCGCTTTCCAGGACGTTATTTTTCTGGTTGTAATACAGGATGGAGAAATGGCTGTCGGTCCTTTTGTTTTCAATATCCTGGATCAGAAATTCAAATTCGGAATACGCCGGATGATCGGTCAGCCGGTCGGAGGGGAAAATGAGCTGGGAAATTTCGTAAAATTCCTGGTTATCATTCCATAAATACATCTGCAGCTGCTGGGTATTCTTTACGAAATTCAGGTATGCTTCCTGCTGCTGAAGCTCAAAACTCTGCAGCTGGGATAAGGCTTCCACCGTATCAATGGCCGGCCTTTCGCCGTATTCAAGGGTTTTCCGGGTAAAGTTCAGCCGGTTTCTGTTGATTTCCACTGCTTTTGTCTGCAACTCATAAATTTCAAAGCTCTGTACCCATTCCCAATAGGTATTTTCCGCCTCCAGAAGAAGATCATTGGTCAGCACAGCCTGTTCCGCTTCCGTCATTTTCAGGGCGAACTTTGCCTGATCCAATATGGCCCTTCGCCTGTCGTATAAAAGGTTTTTGGCAAGGGGAACGGTAATCCCGAACTGATAAAGCCCGCCTCTGGTATCACTCGGATTCAGTTTTTCACCATCAAGATAATTGTAGCTCGTAGTAAGGTCAATCCCGTACCAGGTGGGAATTCCCAGTTCAATATTTTTCTGCTCATAATATTTTGTCCCGTCTATATTTTTTTCGCCCAATTTTCCTGCCAGTACAGGATCAAAGTTTCCTCTTGCCCGGGTAATTTCAGATTCGGCAATTTTATTCTGAAGCCTGTATTTTAAGGCCAAAGGATGGAAATTCCTGACAACCGAAATGAATTCCTGAGCCGAAATCCTAAGCGAGTCCTGCGAAAAGCCGTATTGAAAAAAGAAGAAGACGAGAATAAAAATAATTTTATTTTGCTTTTTCATCTTTGCCTGCTTTTTCATTTTTTACCTCATAGTAATCCGGCGGGAATCCGTTGATGTTCCTCCACAGTTCATACCAGATCGGGACATCGTTCAGAATGGCGATTCCCTGTACACTGGTTCCCATTTTAATTTTAGGCGGCCATTTTTTTTCATTTTTATCTTCTATGATGAGGGCCTTGAACAGCCCGTTCATGCTGATGTTGCTTTCCACGGCTACCACTTTGCCGGCAAATGTCCCGTAGCTGGAATTGGGCCATCCGGAGAATACAATCGCCGGGAACCCGTCGAAAATACACATCACGCGCTGCCCTTCCTTTATCAGCGGTAGATCCACCGGCTTAATGTACATTTCTACTGCATAATCTACCGTAGTCGGAACAATGGTCCCTATGTTTTCACCGTCTTTCAGGACTTCCCCGATTCCTGCCTTGTTGAGCTGAACAATCTGTCCGTCCTGTGAAGCCAGGATAAAATACAGGCCCTGTCTTGCTTTGTAGTTTGCCATCTGGTTTTCCAGCTTGGCAATATCTCCCTCGCTTCCTTCGATCTGTCCCATGCTCTGGAATCTTTCTCCCTCGGTTTTGCTCAGTTTTTCGGTGTAATCCTGGATAACGGAGCTTTGTTCGATACCGGTATTCATGATTTCCTGACGGGTCTGGGCCACTTTATTTTCGTAAGCGGTTTTTTTGGCCACGGCATTCTGGTAAGAAATGCTTCGCTGCTGGAACTGGGTAAGCGAAACCAGCCCTTCGTCATACATTTTTTTCTGTCTTGCAAACTGGTCTTCAGAGAGGCTGAGCTCATTTTTTGCAGCTGCCAGTTCGGCTTCTTCACCGGCGAGCTTATTGTTGAGCTGGCTGATTTTAATTTTCAGCTGGTTCAGCTTAAGGTCTCTTGATGCATTGAGTGCCTGCAGCTGGCTCCTTGTGGTTCCCACCTTCGCTTCATAATAATCCCGAACGCCTCTTTTGGCTTCCACCTGTTCCTGGGTCCTCTGTACCAAAAGCGGATCTAAATAATCATCTTTAATTTCCGAAAGCTGCAGGAGTGTGTCTCCTTTCTTTACATAATCTCCTGTTTTCACATTCCATTTGATGATGCGTCCGGGAATAGGGGAGTTCAGCTGCTGCGGGCGCTGTTCCTGATACAGCGATGTAACGTTTCCTCTCACCTTGATGTTCTGTGTCCACGGGAGAAACAGCGTGATGATGCCTCCTGCCAGAAAGATCAGGAACCATCTCTTTACACTGGATTTTTTATGGATATGATATATTTTATCAAATGATTTCAGTTTCATTGTCATTGTGTTGGGTTTTTATAATACAATTCTGGATGTGCCTCCTTCCATATGGATTTGCTGGTCTGCGGCCTGTAGGATGTCCTGGTCATGGGAGACGATAATAACCGTTGATTTTTCCCTGATCTGCTGCAGGTATCGCATCATCTTAATCTGAAATTCTGCATTCATGCCGGAGAAAGGGTCTTCAAGGATGATCAGCCTTTTATCTCCTAACAGCGCACGAAGAAGAATTATTTTCTTTTTGGAGCTGAAGCTGATCTCAGGGTCGGTCTCACTGATTTCGGTGAAGAAACCGCTGCTGAAAAGGCTTGGTAGGTTTTCCAGTCCTATACTTTCGGAAAGTTCCAGGATGTCTTCTGTATTATTGGTAGTATTTCCCAGCAGGATATTGTCCTGTACGGTCCCCTGGATGATCCTCATATTTTCAAGGTAAAGCCCGATGGTATTTCTCATCTGCATCTTGTCAATGTTTTTCAGCGGGATTTTATCAAACAGGATGGTTCCGGAAGTGGGTTCGTAAAATCCGGCAATCATATTGAGGAGCAGTGATTTGCCGGCTCCCAGTTTTCCGGTGATAATATTGATGCTGTTGTGCTGTATTTTAAAGTTAAGGTCAGAAAGGATAGGAATGCTGTCGTTAAAGGCAAAGTTTACTTCTTTAAACTCAATTTCAGCACCTTTGTCTTTCTGGGAGAATACAATGTCACCGGTATTTTCTTCCTCGAGATCTGTGATTTTAGACAGCTTGGCAAAGGAAGCAATAATGTCATAATAGCTTTCCAGACTAACGATAAGCTTTTCAACGGCTGCCATAATGCTTAACACGACAATTTCCGTTGCAATAAATGCCCCGATATTAAGCTGCTGGTTGAT
This sequence comes from Chryseobacterium sp. Leaf201, assembly GCF_001421435.1. GTDB lineage: Bacteria > Bacteroidota > Bacteroidia > Flavobacteriales > Weeksellaceae > Chryseobacterium. Next base: position 15,819 of record NZ_LMKA01000055.1, read on the forward strand.
CAAGAGGTAAGTTCCTATCACAAGCATGGCGAGCGTGATGATGACTTTAAATGCAATAATGGTCTTATATTGGAAAACCAGGACCCTGAAATGGGAAGTCCGGTGGTCCAGATACTCAACCACCCTGTCATCGGTTCCTTTCAGATGGCCTTCGCTTCCGGCATGCATCTTAAAAGTTTTTACTGAACCGGCAACATCCTCAAGCCAGGCAGCGGTATTGTATTTTCTGTCACTTTCTTCGATACTGGATTTTATGCCGCTCTCCATGGTATAGGCAAAAATGAGTACCACACAGATGATCACCAGTGCTCCGAAAGCCAGGAACCACGGATGGTAAAAGGAAAGCAGGAGAATCCCGAAAACAATCTGGATAAGCGCCGCAGGGATTTCCAGTAGGATTTTTGATATTCCTTTCTGAAGATTCTGAATATCGAAGAAACGGTTGACCAGTTCCGGAAGGTAGTATTTCCTTGCATGGGAAAGGTCTATTTTAGGGATTTTTTCTGCAATGGCAATGGAGAACTCAACATAGATTTTCTGCTGTATCTTTTCGATGATCTGTATCACCTTCAGCCTGAAATATCCCACCAGCCAGGTACCGATCACCACAAAGAAGATGAGGATGTAGATGGATGTTGCCATCGTGGCTCCCATAACGAAGCTTACGATAGACTGTATCCCTAATGGTACACTCAGCTGCACAAGACCGTTGAGGATAGCATAAAAATAAATATTGGTGACATCTTTTTTTTCCTTCGTAATGTAGCGGATGAGCCTTTTACCCTGTTCATTGGCCGTTATTTCCTTTTCCTTCATTTTTTAAGACTGTGTTTTTATTATAAGCGAACCCATGGGTTTCACCTCTGCTTAGCAATGACTATTCCATAAGCTTTATTTTGCTTATATTTAGTGAATTATTTTTGCCGTTTTGTAACGCAAAGATAACAGATGCAGTATACTAATAAAAATCAGGCAGATTAGAATACCATTAAAATCTGATTAGAAATAAAGCGGTTTACTATCGGATTGTTGATAAGATACAGATGGCAGGTCTGCATTCACCGGCCTGTACGGAAGGAAGATTGAAATTAAACCGGCTGAATCCGTTAAAAGTTTGACAATTTCTTTTTAACCTTATTCATTTTTAGTAAATTTGTCAACCTTTAACTATTAAAATAAAATAATAAAAATAATATGAATCTTCACGAGTATCAATCAAAAGAGATTTTATCAAAGTACGGAGTGGCTATCCAACGCGGTTTCGTAGCAAACAACGTAGACGAAGCTGTAGCGGCTGCTGAAAGACTGACTGCTGAAACAGGAGCTCAGGGATGGGTGGTGAAAGCACAGATCCACGCAGGTGGCCGTGGTAAAGGTGGCGGTGTAAAGTTCTCTCCGAATATGGATAAGCTTAAAGAAAACGCTCAGAATATTATCGGGATGCAGCTGATCACTCCACAGACTTCTGCTGAAGGTAAACTGGTAAATTCCGTATTGGTTGCAGAGGATGTATATTATCCGGGAGAAACTGAAACTAAAGAATTTTACGTTTCTATTCTTTTAGACAGAGCTGAAGGTAAAAATACCATCGTATATTCTACAGAAGGAGGTATGGATATTGAGCATGTTGCTGAAGTAACACCTCATTTGATCCACAAGGAAATTATTGATCCTGCTTTAGGCCTTCAGGGGTTCCAGGCAAGAAAAATTGCTTTTAATTTAGGTCTTGAAGGGAATGCTTTTAAAGAATTTACAAAGTTCATTGCTTCTTTATATAATGCTTATACAGGAATTGATGCTTCTCTTTTTGAGATCAACCCGGTATTGAAGACTTCAGACAATAAAATTATTGCTGTTGATGCAAAAGTAACTTTGGATGACAATTCATTGTTCCGTCACAAAGACCTTGCTGAATTAAGAGATACAAGAGAAGAAGATCCAATGGACGTTGAAGCAGGTGAAGCAGGTCTTAACTTCGTAAAATTGGACGGTAACGTTGCCTGTATGGTAAACGGTGCCGGTCTTGCTATGGCAACCATGGATATCATCAAATTATCCGGCGGTAACCCGGCAAACTTCCTGGACGTTGGGGGTACTGCTGATGCTGCAAGAGTACAGACTGCTTTCGGAATTATCCTGAGAGACCCGAACGTAAAAGCTATTTTGATCAACATCTTCGGAGGTATCGTAAGATGTGACAGAGTTGCTCAGGGTGTTGTAGATGCTTACAAAGCAATGGGAAGCCTTCCTGTTCCGTTGATCGTAAGATTACAGGGAACTAACGCTGTTGAAGCTAAAAGATTAATTGATGAGTCAGGTCTTCCTGTACATTCTGCAATTACTTTAGAAGAAGCAGCCAACAAAGTAAAAGAAGTTTTAGCTTAAGACTAAAAATATAATCTATATTTAAACCGTTTCAGAAATGAAACGGTTTTTTTGTTTTTACCAGACATAATTTAAGATTAAATATTTTATAAATTCAGATAAAAACCGAATACTGTTCATTATCGTTTACCTATCTTTAAATAATAGGTAATGAGCTTGCAAACACCGTAAGGTTTAACCGGAACTACACATAACAGCCGATGAAAAATATTCAGATACCGGATCCATGCTCAGAAAACTGGAAAATGATGTCTCCTCAGGAAAAAGGAAGGTTTTGTCCGCCTGCAGCAAATGTGTCATAGACTTTACCGACAAAAAGCCGGAAGAAATTCATCAGATTTTTACTGAAAAAGAAACTGAAACCATCTGCGGAAGATTCTATCATCATCAATTGCACACTCCCGATAAATCTGAACAGTTAAAAGCGCGGTTTCTTGCCTTTATTCCTAAGTATTTTCAGAGTAACAGAATTGCGGCGGCTGTTTTTTCATTACTCCTGTTTTTAACAGGATGTTCAAAGCAGAAAGAAACCTGTACCACAACCGGAAGTGTTACGGCAACGGAAACAGAGACAGATCAGATTGAAAACCAAAACTTTGTAATGGGTGAGTTTATAATCCCTGAAAATGATTCCACAGCTAAAATACATAAGCCGGACAGCAGTGCTGTAAAATATCGGCCTTAAAAGAGCCGCTGTTTCAAAACCGGGTATGTTTTATGTTAAAAAAAATTGATGCACTTCAAAATTTCCTATTTTTACAAAAAGGGATTTTAAATGAGAGGCTTGCTGTATTTTTTTCTGTTGATACTCCTTAATTGCCAGTCTCAGGTTGCCGGCAGCAAAACCATGCCTGTAGGTAAAGAAATTCCATTTGAAGATAAATACCATTATCCTTTTACCTTAACCCCGAAAGACTTCCTGATCATCAGTTCCCAGGAGACAATGGATGAGGTTTTTGATCTTATTCATCAGAGAAATGTCGGGAACAGGTTTTCTCCGATTCCTGCAGTCAGCGAAAATGAAACCTATATCATCATAAAGCCAAAACTGAAAAATTCCAATGACGTTTCCATTGATTCCATAAGCTTGGATAGTGATATCCTTTACATAAAGATATCGGAATTTGACAATCCGGATTTTAAAAAGGCAAGTCGGGTTTCACCTGATATTCTCCTTAAATTAACAGGTAATGTCAATTTTAAAAAGATCATAACAACATATTAAATGATAAATTAATTTTCATGAAAACTAAAACTTTTATTCTCTCGTGCCTGCTGATGGCAGCCCACGGCTTCGGCCAGCAAAATTACTGGTCTAAACTGAAAGACGACAGGACGGTAAAAGAAAACCTCCAGCCAAGATGGACGGTTCCGAATACTTTTTCCCTGTACCAGCTGGATATGGAAAAAATTAAAGCAGATCTTAAAAATGCTCCGCAGCGTTTTTCCAAAGACGAAAGCCGGATCATTAAATTTCCTGATGCAGACGGGAATATAAGAAACTATATTGTTCAGGAAGCCTCTGTCATGGAGCCGGAACTTCAGGCAAAATTTCCTGAAATCCGTTCTTATACAGGCTGGCAGAAAGGGCACCCGGAAAATACCATCCGCTTCAGTATTACTCCGGAAACCGGAATCAGTGTAATGTATTTTGATCAGTGGGAGGTAAGCTATCTTGACCGTTATGCGAAAGACAATTCATCCTTCATGATCTACAAAAGAAAAGACCTGCCGGGAAACAACAGGCTTTTTGAGTGCCATATAGAAGATGCACTGGATCATATGAAAAATAACGGCGAAGCAAACAAGGCACCCTTGGTCTCAGACGGATTGTTCAGGACCTACAGGCTGGCATTGTCTGCAACCGGAGAATATACCGCATTTCACGGCGGAACCGTAGCTGCTGCAATGGCAGCCATGGCTACTACCATGGCAAGGGTTAACGGGATTTATGAAAAAACGATCTCGACAACCATGGTTATGGTAGCTAACAATAACCTTCTTGTTCATGTGAATGCCGCTACGGATCCTTTCTCTAATGGAAATCCGGGAAGTATGATCAACCAGAACCAGACCAGTGTTACTTCTCTTATCGGTTCTGCCAATTACGATATCGGTCACGTTTTCGGAACCAACAGCGGCGGACTGGCGGGATTAGGTGTGGTCTGTATTTCAAGCAGCAAAGCCAGGGGAGTAACCGGTTCCGGTGCACCTGTCGGGGATCCTTTTGATATTGATTATGTAGCACATGAAATCGGGCACCAGTTCGGAGCCAACCATACCTTCAGGGCAGATACGTCTTCCTGCCAGGGAAATGCCAATAACAATACGGCTTTTGAACCGGGAAGCGGAAGCACGATTATGGCCTACGCCGGAATCTGCGGCTCCAACAACAATGTAAAAAATACCAGTGATGCTTATTTCCATGCAGCCAGCGTGATAGAAATGTACAATGTCCTGAAAAGAGCAAATGACTGCTCCGTTAAAAGTGCTAACGGTAATTCAGTGCCTACAGCTGATGCAGGGTCAGACTACAGCATCCCGAAAGGCACCGCTTTTGTCTTAACGGGTACCGGTACCGATCCGGACGGAGATCCGCTTACATATTTATGGGAACAGTATGATAATACAAACAGTACACAGCCTCCGCTTTCCACAGCAACAGCCGGCCCTGTTTACCGTTCATTGACTCCGACCGCTTCTTCATCAAGGTATTTTCCAGTGTTAAGTTCCGTAGTAGCGAATAACTTAGTTCCGAAATGGGAAGTAACTCCGGCTGTGGCAAGAACACTGAATTTTTCTCTCGTTGTAAATGATAACAGAGCAACCGGAAACCAGGCTGCAAGAGATGCCATGATCGTGAATGTAACCGATGACGGGCCTTTCACAGTAACATCACAGGCAACAGGCGGAGCTGCACTGAACGGAGGTTCAGCGATACCGGTAACCTGGAATGTTGCCGGAACCAATGTTCCGCCGGTCAATACACAGAATGTAACGATTCTGCTTTCTAAAGACGGCGGGCTTACGTTCCCTACAGTTCTGGCAGCAGGTGTTCCGAATACCGGGTCGGCTACCGTAACACTTCCGAATGAGAATGTAGCTTCTGCAAGGATTATGGTAAAGGCTGCGGACAATATTTATTATGCCCTTAACACTTCTGGTTTTGCCATTACACAGGTAGTACTCGCAACTGCAGAAACAAGTGTGAAAAGTTTTTCAATCTATCCGAACCCGTCTCATGATGTGGTGAATGTCGTATTAAAGAATGCTTCGCAAAAGGCAGACTATACTTTATTTGATGTTTCGGGAAGATTGATCACAAGCGGGAACTTTAAGGGTGAAACCAAAATAAAAGTTAACGGCCTGCTGAATGGAAATTATATCATTTCAGTAGTTCTTGATAACGGAGAACGTTTCTCTGAAAAACTGATGATCAAAAAATAAAATCTTTTATACCTTAAATGAAATCAGCCTCGTTAACGGGGCTGGTTTTTTATTTTAATTCTGACTGTTATTTAACAGCGCATCGGCATTTCCGCCGGCAATACTTATGCTTGTCGGAGTAACCAGCTGAATTCCTTCCTTGTCCAGGCGTTCTTTTATTTTGAGGAAGGCATCATTTTTCAGGAATCCCATATTTGCTCCTGTCTCCATCAGGAATTTTACCTGAAGATTGAATACGCCCTGCTTTAAATCGGTAAAGATGACTTCGGCAGTATCCGGCTGATCTATATGATCCAGATCTTTAAGTACGTCTCTGACACTTTCTCGGGCCTTAATGATGTCTTCATCAGCAGGGATATCAAAATTTAAAAAAATCTTCCGCTGCGGTGAAGCGGTAATGTTCGAAAACGGAGCATTAAAAATTACCTGGTTCGGGATATACACTTTTTTACCGTCATCCGTAATTATTTTTGTTGTTAAGAACCCGATTTCCATCACCGTCCCGGAATTATTTCCGATTGAAATATAATCCCCGACCTTAAAAGCCTTGTCAATCCCGATCAGCATCCCTGAGAATATACTTGAAACCAGATCTTTCAGGGCAACTCCGGCAATAACACCAGCCACACCCAGACTTCCGATGAACTTCCACAGGAAACCGCTGAATCCCATAATCTCAAGGGCAATAAAACTCCCCATGATCATAATCAGGAACCTGAAAATACTGATCAGGGTGACCAAAGAGCTTTCTTTTTTGCTTTTTGGAAAAAATTTATGGAAGAGCTTAACGGCAAACATGCTTAAGTACTTGCTGGTAAACAGGAACAAAGAAAAGACGGCAATGCCAACAATCAGTTTCGGGGTAATCTGTGCAAATTTCAAATACCAGTTCTCCAGAACATTGTACACAACATCAATATAGCTTAAGCCTTTTTTCTCCATGAAGATAAATTTTAAATGAAAGGTACAATTTTTCAACAAAAATTTTGCCAGTTTCAAAAACTCTACTAAATTTGTAGACTAACAAGAACAAAATATTATGTCAATTAAACTAGGAGATACAGCACCGGACTTCAATGCGGAAACGTCTTTTGGAGACCTCAATTTTTATGAATACCTCGGAGATTCCTGGGGGATCCTGTTTTCACACCCTGCAGATTACACGCCGGTGTGTACTACTGAGCTTGGGTATACTTCAAAGCTTAGCGCAGAATTTGAAAAAAGAGGGACGAAAGTCCTGGCTTTAAGTGTAGACGGGGTAGAAGACCACCAGAACTGGATCCGTGATATTAACGAGACCCAGAATACCGAAGTGCAGTTTCCCATTATTGCAGATAAAGACAGGAAAGTTTCTGAACTGTATGATTTTATTCATCCTAATGCTTCTGCTACAGCAACCGTCCGTTCTCTCCTGATTATTGACCCTGATAAAAAAGTAAGGCTGATTATTACCTATCCTGCTTCTACCGGAAGAAATTTTAATGAAATCTTAAGGGTGCTGGATGCACTTCAGTTAGCCGACTCCTATAAGATCGCGACCCCTGCCAACTGGGAAAACGGTGATGATGTGATTGTACCGCCTGCCATTTCTACAGAAGATGCCAGAGAAATATTTCCAAAGGGGGTCACAGAAATAAAGCCGTACCTGAGATATACGCCTCAACCGAATACATGATTATTTGATTTTTATAGTTTAGTTTTAATTTGAAAATCGCCGCAGAAAGTTCTGCGGCGATTTTAATGTAAGTGTAATACGTGATATGTTGTGTGAAGTGATTTATTGCTTTACATCGTTAACAACGTCTCTTCCTTTAGAAGTAGGAATAAAGATGCTGAAACCAACGTTGAATGTAATGTTAGAGTTCAGACCCTCGTTTCCGAATCCTGTCTGTCCCTGATATTTAACCAAACCTTCTACACCGATGTTAGGCGTGATGAAGTAAGAATATCCAGGACCAACACCGAAATCAAGACCGCTGGTAGAGTTTCCGTTTTCAACAGAAGATCCTCCAACTCCTAAATTTCCTTCGAAGAACCAACGACCGTGGTTTAATAAGTTATCCACACCATTTTCACCCGGTGAAAGATAATAACGGCCCAAACCTCCTACTGCATAATCAAATCTTGTCGGGCTGCCGTTTGTTACTTTGCTAACTCCTAAATTTACATAACCTCCGACAGCTACGTTATCTTCAATAAAATAAGCTGCTTTAGGCTGGATTGCGATGTTGTAACCACCACCTGTATTTAATCCGAAGTTACTGGATAAAATGCTGCTTCCTACCATCCAGTTGCCTCTTTGGATCTGAGCATTAGCAGTTGTCGCTAAGCCTGCAACGGCCAATATTCCTGATAAAATTAATTTTTTCATAATTTATAATTTAATATTTAATGCTTAATTATTTGTGCTATCAGAAAAACAATAAATGTGCCAGAGTGTTCCATGCACTGTGAATTTTGACGGAAAGAACCTAATAACAATGCTTATTATCCGTAATTTCGTGGTATGATATGACAGCTGATTTTATATAAAAAGCAGGATCAGTGCTGCTACCAGTCCGGCCACGGTAAATACCATTCCGCGCTTAAAAGCTTTGGTCTTCGGATTAAACATCCAGAAGCTGGAAATCACAAAAAAGAACAGGGCAACCCCAAAAAAAGTATTTAAAGGGGAAAGCGTATCTTTTGACTGGGATTTATGAAGCTTCGTCATTTTATCCAGTACAAACGGAAGCTCTTTTTTAGCATATTTCGCCTCGCCTGTAGCGGCATCGTACGTTCCCTGTTTGAATTTCAGAACAGACCCGTCGGTTTTATCAACTTCAAAGTTTTTTATCTTCAGTTCTTTTCCCAGTTCTTTCTCAGACAGGTTTTTCCCGATGGTCTTTTCATATTTTTTTTCTTTCTTCAGAAAATCCGTATCGCGGTACACCAGCAAAACACCGCTTACCGCGTAAACGGCCATAATCCCTGCCAGGAAATAGCCCAGGTACCGGTGTGTAATTCTCATAAAGCTTCTCGTGTCTTTGATCTTATCCATATCGTATTGTTATTGTTTGTTTAAATTTCAAAAGTGGAAACTGCAAAAATGCAATTCCCACTTTGATTAAAGAAATTTTTGATATTAATTTTTTTACAGCTTGTAAGTCAGCGTAACATAATAGTTTCTCGGTGTAATCGGGTTTACGGAATAATTTTCATGAACATTGTAGTTTTCAGTATCAAATAAATTTCCGATTCTTCCCTGGATCATGAATTTTTTCCATTCGTAACCTACTGATAGTGTAACAGTAGTGTAGTCTTCCAGTTCAAAAATCCTGCTTACCCCTTTTCTGGCCTGTAAGCTGTTGGCTCCCGTTTTGGTATCATTCCATCCGGCTAATCTGTTCCCGATGTAATAAGCTCCGGCTCCGATCTTTAATCCGGGAACATATTTGGTAAATTTGTAGAATACCGATGCATTCGCCGTGGTGGCAGGTGTTCTTACCAGTCTCTGTTCCTCTACATACCCGAAGGTTTCAGGAGTATCCAGATAGACAGAATTATTATAGGAGAAACCTCCGATAATCGATAAATTTTCCGTCGGGTTTCCTGTAATATCAAGCTCTACTCCGCGGCTCCTCATTTTTCCGGCAAAATCTTTGGTCAGGCCGGTAGCATCTATAGTGTTTCCTTTGTCATCCAAAGCATTCTGGTAGTAATTCCTGTAAAGGATCTGATACGCTGTTACGTTGATGGCCAAAGCATTATTCCAAAGGTTTTTCTTTACGCCCACCTCATACTGGTCAATATTTGTAGGGGTCAGGGCTTCATCGCTGCCTCTTAATCTTCCTACATTCGCAACAAAGGAGTTGGTATAGGTTGCAAAGGCAGAGAAGTTATCATTAGGCATATACATCAGTCCTACTTTTGGTGAGATGGCCTGATCTGATGAAGAAGAATTATCTACCAGTCTTTTATCGACTGCAGAATTAGGATTAACTTTTCCTCCTGCAGAACTTTTAAAAGTAGTCCTGATGGTCGGCATATTTTCGATATATGACCAACGCAGGCCGGCAATTACTTTGAATTCTTTGGTAAGGCTTATGAAATCCTGGGCATACACTCCGATTCTTCTTGTATTGATACGGTTTTTTTCCAGTCTTTCCGCATCAGGCATCGCTCCGCCAATCCATGTAGAAGGGTCATCCAGATATAACAGTCCCGCACCTCCGTTCGTTCCGTAGAAATAGGAGTTACCGTAGGCTTTATTGTCAGCAGGGTTATAATAGGTATAACCGTCGGCCACACCGTAATCAGCATCGGTACCGATTAATACTTTATGGTTGATTTTTCCTGTATTGAACTCTCCGTTAAGGTTCACCTGTGCCGAAGTATAGTTCTGCTCGTTATAGGTTCTGTTTAATGGCCTGTTCCAGGAAAGACGGGTAGGGAACTTTTTGTCATATCCCCACTGTACACGCTCTGTAGAAAAATAATCCTTTGTGTAGTTCTGATAAGATGCGGTGGCATTCAGGGTCCATTTATCATTAATCTGATGATTAAACGTAACATTTGTAGTTACCTGTTCCACATCCTGGAACTGCCAGTCTGTGCCTAAATATGCATTTCTCGGAAGAAGGTTGTTCAGTTCGTAAGTCAGGCCGTCCTGTTTTGTAATGGCTCCGATTCCGAAGTCCGGGGTAAAATTGTTTTTAAGGTAGTCTGCCTCTACGATCAATTGAGATTTCGGACCTAAATTAAATACAAACGATGGGTTGAAGTAATATTTTTCAGACTGTACCACATCTCTGAAGCTCTCCGCATATTCATAAGTACCGTTTACCCTGAATGCTACATTTTTAGATAACGGACCGTAAAAATCCACTGTCGGTTTGTATGAATTCCAGCTGCCTGCATTCATTCCCACGCTTCCTCCGAAGTTAAAACGGGGCTTTTTGGTAATCATATTAATCACGCCTCCTGCCGCAGTATTTCCGTAAAGCATGGCATTGGCGCCTTTCAGGACTTCCACTCTCTCTAGTCCGCTTATTTCCGGAAAAACACCGCTGTTAACTCTCGATCCGTTTTTAAAAATATTATCATTTCCTAAAATAAAACCACGCCCTCCAAAGCTGTCCTGGGAATTCCCCCTTGAGGAAGTAACATAGATACCATTCACATTCTGCAGAACATCACTCAGCTGCTTGGCCTGCTGCTGCTCGATAATTTCATGGGTAACAATCGCAATAGGCTGCGGAGTTTCCATAACCGTAAGGTTGGATTTTGTTGATAGCGGCTTTGCCTTGTTCGGGTTTCCGGTTTTGTGAAGGTTGACGTCTTCAATCGTCTGGATCTTAATGGTATCAGAATCATTATTTTTCATCTGTGCACCTACGGATACTGCTGTGAATAATACCCCTAAGGCTACTAGCTTTTTTTTCATTCGTGTATGTTATGTTATTTAGAGTGGTTTTAAATAAAGTGCAAAAGTATATTATTATTTAGAACTAATAAAAATTAATAAGTGATATTTATCATCTGTTGTGAAATTTTACGTTGTCTTTGGTCAGTGAATTGCAGGCTTTTATCAATAACTTTGTTAAAAATAATTGTATGCAACTGATCAAAACAGGGCTTTGCGCCTTTGGCATGAGCGGAAAGATTTTTCATGCGCCTTTCTTAAAAGAACATCCGGGATTTTTTTTATCATCCATTGTAGAAAGAAGCAGGGAAGAGTCTGAAGAAAAATATCCCGATGCTGTCATTTACCGTTCGGTAGAAGAAATGCTGGAAAATGCAGATCTGGATCTGGTCGTCGTTAATACTCCGGTTCAGACCCATTTCCAGTATACCAAAATGGCACTTGAATCCGGGAAGAATGTGATTGTTGAAAAACCTTTTACCGTTGATGTATCCGAAGCGGAAGAACTGGTAAGGCTTGCCGAAGAAAAAGGGCTGTTTCTCAGCGTTTACCAGAACAGGAGATTTGACCGTGATTATCTGCAGGTACAGAAAATCATAAGCGAAGGCAATCTGGGGAATCTTAAGGAGGCGGAAATCCGTTTTGACAGGTTCCGGACGGAGCCCAGTGGAAAAGAGCATAAAGAAAATCCTGAGGCTGCAGGATCAGGGTCTTTGCATGACCTGGGTTCACATCTGGTGGACCAGGCAGTACAGTACTTCGGGTTTCCGGAAAAAATTTTTGCCGATGTGTTTTCCATGAAAGGGCAGGAATTTGCCAATGATTATTTTGAAATTATTTTATACTATCCCAACAGTCTCAGGGTACGGTTAAAGTCGTCTGTTTTCACCAAAGAGGCACATTACGCGTATGCTTTTCACGGGAAAAAAGGAAGTTTCCTGCAGGAAAGGACGGATAATCAGGAGAATGAACTGGCTTCCGGAACAGTGCCGGTATATGGGCAGGACTGGACGCTGCCTTTGAAAGAGACGGATGGGGTTCTTAACTTTTTAAACAATCAGAAAGAGACAGAACGGATACTTACTTCCAGCGAGCCCGGAAATTATATGAACTATTACCAACAGGTGTACGAATTTATGGTCTTCGGTTATGCGCTGCCTTCTCCCGCAGAAGAAATCATCAAAAATATGAGGATTATCGATGCAGCCGTGGAAAGTTCCAGACAGGGCAGGATTATTGAGTTTCCTGAACTATGATATGAGTTGTGAGTTTAGAGTTATATGTTATGAGTTATACGTTCAGTGACCCATAACATATAACTCATAATTTATAACTTTTTATCCCATAAGTTCCTGCAGCTCCAGCCATCTCAGTTCATGGTTTTCCAATGTTCCGGAAAGCGCTTCAAGTTCTGCAGAAAGTTTTGAAATTTTATCGTACTCAGTTTCATTGTTCAGCTGCTCTAATAGGGCTGCTCTTTTTTCTTCAAATTTAGGAATCTCTTTTTCAATCGTTTCCAGTTCACGCTGTTCTTTGAAAGAAAGCTTTTTCTTTGGATCCTGTAGCTTTACGGTGGGCGCAGCAGTAACAGCAGCAGGCGTTTCGGTTTTTTGCACGGCTGCAGGTTTTGGGTTCTTTTCTTCCAGCTTTAAGTTTTCCCGGTATTCCGAAAAATTCCCCACAAAATCTTTAATTTTCCCTTCACCCTCAAATGCCAGAATATGATCAACAATCCGGTCCATAAAATACCTGTCGTGGGATACGATGATCAGACTCCCCTGAAAGTTCAGCAAGAAATTTTCCAGAACCGTCAATGTCGGAAGATCCAGATCATTTGTAGGCTCATCAAAAATCAAGAAGTTTGGATTCTGATATAAGATGTACATCAGGTGCAGCCTTCTTTTTTCACCACCCGAAAGTTTGGAGATCGGGGAGTACTGCGTTTGGTCGTCAAATAAGAATAACCTTAAAAACTGTGATGCAGAAATGGTTCTGCCGTTGGCCAGAGGGAAGTTTTCAGAAATCTCTCTGATGAAATCAATTACCCTTTCGTCTTCCTTATATTTAAGCCCTTTCTGAGAAAAATATCCGAATTTGATGGTTTCTCCCGTTTCAATTTCCCCGGAATCTTTCGGTTCAAATCCCTGAATGATATTCAGCAACGTAGATTTTCCTGCTCCGTTTTTTCCTACAATGCCTACTTTCTCGCCCCGCTGAAATGAATAACTGAAATCTTTCAGCAACAATTTATCTCCGTAACTTTTAGAAATGTCTTTCAGCTCAAGAATTTTGTTGCCCAGTCTCTTCATTTCAAAATCAAGCTCAAGAGATTCTTTACGGGTATCGGTTTTGGCTATTTTTTCAGTTTCATAAAAGTCCTCTTGCCTGGATTTTGATTTTGTGGTTCTCGCTTTGGGTTGTCTCCGCATCCATTCCAGTTCCTTTCTATACAGATTGTTGGCTTTATCGATGGTCGAATTCATATTGTCTTCACGAATCATCTTGTTTTCAAGATACGTTGCATAAGATCCGTTATGAAAATACAGGTTCTGATCTTCCATCTCCCAGATAATTCCACAGACTGCATCCAGGAAATAACGGTCGTGCGTTACAAGAAGAAGTGTGATTTTAGCCTTATTCAGATAATTTTCAAGCCATTCTACCATTTCCACATCCAAGTGGTTGGTAGGCTCATCCATGATGAGAAGGGTATGGCGGTGTTCCGCTCTTGTTTCGGTTAGAAGTTTTGCCAGGGCAACACGCTTGATCTGTCCGCCGGAAAGCATTCCCATTTTTGCATCAAGATCTGTAATTTTCAGTTGAGAGAGGATCTGGGTCATCTCGTTTTCAAGATCCCATGCTTTATGAAGTTCCATTTCAGCCAGAGCCTGTTCCATAAAATCATGATCGTCTGACAACAGGGATTTATGATAATTCTTCAGTGCCCTGATCGGTGCGGAATCTAAAGTCATCATAAATTCTTCAATGGTCAGGTCAGATTCAAAATCAATTTCCTGATCGAATAAAACCACCTGAATATCTTTATTGATGGTTACGGTTCCGCTGTCTGCAATTTCCTTCCCCATTAAAATTTTCAGGAGCGTGGATTTTCCGCTCCCGTTTTTGGCAACGATGGCAATTTTGTCTCCTTCATTCACATGGAAGGAAATATTTTTAAACAAAACTTTAATGCCGTAAGATTTGGTAAGATTTTCTGCGGAAACGTAATTCATTGAAATTGAATGATTGATTTAAAACTTAAACTGAGCTGCAAAAGTACGAAAATGTAGCAAGAAAAAATCTTAAGATTTCCATTGTATCATGCGGTATGTTAAATAATTTTAAAGATCCGGGAGATAAAGCTATTTTTGCATACCTTTTATGTCATATCATTTACAAATATACCGCGCATCTTCTGGGCTGCCGGAAAACTGGAATTCTGTGATAGGAAACCATAACATTATGCTTTCCGGAGAATACTTTAAAGTTCTGAACGCTTCCAGCCCTGAAAATATGGAATGTTATTTCATGGGTTTTTTCCGGGACGGGCAGCTTGTGGGCGGAGCTTTATTTCAATACCTGGATTTTATCAGGCATCAGACTTTTCAGAAAAATGAAGCTTTATACAACATCAGGAATTTTTTTGCCGGCCGGCTCAGCAAAGATTTAATGATTTTGGGGAATAACATGCTGACAGGGCAGAACGGGTTTTATTTCGATACTTCCGTAATGACCGTAGAAGAAATTATGCCGCTCCTGCATGAGGCCGTACTGAAAATGCAGAAGGAAATCCGGAAGACTTCCATTATTACCTATAAAGATTATCAGCCGAATTTTGTAACGTATTTCCAGGGCAGGGATTATAAAAAATACCTCAGGTTTTCGGTGCAGCCGAATATGATGCTTAAACTTAAAGAGAACTGGGAAAGTTTTGAAGATTATATAAACAGTTTTTCTGCAAAGTACAGAACCAGAGCCAAATCTGCGAGGAAAAAACTGTCCGGTATTGAAAAAAAGGAATTAACGCTTAACCAGATACACGCTCACCGGAAAGAAATACACCTCCTGTATCAGAATGTTGCTGAGAATGCTTCCTTCAACACGTTTTTTCTGGGAAAAGGCCATTTTGAAAGCATGAAAGAACACATGAAGGATAAATTCAGGTTCTTCGGATATTTTTCAGGTGAGAAACTTATTGGTTTTTATACACTGATTTTAAATAATAACGATATCGACACCTATTTTTTAGGTTATGATAAAAACAGCCAGAAAGAAAAGCAGCTGTATCTGAATATGCTTCTGGATATGGTGGAATTCGGCATCAGCAACCGGTTTTCAAGAATAATTTTCGGAAGGACCGCTTTGGAAATCAAATCGACCATCGGGGCAGAGCCTACTGAAATTTTCGGCCTGATCAAACACCGCAATCCCCTGATCAATTATTTTATGAAGAATATATTTTCTTCTATTTCTCCTAAAACAGAGTGGATACAGAGAAAGCCTTTTAAATAAATTAACTTACGGTACAATTTTTTCTGAATGACTGTTAATCCAGCGTGAGCCTGTGTAAAGACCATGCGCTTCCGTTATAGACATCCAGATCTACTTTGGTGTTGATTCCGTGGATAATTCCGTTTTCTGTAAACTGCCAGAAGTTCCAGCTGCCCTCAGGGGAAGGGGCCGGTACATCATTGTAATTGGCCAGCCAGAGCGGGTAATCATCAAATTCGCCTTTCAGGAAATCTTTGTAATAATGATAGTAGGTGTAAATAATCGGCTTTTTGCCGTACGTTTCTTCTATAATCCGGCACCAGATTTTCAGGTCTTCAATTAATTTCTGATTGGTTTTCCGTTTCGGGATCTTTTCAATATCCAGAATCGGAGGCAGGTCTCCGCTTTCCAGCTTTACATTTTCCAGAAAGTTGTTCGCCTGGATAACAGGGTCTTCGTCAGCCCGGTAGAAATGATAGGCTCCGCGGATCAGCTCATGCTTTTTCGCCTGTTCCCAGAATTCGCTGAAATTTTTGTCGGCATTCCGGTTTCCCATTGTGGCACGCATCATTACAAATTCCAGGGGAATGGTTCTGTTCCCGATGCTCAGGCTGTCCCAGCTGATGTCTTCCGTATTCTGATAGTGGGAAATATCAAAGCCATATGTTTTATCGAGGTTATCCGAAAGGATTTTCTGAATCCTCAGGGCTTCATTCTCGCTGTTGTGGAGTTTTTTGTGGGTGAATGTATTAAAGTACAGTGCGTAATAGTAGCTTACGGACTGCTTCAGGTATAAACCGGTACCGATTAGCGCAATAATCAGAACGGCCAGTACCACCCTGCGTCGGAAAAAGTAAGTTTTCCGGCGGTTCTGATGAATCTTTCTGGCGGTTTTTCTGCTGTACTTTTTCTGCGGCATAAAGTTTTGCAAAACTAACTTTTTTCACTGCTAAATGCTAAAATAAATCAGTAAATTTGTGTACTATGGAAACACGCGAAAAGATCATCATTATAGGAGGAGGTTTTGCGGGGCTGCAGCTTGCGAAATCACTGAATAATAAAAACAAAAAGGTACTTGTTTTAGACCGGGTAAACCATCACATGTTTCAGCCTCTTTTCTATCAGGTAGCGTGCGGAAGGATTGAGCCTTCCAATATTTCTTTCCCGTTCAGGAAAATTTTTCAGCGTTCCAGGAATACCCAGTTCCGCCTTACGGAAGTGAGGTCCATTGATACGGCCAATAATAAAGTAATTACGGACGAGGCGGACTTTAGTTATGACAAGCTGATAATTGCCACGGGTTGCAAAACCAATTTCTTTGGTAACAAAGATATGGAAGGCCGTGCGTTCGGGATGAAAAATACACAGGAAGCCATCAGTATAAGGAACCATGTCCTCATGACCTTTGAAAAGCTCATTATTGAGAAAAGCAGAAGTGACGACGGCAACTGGAATATCGTCATCGTAGGAAGCGGGCCGACAGGCGTGGAGCTGGCCGGGGCTTTTTCTGAAATGAAAAAAGAAATCCTTCCCAGGGATTATCCTTACATGAATTTTGACCATCTTCAGATTATTCTCATAAGCTCTACGGAAAAGCCGTTGGCTGTGATGAGTAAGGAATCTCAGGAAAAATCTGAACAGTACCTGAAAGATCTAGGTGTTACTTTCCTCAGTCAGGAATACGTAACGGATTATGACGGGGATAAAGTGTTTATGAAGAGCGGAAAAACCATCCCTTCCAATAATGTAATCTGGGCAGCCGGAGTAACAGGCAATGTGGTTGAGGGATTTCCTCAGGAAAAACTGATCAGGAACCGATATATAACAGACCGTTATAATAAAATAAAAGGCTATGACAATGTTTTTGCCATCGGGGATATTGCCTATATGGAAACGCCTAAATATCCGCAGGGGCATCCGCAGGTAGCCAACGTAGCCATCAACCAGGCGAAAAATTTAGGTAAGAATATTTTAAAGAAAAGCAGCGACAGCTGGGAAGAATATGAATATGAAGACCGGGGTTCCCTGGCAACCATCGGTAAGCACAGGGCCGTGGTAGATTTACCGTTTATTAAATTCCAGGGGCTTTTTGCCTGGTATTTCTGGATGTTCCTGCACTTAATGCTGATCCTGAGTGTAAGAAATAAGCTGGCGGTGTTCTTTAACTGGATGTGGAGCTATTTCAACAAGGATTCCTCGCTGCGATTAATTATTTTGCCTAATAAGAAAAACGAAACATTACAATGAGAATTGATATTATAAGTGTACTTCCCGAACTGATGGAGAGCCCGTTCAGGACCTCCATTTTAAAAAGAGCCATGGATAAAGGACTGGCAGAAGTGCATTTTCACCAGCTGAGGGATTGGGCCGTCAACAAACACAGGCAGATTGATGATGAGCCTTACGGCGGCGGAGCCGGAATGGTGATGATGGTGGAGCCTATAGATAAATGCATTACCGAACTGAAGTCCCAGAGGGAATATGACGAGATTATTTATCTGACACCGGACGGTGTAACCTTAAATCAAAAAATAGCCAACACCCTTTCGATCAAAAATAACCTGATCTTTCTGTGCGGACATTATAAAGGTATTGACCAGCGTGTGAGGGACCTGCATATTACCAGGGAAATTTCTATCGGGGATTATGTTCTTACCGGAGGCGAACTGGCGGCATGCGTTCTGGCAGATTCTGTCATCCGGCTGCTTCCCGGCGTACTGAATGATGAACAGAGTGCTTTAACAGACAGTTTCCAGGATGACCTTCTTTCACCACCGATTTTTACCAGGCCTGAAGTATACAAAGGGTTGGAAGTCCCTAAAATTCTGTTAAGCGGAAATTTCCCTAAGATAGAAGAATGGCGCCATGACGAAGCGGTGAGGATTACCCAGGAAAAGCGTCCTGATCTTCTGTGAAAAATGACAGGTTATAATTTTATTTTGCCTGTTTAAGGACTTATCTGCAGTGATAAGCCAAAAACGGAATAATAATTTTTCAGGTTTAAATTATCCTTAAAAATATCCTATAAAAAGATTAGATTTAAATATGTTATTTCTGTAAAACGGATGTATGTATTGCTGATTATTTTTATTTCAAATTCTGTTATTTTACGAAAATGAAAAAAGTTAATCGTTTATAATTGATCTGATTCAAAATATTCTGTTAAATCGATTGTTTTAAATGTAAAATTAACCTGAAAATTTTATGAAAATATGAATCGGGTACAAAATAAAATAATAAATTTACATCCTGAATTAAATGATAGTTTTTAATGAATTTTAGCAAAGCGTGTTGATGGAGCTGCTCAGTTTTTACAACGTTGAAAATTTATTTTTACCAGATCACAAACCGAAACATAAATCAGACCCGACCAATTCGGGCCTGAGAAACTGGGATGAGAGAAAATATCAGAATAAACTCTTCAGAATAGCACACGTTTTTCAGTTGATAAAGGAGGATAATGGGATGCTGCCATTTATGATAGGACTGTCCGAAGTTTCCGGAAGGAAGGTATTGGAAGACCTTGTACAGAAAGAACCCTTCAATGCTGAATACGGAATTGTACATTACAATTCCAAAGATGAAAGAAAGGTGGACGTAGCATTGCTGTATGACAGGAATAAAATTGAGATCATCCATTCAGAAGCCATTACCTTTCTATTTGAAGCTGAAGGCAAAGGCATACAAAACTATGAAACCACCAGAGATGTACTTTACTCAAGGGTAAAATATAAACAAGAGGAAATTGATATTTTTATTGCGCATCTTCCTTCTCAGCGTGAAAAAGATATTAATGGCCCGAAAAGAGCTTTTATACTTACTGAACTGCGGAAAAAGATTCTGAATATCATGAACAATGATGAAAAAAACGTAATTCTGTGTGGTGATTTTAATGAGAACCCGGATGATGAGAATTTAAAGAGAATACTCTATGATGACCTGAATAACAAGGTGTTGGAAAATCCCTTTCAGCAGCTGTTCTCGGAAAAAAGATATTCTGCTTTTCATTACAGGTCCGGACTGCTTTTTGACCAGATTATATTGTCAGAATCATTTTTCAATAAAGGCAGTACACTTTCTTTTCAGGATGCTGAAGTATTCAGTTCCGGAAAAATCAGCAGCAGAGACAGGAAATTTGAAGGCCGGCCCTTCCGTACGTATTCAGGCACACGGTACCTGGGAGGATACAGTGATCATTTTCCGGTTTTTGTGAGACTCAGAAACTTATAATAAATGCAAAAAAAACATAAATAAAGTATGAAAAATTCAGATGACACAAGCTATCAGTTAGACTCTATTGACAAAGAGATTATTTACATGCTGATGGATAATGCCAAAACATCATTAGCCCATATATCTAAAAATATCGGCATATCAACCACTGCAGTGCATCAGAGGATTAAGAAGCTTGAACAGGCAGGCGTCATTGAAAACTCAATTTCATTTCTGAACCCTAAAAAAATCGGGTATAAAGTTATTTCTTACATAGGTGTATTCCTTGATAAGCCAAGTCATTACCCGGATATGGTAAAATCTCTAAAAGATATCAATGAAGTGGTGGAAGCCCACTATACCACAGGAAATTATACTATTTTCTTAAAAGTACTCTGTAAAGACAATGACCACCTGATGCAGATCCTGAGTAAACTTCAGAAGCTGAAAGGCGTGACAAGAACAGAAACTTTCATATCTTTGGAACAGGGAATTTACAGACAACTGAAAGTATAACAAACCGTATGAACATTGCTCAGTATTTAGATTCAACCTATTTGAAAACACCTCAGCAGTCAGGGCTTTCAGATCAGGAAACACTACAGAAGGATAAAGAATTAGCGCAGGAAACTATTGATCACGGAATTCTTGCTGTGATGATCCGTCCGGATTATGTGGCTGAAATCAAAGAATATATCCGTGAAAAACGAGCTGATGTTATCGTAGGAACGGTAATCGGCTTTCATGAAGGCACCTATTCCTCAGAGGAAAAATCAGCAGAAGCTTCCAAAGCCATTGCCGACGGAGCAGATGAACTGGACTTTGTGATCAACTATCCGGCTTATCTTAACGGAGACCTGCATACGGTAAAAGAAGAATTTATAAAATGTACCCAGCTGTGTGTACAGCATCATAAAGTGGCCAAATGGATCATTGAGATCGCAGCGCTTACGGATGAACAGATTGCCGACCTCACCCAAAATATTTCAGATTGGGCAGAAGAAAATTTCTCCGAAGCTGATCTGCCTAAAATATTTGTCAAGTCGTCTACAGGATTTTATCAGACGGAAGGAGGAAAACCTAACGGAGCAACATTTGAGGGTGTGAAAATCATGCTTGATCATGCCGGAAAACTTTCCGTAAAAGCGGCAGGCGGCGTAAGGACGCCCGAAGATGCAGAAAAAATGATCAGTATGGGCGTAAAAAGGATAGGGACTTCCTCAGCGCTGGCGCTCATAAAAGACGAGTCAGCATCAGAAGGATATTAAAATAAAAAAATAAAACCATCAGTTACTTGATGGTTTTGTTTTTTATGCCTGTTGCTGCGCTAAATAATCTGAATAAAATGCCTGGGTTTCATTGATCAGAGCATCCATTTCCTCTAAAGTAAAAACCTCCAGGAACTTTTTCCTGAAATCTTTAAAGTGCGGTACCCCGCGGAAATAATTGCTGTAATGCTGCCTCATTTCAATCAAGCCTAATTTTTCACCTTTCCATTCCGCGCTCCATTCTGCATGTTGCCGTACAGCCAGCAAGCGGTCTTCAATTTTTGGCGCAGGCAAGTGTTCGCCTGTTTTAAAGAAATGTTTGATCTCGTTAAAAATCCATGGATAACCGATGGCAGCACGCCCGATCATGATACCGTCGCAGGCGTATTTCTGTTTGTATTCCAGTGCTTTCTCAGGAGAATCAATATCACCGTTTCCGAAAATAGGAATTTCAATATTCGGGTTCTGTTTAATTCTTGAAATATGTTCCCAGTCGGCTTCCCCTTTGTACATCTGTGCACGGGTTCTTGCATGAATCGTCAGTGCTTTGATTCCTGTTTCCTGGAGCCGTTCCGCCACCTCATCGATATTTATTGAAGTGCTGTCCCAGCCTAAACGGGTCTTTACGGTTACCGGCAGGCTTGTCGAGCTTACCACAGCTTTTGTTAAACGGACCATCAAATCAATATCTTTCAGGACTCCGGCGCCGGCGCCTTTGCAGACTACTTTTTTTACAGGGCATCCGAAGTTGATATCAACAAGATCAGGATTCACGGTTTCCACAATTCTTGCGGACATGGCCATGGCTTCTTCGTCACCTCCGAAAATCTGGATCCCTACAGGTCTTTCATAATCAAAAATATCAAGTTTTTTCCTGCTTTTCATGGCATCACGAATCAGGCCTTCCGAAGAGATAAACTCCGAATACATCATATCTGCGCCATGCATTTTGCACAATCTCCTGAACGGCGGATCACTTACATCTTCCATCGGTGCCAGTAAAAGCGGAAATTCCGGCAGTTCTATATTGCCAATTTTTATCATGGTGCAAATTTACAAAATTCTAAACTTTGAGGATATGATAATATCTATTAATGTGATGGATGAGTCTGAAGGTGAAAATTTATAGTCTGAATTATTACTAGAAGCTTGCTTTCACCTGCATGCTCCCGATATGGATGGTGCGTTCTCCGGAATTTCTTCCCTCGTAATTTAAGTTCAGCTGCAGGAAAGAATTAATGGCCTGCTGCATAAAAACACTCCATACCTGATTTTTCCCAGGCTTCAGTCCGTCCAGCATCTGGTTTCCTACAATACTGAAATTATTGCCGTTGAAATTATTATTGATGAATGAAAAATTCCCTCTGATTGATGTTTTCCTGCGTTCCCACTGGATGGTACCGGTAACATCAAACGCCTTTAAAAGCTCTTCGCCGTCCACACGGTCTTTCTGTCTGAAGGCCGATGAAAGTTCAGCCTGGATAGCATCCGTGAATTTATAAGTGGCTTTTGGCTTGGTCTCAAAATTACTGAGGCGGTAATCTCTCGTCGCAAACAATTGGGATGAGTTCTGGATATCGTGTACTGAATTTTCCCAGTCGATCCTGAATTCTTTGTTGAACCAATAGCCGACATTTAAAAAATGCGATACCTGCTCGCGCTCTTCATTGCTGAAATTGGCATTGATGAGGTTGTCATTCGAGATAAAACGGTAGTTTCCGTTCCAGCCGGATTTATCGGTGGGGCTGAACTGAACCGATGCCAGGATATTCTGATTTTTAAGAATCTGGTCATCACTTTTTTCAAAAGGGTTCAGCACCAGTACCTTATCTTTTTTATAAAAGGAATTCTGGGAGTTGAGCGAGATGTTAAAGTTCCAGCGTTTTAAAAATTTATTTTCAGAATTGAATACAATGGAAGGGTTTACAAATAATGCGAGCTGGATTTTGTTTTTGTTGGAAGGGATATACCTCACGGAATTGGTGTAGACCCTGATGTATTGTGCCAGATCCGAATATTCCGCAATTTCAAATTCATCAAGCTGCTGAACGCCGTCACCGTTATAATCCGTCCATTTGTAAATACCCTGTCCGTCCGTCACTTTAATATACTGGAATTCCCGCTGTGCTTCCTGCCCGTTTCCAAGTTCATAAAAAGCCTGCAGACGCATCCCGTTCCTGAACAGCTGCTGGTTGTAAAGAATATTTCCGACCACAAAGTCGTTGTTCCTGGACATATCGGCATCCTGATTCTGATAAAAGAATTTCCGGTAATGCAGCAGTGCGTTTAAAGTTGTTTTTTCAGTTTTGATCAGCTGGCTTTCTGCCATAAAACCTAAGATATTGTTCATGCTCTGAAGCCTGTTGTCGCGGACGGAGTCGTTGTCCCGCATATAGACTTTCGCCAGCAGTTTGGTTCTTGTACTGTCGCCGATTTTCTTCTGGACGAAAACTTCCTTCCAGCTGAAGCTGGTAACGTCCATCAGCTGTGTGTCATTATATTTCTTTTCATTGTGCTCCATGCTTCCCCCTACGGCCCAGCTTCCTTTTTTGCCGGTATATTCGGTGGAAACACCCCCTCTGATGAATTTGGTATCCTGAAGGACGGCATTGGTATTCAGGTAGGATAAACTTCCTTTTGTGAACAGCTTACCAGTGATCCATCCGAAATCAAGGTCATTTTTAATCCCTTTATAGGTATCCTCTTCATCAAGGTAATTGATCCTGTAGTTTAATGTTGATTTATTGTTCCATTTATTAAGGAAACTGAAAATAAGACGGTTCTGGGTCCTGCCGCTGAATTCCTGGGCCAGGTTGAAATCCCTGGAGAACTCTACATCATTAATCCTGTCCAGGATATGAAACTGCCTGTCAATGTACTGGTATTCAAAGTTCGGGGTTCCTTTCCAGTTGTTTTTGGTAAATGTTTTATTTCCGAAAACCCTCCAGGCATAACCGATATTCTGGTCCGAATCTTTTGATGAAAACTGGTTTACATCGTAATTGCTCAAAGAAATATCAGCCCCGATTTTTCCGTCTTTCAGGAGATACTCGGAATTCATTGAGTAAACCTGGGATTTTTCCGGTGAAGGCAGTTTTCTTACCGCCCGGTAATCGCCCATATTCGGGCCTACGTACTCGAAAACACGTCCGTTATTGGTAGTCTGGGTAATTTTGTATTCCCCGAGATTCGCTCCGAAATAAGTATAGGAAACGGTATATAATGTTTGGGTAGCATCCGTTGAGAATTCGTAATAATTCCCGGCCGGACTCTGCACGAGCCTGTAGAGGATTTTATTAACATCATATTCCGTTATAACGCCTGAAGGCGCATACATCAGGTTAGGATTGTTTCCTGCTTCGGCCAGGATCTGCTGGTCTTCCGCCGAGAGGTTTAAAGCAAGCGGTGCATTTTTATTGTCATTTTCCATGAACCAGTTCAGCCCGAGCTTCAGTTTTTCCCGTTTGTGCTCAAGTTTTCCGGTAAACAGGTATCTGGAGTAATTCCTGTTGGTATAATTATAGGAAATGGTAATGAAATTCTGCTGGAAAATCGGGCGGAAACTGGTAAAAGTCACTTCACCCGTATTGTAATTAATAATGTAATCCTGGTTTTCCCCGCGTTTCATTAAGATTCCGTCAATAAAAACCTGCTCGGAACCGGAAATCAGCGTGATAAACTGTTCGCCGTTTTTACCCGTTAAACGGTAAGGCCCCTGGTTGCCTTCCACGCCCTGGAAACGGATCCTGTGGAATTCACTTCGCGCCACACCCATTGAAACATCTACAAAAGTCTTGTTTTCTTTCCCGAATTCTGTCTGGAATTCAAGTCCCATGCTCCGCCTCTGGTATTTGGCAAAATAGTTTTTGGCTTCAATCAGATCCAGATGCCCTGCCCTGAGGATTGATTTATCCTTAATATTAAGCTGCATGTAGATTTTGTCGAATTCTTCCAGCGTCTGGGTGTAGCCGTCTGCCTGGATCGGCAGGTTGTGGTCTGAAATACTGGCCAGGATGGTAACGTCTTTTGAAAGCCTTCCGGAAATCTGCAGATCCATTGAACTCTGTACCGACTGCCCCTGGTTGTTACCGAAAGTAATTCCCCGGATGATTGATCCTTTGGAATTGAGCTCCCCTAAAAATCTTTTTTTATCATTTCTGGCAAGAACCGCTTCATCAACAATAATTTTATTGCTGTTTTTTACAAAGTCGAGGGTGTCTTTTGCGAAAATATCCTGCTCAAACCTGGCGGCGAGAATACTGTCCTGATGAATCGTATCCTGCTTAAGGCTGTCCTGCGGAAGGTTGGGATTTTTCCACGTAAATACCTGGGCATTACCTGAAAAGATGCCTATAAAAAACAAAACGAATATCAGGATACAATTTCGCAAGCCTCTTAAAATAATCCGTAAAAATAACTAAAAATACTTAACGGAAAGGGTTTTAGTATTATTAACAAAAAATTAATCTCTTTATTGTCTTGTATTGAAAAAATGACTTAATTTTGCCCTACAAATTATTAATAATTAAAATTTTTACATTATGAAGAAGATTTATTCTTTTATTGCTACCGTTGGTGTAGTAGCAAGTTTTATGGCTCAGACTACTGTTGTATCTGAAGGTTTTAACTATAATGGAGCATTAACCTCAAACGGATGGTCATCTCATAGCGGAACTGCAGGACAGCTTACTGCTAACGGTTCTGTGGCTAATCTAGTGGCAGGTAATTCAGAAGATGCTAATTTAGCTTTCTCTTTACCTTATACTATTACTGCCGGAGCAATTAATAAAGTTGATTATTCAGCAACTATTAACGTAGCAAGTGCTACAGGTCTTAGTACTGCAGGAGAGTATTTTATGATGCTTTCTTCAACGGCAGGCTCGTCTGTAACCTTTTTCTATGCAAGGTTATATATTAAAGGAACCAGTACAGGTTATACATTGGGTGTGTTGAATAATAGTGGAAATCCTGTTACTCCAACTTATGGAGCAGAAATTCCTTATGGTACTGCTGCCAACATCACTGTTACTTATACAATTGATAATGCTGCTTCCACTAATGTTGCAACATTACAAATTAATTCTCAGCAATTATTATCTAACTCTACAGGTACGGGAGCAGCTCCTACTGCATTATCTTCTGTAGCTATAAGACAAGCTGGAAGTGCTTCTTCAGGTACAGGAAATATCAGTGTTGATAATGTAGTGGTAAGAACATATTCTACAGGATCTTTAGCAGTTACCGATTTATCAAAAGCAAAAGGAACTTTTGTTAAAAACACTTTCGTTAAAACCAACGAAATTACTTTCGGAGCAGAGGCTAAAGATGTAAAAGTGTATAACATGACAGGACAGATTGTAAAAACAGCTTCCGTAAGAGAAAACGAATCACTTAACGTTGCTGAATTACAAAAAGGGAACTACATCGTAACCGGTGTAGTAAACAACAAACCTGTTTCTCAGAAAATTTTGAAAGACTAATTTAAGTTTTCAAATATCATACATAACAGCCATTTCTTTGAAGTGGCTGTTTTTATTTGCCTGAAAGTTAGGTGGTTTTAAATTATACGCTTTAGGTATTTTGCCAACGTGGTATCGTTTTTGTAATTTTTAATGAATACAAATACAAACCATTATGAAAAAAATATTTACTCTTATAGGTATCCTTTCAATAGCAGCAGTGGCTCATGCACAGATTGTCATCAGTGAAATCTACGGTGGTGGCGGTGATGCCGGATCTACCTTAATAAATGATTATGTCATTCTGAAAAACACCGGTTCTGAAACGGTTTCTTTACGCGGTGCGACTTTGCAGTATGCTGATGCATATGGAAATTTCAACCCATATCATATGCTGCCGGATATTACGTTGTCTTCAGGGCAAAGTTATCTCATTCAGGAAGGATCGGGTGGAGGAGGAACAACTAACCTTCCGGCTCCTGATTTTATAGCAGGTAACATTTTATATTTTAACGGTTTACAAAATCAGACAACTTCTGCAGGACTGAATCTTAATATGGCTTCAGGAAAAGTGGTACTGGCCGGAAATACACTGCAGGTTAATAATGCTGATGATGCTAACGTAATAGATTTTGTCACCTACGGAACATCTGTTCAGTTTGCAGGAACAACAGCCGGCCTTTCTCCCACAGCAGCTACGGCATTCAAAAGGGTACTTGATAATACAGCCGGAACCAATACCAATGTTGGTGATTTTATCATAGCCCCTGTAAATCCCGTTAATTCCACAGCCGGAACCCAGGCACTTGCTGATGTGGATTTCAACTATTCAAAATTTAATTTTGTCGTTAATCCTTTTGTGAAAGATAACAATGAAATCGTTTTTGGCGGTGAAGTACAGAACGTAAAAATATATGATGAGTTCGGGCAGGTGGTCATGCAGTCGCCAACGAAAACTTCATACGGACTTAATCTTACCGAATTGCCGAAAGGGAAATATACCGTAACCGGAATGATCAATAATTCACCGGTTTCACAAAGGATTGTCAGGGACTGAGTTGATTTTTAATACCAGCCTCTTCTGGCTGCGTTAATAATCGAACTCAGATTAAGAATAAGGGTATACCTGATGCGTCTTGCATAATCTTTAAAGCCGGGCTCGAAACCGAGAGAAGACTGTACCGGAAAATAGATTTCAAGGAAGTCCGAGATTACCCTTACTTTTACGCCACTGTCCCAGATAAATTGGGTAGGCCGGTTGCTGTTCTGATACACGCCTGCATCTGCATAAATGTGAAAAATTTTCCAGACACTTGTGTCTACGTTAACGGAAGTGATCCACTTATTTACAGTTCCGGGGATCAATGATTTAAAGCCTCCGTCCGCCAGAACATACTGCTGAGACAAGATACCGCCTGTAGCACTCTGCCCTAAAAGATTATAGGAGAAAGAATAATCTGAAACCCTGGAAATTCCATAGTTGAAGGTATTATTCCGTGTATTGTTTTTGATGAAATACCCTGCAAAAAGCCGTACGCTCAATTTCTGTCTCGGGGCAAATTCCCAACGGTAGAAACCTTCAGCTGTTACTTTGTTGAAATCTTTCATGAGCTGGGTATTTACACTTAAGCTTTTTTCATGGATACTCTGGTTATCAGAATATCCATATCCTAAACTCCACAGATTGTACCGGTCATAATCGTTTCTGAGGATCATTTCGGCATTCAGGTCACGCTCAAAATAATTGTAGGAAATACTGACGCCGCGGCTTACGGTACTCCTCGGGTTTTTCCTGAAACTGATATTGGAATAGATGGAGGCTTTCTTATAGGCCAGGTCATAATCATAATGGAACTGGGAGCCTGAAATGCCGAAGGTCAAGCTTCTGATCATGCTCTCTGCGGGCAGAAAAGAATAGGCTACCGCTCCTGAACCTACCAGTTTCCCTGTTCCGGTACTGTAAGTAGGCGTAACGGAGTACAGGAATTTCTGATCAAAAAGCGACTGGTTCTTAAAGTTGAACCCGATCAGGAATTTGTCATAGGTATTACTGAAACGTATTCTGGGGTTTACATAGATTTCATTGAATTCAGGATTCGGGATGTCTTTGATGAGTTTGAGCTTGATCTTCCTCATGTTCGAAAACAAACCTTTTGCGTACAGGAAATTATCCCTGTAATTGGCTTCCGGAAAGATATAATCATCATTCAGGGTGATCTTATAAACATCCAGGGCAGGAATGGAAACGGTTTTTGTTTTATCCTCACCGGCAGTATCAATCCAGTATTCTTTTTTTACGCCGTCTCTTGTTTCTGTCTGCAATTTCACAGGAATTTCATCCGGTGTATTTTTACTGATTTTAATGTTTAGGGAATCTCCTTCTTTTTTAAATCTTTTAAGCTTGAAATTGACCCTGTTTTTATGTTGTATAAAATCCTGGAGATAGGTATTCCGTTTATCTTTTTCAGCCAGCTCTTTTAAAAAGTCCCTCGGATCAATCTGTTTATCTGTATTTTTAGAAATAAAATCCTGCACCAGGTAATCGAAATTTTCGTAGCCCATTTTATCGGCAGCATAGCTGAATAAAGTCCCGGTTTCAAAATGACTGATTGCCATATCATTGAAGTTGCTCAGGACAGCATATTTCTCATCGATTTTCTGATCTAAGTTCTGAGACATGATATACTGGTAAGCCAGTCCGTAACGCTCGGTAAGTTTTACATTCGAGGCATGAAAAAGCTTTAGGGGCTTTATCCCGAAAATCTGGCTTTCAGGCAGGGCACCCAGCAGTTTGGTATCCGGATAGAATTTTTTTAAATACTGGATTTCAAGGTAAGACTTTAAGCCGTTTTTAAACCAGTGGTTGTCCTGTTTGTCTGTAATGATGCTTTCATCCAGAATTTTCTTGGTGATAATCCCGAAATAATCCAGATCTGCTTTCTCTGCATCCGTAAAGAGTTTAAACCTGAACTTCCAGAAAGAAATATCATTATTCCCGAAAAAATCTTCTTTAGACCTGAACTTTTCAGTAATAAAAAGCATTTCCGGAACGAGACCGGTTTTTTCTTTAATAAATTTTAACTGTAAAGGCAGGTAAAATTCAAGGTTCTGTTTTTCCTCCGGTTTCAGGTTGTACCCGAATTTTATTTCGGTATTCATACCGTCGGTACTGACCTTTATGGAAGGGTATTCATTCTGGGAAATCAGGAATTCCGGATCTGAATCAAGATAGCCCTTAAAGGAATTCATCTGGGTCTGCTGCAGGTTGCTTTCAATAAAATAATTAACCGGAAGGTCAAAATTTACCGTCCAGAACGTATTGAAGTTTACCGATTCCTCAATATCCACATATTTTCTCGGGGAAATATTGTCCGGATCAAAGTGATCCGGAACAATAAAGAAGTATTTTAAGGCCACTTGGGTATCAGAGGTTCCGTAGCCGGTAAATTTCCGGTCCGGAAGCTGGATCTGATAGTGCAGCTGAAGTTTTATTTTTTCTCCGGGTGCCAGCGCTTCTTTTAAAGGGAGCAGGAGGTTTTCATCAGAAATCTCATGAACAGGTATTTCCTGATCAGCATTTTTTACCTGTAAGCTTATTAACTTTCCAAGCTCATGCGGTTCTGCAAAATGGAGATTCGTATTCCGGTCTTCCAGTTTCCTGTAGACCAGCGAAGTCCCTCTTCTGTTGTAGGCAGATACCCAGTTCAGCAGTTTTACCGTCTGTAAATCCTTTCCGGAATGGTTGTGATAGACCAGTTCTTCACTTACATCCAGCATTTTTTTATCTGAAGACAGTCTGGCTTCAATATAAATGCTGTCTTTCTGTGCAGAAACTTCTGCAACACCTACAAACAAAATAAGACAAATGCTAATCTTTTTCAATATTCCTGATAAAGCATCAAATATAACTTATTTTTGAGAGATTTAATCCGGCATTTAGTTTTGAATTGATTTTTTTTCTAAAGAATTCAGATATGCTTTCCAGCCTTCATTTTTGTACGTAACTGCAGCTTCAGCCGGGTTTTCAGATTTATAGATTCCTCTTCCCACGATGATAAAATCTGTATGGAGCATCTTAAAAACATGTTCAGGGGTATTGTATTGCTGCCCTTTTCCGTCACCTGAATCTGCTAAATTCACTCCGGGAGTAAACAAAAGCATTTCTTCAGGAAGCGGGTTCTGGGAAACGCCTCCGATTACATTAGGATGGGATGAAGCCACTTTCAATGCTTCTTCACGGTAGCTGGAAGTGGTTAATGCTCCTTTTGAAGACATCCCGATAATGGCTACCACGCCTACATTCCTGAAGCAGTCCAAAGATTCAAAACCTCCGATCACCTGGGAAGTCACGAAATCTGCCCAGTCCGTAATGTTGAAAATTCCGCTTGTAAACTGAAGTTCCTGGGTATTTCCGATGTCTGCGAACTTGCGGTCTTCCATCAGAAGGAAATTGTGTTTTGCAGACAGGGCTTTTAACGGCGTAATGGTTTTTTCGTAATCAAAATCAGAGATGATATCAATATGGGTTTTCAGGGCAATAACATGAGGTCCTACTTTTTCAGCTAAATCCAGCAGTTCCTGGGTAGTGGTTACATCTGCGGAAGCAATCAGGTTGGATTGTTTAGCTAAAGCAATTTCCAGCAGTTTTTTAGAAACGGAATGCTGTGCAGTGTTCAGTTTCTGTTCATAGGAACATCTTGTCTTTTCTTCAAAATTGATATGGTTCCCCTGTAAAAAATCCTGGATTCTCTTTACTTCATCATCAGACAGTTCGCCGGTTTCCTTAAGGATTCCGCAGACTTCCGAAATGTTGAAAAGGGTATGAACGCGGTATCCTTTGCTTTCAAGAAGCTGTTTGCCGCCCTGTTCCCTGTCTAAAACCACTACGATATCGGCTACTTTAAGATCTTCCTGTTCCACTTCGGCAATGGTTTCAATCAGGGATTTCCCTGACGTGATCACATCTTCCACCAATAAGCAGTTCTGCCCCTTCTGGTAGATGCCTTCAATCAGTTTTTTAGTGCCGTAGTTTTTAGCTTCTTTTCTTTTAATAATTAACGGAATATAGCTTTCCAGAGACATGGCTGTAGCCATCGGAAGGGCCGCATAAGGAACCCCGCAGATCAGGTCAAAATTATCCAGAGGAAGCATTTCCAGTAAATAATTAGCCAGGTTTTTCAGGATTTTAGGGTCTGATGCCAAAGGCCTTAGGTCTACGTAAAACGGACTTTCAATGCCGCTTTTCAGGGTAAATCTTCCGAATTTAATAATGCCCAGCTTATAGCATTCCAGGAAAAATTCTTTTTTACTTTCCATTAATTTTTTATTAGATGTTGCAAATTTAAGGATTTGATATGAAGACTGAAAGATTCAGGGGTCAATTGTGGATTTACTTTACAGGTAAATAGTGAAATAAAACAGATATTTCATTAAAAAAGTCAGTTTATGTACTCTCTATCCACAAAAAAACCATCCCGGAGGATGGTTTCACTATTTTACGATTTCAGCGTCGATTACTTTGGCACCGGCTGAACTGTACTTTCTCTCGGTTTCCCACATCAGGAACTTATCCACTTCTTTTACCAGCTTCGGGATGGCCAGAGACAATACGGCAAGGTCATCCATAATTCCTAAAACCGGTAAGGCAAAATCCGGAAGGATATCAATAGGGGAGATGACATACAGCATTCCTAACAGAGGCAGAATGATATCAATGGATCTCATCGGGTATTCCCCTTTTCTCCACATCCTTACCATCCTGAAAATGTCAGGGATCTTTTTGACAAACCCCCTGTGGCTGATCGCTTCTTTCGCCAGATTCAGTTTTGAATACTTCATTTTTGGTGTTTGATTAAATAATTTTCTTTAGAACTGTATATTTCTCAAATTCTGTACCAACTTATTATAATGTTAGTTAAAAGATTATTTAATAATATTATCGATAAACTGATGTACGGATTCTGTATTCCAGTCTCTTGAAGCATCTTCTTTAATAATGATCCTGCCGTTCTTATCCAGCAGATAAGTGGTAGGAAAAACCTTTGGCAGAATTTTTTCGGAGATCGGGCTTTGGGCGATATACACCGGGACATCATAGTTGTTTTCCTTAAGGAATTTTCTCACGGCTGCCTCTTCATCATTCATCGCGATTAAAACAAAATCCACATGGTCTTTCCTTGTCTCATATAATTTCTGGATAGACGGCCACTCTTTTCTGCACGGTGGACACCAGGTTCCCCAGAAATTCAGGAAGACAGCCCGGTTCTTAAAATTTTTAAGATTGGTACTGGGTGTGTTGATTCCCTGAAGTTCAATATCGTAATCTTCATCGCCTACATGAACGGCATTTTCAATGGTGGCAATTGGAAAGAAGGCATCCTGTAATTTTTCTTTCACTCCCGGAACAAAAGCAATCACTCCGATAATGGCAATCAGTACAAGATAAATAATGTTTTTTTTCATTTTACTTTTAATAAAAATTACAGCAGTTCCAGGATTTCCTGAACAGCATCTTTACCTCTGTTTTTGGCATAATACATCTGCAGATCATTATAAAAAAGATCTTTAGGATAATTTTCAGGGTCTGCCTTGTGTTTCATCAGCAGTTCCTTTCCATACTGAGGACGCGGCCCCCAGGAATTTTTCACATTAAAATCGTTATCCAGGATAATCACTTTCGGGATGGATTCTGTTCCGTTGGTTAAAAACTGACTGATCAAGCTTTTGTCACTGTCCCTGAGAAAGATCCTGACTTCGTTCTTACCTTCAAAAAACTTAACCAGGGCCGGAACGGTTGCACTCGCATCGCCGCACCATACCTCGGAAACAATCAGGATTTTCCCGTCAAAACCTTTGGCTTCAAGTTCTTTCAGCTGATCTGCATCCGGAATATATTTCTTTAAGGTCCTGTCAATTCTCTGGAGTCCCAGTTCATAATACTGTTTATAATCGGTTTCCTGCTGTGTTGCAGGATAGGCCAGTCTCTGTTTTCCGGTTTCCACATACGCCTCGAAAGAGATGCTTTTTTCCCAGTAGTTTTTCATTTCTAAAATATTTATATTTAAAAATTATTGATATTTCTAGTTTTGTTGATCAGGAATAAATCTGCCAGCACAAAAGCGGCGAGGCTTTCTACAACCGGCACTGCTCTCGGAAGTACACAGGGATCATGGCGTCCTTTTCCTTCCACAATAACAGGATTTCCATATTTGTCTACGCTTTCCTGAGGCCTCAGAACTGTTGCCACAGGCTTAAAAGCTACCCGGAAATAAATATCCATTCCGTTTGAAATGCCGCCCTGGATTCCTCCTGAAAGATTGGATTTCGTAGTAAAATCTTCATTGAAGAGATCATTATGTTCCTTTCCGGTCATTTTTGCTCCGCAGAAACCGCTTCCGTATTCAAAGCCTTTTGCTGCGTTGATGTTTAGCATCGCTTTGCCCAGTTCTGCCTGAAGTTTTGAGAAAACAGGCTCACCGATTCCTGCAGGTACATTTTTAATCACACAGGTAATGGTTCCGCCGATGGTATTTCCTTCTTTTTTGATCTCTTTGATTCTGGCGATCATTTTTTCAGCAGTTTCCGCATCCGGGCAACGCACTTCATTGCTTTCGGTTTTTGAGAAATCAAGTGCCTGATAAGGTTTTTCGCAGAAAATTTCTCCTACGGAAGATACATAAGCATTGATTTCTATAGCTGATAACAGCTGTTTTGCCAAAGCTCCTGCTACCACCCAGTTGATGGTTTCCCTGGCTGAAGATTTGCCGCCGCCCCGGTAATCCCTTATCCCGAATTTCCGGTCATAGGTAAAATCGGCATGGCTCGGGCGGTATGATTCTGCAATATGGTCGTAATCCCCGGATTTCTGGTTTTCATTTTCTATTATAAAACCAATGGGCGTCCCGGTTGTTTTTCCTTCAAAAATGCCTGAAAGAAATTTTACCGTATCGCTTTCTTTTCTCTGAGTTACAATAGCAGACTGCCCGGGTTTGCGGCGGTCCAGTTCATTCTGGACAGCTTCGAGATCAACGGTAAGGCCTGCCGGGAAATTATTGATAATTCCGCCATATGCCAGGCCGTGGCTTTCTCCGAATGTTGTAAGGCTTAATAAATTGCCTAAGGTATTTAACATGAGGTAAATTTACGGCTTTTTCTTCAGATGTAAAGTATGCCTGATCTGTTCTATCGGTATGAATTTTTAACAGAACGGATTACCTGTTCCGCTTCTCTTTTTTCCTGTGCATTCAGTTTTTTCCAGATAAATCCTTTGCTGAGATCTTCCTTGTTGATCATCTGCGGAAAAATCCCGGCTTTAATATGTTCGAACAGATAGCTTTCTGAAACGGCCGGCAGCCGTGTGTCAAAACTGTAAGGATATTTTCTGGAAACATTGAATTTGAAGTTTCCTATTTTGTATGACTGAAATGAATTGTATTGATAGGTGGAAGGCCTGTACAGCTGTTCTTTTTCAAATTTACCCATAAAGTTACCGAGCTTAAAACTGGGCACATAGGTCTGAAGGATCGTGGGGGCAATGAGGCATGCAATAAAAACCAAACTTAGAACAGAAAATACGGCAATTGATTTTTTCCGGTTAAAATAATCAATGAAAAAGATAAAAAAGATCACGAAAAATACATCAATAAAAAACCGGTACTGGGCAGAAAACAGCAGGACAAAAGCACTTTTAATGAGGATGGAAACCAAAATAAAAGTATAAATCTTTTTCTTTTTTTTAAGTGAATAAACGGTAAATGCTCCGAGGCTTATGATGAAAAAAATGTTGATTTTAGATTTGATCCCATCTAAAAACAGCCAGTTTCTGATATAGTCCCAAAAAGAAAAAGACTGAATTTCCCGATAGGAATACTGCATATCATAAGTCTTCTGAATCGCATATTGGGAAGATGTTTTCAGGACTTCGTCCGCGGGTTGCCAGCTTATTCCCAAATCTCCGATAGCCACCGGAAAAACAGGATACCCGAAAGTATAGACGTTTTTAATAAAAAACAGTAATCCGATTAAAACTCCCGGAATTAATGTTTTTAAACCTGATCTGATAAGAAAAATAGAGTATAGCAGGCTCAGGATGGGAAGCCATATCATGGTAGGCTTTATGGTAAAAACGAAAACCGAAAAAGCAAAGAGAACGGCCGTTTTTTTATTCTGGATTAAAATTTCATTCAAAATGATCAGTGAAAAGATAATTACCGGCAAATCCGGGCTCGGCGACTGGGAGAATAACAGCAGGACCGGAATGAAACACAGGTGAATCCACGTTTTATTTTCTGTGATGTATAAGGCATAAGCAATAAGCAATACTGAATTTATCCTCAGAAGCGGATCTGAAAAATTAGAAAACCCGGACTGGAAAATATGCCATATCGACATCTGCCCCAAAGTAAGGTCTATATTTGAAATTCCTTTGACAAGTCCGAATTCCGTCAGCCATTTTATCGTCGGTACATAATACCCGAAATGGTCTAATATATAGGGATAGAATGAACCGCAAAATGAAATAACTAACACAAGGAATACCAGCAACTGCCAGTCTTTGCCCTTAAATCCATGCAGCTCCTGAAATACTTTGTTCCTGAAAAAAAAGAACAGTCCTGCCAACACAACAGGGATTTCTGCATAGCTATTCAGAGGCATAAAAAAAGCAAGAATTGTCCAGACCATGCTGATTCCCATGATTCCCAAAAAAATATTTCCGGAAGCTCCCTTGATGAATACGCCTGTAAGTTTCTGAAACAGATCACCCCAGCCCATCAGGACCGGGAGAATCAATACGGAAGAAAGCAGAATTAAAACCATAAAAAAGATTGCCTAAAAATAAGCAATCTTTCTATGTTAACGTTAAATTTATATTTTTTATCTCGGCTGTACCCTGCCGTCTTTTCTGTCACCCGCTCTACCGATGGTATATCCTGTAGCACCTCCTACAACACCACCGATTACTGCTCCAAGACCTCTGTTTTTCTTAGAAATAATAGCTCCGGCCGCTGCACCACCTACTGTACCGATGATGGTACCTTTTGCCGCTTTACTCATTCCTTTTTTCTGAGTTGTTGTACCCTGGGAAGAACTGGTTCCGTTATTTGCATACGTCCCGTTATTGCTGCTTGAGCTCGGTCTGTCTCTGTATACGGTACGCGTTTCCCGGATTACCTGCGGTTTTGCATTGGCTGCTGCTGTTCTTGCCTGCTGAACCTGAGTAATGCTGTCTGATTTTTTCTGAGCTTCATAGGCCATTTTCTCTTTTTCTATAGCTAATTTCTGCTTCTCAATTTCAAGCTGCCTCATCTGGAATTCCACTTTCTGCTGTTCCAGGGACTTTTCGGCAATCTGATCATCTTTTTTACAGGCAGTCAGTAAAAAAACTGACAATAGACCTGTCACCACTATACTTTTCATAATTCAAATTTTAATTTAATAAGATGCTAAAAGCATAACTTTGATACCATATTCTTCCAATAATGAAGCCAAATTCAGTTAAGTAATGTTAAATGTCAAAAATACTTGTGTAATTGATATTAAAAATGGGTTTTTAATAAGCTTCAATTCATTGTTATAACTACTGTTATCATAAATAATACAGATTATGTATGGCAAGACGTAACTTTTACTTAATCTATTCTTTTTGTTAGGTTAACATAAATTATTTAACTTCGGAATACCAAATTACATCATTATGAAAAATTCAATTTTTACGGTCCTGCTTGTTGCAGGACTGACGGGTATTCTTACCGGATGTTCATCCAATGAAGATATGCTGAACACTGATACTCCAAACCAGGCCGCAGCAAAAGAAGCTTCAAAATCAAAAACGTATACCATTCGTTATGGGCTTCTATCCCAAAACGGGACAAAAGCACTTTCCGGCAGTTATGACATCGGCAGTTTTGTGGCGACAAATACGGTTACCGGAGAAACTTTTGAGACCTATGCAGGAAGCGGATTGCAATCGCTGCCACAATACAGTGAAGGGATTCCTGCCGGTACTTATACATTTACCGCTATGCAGGGCCAGGGCGGCTGGGTAGGATACGGTTCTGTAACCGGAGTAGTTTCTGATGCGCAGATAGATCAGGACGGCTATGTGACTGTTTATGTTCCTATTGCGTGGGAAGAATAATTTATCCGGTTTAAGGATAACAAAAACAGGTTAATTTATTTTACGAAAGTTTAGCCGGATCTTCCGGATTCACATTTTACAGCCTCTTTTTCAGAGGCTTTTTATTTTAAAAAATTATTTTTGCCTTTTATGATCCGGCTCATATAATTTTTTATTCTAACTCTCTAATTTTGGAAATAATAAGACCATCAAAAATTTTTATATGAAAAAAGTAATGCTATTAATGCTAGGATTAAGCCTTTTTGCTGTAAGCTGTAAAAAACAGGAAACGCAAAATGCAAATGACACAATGAGTGATTCTGCTTCCACAGGCACTATGTCTGGTGATATGTCTGGTACAGGAACGGAAATGGACACTACAGCAAGTGTTCGTGACAGTGCAATGAATCAGGGAACCGGTACTACAGGAACGGGAACCGGAACGACTAATCAGACAAGTCCGAACACCAGCGGATCCACTACCGGAGGAGGTACACAGAATTCTTCAGGAACCGGAACTACGGGAACGGGAACAACTGGTACTACTGGAGGTAATTCAGGTACAGGGACTACAGGTACGGGTAATAATACGACCGGTACAGGTACAACAGGTACAGGAAACAATACCACCAGATAAAAACAAGAACACTTTTTTAGACCCCTATACCCTTTTTAAAAAACTCCTCAGAAATGAGGAGTTTTGCTTTTGTAAAATATGTAATATAAATTAGATTAAATATGAAGGCTGGTCCTTATTTTATTCATCAGCCGGTACGGTATTTTTGTCTGATAGTTCAGCAGGCTGTAAATTTCTTCTGATGTTGTAAAGGTTTCCGGAACCGGTAAATTCTGGATCACCGTGATCTTTCTCCTTTTCATTGCTTCATGGATGACCCTTGCAAAGGATTCTTTAGCACTTTGTTTGGATGTCTGCTGGGAAATCCCGTTGCTGTGGAGTCTGTATTTGTACAGAACCTCATTGATAAATCTGGCGTCGCCGGTTTCCAAAAGCTTAAGGTAAAGATCCTGGTCTACCGCATTTTTAAGAGCGGGGTTAATACCGGATGTCTTAAGATAGGCCTCTCTTTTAAACATAAAAAATGCTGACATCTGGATAGGGGCGTTAAAGAAAAGTTTATGGTTGTGTACCTGTTTTATCTTTGTGAAAACTTCTCTCGGGTTAAGTTTTTCATCACAGAATATCAGTTGTGAATAAACAGCAATAATGTTATTCCTGGATTTTTTAAATTCGTCTGCTGAGCGCTCAAGTGCATAAGGATATAAGGCATCATCCGGATCCAGGAATGCGCAGAGATCTCCTGTAGCAAGATCTATACATTTTCCTTTGGTATATCCGCAGCCTTTGTTTGTGTTGTTCTGATAGAATCTGAAACGGGAATCATCTTTTATGAGCCCGGTAATAATTTCTGTGGAATCGTCTGTTGAGCAGTCATCTACAATAATTACCTCCCAATCTTCATAGCTCTGTGATATAATTGAATCATAACACTCGCTAAAATACTTTCCGTTGTTATAATTTGCAATCAGAATAGATATTTTACTCACCTTTTATTGATTTAATTAGTTAACAAAGTTATGCAAACTAATGAATAAAATTTATGATTCAGATCATTTTGTTTTAAGAATTAATTCCGTATATTATCGAACTATTTCGATGTTATAAAATAACCGTTGGGAGAAGATTTATTCAATTAAATGACTAATAACAAGAGTTTTAAGCTCATGTTAAAAATAAAGTAATAATTTAGCAATAAATACTTTATTAATTGCTACAGAAGTGTTCATCCGCTCATATGCCATGTAACGCTGTTTCTTTTT
>NZ_LMKA01000056.1 GCF_001421435.1 Chryseobacterium sp. Leaf201
AATCTAAAATTAATAATTTAATTGTTATTATTATCGTCTCTTTGAGAAGTGACCTTCAAAAACAGTCTGAAGTTAAATGTAAATTTTTCTGTTCCTGATTTCAAGTTTATTTTGCTTTTCGAGCTTTTTAACGGTTCTTGTTACTGTTTCTACCCCTCAATCCTGTCATTCAAGCCAGCTGCTGCCTGGTGAGCAGAACTTCAAAAGAAAATCGGATCTTAATGTATCTTCTTTTTAAGAGAGTTGAACCAGTTGCTTTTAATTCTTCTATAGTAATTGTCTGCTTTAGTATTTTAGTCTCAATTTAATTTTTAAACAGGTTCTAAATAAATTTGGATATATTACTATCATTTTTGTATAATTGCATCGAACTAAAAATTATTATAACTATGAAAAAACTACTTTTCGCTTCAATATGTGCTTTAACTATTTATTCTTGTGATAGAGATAATTCTGAAATCCAAGTTCAAAATGAGACAAAACTTAATAATAAATCTATTTCTGATAAAGGAGGTGAAGCATCTAAAACTTGGGAAAAAGTTATCACACGTTATTACAGTAATACATTGATGAAGCATTACTTTGGCTCACCTAATCACTTACCGCCTGGATTTCCGTCACTTGGATGGAGAGATGAAGGAACTGCTTTTATTTTGGCAGGAGAGTCTGGATTAGGTCATATAGATCCTCTTTATAGCATGACTCATCCAGGAAATGGAGATAATATTATAATTTTTGCTCATGATATTCCTGCGGTTGTGGCACAGGGCTATCAGCAAACGGAATTAATAGGATATGCTTATGGTTCCGATGCTACACCAGTTTATAGGTATTATAGACCTTCTAAACATGGACATTTGTATACAACTAATTGGAATGAATTAGGGGCAGGTGGCAACGGATGGGTATACGAAGGTATATTTTTCTATGCTAAATAAACTTAATTCATCATTCGTGTTAACCTCTCGCCTCTGAGAGGTTTTTTTATTTTTCACCGTGTGGGTGCTTATCTCAACTGCTTTATCACACATAAACTATTAATTTTATGTAAAAAAATTATTTTATTATTACCGGAATTGTAGATGTATATAACGACCCTGTTTACGAATCCTGAAACGACCTGATATTTGTACTGATAAAAGTTTTTTCAATTCTTGTTATTCACATAATTCACGATCTTATGTCAGTTTTAAGTATGGGGTTTTATCTATAAAAAATTATGTTTAATTTCTGAAATACCGATACAATAAAGAATCGTTTTTTGAGACTAATTTATAGTACATATCGTCCATCAAAAATTTAAATCGATTTCTCCCACTGACCTATAACGATTAAAATTTAATTGCTCTTCTACATGCAGATCCCCGGCAAACGGGAGGTTGCTTGCTTCTTCTTTAATTCAAGTAATCTTTATACAGTTCCTTTGAAAGTTCGTAAGCTGTATTATTGTAGATAATAATTCTTATTGATTCTTCAGCCATCGTTTTTTGAACTCCAGGTAAATTTTATCAAAAAAAATATGCTTTGATACAATTTAATTATGCTTGTGACTAAAAACATCTACTCTACTCTTTAGATTGTAATTTCTGCAATTTCCTGAGGGTATCCGGATTGTCTTGGATCTCAAGAGCTTTCGATAATGTTAAGGCGGCATTTTTCCTGTCTCCAACAGCAAGATAATAGTCGCCCATACTGTCATAAGCATTGAAACTTTGGGGATAATTATCGAGATTCATCCTGAAGATGTCATATGCTTGCTTATAACGCTTTTCACTCAAATGAATATATCCTGCCGTATTCAAAAAACTTTCTTCAGGCTTCAGCTCATAACCTAGAAGTTTCGATACATCCTGGTAATGCAGCCTGATATATTCACCTGTTAACGTTGGATCATCCATATCTTTCTCAAGATCATAACCTTTAAACAAAAATCTCAATGCATCATATGCAGAAATGAATGGAACGGATGCGTGATTATCTTCCGCATAATACTTCCATTTCCATTTCAACAGACTCGTCTTATCTTGTTGCAGTATGTTGCGGAACAATAAATTATCTTTGACATGGACGTTGGCATTGGCATTATCCTTCATCACTCTTATGGTATCCATTTTCTTATCCATTGTATTGGCAGATGCATAAAAAAGATTTTTATCTGCATAAGCATCTTTTGTCAAAGCACCTTCTGCCTGCTTCATAATCAATCTGTTGTCCCACCAAACCGTTGGATCTATAGTAACATAGGATTTGAATAAAGAAGGGTGATTAACAAATGCATTCAGCACCGCAAGCCCTCCCAAAGAATGCCCCACAAACATACGGTAAGGTGCCGTTGGATATTTTCCCTCTATAAAGGGAATGAGCTCATTCTGGACAAAAGACAGAAATTTTTCTCCTCCACCGGTATTGCCAAGAGCTTGCTCATCCTTTGTGCCGTCAGACCAATAAACATAATGGGTCGGGGTAAAATCTCTTTTCCTGTCAACATTTTTTATTCCCACGATGATCATCTCCGGTATTTTTCCAATACTGCTTAAGTATTGCATCATTCCGGTGAATGAATTAAAGAAGGACTCTCCATCCAGGAGATACATGACCGGATAATGGACAGTACCATTTTTCCCTCCATTGCTTTTAGGAATATGGATCAGTATTTCACGATCCTCATTCAATAGCCTGGAATGTACTATTTCCGAAGATCCAGTTGTTAACTGATTTTGTTGTGAGTAGAAATGTGATGAAGAGAGGATAAAAATAACGGACCAGAAAAATGATTTCATAGATTAAACAACAAATTTAAAATAAGTAGATAAAGTGAATAATCAATTATATGTACTCACAATATCGGGCAAATATATCTAAAATTATAACGATTCAATAATATTTTATAAACAGTTATTTATAATGCTTTGAATAAATTAACCATAAATCGTAAAAGTCATTGGACCAAAAAAAATCGTTTTGTGAGATTATTCTACAGGCTGAATATTTTAACAGGTTGTGAGCCATATGCTCTTCACTATTTAACAGTCATCTTGAAAACCTTTATCTTCTCCCTATTTTCAGATCTTACTTCTAACAGATAATTGCCGATGGTGAGCCTGCCCTGTAAATTAAAGTGATTGGTTTTCTTCTTCTCAAAAGGTGCCTGATAAACTAATTTTCCGGACATATCGAATACGGAAAGACTCGTCTTTTGCTTTTCCAGAATACTTCCAGAAACAGCAAAATTACCGTTGTTAGGGTTATCATACAGTTGCAGGTCTGTGTTTTTAATTGTGTCATCAGAGGTTGACAATTCACGATTGGAGCTGAATTTAGCAATAAAACCGAAAGGTGAGTCCGGATAAGGAGTAGTCATATTCGGGTAGGCAGCGCCATTGGTCCCTATTCCTGTAGGCGATCCTGTAAGGCCCCACAAAATAAGTGCGCCATTGCTTAAGAATTTTGCATTGATATATTCTCCAAAATAATTACTGCCGGCTCCGCCATAATAAGAGGACCACTGCCTGTTTCCGTTGTCATCGAATTCTGCAAAGTACATATTGGTAAGATTGGGAGAAGTATTGGGAACCGTGGTAAGAAAAGCTCCCGAAGTGGAAACATTGCTGCCGGCACCATAATGAGATCCTGTAATCACAACTTTATTATCAAGAACCGTTAAGTTGTCAGATCCGTTAATCAGATCATACCCATTACTGCCGAAGTACGTGCTCCAGATACGGTTTCCGTTTAAATCAAACTTGCTTAAAAATAAATCTCCGTTTATCATCTGCCCTTTAAATGCACCCGCCGTTGCAAAATAGGTAGGGTGATCGTCATCTTCGTTTTGTCCGCTGACATAGATGCCTGTAGCATTGACTTCAATGGCACTGATACCTGATCCGCTATACATCATCGAACTAAGCGGAGTTCCGTAAAAAGTTCCCCAGACTTTTTTACCGGTATTCGCATTCCATTTCATGATGATATTCTGCGCCGGCGAATTGGGCTGAAATGTACCCGGATTGGTAAAGCTTCCCGGCATTAAAGAAGAATAATGAGAAGCAAGATACAATTCGCCGTTATAAAATTTAAAATCAAAAATTTCCGGGATCGAAAATGTACCCCATAATTTCTGTCCTGAAGAATTTAATTTAACGACATATGAATTATCCTGCTGAATTCCCGAAATTAAGTAGTTCGTATAATTTTCCTGAAAAACACCGGGTGTTCCTAATCCCGGAATATCATTCTGTGTATTACCTAGAAGATAGATATTCTGATCTGAATCAAATCTCAAACTTAAATAGGCATTATGATCATTATTTGGAAGATAAGTAACCCAAATCACATTATTATTGGGATCCCGCTTTGTAAGAATCCGGGTCAGGTTACCTGTTGTATCCGTGTTTTGGGTAAGCCATACGCCGGGGGTAGCTAAACCTGAAACCTGTCCCGATATATGTTTTAAAGTATATACATTATCCAGTGCATCAATTCCTACAATCCGTTCAAAATTATTTACAAGGCCATTATAGTCTCCCTTAAGCATCTGACCGGTAGGTGAAAACTTGGCCGAATAATAATTTGATGGTCCTGTAAGCATTACAGGATTGCCCCCGCCTGAAACAAACTGATTAAAATATGATGCACTGTAGCCGCTTTCAAACGTTGTCTCACCTGCGACATGGATATTATTCTGGGAATCTTTAAATAAAGAGGTCCCGATTAAAGAAAATTCTCCCAGGTACGTACCGGAGCCTCCTACATAGGTCCCCCAGTCCCTTTCATAAGGAAAAGCAGATTGTGCCTGACTATAATTACCAAAACAGATCGCTGATAACAATACTAAGAGTTTTAATTTCATGATATTAATTTTTTCAAATATACTTAAAAT
Organism: Chryseobacterium sp. Leaf201; assembly: GCF_001421435.1. Classification (GTDB taxonomy): domain Bacteria; phylum Bacteroidota; class Bacteroidia; order Flavobacteriales; family Weeksellaceae; genus Chryseobacterium. Next base: position 4,880 of record NZ_LMKA01000056.1, read on the forward strand.
TAACTTTTGAAACCTGAAAGAAACCGTAGAAAACCTAAGATATTATTATATTTCAGCGCTGTTTATTTGCTAAATTATAATCAGATTCACCGGATATAACCATTATCATCTGTATTTTCCCAATCGGCGTGTACTACAATATTTCGTAACCTTCCACTCTCTCGGAGATCGGCTATTAATTTAGGTAACTTTCAATTTTAACATCACAACCAAAATGGAAAGCGATCACGTAATTTTATTATACCATTTAAAACAAAAGCCGTTCAGAAATGTCTGAAGGTTTTTGTAATTTGATTAAGTTAACTTTTATTTCAACAAATTCAGCTCAATCAAATTGTTGTCTTGAGCCAGTTTTGCCATAATCTTCTGATTGATTTCCCTGATAACTTCTGCTGATGTACGCATTGTTCCGTCAGCATCTGGCTGGTCGGGAATCTGTCCTACCAAATCGGCAGTTGGATTGGCGCGGTAATTTCTAAATTTCTTAACGAACTGATTGTAATTTAATTCAATAATTTTGTATTGGCCAAGGTCGGGATAAACAAATTCTTCCTGATTAGGCCGGATGCCTTTCAGTTCCCAACTATGACTTTTCGTCGCATCTTCAATTTTCAAAATCAGACCAGGCAAACCTTTGAATTTATAAGGACCGTCCTGAATAGGAATATTTTTGGTGAACCATGCCGTCCATATTCTGCCCCCAAATTCGGTCGTTGCTTTCTGAACGTCGTAATTCAGGATTTTGGAAAATTCGTTGGTGAGTTGCCACCTCAATTCTACATCTTGCTTCACTTTATATTTGTCCCAAACGAGAAAAGTAGTATGCGTAAGTTGATTGGAATTGGGGTATTTAGTAACCCATTCATTGACCGATTTAACGTTAGCTGGCATTGAATTGATCCCTTTTTTAAAATCTGCCGCCTGAGCAGAATCCGAAGCGTACCGTACGGCACTGTAATATTCAGACCTGCCTTTCAACACATTAAGAATCATTATTTCTGATTTGACGTCTGCTTTGTTCGTAGAGTCAGGAATGAATTTATATTCGTAAAGAAATTGTTTGTTTTGCCCAAAAGTCAGGAATGAAATCAGGAACAAAAGTAAAGTCTGGGTAAGCTTCATTGTTATTAGGTTTGGAACGTAAATATAGAATTTAATTTCTAAAGTTTTTCCTCGAAAAATTTAATAGCTTCCACAATGCTTCCGTCTAAGAGCAAGTCATCCAAATTATCGTTTTTTGAGATTTTCTGATTGATTTTAGTGCTAAGTCTGAATAATACTCCAGACATTCAGCATGTAGTCTTAATAAATTAATTATACCTATTCTAATTTTTGAGATTCTTATATTATTCTGAAATTGATCTTTGCTGGTTTAGGGTCGAGATATTTACTGGTCTGCGCTGTAATCTCCGTTTAATCTATCGATGTTTTCTTTTACCAGCTGCTCCAATTGGTAGGTAGCAACTCCTAAAGGTTTATCCAGTCCCCGCATTGCATATTCCACTTTCACATTACTTTTTGAGGCACAAAGCAATAAGCCAACTGTTGGCTCATCGAATGGTGTTTTGATTTTATCATCAACTGCACTAATGTAGAAATTTAGTTTGGAAACATATTCCGGCATGAACTCTCCTGCTTTGAGTTCTATTACGACATATGCATGCAAAACGGTATGATAAAAAAGCAAATCAATTTTGTAATCGGTGTTATCAACTTCAATCACATATTGTCTTCCTACAAAAGCAAATCCTTTACCTAGCTCTAAAAGAAAATCGGTTATTTTATTTGTCAGAAGCTTTTCTATTTCCTGCTCTTTTACCTTGTTTGCGAGCATCAGAAAATCAAAATGATATGGATCTTTGAAAATACTCTTTGCTAAATCTGATTGATATTCGGGTAATGTCTGTTCAAAATTATTCAAAGCCTTTCCGCTTCTTGTATATAAATTGCTTTGAATCTGTAAAAGCATTACGTCCCTGCTCCAATCGTTCTTGGCTGTTTCTGCAATGTAAAATGCTCGTTCTGTAACGTCCTTTATCTTTGTAAGAAGACTAATGTGATGGTACCAGGTAATTTGTGCAAGCGGCACTTGCACAAATTGTGTTTCAGATTGTGCAAGCGGCACTTGCACTATTGGAAACTGAGGATATGCTTCGGCAAAGCTTCTCATATATTTAAGGTTACGCACCGAAAACCCTTTGCTATCAGGAAAATTACGTGTTAAATCTACAGCTAAAAGATCTATAACTTTACTGCCCCAACCGTTTTCCTGTTGTTTTTCGATGATTGAATTTCCGATCTCCCAATATAAAGTAAGCATTTCGGAATTAACCTTTAAAGCAGCTTGCGTCTGAGCGACCTCTATCTTATTGAAAATAAATTTTGACCAATCTTTGTAGTCATTATTTTGTATAATTTTGTCACTCATCTAAAAGCATGTTTGTTATTCACAAATATAACAAAAAGGTTCTGCGATGTTATTGTAGAACCTTGGTTTATTATAATCATAAATAGCAAAATATACACTGCGACCTAATCTTCAACAACATTTCTTAAAAAATTAAGATCGTAATTAAAAACTTAACATCTATAAATTTATTTTCTTTCTTCATAAACTTATTATATAATTTTCCAAACATTCAGTATTTATTTGGGCTACTGGATCTGCAACTAGTGGCCATGATCTGACTAGGTATAGCTGTATCTGAAGTAAAGTTCCGGCAATGGATTATGATGTACAGCAAAAACAAAAAAGACTATCTTTTCAGATAGCCTTAATTTTTCAAAAATACAGGGGTTTTAAAAAGCTAGTTGGCTATTAAATTTATTATTTTTTGCAAATAAAACTTTAGCTGCAGATCTTGACATAATCTTTTGAGCTTTTTTATCTTGATTAAATTTTACCCTGAATGGTAGGTACCAATAATATTTCCAATAATGTCCTGTAATTGCTATTCCAGGGTATCCTTCAAATGTATATATGTAAACCAGATATTTCGTATTATTTCTATTGTTAAACAGAAAAATAAAGTAGGAAGAATCCTACTTTATTTATTAATAGATTACCTTTATAATACTAAATATAGTTTAAAATCAAAATATTTTCTAATCTTTATTAAATTAAGCATCTCGGAATATAAAGTGTCCAGTTAACAATAAAGACTTTAAGGCTTCAAAGGAATTCTGACAACTATACTATCTTCTAAGACTTTATAGCCTTTAGACTCCAATTCCTTAATGTAATCATCACAGCCTAAAATTGTCGCATTGTATCTGTCATGAAAAGATTTGATAATTTCTTCATATTGATTTGGCTTCGTATATCGATAAACAGCTCTGTTATTTTTGTTGAAGATTATTGAATGATGTATTGTCTGAAATGGATATAAAATAATCAGATCTTCACGACAAGATCTATCATTTCTAGCATAATATCCACTTTTAAAATACAAATATGGCTCTAATGCTTTCCCATTTTCCAACACATAGGATTCACCATAAAATCCATGAGGGTCAATAATAAAGGTATTATCAGTATTATTTTTTAATATTTCCTCTATAACCTGATCTGTTGCCTGGGTATCAATCTGTTTTAATGGAAATATAATATCAATATCTTTTCCGGTATTTATTTTAATTTGATTTGAACAAAAAATAAACAGAAAACAAAAATGCAATAAAATAATTTTCTTCATAATTTTAACGTTTAGACATTCTTAAATAATATTCAGTTACATTTTTCCAATGTTTATAGCCTTCTTGCTCCATCGTGCCTGTCCAACTAGCAGCTTCCATATATGCAGATAATTCATCTAATTGGTTATTAATATAATTATTTCCCTGATAAATACCCATTTTAAAATTAGAAAAATGTTTTCTTTCATGTATGACAACTGAGGCGGCCCAAAAATTATCATTTATTCCATCTATTAGACGTGGTGATAATATTATCTTACCATTAACAGGATTTGTAACCCCCCAAGCTTGGTCTTGTAAATTTCCATTAATCGATAATTCTAAATACTTCGTGGTAGGATTAACAGTATAATTTAGATATCCTTTATTGAAATCCGCAACAGTTACAGCATCGCCAACTTTTATCCAATCTCCAAATGAAGAAAATAAAGATATTATCTTATTCATGCTTATCAAAGTGGCAGGATCATAAGGCATTATGCCGTTTGCGACCAAAAACCCAGCCAGTATATTTTTGCCAATTTTTGTAGACGTTCCTGTATTATATGTTTGATTTAATCTGCCTCTGGCATAATCAATTCCGTCAGTAGAAGTTACAGTATTATTGAATACATCCGCAGTATAAGATATACCACTAACCGCTCCACTGAGGAAATTAGAACCATTAAACGCTGAATTTAATCCGCCTGAAACTGCACTGGACAGTATATTCTTAATCGCTCCCGGGTTACTCGTTATATTTCCTAAAGCTCCGGAAATACTGGCTCCGCCAATAGCTCCGCCTAAAACTGCGCTCCAGCTGTTCCCCCAGTCCCATTTGCCAGGATTCCAGTTCCCATTATTGGCCTGTACTCCGTTAAGATATCCCCCAACCAAAGCACCGACTACCATCCACCAGAATTCTCCATTAGGGTCACTGTACATCATCGGGTTATTCATCACATACCCGTATTTGTTATAATTCTGGGTATTGGTAGGATCCTGTATATTTTCATCCGCATTCAGAAACCTTCTGAGCAGCGGATCATACAATCTTCCGTTCATATGGATGATACCTACCTGTGTAAAATGCTCATGGCTGGTATATCCCCGATCAATAAGCGTTCCGGTTACAGCTATGATAGCCTTATCGGTAATTACTAGGCTGTTTCCTATTTTCAGGTGTGTAAAGTTCCCCCATGCATCATAATGCCTTCCTTCCAGCTTATTTCCTGCTTCATCCGTAATGGCCAGTATGCTTCCCAGGTAATCTTTATGCAGATATTTGTAAGATCCCGTAGCCTCGCCATAGTCTTTCAAATATACAATATTGGATTCATAAGGCGTACCTACAATATATAAAATATGCTTTTCCTGATTCGTGGCTCTATTCCTTACTATTTCAAAACTGTTATCCTCATTATAGAATTTTGTTACCGTATCTTCCCAAACCGGTGCATTCGGATCCCAAATACCGGTTGAGCTCATGGTTGAAAACTCACTGCTGCCACCGCCTCCACCTGCGGTTTCCTTTAATTTGGTGATATCCACCCGCTGCCTCATGCTTCCAAGGCCATAATCAAAATGAACACGGTTTTTCTCACCACTGATTAGTACCGGGTCATTGTTCTCATTATAGGTAACAGTCTGGATCAGATCATCATTATAATTCTGAACTCCGGCAGCACTTAAGGTCATCCCCGTAGGCTGGTAGATCTTAGCCGTGTTTTCAAACTTTATTGTACCGACCTGGTCATTCTGGATGATCCTGCCTTTTATATCATAAACGTTACGGGAAGCTGGCTCAAGTCCTATTACAGGACCTGTTACAGGATCCGTCCAGTTGATAAGGCGGTTATTGTTGTCATAGAAAAACTTTTCCTCAATACTGAAATCACCTTCCGTCTTCCTGTTTTTCAGCTCATTTCTTAATGCGTCAAAGGTATAGGTCAGCTTCATGATATTCGGCTTTACAGCAGACGAATGGTTTACAGCTTTTAGAAAGCCATTGTTATCATAACTGTTGGTGATATCCGCAGCACCAAGCTTAGCCCTTAACACCATCCCTTTCGCATCAGTTTCTTTCAGTTCCCACAGGATCTTCCCGGAAACCTTATCTTTTATCTGGTACAGCTCGCCATTCCATGGGCTATATATATTCTCTACTGCAGCCTTGGTTGTAATTCCTGAAGAGTTCAGTTCTTTTTCATAAGATGCCACTCTTCCCTTATTATCATAAATGATCGCCTTTTCAGCGTATGTTTTGCCATTACTGTTTTCTGTAGAAGATAATAACCTGCCATAGGTATCATAGGCATAGCTAAAGCTGAATGTCTGGCCCGATATGGTACCGGATTTCGATGCTAGGAGCTTCTTATTATTGTACGTGAAGGAAATCGTTTTATTGGTAGCCTGCCCGCCATCAACTGTAGAGATTTCACGCTGTGAGACAAGCTGGCCTATTTCATTGTAGGTATACTCCTTAGTTCCTTTCGGACTGATGGTTTTCTTTGCCCTGCCAAACCCGTCATATTCATATTGATATGTTCCATTGGACGGATCCGTGAACTCGGATTTCCTTCCCCAGGAATCATACTTCGTAGTAACTGTATTTTCCGCATAGGTAGCCTGAATCTGCTGGCCGGCAGCGTTGTAAGAAAACTGAACCGATCCTCCCGGGTCGGTTGTGGAAACCATGTTTCCCAGTGCATCTGCTGTTTTGGTAGTTATCCTTTCATAACCGGTAGTTTCCCTGGTTGTTGTAATAAATCCTGCAACACCGGTCTCCGTCTCTTTTCCGGTAAAAGCTAATGCTTTTATCTTAGCGGGATATACAGAATCATCATAGGCAATCGTATTCCATTTAGTTGCACTCTGCCCTTCAAAGTAAGGTTCGGATTCTTTGATTTTTCTTCCTAAAATATCATACTGCGTTTCTATGCATATAAACTGTCCTTGGCCAAATGCCTTGGTCGAAACTTTGTATTTCTGCCCCAGTTTATTCGTATAGGTCTTTACCACATTGCCATCGGGTTGATTCTCTGTCACCAACGCATTATAGTTGGTATCTCTGTCATAGGTATATGTCGTGGTACCTTCCAGGTTGGATTCTGAAGATATCAGCTTGCCCCAGGCATCATAAATGTTGGTAACTGTCACACCTAACGGATTGCTCTGTGTCAGGATTTGTCCGGAATCGGAATACTGAATCTGGGTCTCCAGTCCTGCATTATCCTTTTTAGTAATAATAAATCTTCCTTTAGGATCGTACAGGGATTCTGTGGTTTCAGTATTTGAATCAATACTGTTGGCTGTCACTTTTTTGACTGCATTACCAAAATCACCATATGTAAAGGTATCTAAAATATAACCTGTATTATCCTGATTCCATCTTTTCACTGTTTTGATACAGTTATTTTCATAAGTAAATTCTTCCTTCTCCGATTTGGAATCCCCATAAGCCTGGGTTACTTTAGTAGTAGATTTTAACCTGCCAATATAGTAATCTGCTCCCGCTCCGGATGGATTATGGTCATAAATATAATTTGATGTTGTCACTGCATAGGAGGTATTGATCTTGGCAATGGTCTGGGCAGGCAGGTAATAGTCGCCGTAAGTAAATGTGCTCTCCGCCACAGAGCCCGTCAAGAAATCCTTTGCCTTTGTGGTTTCCGGTAAAATAACGGTAACCACTTTCGGCTTATCGGTATCCGCTATTGGACCGGTTATCTCCTGATCCGATAATAATTTTTTAATGCTGTATGCAGTCGATTTGAAGCTCAACAGCTCATTATTACCAATCGAAAGGTCTGCCGGGAATATTTTAGATTCATTATTAGTTCTGATGGACCATTCTTTTACGGGAACTCCTTCATTTACCGGATCGATCTCTACCCCGGACCATATCTTAGTATTCTCAAGCCCGTCTGCATACCAGGATGAGCGGGCCTGCTGACGGAATCCGATCATGCCTTTCCCGAGTATATGAGATGTCAATCCCCTGTACCTGAAATCCTGTATTAATTTTTTGCCGGACATTGTACTTTGCTGCAGTTGGGCAACAACATACATTCCCGTTGACTGGCTGATCTCAACATAGGGATAATTTTCTGTTTTAATGGCATCATAAAACCCTGGATTCGTAGTCTTATCCAATCGTTGATAAGTAATTTCAGTAGTTTTCCCGCCTTCAGATATACGTGTAATACGGCCGACCCTTGAAATGTCTCTATACTGACTTAGACGTATATGCTGGGCATCCCCGAAGAGATGATTAAAAGAAACGATTGAACTCACCATCAGTGCCATGACACCTTTATACTGATATGCAGATGTTAGCATTAAATCATCCGGTTTTACAGCTAATTCCGCACTGATCGTATTTTCGTTAACGGTCACATCCGGTAAATAACCTCCAAATTCCGTAAGGCGGTAAAGCCCTGATGTTGTAGAAAAAACATCGGTATTGATAAAGAATTTTTTTGCATATTTTACCGCATTCTCACTTGATTCTTCCATCTTCATTATATAATCTTTCTGCACTTCTACTGCAACGAGTTCAGCTTTTCCATCATTATTATAGTCGAAGGCTACAAAACGTCTGGGATTATAAATTGTAATGTTTCGGCCGTCACCCGAATGATTTATTGACCGATTAGGATAAGGGGCAACAAATTTTTTAGTATCAAAAGTAAAGCCTGTGCCTGTAGAAGTATAAACAGTCCACATATCGGAAGTACTCGATACCGGCATCATAATATCACTTAATCCGTCTCCGTTGAAATCCCCACTGTAGCTGTTGTTCCAGTCTCCGTTCAAAGCAGTGTTTGCAAAGCCGAAAAACGATGTTAAAGGTTCATATTTACCCTGCGTAGTTTTCTGTACGGTTATAAGTAAAGGACGTTTATTTTCATCGATCCTGAGGAAATCAGATAACCCGTCACCATTGAAATCCCCGTTTCTGTAAGAAGCGTAATTATTGTCATTAAATTCAAAAGGATAGAACCAGCTGTTGTTCTGCAGATTCTCATCAAGGTCGATCGCGATAAATTTCTTAAAATCATTGCACTGTGTTCCGGGAGTGATATTTTCTGACTGGGTAGTCGGATTACCGGGACCACCGGATCCTTGGGTACAGTACCTGAAGTTAAGCCGCAGGAGCAGCTCATTCAACCCGTCACCATTGAAATCATGAGTTTCCAGCCCTAAAATCGTAAATGTTTTATTACCAAAAGGTTCGAAATCCTCAAATTCATCGGTAGCTTCACCTTGATTATATTTTTCGATATCCGGGATGGTCTTTACATAATCTAAAGTCAGGCTGTTGCCGGTTGAAATACTGTAAAACGAAAGCTGCAGGTCCTTCTTGGAGGTGGATGTATTGTTGATTTTCTTGAATCCGACAATGCCCTGCCGGTTGTAGATCAGGTTGGCCTTTTTAAAGTTAACCGGAATGAAATCCTTTAGTTCCTGCAATGTACTGTTTATAAATGTGGGCTTATTACCCAACTTGGTAAAATAGTCAGGCCTGTAAAAATTCGTATACAGATACAACCCTGGCGTTGGTACATTGGGCATTGTGACAGAATGGTACCGCAATAGGTCAAGATTGCCGTCTCCGTCAAAATCTCCTACGACATCGGTATCTTTATTTGGTTTTAGTGTCGCGCTTTTATTACCTCCGATATCATAGATATTAGGAAGCTCACTATTATATCCGGAAATATCAAATGCAAATTCAATAGGATTAGACTCCTGGTTTTGGCTGTTCAGAACGGATATTTTCTCAAGGTGCTTGTATAAACTTTGAGAGCCATCCTCTACATGGGAGAGCACATATTTTTTATACTGGGCTCCATTTGAAGAGACCAATATCTTATTTAAGTATCTTGTCTGTGTCAAAGACGAACCGTTTATATACGCTTCTTCAGGAATTTGCCTCTCACTATATATAAATTCAATCTTATTGAAATGGGACTTGTTCAGTATTTCATTTCCTCCCCACTCTATTTTGCTGATTATAGACGTGTTAAATAAAAAACTATATGTATAAGAAATATAATTACCGTTTTGATCCTTTAATTTGACAAGATTATAGTCAATAGATGTCTTGGCTGCATTGTAACCCGGTGCAGTTGCGCCATACCATGCCTGGGAGCCATCAGGATAGCTCACTTCCCAGTATTCAGGGCCTGATGCGCCGGATATTCCCGCAGCCGGGCCAACCGATTTTATTTTTGTATTGGAATAGTTTTCCGTGGCGTATGTTGCCCCGTCCTTTCCATATTCTCCGCTCTTTAGGACAAGTCGTTGTCCGTTAAAGCTATAATAGTCTGAATAATCAAGCTGAGCACTTTTTTTAATGCCATCTTTGTCCAGAGTTCTCCCTACCCTGGATATGGAACTCATGCCGGATAAGTTCCAATTCAAACCGGCCAACCCATTTTGTCCTCCGCTGGTATAAATAAGGCTGATATTGGGTGTAAGATCCTTTACTCCCGGTGGCGTATCGATATTCAGGGTATACTGCAGCTGCCCTGCTTTGGTGATTTCAATATTACCTTTTGCATCATGGAACTTTGGTGGCGTGGATGTCTGTGAGAATGAAGCAATGAAAAGATGCAGAAAGAAAAAAGAGTAGACCTGAATTTTCCTGTTAATGATTTTCATACGGTTTTACCTTTTGGTTATGTTTTTACTGAAAATACGGCCGTCTTTAAGGGTAAAGCGGATTACATAAACACCCCAGGCATAGCCGGTCATATTGATCTGTAGTTTCCTGTTCAGGCCGGGGATATTCTGCTGCTGGAATTTCCAGTGGACCGTACTGTGCTGGTACAGGGCGACTGATTCAATAAGGCTGTCTGCCTCTTCGGTCCAGTCGATCGTTAAGAAATCATTTACAGGGACAGGATACAGGCGGAGCTGCTTCCAGAATGTTTTTTCATCCATGGTCTGTATGTGCTGCGGAGTTGCAGTTTTGTTGTTATCCTTTGAAGCCGTTTGTGATGATGGCCTGGCCGATACATCGGGACCACGATAGCGCTGATTGCCGGCTTCGTCATACTTGAAGTAGACCTCGGTTTGGGAAAAACCGAAAAACCCGATCATTAATGATGCAAGGGTAAATGTCCTTTTTTTCATGAATACTATTTTAAGTTTAAATTGATATTAGTTTTTAAATTTTTTATCCTATTATAATACCTTACGGTACTTTCACAGGAAAGAAGATTATTAATGAATAGTATCAACTACTCAATTTTCAAACCTGTTTAGGCTTAATGCTTTAAAATTACAAATTTATATAAGATAGAAACAATCATGTGTAAATTAATACGACCAATTACATTAATTTTATTGTTTTATTATCTTAATACAAATATATTCCGGCAGTGCGACAAAACTTGTCGCATTAAATTTATTTTATATGTAAAAGTTCTTCCCAATACATGATTTGAAAAAATCCCGATATATCACCGTTTATCAATACAAAAATCTCTGCAAATATTATATATTTTTTACAACTTTATGCTAAAATAAACACATTGAAAAGGCTGCGTTCAGGTATGGTTTTTGTTTGTAAAATATGTATAGTCATTCAGTTACTTATCTGAATTGTGGTATAAGCACTTCTTTTTGTGTATACAGCACCCCTGAATGCATACTACCTTTATTAAGAGATAAAATGATACAAACCATAAAAAATATTTAATATGAAGCAGAGTGATGACAACAGAATAATTCCGATGACGTCGTTTTCCAGCGGAAACGGTAAATCGGTAACAGATGATGTATATTATTATACCAATCAGATCGTGAATGTGGTAATGCTGGGGAAACCCGGTGAAGATTGGTTTTTAATAGACTGCGGAATGCCGGGATGCGGGGAGGAGATTATCGCCGCTGCTGAAGATCGGTATGGCAAAGACAGGCCGCCGGTAGCAATATTCCTGAGCCATGGCCATTTTGACCATGTCGGTGGAATTGTAACAATTTTGGAAAAATGGGATGTACCTGTATATGCCCATCCTCTGGAAATTCCTTTCATTACCGGGAAACAGGAATATCCTGAACCTGACACTTCTGTTGAAGGCGGCTTACTGGCCAAGCTGTCTTTCATTTATCCGCACAAACCCATAGATATTTCCGGACGTGTATCTGATTATCCTGAGCATGGTGAATTACCGGGCCTCAGCGAATGGCACTGGATCCATGCGCCCGGCCATTCTCCCGGCCAGGTGGTCTTCTTTCGTGAGAAAGACCATATCCTGATCTCAGCCGATGCTTTTATAACGGTAAAACAGGATTCATTCTACAAAGTACTGGTTCAGAAACGTGAAGTACAGGGCCCTCCCCGATACTTAACTACAGACTGGGCGGCAGCCAGGGATACCGTAGCCAGGCTAAGAAATTTATCCCCATCCATTGTGATTTCAGGACACGGGCAATATATGGAAGGTGAGGAACTGAGACTTGGCCTAAATAAGCTTGCTGATGATTTCGACACACTGGCCGTACCTTCATACGGACGGTTTGTAAAGTAGGAACAGATTCCGGCAATATATACTATTGATTTGTAAAACCTTATGGAAATTTTAAATGTATTATGACATTCTTGAATATCTGTTTTTACTCATATTCCGGCAATAATAGCAATAACTAACCTTTCAAAAAGTCGATCTCCAAATACCTATTTATTCAATACTCAATGGTGTTTTCCTCATACATTATTAGACGGAAGCAGAAGTTATCCGATAGACAAAAATAGGATCAGAAAATAGAGGTTAAAGAAAATGTGAATAGAAATAAAATTAGTCATTCCGGAGTACCCTTTCTAAAAATCCCACAATGTCTTGGTTGACGGAGAGTTGCATAAATTATTTAACGAAAGAGAGAGTAACGAAATCTCAAAGCAAATTGCTGAAGTTGGGCGCAGGACGGAAGTGTCAGGAAGTAAAATGCATACAGCCCTGGCTGCAAGCGCTTCGAAGATTTCAACAATGACTGAAACTTTATTGCAACAGACCGCATGGGTTTTGTCCGTTACCGGGATGATCCTGATAAGCCAACAGATCATCTTTTCGGTCTGCGGGGCCACTGTTGTACTCTTCAGCGGCTGGACAGATTCGGTCACCCATCTCGACTTCACTGGCCGGAGCAGCGGCTTCCCAGCAGCCAAGCGGCGCTTGGGCATGCTCCGGATGAAATCCTGTCCGCACTGTTTGGCGCCCGCTGTCATTCCTGCTTTTTCTGAGGATCTGCCTAGGATGCCTGTTGTGATATTTGCCATGGGGTTGCTTTTTGGGGTTAACGGAACGAAGGTATATCTGGATTTTCAATTTTCAATGGCCTGAATAAATTCTGGCGGCTTGTGTCCGGTTTTGGCAGGTTTTGGCAGCCTATGACCGGTACCCTCCGGTATTTCTTCGGGTCTTGTTCGAGTCTTCTTCGGGTCCGCTTCGGAAAAACGGGTCTTTTTCCGAAGAACTCTCGAACAAGGGTCGAAGAAGACCCGGAAAATCGGGCATTTCCGGCAGGTTATTCCTGCCGTAAAGCATTAACTTTTATATTTAAGGAATTGTTAATTTTCAGCATGTTTATTTAAAAATTTCGTAAACAGAGAATTCCCTGTTTTCTAATAAGATTCGGCAGCAACTCTTGCTTTGTAAATGCTTATTTTATTTGTTCTTTTGCCTTGATGCAAAAAAACCAAAAGATCAGGACTTCAAACTTTTACGCTACAAATTGAGCCTGCGCTGAAAAGTTTAAAATTGACTCCCATTGGTCGTCTGACCACTCCGTCAGGTTTGCGCGGATTGGTTATTGGTTTTTTAATTCAATATTGCAGCCGCGCTTCGGACATAAAACTTTTGGCTCATTAGTGCTTAGTTTTTTATTGGTTTCGCCGAACCATAAAAGGTTTCTCTGTGGCCCCTCTCTTCAATTTGCTTAATGCTAAAAGTTTAAGGTCAACGGTGTTTCAGTAACTAAAGTCAATAATTTATAATAGCATTTTTCATAATTTTTGGGGATTTTAATTAAACTTTTTTTAAACCATGTGCTTTCCCGGGTCGCCAAACTTCAGGGAATAGGCGTTTTATTTTTTTTCCTTTCTAAGATCAGCCACGCCGCATCCAGCATTTTGATGAGATAGAGATACGGGCCGACAATATCACGCTTCGGTACATTGTTGAACGTCCCAAGCGAGAAATACACCACGTCCGACAGGAACTCTTCAAATTCCTCCAGGTGGTATTCCTAAAAGCTTTGCGGAAAACCCGCACCGGGTATCGGTATTCTTCCTCTGACAGCGAGCCGTGCATCAACGGGCTGCCAGGTTCTGGAAGCTGATGGGCCGCCCACTTCCCGGGTTTTTTCTTTAGGTACCACCCTGCCCGGATCAGCGACCGGTGGAAGTGAAAGACCACCGAAGATTCTTCAGGAATCCGGGTTTTCCCCTGTACTGCGTACTGCATGATCCGGTTAAACCGTTCTTTTGCCGTCACCGGGTCATAGACCTGGAAACATCTCCAGCAGCGAAAGTGACGAATGCTTCTTCCGGCCGGACAAAACCGGGATTCAAAGTTTTTTTTATTGTTCCGATATTTATCCGCAAATGCCTTGTAGAATCACTAAACTTTTTTTCAAAATATTGATTACTCTTTGAATCTCCTGCCATTTTATTTACTAAATTTATAAAGCTGAAATATCTCTTGCTACAAAAAACACAATTATGGACCAAAATATTCTGCTATATGAAGTACAGCCCGGAGATACCCTTGGGAAAATCGGAAAAGCCATCGGGATAACCGGTGACCAGCTTAAAGATTTCCACAACAGCCATTGTGGTAAAATGGATAAGGTATGGTTTGATAATCTGTTTGGCATAAAGCAGATCATTATTCCTAAAGACTATAAAAGTCCGCAGCAGTTAAAAACAGAAAGAGAGAAAGAGCTTCCTCCACCCCACCTTACTGAGGATTTTTATGCAGATTGTTATTCTGTGACAGAAACTTTTTTGAGTTTCTCAGGGAATGCCATTGAAATTGAATATAAAGTGGACATCAATTTTAAAAGAAAGCAGGAAACAGATACCGCAGTTTATACAGCAGATGTACGATGCCATGACTTCAGAAAAAATGAAAACCATCCCGACGATAAGATCAGCGAAATAGCTTTGGCCTGTATGGAAAGCATTTATCCTATCACTTTCACTATTCCTTTTCAGGGAAAAATCTCCGGGATTTTTGAATTTGAAAAACTGAAACAAAAGTTTGAGAAAAAAAGACCCGATCTGGAAAGCTTTTTTACTGGTGAGATTTACAAGGCCTATCTTGACAAATTTGCCTCAAATTTGGAAAATTCGGGATATATTTTGAAGCAGTTTTCCTCTACCCTGCTCTATCAGCTGATTTTTCCGAAGATGGAATGGTTTCATAAAACCGGTAACTGGCCGGAAGATTTCTGTTTTATTCAGAATTCTTTTTTGCTGAAGTGCAGAATGAATGCAGAATACAGTCATACAGAACCCGAAACAGCAGAAACTCTGCTAAAAGGTTATATTGAAGAACCCTCCAGTATCCAGGAAGTATTGCGCGGGGTACCATTTACCGAAAAATCTCAAGAACAGGCAGACGGCACAATAGAATTCCGTTACCGCACCGATAAGAAAACAAAAAAAATGCTTCAGGCAGAGGCTTCCGTTATTTTAAATAATGAGGGTGAGCTTTACCGAAAACAAACATTAAAACTGATTTACGATGAAAGAAGATCCTGACAAAAATAAGGTATCCGGAAAAGACCATGCTTTTTTTCAACCCGGTTTTTCAACATTTCTAAATGATAATGATCTTGTTGACGGTGATGTGAATGGTTTTGATGAAGAGGTAAATGAAGAACCGGATGCCGCAGATGAAGAAAACACGGAACCGACTGAGGAAAACAGTGACAAAAAAGAAGAAGGCAAAAAGGAGGAAAGCAGCTCCAGCGAACACGACGGGAAATATTTTGTGGTACAGAAAGGAATGGCATGCTGTGACAAAGGCACAAAGTTCCCAAACTTTAAAGTCACCAGTCAACAAAAACACTATTGGAATGATGAGAAAGGCGAAGCTGATTATCTTGCGGTAACAGAAGACGATCTTACCTTTAATCCTACTGCTATGCCTTTTGGAACCTGCAGTGTGAAAAATGGTAATCCCTGCGCTTATTCACCTGCCGGAAAATGGACAAAAACTTATGAAAAAGTAAAAGTGATGGGCAAAAGTGCTGTGACAGAACGCTCTGAACTGATGTGTGCAACGGGTGGAAAAATTACAGTGATGAAGCACGGACAGCAGAGTGAAGCCGGAAAAAGCAATGTGAACAACGCAGATTCCCGGGAACAGCAGACGTATAATCCTGTGATGGATTTTGAAGAATTCAAGGAAGAAATCAATGAGTCGGATCAATTGTATTACGAATAAATATGGGAGCGATTACAGGCAATCAGAATCCAATAGTCGGAGAGACTAATTCTTATGGGATCAATCTATTTGGTGCTCTTCCTTTCATCAGTAGCAATGCCAGCTATGAATGGTATCTTTTCAAAAAACAGAAAAGCGGCGGATGGATGGATATTACAAAAAACGGAGTTCCGAAAAAAGGAATGAAAGTAGATTATAAATTCTTTGAACCTGTTGCCGGAGAGCTTTTCGAGATACGGGTTTTCGAGGTGGTGCAAGGTCTCTTACCCAGTGTGGAACCATCAAAAAAGTTATTCGGCAAACTGGAAGTCACCCCTGCCGCCAGCAGAAACGCACAGATTGACAAAGTTGTTCTCTTCAACAGAGGGAAAAAAGATATCAACAGGGCAAATTACACGGATACGCTGGTCGCTCAGGCTTTTTGTACAGGATTATTTGGTAAGGAGATCGAATTCCAGCTCTGGGAAGATGATGCTGCCGGTAAAGGGCATGATGCAGCGGTTAACAAAAATAATAAAATTCCGCATACCTTTAAAGCAACGGTAAATGAAAAAGGTATTGCAGAAGCAAAAATTCTTTTGAGTGCGGATGAAAAGATTATGCGCCAGGTTGCCAACAAATTCCTGATGAGGGGCGACAGCGACGAAGGGGCCAACCACGAATATTATGTCACAGCAACCTATTTGGGTAAAGGTGAGAAAGCAAGTCAGATAAATGTACTCGTAGCCAATCCTGATTATCAGCCTAAACCGAAAACGGATTCTCCGAAATTCCCGGCAACTTCTACCGGCAAAACACCGAAACAACCCGATGCGAAAGGCAAAATCCTGGATGCCTATTTTGCAGATGCCGGTGGCGGCAAGTTAACAAAAGTTCAGGTCGGGAAAAAAGTCCAGGTAAAAATCAAGACGAGCGGAATGGCGGGCAAACATGTCCAGTACAAAGTTTGGGAATATGATTTGGGCAGTAATGATCTGGTATACGAAAGCGGAAAAATTAAAGTTGTAAATGATCTTATTCTTACCGGCAGCTTTACCATCAGCCAGGGAACATTCGGGAAGGGAATAGATTTCGGAAGTATGGATTCCGACTCCGGAAAACAGAATTATTTCCTTGAGGTAATCCCTATTGATGTATCGGCGGAATCTCAGAAATTCGGTGTCAATTCTGATGGTCTGATGGAAGTGGAAAAAGTAAGGAGTCCAACTACCGTTAATCCTACACCTGAAAAGGATGATAAAAAAAGTGATAAAAAAGCTGATTGCTGTATAATAGATGAAGAATATTTTCTTAAAAATTACGAGTTAGAATTTCCTAAAAAAAGTAAACAGGGAAAACTAATCCCTCTCTCAAATTCTGTTAAAAATAGTCTGCGAAGAATGTTCAGAAGCATTTCCGAGTATTATTCTAACGAGAAAAGATGCTGTAATAAATATCATATTGCCTATCTATTAGCTACTGCTAAACTGGAAACCGGGCATACATTTGACCCTGTGGAAGAAGCAAACTGGCTAAGCGCAAATGTCAGAAAGAAATATTTCCAGGAAATGTATGATCCTGTTTTAGGTAAAAGTGACAAACGTAAAAAGATGGCTAAAGATAATGAAAATACCAAAGAAGGCGATGGTGAAAAATACTATGGGCGAGGTTATGTACAGCTTACGTGGAAAAAGAATTACAGAAAAATGCAGGAGAAATTTGGTGTAAATCTTGTTGATAACAGAGAAAATGCCCTTAATCACGAATTAGCAGTGAAGATTATGATCTATGGTAGTGAGAAAGGTGTTTTCACGGGAAAAAAACTTTCTGATTATATTACGAA
Source organism: Chryseobacterium sp. Leaf201 (assembly GCF_001421435.1). Lineage (GTDB taxonomy): Bacteria > Bacteroidota > Bacteroidia > Flavobacteriales > Weeksellaceae > Chryseobacterium. Next base: position 22,841 of record NZ_LMKA01000056.1, read on the forward strand.
TAACAGTAAAGACTATTATAATGCAAGAAGAGTGATTAATGGTGTAGATCAGGCAGCAAAAATACAGGGATATGCTGAAAAAATAGAAAAATGCCTAAAAATCAAAGAATGCAACTGTAAGGAAAGCAGTAGTAAATCAAAACCACAAACCAAGGAAAAATATAATATTGAGGCTGCTGTAAATTATATTAACAAAAATGCCTTAGCCAAATCTGAAGGTGCCTGTGCAAAGTACGTGAGAAAGGCGATAAATGCCGGAGGAATAGCAAATATTTTTGGGCACGCTACAGAATATTATGATACGGATAAGCTGGTAAAATACGGATTCACTAAGGTAGGCACCGATATAAATTCAATTACTCTAAAAAAAGGGGATATTGCAGCTTTCGGTTCTGTGAAAGGACATCCTTATGGCCATGTTGCTATGTGGAATGGCACACAATGGGTCTCTGATTTTAAGCAGAAATCATTCTGGGTTGCAAACCAATATTCAACAGATAAAAAATATGCTATATACCGCTGGAATAATTAATTATAAAACAAAACTATATGAAAATAATATCATTTTTAATTATCTCTTTTTTCTTTATCTACTGTAAACAGGAAACGAAAATAAATCCGCATTCAGTAACAAGTATGGTACAGAAAAATACACATTCTAAAGAAGCGATTAAGATGCTCAGGGATTTTTACCTTAATTTTTACAGCTCAGATGAACCTCTTGACAAGAAAAAATCAATGAAGGATTTTGTTTCAAGCAGGGTATTAAAAAGAATTGACAGTTTGACTAAGAATCCTGAAAATTTAATTATTGACTATGATCCTTTTATAAAAGGGCAGGATTATAATGGCGAAAGCATCAAAAAATCCTTAGAAATAAAGCCTTTAAAAAATAATGATGAGTACAGAGTAAGTTTTTTACAGTTTGGTGGACAAGATGAAGCAAAAACAAATATTGATGTCCTGGTAAAAAAGGATGATTCAGGAAAGTTTCTGATATACAGTATAATAAATGATGAGCATTTAAATTTTAAATAAACTCAATGATAAAACATTTTGTATTAATAATAACACTTAGTATTTTCTTAAGTTCTTGTGCAAAGCCATCAGAACATCAGGAAAAAGGCCGTCATAATAGTAATACTAAATCTATAAGCAAGCTTCAGAATTCTGATAAGGAAAATCAGGCTCCCAAAGTTGTAATAGAAGGTTCTGATCTAATAGTGTTCTATAACAATAAAAAAACCGTTTATAAGAATCTCGTGGTAAATGAGATGTCTGTTTCTACAGAACTGATTCAAACTAATAACACCGGTTTTTCATTACTATATGAGCAAAATGCTTCTTTAACAAAAATCAAAGAAAAATATAATTTCATTTACTCGGATACAGGAATCTTATTAATAGATAAAGAAATTATAAAATTCGGACAGGATGGATTGATGATCAATAGGTTATACATTGACAATTTTAATATGTTAAATAAAACCTATGAAAATCTACAGTCATTAGGCGCAGAACTTCCGGATAACTTTGAGCAGGCCAGCTCATCAATGTCCATTTACGATTCTAAAAATATACCTTTTGCGACACAAAATTTTCAATATTCTACAGAAGATCTCTTTATTAGCTATCCTGATGTAAAAGACGGTGATATTAACATCAGTAATGTGGAATCAGCGAACAATCAGGCTTTTAATTTAGAAAAAATTGGGGCCAATCAACAATCAAAAATTCTCTTAGAGCAAATCATCCGTCAATTTCCAGACCGAATTGTTGCTTATCTTAATTTGGCAGATGTGCTTTGGAAAATTCAGGATCAGAATCAGGCGAAAATAAATTATACAAAATATTTGTCATTAATGAAATCCCAAAATAAAAACTTATCAAAAGTACCGCAACGGGTTTATGACAGAATCAAATAACAGGATCGGATTTATGGTTAGAAACAGTACAATTAAATAACAACACTGTTTTTTTATTAAAGTATAAAGCGGAAACCCTAATTTTCACTTTGTCAGAAGAGGATGATACGGGATGAAAACGGATGTTATCATTTAGAAATAAACCAATACATTATGAAAAACCTTCTTTTAACCGCACTCATTACCTTTTTTTCTGTCGCCTGCAATAAATCCCGGGAAAAAACAACATCGGCTCCCTTAAAATCCGACACCATGGTTCTGAATGATCAGGATATTGTTTTCGTTTCGCCGGGTGATCAGGCGATGGCAGCACTGAAAAAGAAAAACGGTGAAGATTTCTACACCATCGCAGACGATGCCAACAACTATTTTTCTGAAGCATCAGTCTACCTGGATTCTCTGAAAGTAGCCTATAAAAATGCCGATGACACGAAAGTATTTGTTTTCAGAAAAGATCATAAGACCATAGCCATTCCCAAATATAAAAGCCCCTGGTATGCCCTGTTTTATAAAGACGGAAAATATGAAACCGTCGATCTGGTCAACGTCAGGGAAGCATATCCGAAGTTTTTCGGGAATACGGCTGCGAAGAGCTCCGGAGCTTTGGATGCCAAAACGGTCATCGCCTCTGTTGCCGGTGATCAGTATTCTGTTCTGGAGAAGAAAGATGGTGATCTGAACAATGATCATTTTACCGACAGAATTGTTGTTCTGGCAAATAACCGCGATCTGGATCCTCAGGATCCTGATACCAAAACTGCCCCTGTACTGATTTTATTAAATGACCAGAATAAAAAATACGACGTTCTGAAAAACGAAAATATCTACCCGAACAGTTTCGGGGATTCCTTCAGAAAACTGGTCGTGAAAGACCGGTTTTTTACGGTTGAACTGTTCAATGAAGTTCCGGACGAATACACTTCGGAAAAATACATCACCTTCAGATTCAGCGAACCGTCAAAAGAGATCGTCCTTTCCAAATACGGGGAAAATACCGTCCGGAAAGACGGCAGAAAGAATAATGCCTTATGCTCCGATAAAAGTTTCGGCAAAATTCTGTTCCGGGATTACCGTTCTGATGACATCCGTACCTAATGTCCGAAATGACTCTGAAAAACATCTTTCGCTTCCTCGCAGCTAAAAATATCCCACGGATTGCGCAGATTTTCATGGATGATAACGTGGCTTCGGCTCCGCTCAGCCACCGGATGGCCGTTCCTTACAATTAAAGTGAATAATCATCTCAACACTCCGTTTGTCATTGACTGCGTCGAATCTGTGATTTCCGCAGGAATCTAAACATCGTATCAGAGAATCGCATAGAAAGATTTGGGGCCGCATTCCTACGGTAACTGAACCTCAGCTTTCTGTGGGTGGGATTGCAGAAGATTCTTTTTGCTGTTTTTCCGCTCCAGGATCAGCCACGCCGCATCCAGCATTTTGATCAGGTGGAGATACGGGCATACGATATTGCGCTCCGGTACATTGTTGAACGTCCCGAGCGAGAAATACACCACGTCTGACAGGAATTCCTCAAATTCCTCCAGGCGGTACTCCTTAAAGGCTTTGCGGAAAACCTGCACCGGATCGCGGTATTCTTGCTCCGACAGCGAACCGTACATCACTGGGCTGCTGTGCTCCGGAACGCTCTCCCCTATCCATTTCCCGGCTTTCTTCCTGAGGCACCACCCTGCCCGGAGAAACGACCGCATTGACTGGTGGAAGTGGAAGACCACGGAAGGCTCTTCCGGGATTCGGGTTTTCCCCTGTACCGCGTACTGCATGATCCGGTTGAGCCGTTCTTTCGCCGTCGCCAGGTCATGGAACTGGAAAAATACCTCCATCAGCGGAAGTGCCGAATGCTTGTTCCGGCCGGACCAAAACCGGGATTCTAAGTCTATGCTGTTCTTTTTCATAGGTTCTGTTTTTTTTGATTTAATGGTTTTCCTGGCCATATGGATTTATAGCATTGAAAACATAACTTTCCTGAGTGTCTTCTGGTTTGAGAAAAGACATAATAAGGTCTTTGAGCAGTGACCAAAAGACACCGGAAAGCATTGATATGAATGAAATTTGTGTTTTTATAAGCTTTAATGTAAAGCCGCAATGAGTTGTACACCCCATTGTATCGTGCAGTCTGATACTGTATTTTGAGGAAGCGGCTTAGAATGAAGAGTAATAAACGGCGTGAAAAAACGGCGTGGAACTCTACATTATCCGTCATTGAGGCACTGGTATACCTTACACACAGATAAGAGAGCCCACGCCTAGGTCGTGAGCTTCCTGCTTATTGTCTTGTGTGTCTAAAAATTACCAGTTTTCAATGACAAGATTCTAAGCAATAGCTTCTATTTTCTTCGAAGTATCGCAAAGTTACATTACCGTAACTTATTTAGCAAATATAATAAAAATTCACGTATTCGACACAAATTTGTATCGAATAATATTGCTAAATATTGCAACTTTTACTAAATGCAAGAATATAATAATGAGGAAATTGATGCTTTAGGTATACAAATTGGTTGTATAGTTAAAGTTGAAAGACTAAGAAAAAAACTCTCACAAGGTGATTTAGGACTATTAATAGGTTCCAACAACACCACTATAGGAAGAATAGAGAGATATGAGAATTCAACTAGTTGGAAAAATTTATTCAAGGTTTCGCAAGCTTTAGCAATTGACTTCAATTCTTTATTTATATTAAAATCTTTAGATTTTATCTTGTCCACAATTAATGAATGCATAAGTCTCGAGGATAAACTAACAATTGAAAAAGCACGGTATTATCAAGACCTCGAAAAAGAAGCTAAAAAACTATTTAAATTTTTATAATCTTAGATCCAACTGAAGAACAATAAATGTAAAGAATGCCTTACACATTAAAATTAATGAAACTGTACCACAAAGTCTGTAAGTCAAAAAGTCAGGGCTTGGATTTTATAATCTGAGCCTTTCTTCAAAAATAAGCATAAATTGGTTGAGAACAATGCCACAATTGTGAATAGGGTTAGACCATTTTTTTGTGGATTTTTTCAAAGCATGGTAAGCGGATTCCTCAGTCGACAACAATAGAAGATGTTGAGCTTCTTTCACTTGAATTGGAGAATTTTAACTTCATATATTTTGTTTCCCGAATGAAGCTTTCTTAGGTCGTGCTTCTTATATATCATTTAATTCAATTCTCATTGTCCGAATTAGGTCTTTTTTTATTTCTTCTACTTGCATCCCCATTCCCATTACCGCTTCTTTCGCAATATTTATAGCTTCTTCATTGTTGTTAATAATTAGTACAGCCATTTTACTTACTAATTTATTACTTTCATTCAGAAGCATTTCAAAACCTTTTTCCAAATAATCTAACTTCATTACAACTTCGTCACTTGCGGTTATTTTAATACTATTGGTTTCGTGTCTAAGTTTAACTAAATCTTTGTTTGAGTCAATAATTAATGCTTGAGTCTTTTTTTGAAAGACAATCAATGCTTTTTTTTCTGCGCCCACTGTATTAGCGTTAGTTGCATTTCTATTATACTCTTCTAAAACATCTTTCAACTTATCAATTCCATTAGTATTTAAATTTGAGTTTAAAGTATCCAACATGGAAAAAAATTCGATATAAGATTTAGTTTTAGTTTCATACCTATTTTTTCTTTTAGTAATATCTAATTGATGATCTCGTTTTAGTTCCTCAAGTTGTCTATTATAGTTAGATTTTATTTCTTCCGCTTCTTGTATAAGCTTTTTATTATCTCTCTTTAGTCTTCTTTGCTTTGCACTCTCAATAATATACACAGCTATGCCAGATACAATAGCACCACCAATACCAGTGGAAAGACCCCGGATTATTTCAGGCGAGATATTTAAATTTTCAAACATATTATTAATTTTCAAACAAATGTATTAAATAGTAATCGAAAATTTTCTAAAACTTGAATTGTAAGCCAATTCTGGATTTGCAATAACTACATTTCTCCAATACAAATATTTCTCATCTTTTCCCTGACTATTGGTTCTTTCAAATAAGTAAAAGATTAATAAAGCCGTTTGTGAGGTCCGGAAATCTCTAGACATCCATTCATCTGTGTTCTCTTCAATAGACTCTTAATATGACATAATGCCTTTGAAGTATGTATGACCAATAAAAATCGATGCAGAAGTGAAAACATTGATTTCGCGAATCTTTTTCTTCTTCTCCGAAGCCCCATGTGTTAAATATCCGATAAAAGTAGTAATAGAGCTAAGAGGTACGATTCATTGTTTTTGTCATTCTATTATTGTGTTGTATTCGCAAAGTCATTACTTGAACCACCTTAATGTGGATGTGGGATAATTTATAAATGGATTTTTCAAAATTCGTTTTTTATAATAATTATCAATTATTTCTTCCAAACACTTCTCTTTAAAGACTCTTCCTATTTCAATGTCATCACCTAACCTTCCAGCGTAAATTCCCAGAAAGTTTACAGCAACTCCTGGCCCTCCCATCATTTTACCATCCATATTAATCATACCTGTTTTTACAGAATATACAGGTGAGCCACTCATTCCCTCTCTTGTAGAAGCGTCAATTAAAAATTGAGGTTTTTCATCATGGTCAACTTGCATTTCGCTTGCAATATGACCTGTTTTCCAAATAGGTAGTTTCCCCGAAGTACTAATTCCTTTTGGAAATCCCACAATTGAACAATTATCTGTAATGTCTTTATCAAACTGCTTTTCCCAAACACCTTCCCAAATATTAAAATATTCAACATCTTTGAAGGTAGGAAGCTTTATAGCTACAACGTCTATTTCATTACCTCTTGGATGCATCAAGTAAGTCGGTTTGAAATTTTCATCAATTAAATCTATTCTTTTTGGCTCCCATTCACTTATACTTCCTTTTTTCAAAAAGTGCACTATAAGATATTCTGGTTCTGAGAACTTGCCTAGATCAGCATTTGTTTCTGGATTTTTACCCGTTACACAATGCCAGTTAGTTACAAGAAAGTAGTCATTATAATATCTTGCAGTAAATGCAGTTCCTATCGCGATCGGATTTTCAGATCCTTCATGTAAAAAACACTCTATAAATACAGAGCATTTTGTTAAATAATTCATGTGTTTAGTTATTTACTTTCAATATACAAAAGATTATCCACTCAATAGTCAACTTGTTGAGGTTTCCGTAGAGAGTTTGCAGGAATTCGAACGCCTTTTCCGCATGCTTCATAGTGAAAGGTTACTCATATATTCCTGATACGATGTAAGTTTTTTATAGTTTTTTATTATAAATGTCTTACGGATGAAAAATTATTATAAATTTACCATTGCAATGGAAGATACTAATATAAAGATCAAATTAGACTTAGCAGAAAATGTTGATGTCGAGTTAGATAAGATGTCAATAACGGCTTTAGAGTCGTTTTTGAAAGTCACTAATGCGTTAAAAAACATTGCAGCTGCTGTATCTGAAAATGTTGTCTTCTCAATTGAAAAAGGTTCTGCGGCGGCTGTAGTTCATGGTTCTAAATATGAAATTCAGACGATTTATGGGAAAATAGATGAAGCCATAGAAGGTAAATCAGACGATGGAATTATTACTAAAAATCTTCGTGATATTCAGAATGAAATTAAGAACGATGTTTTACAATATCAATTTTTTTATTCCAATATTAAGCTAGAGGAAAGAATTAAGAACGCCACTAAGATCAAAAAAAAATCTAAATACAAATCTTATAGAAATGAATTTAGAATTCTTACCGGTAAATTTAATGAGGTAGGTGGGCAAACCATCAATTATCATTTAGAATATCCTGGTGGCGGTCAGGAAACTATTGATTGTACAATTTCTGAAGCTTTAGAACTTAAAGATTTTTTATTTCAAAATATATCATGTTTAGTAAAAAAGAAGATTGCTGAAAATGATATAGCAAAACCAACTTTTATTCATTGCACATTTTTAGCTGCAGATCAAATTTCACGTTTTAGAAATTTTGTTGATCTATTACATGAGAAAGACGATATTATTGATAGATTAGATTTAATATATGATTTTTTTGATAGCTCTCCTTCAGTAATTGCTGATATGGCTGCCATGTTAAAAGCCTCCATAAATTTATTTGATGATATCAATGAATTAAAAACCTTACTGATTATAAGTAAGGGCATGAAAGATAATGAACACATAAAAAATATACGAAATAGTGTACTAAGTAATTTTGAACTTCAAATGAACAAACTGTAATATGTTGGAGCTCATAAATACTGCCACAGAAAAAAATTATAAAAGCGATTTCATTGCAATAGGTTGTTGGAAAGATGGCGATGGAAACCCTTTTCATTCTGTATTTATTATAAAGTATAATAATGAAACATATCAGTATCATTACACCGGGGAAGATACTGATGCTATCAAATACGATAAAGATATAAGATCAAATTGTTTTCATAAAATTACTTTTACGATTCATCCACACATCATTCCTTCATTTATAATGATGTGCAAACAAATTCAAAAAAAGGCAAATCCTAGATATGGTTTCTTTTATACAGGTGAATATTTTGACTTGAATGGTCAACATTTTTCTGAAAAGGAGATTGGTCAAACAATGACATGTACAGGGTTTTGCCTGAATGTTCTCAAAGGATTCTTAGAAGAGAATTATATTGATTATACTGAGTGGACTGAAGAAACCCATCAGGAGTATAATTATTTACAAAATTTTGCTGACGATCATGGTTTGAATGTTGAAGATATTGCAGAATCTCATCGCAGAATTTCACCCTTAGATCTGATATGCTCTGCATATTTTTCAGATTTACCAATAAAAAAAGAAAGTATTAATTCAAAAAAAGAAGAGGTATCTACTTATTTAGAATTTTCTTAAAATACTTTCTTTACATACTCATTTTAAAATACATTAATACTATTTTTGACATGTTTCGTAACTTTATCATATTAATTAAAATAAAGAAACGATATATGTCTTTAGTTTTTGACACAAAAGAGAAAGAGTTAATACTCGCAGCTATTAATATAGCTAAACAAAATTATGATGATAAGAAAGATTCAGATTATCTTGAATTGGTAGAAATAGAAGACGAAATTAAGTTTGAAAATGTTTTTCTATCAAGAAAGCAAATCAGCAATATTGAATCTATAACCGGTCCATTATTAGATTTTCCGAAAAAATATCAGCAGATGGAAATCTACGATTTAGAAACAAAACTTAATGAATATGTAGAATTACCATAAGTCGTAATAATGAAAATATTGTAACCACAATACCCAAAGACACTCAAGTCTATATCTCCATTAAAGAGAATAAAAAAAATTACAAAAAAATAAAATGGCGAAACTATTCCGGCTTGGCTTATAACCCAAGTTATACCTCTTATAGCACTTACACACCGGCTAAAAGCTACAATACATCAACATTTTCGTACAATTACACTCCAAGCAAAAGCAGCGGGAGAATAGTGCATGTAAAAGGCTACACAAGAAAAAATGGAACCTATGTAAGCCCACATACAAGAAGTGCTCCGAGAAGAAGATGATTAATCCTATTAATAAAATAGAATTAAAACCCTGACAAAAGTTGGGATTTTTTTGATATTTGGAAATTATAATCCAAGTAAGCTGATATCTGTAAATTACCTTCAAAACAACTTACCGTAATTAGAAAATAATTGGTTTACATGAAATAAATTCTCAAAATTGCAAGAAAAAATTATGATTACAGATAATATTTATTTTACCCAAAAAACTTATCCTATTATTCAGCAAATAGAAAATGAAATGGATGATGCTATAATTGCAGAAAAATTTTTGTTTAGAAGCTTTACTAGAGAAGAAATGTATAATGTCTACTGCTCTATTTTCTATGAATTTCCATATAGAATAATTCCCAAAAATGATTTTATTGGTATATCTATAAATGCTCTTGAAGTTTTAGATGGGGGTAGTTCATTTGATGAACATCAGGATAAAAATAAACTGTACGATTTCCAAATTCAAGAATTTTTTGAAAGACGAAAATCTTTTGATCCAAAAAACTGTTTAGAAACTGTAGAATTCTTTATAGATGAATACTTCATTAAGTTAGTTTTTCAATTTGATAAGTTCATAGAAAGCGCAAAAACATTTCCTTCTTTCCTCGGTATTAATGATGAACAAATCATATTACTAAATTTAATAAAACATTATAGATCAACACTTTCAAATGAAAGCATACAGATAGATTTCTTTTGGGCAATACAATTGCCTAAGAAAATAAACGATCAATTAATTCTTTTACTAATTGAGTATTTAGAACAAAGAGTTGCAATTTTGAATATAAAAACAAAAGATATCATTTTCGAAAATAAAAATAGTGTTTTTCCGGAGTTTCAAAATAAAATAATATGGAATGGAAACCAGCAACAGCTTTGCGAGTTATTTCTAAAGTTGAAGGAGAATAAGTGGGTTGAAGATTTTGAAGAAGGTAACTTGAAATTGTTTGTGAGTTCGTTATGTAATCTATTCGATATAAAAAAAACTAAGAAAAAAGATACATCGGATGAAATAACTTCTCTCTATCAAATTTTTAAAGGAGAAATAATTGATGGAAAGAAAACTTATCCATTTTTAGAAAAACCCCGATATAAAAAGGTCATTAAGGAAATAAATAAAAACTAAAGCAAATTATCTTTTAAATACTAAAATAGACAGCCTCTAATATTGACATGATTTGGAATTTTATGTTACATTTCATATCAGTTTTTTCCTAATGTAAGAACAAAAAATGCGAAAGTCTTGACTGCTTCGCATTTTCATTATAGTTTAAATTATTATTTTTGAATCCTTATGTTTGAAAGTATAGTAGGTATTTCGTCATACGAATCTATCCAAATTGTTTTAATTCCTAGAGATAATAAATCATTTTCCTCAAAAACCTCAATTAAATCTGTTAAATTCTGAACAAATTCATCAAATTGTTCTTCCTTAATAGCTTCTTTATCATTTTCTTTAATCCATTTTGTTAAACCTTTTATAATGTATTCCCTATTATATCTCGATTTGATTAAATAATGACTTCCATTCCTTTCAAATCTTTGCTCATTTGCGATATCTAAGAGTCGTCTTGTGTTAGGATCCGTTAAAGATGTTCCTATAAATAAACAATTAAACTCTCTAAATTTATTTATTTGAACGATATTATTCCAACTATAAGTATCTCCATACTGCTGATGATAAAAATTTTCACCAAATGTAATTCTATTAAGTTCGGTTAAATCTCCTTTGTGAGGAAGATACCCATGAACATGATAAATCGGCAAGTCTGACGGCAAAATCTCCTGCCCATTACCAAAAATTGATTTGTATGGCAAATCCATTTTAAGTTTATCAATATTTTGTTCTAATAAATCATCAAAATTATAAGTAATAATAGAATTTAAATTAGGACTCTTTCCTGCCGCTATACAAAACTTAACAATTTCATCCATGAGTTTAGATTCTTTCATAGAATCTATCTCTTTATATAGAATTTTTCTAACTTCTTCTTCAAATAAAATTTCGTTCTCATCATAGTATTTTTGAAGGTATCTTCCAGCAATCAAAGGATTTGGACTAAAGATAAATGAAAATAACTCGGCGATCAATGATGAATTTTCTTTTTTATTTAATGTTGTAACCATTAACTTTTGCAGTAATAGCTGCCAATTGGGAAGACCATATGTCATCGAAACCCCGGCTCCTAAAACTAAAACTAACTTACCTTCTTTAAAATCTTTATTAACATCCTTAATATCTACACTTCTGTCTTTTTTATTTACTACATACTCAGAAGCCAATGAAATTTCCTTAGTTTGTTTCAAGGTTTTTTGCAAGTCAATTAAAGTACTGGAACTTGTCATTGCTTCCATGATTTTTCGTGTATTTTCAGACACATCCAGAATTCTTGCAATATTTGAGAAATCTGGATATAATGCTTTATAATCAGGAATTGCAGGATTCCAAACAGGATTGGTCAGTTGATCAATAAGTTCTTGTGGAGTTTTCTTTTTAGCCATCTCAGTTTTTCACAAAAGTAAGAAAAATAAAAATGCGAGACTCTAGACTGTTTTGCACTATATTGGATATTATAATTAAAAAAATCTGATCTTAGTTCCAGTTATTCTGCTTTCTTATCCCAGCTCTCTGAAGTTTTCTGACTTATTTTAAGTTTATTAACCTTTTATTATATTTGTACTGAACTACCAGCCAATGCACAAAAATAACACTTCACCACTTAATCCCAAGCCATCTACATCGACAGCAAATATAGAATCCTATTCTTTTGAGGGGTAATAAATGTGTGGTAGTCTATAGGAATAATGGTAAGTTCTACTCCTATAATCAGAGCAAAATCCCATTCTACAATCAGCTCTGAAAACTCAAAAAGCAGAACGTATTTTCAGTTATTTTAAAAGGAATTGCAGAGACCATTGCTTGAAAACAGAGGAAAGCCGATAATATTCCTGCCCATAGCTATACGAGTATCGGTTTTATTTCTGAAACTTCCGTTTTTTCCAATTACCTGGATCAAACACGACCGGAGAAAAATAGACATCCCTCTCCTGTTGAGATTTTCACGTTTGGTTTTACACTCAGCAAAAAGTCTGGGGTAAATGAAGCGTTCTCAAGTCTGTTAAGTGGTATTGAAGGCAAGATGACTCAATTCTCGATAAAGGATTTATTTTACGCCAAACAATGAACTGTGCTCCCAAGCTTGATCGCAGACCAGATGGGTAAAATAGGATTTATCTCCTGTTTTTGCTTCCGTGAAAATTTCAGATTCAAACCGGATCTTCAGTTCCCAGCTATCCCATTTTCTCATCCCCTTTTGATAAGGGCTGAAACTGCATTGGACTTCAAAATATTGCTTTTTAGAGTCCCCTAAAAATTCTACAATAATGCTTTTGGCTTTGACCTGTACTTCTTCCCGTATCATTGCTTTGAGTTTCATTGACCATTTTTTGCTAAGCTATTACAGTAATGCGACAAAACGTGTCGTGTTTTTACAAGCCTTCCAATTTCACAGAGAATTAAAAATTGGCTGTCCAGAAAGAATATTTTACCCTAGTCATCTTTAATACCTACTCAAAATTATAAACAAAAAAAATCCCGGCTCACCGGGATTTCATTCTTCATATCTAGAATTACTTAATCTCCACAGGAACAGAGATTTTATCCCAATCCATCGTGAATCCATTTTTGTTGATTTTGTAAACCAAAGTTTCCTGTGTTGCCGGTAAAGCTTTTGTTTTAACATCAACGCGTAAAGCATCTTTGGTTTCTTCGTATTTATAAGCCCCCCATTGTTTTGGCTCTTTGTTAAAAATGGCAGTCCAGGTTCCGCTTTCTTTAGGGATTAAGAAAAAGCTGTATTTACCTGCAGGCAGTTTTTTGCCCTGAACGGTAATGTCCTTACTGGTTTCAAACGTGGTGGCTTCATTGGCACCCGCACGCCAGACTTTACCGTACGCTACCAAATCACCCCAGATTTTACGCTCTTTAACAGAAGGGCTGTTGTAGGCGATGGTAATGGTGGCATCCTTAATTTTTCCGGTAGCAGTAGCCGCAGGGCTGGCCGGTTTTTTAGTGTCCTGTGCAAAGGCATTTACGGAAAGCGTCATGGCAGCCACAAGGACGGTAGCAGACTTAATGATTGTATTCATACTATTTTTATTTATTGTTTATTTTTTTGTTTATTGTTATTGTTATTGTTATTGTTGTCCGTTTACGAAGTTACTGCTTTCGGCTTATAAAAAATCAATCCGACTGCAGAAAATATAATAACGGCCGCTGCCCCGATGACGTTGAGCCAGAGGAAAGAAACGATATCGAACTGATACACGGCAATCACCGTAATTTCCGACAGGATGGCAGAAACAAATACATTCGCCCCGTTGATTTTTTTAAAGTAGAAGGCGACAAGGAAAATCCCCAGGATCGGGCCGTAGAAAAGAGAGCCCAATACATTAACCGCTTCTATAAGGGAACCCATCTGGGTGGCATACATGGCGACACCGATGGAGAAAATCCCCCAGGCTAAGGTGTGCAGTCGGCTGTACTTCAGTTCGGTGGCATCATCAGGAATTTCTTTTTTAAAGATCAGATGGACATCTTTTAATGAGCAGGCGGCAAGGGAATTCAGCGCCGCGGAAATGGAGCCCCAGCTGGCCAGGAAGATGACGGCAAACAGGAGACCGATCATCCCTACAGGCAGGGTATTTTTTACGAAATACAGGAAAATGTAATTGGTATCCGTTTTCTCCGCATTGTAGTTTGAATGGTTGATGGCCTCTTCTACCCTTCCGTGAAGTACCTTTACCTGGGTCTGCGTGTTTTTAAAATCCTGAACGGTTTTATTAAGCTCCGGTGAATGCGTTTCTTTCAGCTTTAAAATTTCTTTTGATTCTGCATTGAATTTTACCTGCAGATCCTGATGCTCTTTTTCAAAAGCCGCAGCCTGTTCAGGTTTTGTTTCCTTTAAATGCTGATAAGAGCGTTCGTTAAAATAAATCGGAGCCGGTTTCAGGGAAAAGAAAGCGAAAAGCAAGGCACCGATCAGGAGAATCGCAAACTGCATCGGGATTTTAACCAATCCATTCAAAAGCAGGCCCATTTTTGCATTGGTATTGTCTTTCGCTGTAATATACCTCCCTACCTGGCTCTGGTCGGTCCCGAAGTAAGAAAGTGCCAGAAAAAAACCGCCGATCAGTCCGCTCCAGATATTGTATTTGTCTTTCCAGTCGAATTCTGTGGTGATGACATTGAGCTTTCCGGATTTCCCAGCAAGATAAAGCGCATCCTTAAAACCGATTCCGTTCGGCATATTCTGAATCAGCAGATAACCGGCAAAAGCCATGGTTCCCAGAATAATAAGAAACTGTAATTTCTGGGTGTGGGCGATTGCTTTTGCACCGCCGACATAGGTATAAATCAACAGAATGCCACCCGTTAAAACATTGGTTACATAAATATTCCAGTTGAGAACGCTTGATAAGATGATACTCGGCGCATAAATGCTGATTCCGGTTGATAAGCCTCTGGAAAAAAGAAAAAGCAGTGAAGTGAGCACCCTTGTTTTTTTATCAAAACGGTTTTCCAGGTATTCATAGGCCGTGTAGACATTTAAGCGCTGGAAAATCGGGATGAACGTGATGCAGATGACAATCATCGCCAAAGGCAGGCCAAAGTAATACTGAACGAAACGCATCCCGTCTGTATACGCCTGGCCCGGTGCCGAAAGAAAAGTAATGGCACTGGCCTGCGTAGCCATAATACCGATCAGCACAATATACCAGGGCATTTTATTATCTGCCTTCAGGTATGATGCGTTGCTTTTCTGGCCACGGCCGATATATACGCCGTACACCACCACGGCAATAAGGGTAAAAATAAGAACGGTCCAGTCTATAGTGCTCATGCCCAGAATTTAGTAAACAGATAATAAAATGCGATCTGGGCTGCCAATGCAACGGCCAATAGGATGTACCAGGTATTCCAGTTTTTAAATTGATTGTTCATCAGTTTTTCTGTGCAGATAAAAAGTTTAAAAATAAACGTGCCGCACCCGCATTTCCTGCAGGCAGCTGCCTGAAAAAGGCCAGCGGCGAATAAATAAAATTACCCTTTCCGTATTTTGCATATAAAGTGGATCCCTGCAGAGGCTCTTCTCCGGTATCATGCATTTCAAAAAGCGGTTCGTACGCTGCATCCCATTGGTCCGGGAAATAGGCGCCGCGCTCCTGTACCCAGCCTTTAAAATCATCCGCCGTAATTTTGTTCGGAAAGTTGAGTAATTTATGATTCGGATTTAAAAACGTAACCGCAGCATTTTCTTCGGTCACCCGCTTATTGGCAATGCTGAAACTGTACATCCCCAATTGGTTAACGGTGGTATCCTGGTTGGTGTTATACTGCATCACCAGATTACCCCCGGCTTTTACATAAGAATATAAAAAAGGCATCCAGCGGCCCAGCTTTTTCTCTGTGTTGTTGGCACGGACACCCAGTACAATGGCATCATACTGCGACAGCCTGTTCTGACTGCCGTTTGCGCCGGATTGATCTAAGCTGCCATAAAAATTTTCGTCTTTCAGAACCTCGACCTGAATGCCTGCAATACGTAAGAACTCAGGAATGAAATCGCCCGCACCTTCTATATACCCCACTTTTTTAACCTTTGCCTGAATATCGCCTTTCATTACCGTTACCGTGGCAGGCGCAAAATATTGTAAGGAAGGCAAATGCGGGTACTGAATCAATACCTGTTTTTTATTGTACATTGCTCCATCTGCAGCATAATTGGCATCCAGCTGTAAACGGGCCGATTTGATTGAGGCAAGCTTCGCTTTTGGAATAACATAATCGACGGTAAAGTCTTTCCCGCTGATCGCATTTATTTCGCCGCCGCCTAACCGTTCTCCGTTATACATCAGGTTTACTTTACCATTGTTGAATTTTTTACCGGAATTAACCTTAAAATTTAAACTCAAATGTAGATCTTCATTTTCTTTAACCAGATACAGAGGCTGTGTAAATTTCAGTTCCAATGCAGGAACAATACGCAGGGCTTCAACCACATCACCCCGCACCGGGTCTAGTTTCTTGAAAGATAAAGGCAGCTGAACCTGAAACTTTTCCGAACCGATTTTTAAGCTGAGCAAAACATTCAGTGGTGATTCTGCCTCCGGCAGGCCGATTAAAGTATCATTTGGAACAGAGAAAGTTGCCGCGTCCTTGGCTTGTTTTGCCAGCCAGTAAGGTTCTGTGAGTGCTGCATCGGCAGGAATCTGAATCTCATGCTGAATGGTAATTAAAGAATCTTTTGACAGTTTTCTGTTGAAGCTTTCTGATTGATTTAACCATTTTACATTTTCTAAAACAACAGGATTTTCAGCCCTTGAAATCAGATTCAGCCTGAAATTATAACGGTCTCCGGCAACCGCTTCAGCCTGACTGGTGACTGCCTCACCCATAAACCCGGCGCAGCTTAAAATGATATGATCGAGTGCCGTAATTTTATCCTTTTTCAGGTCTGCATCTTTTAGCGCCATGACCTTTTTTCGCAAAGCAAGCAAAGCAGGCAAGCTGAGATCAGGCTGATTAAAATTGAAAGCTGAGATGATTTTATCTAATGACTGGTCAATATCCGTGTTTCCTTTTGCAGTCCAGCTTTTAACTACGCCATCAAAAAGGGTTGCTTTGGCAGGCTCGCCGTCAATATGGGAAAAATATTCAGTTCTGATCCCGGCTACAGACTGTGTTCCTGCGCCCTGGCTTTTATGTAAGCTTCTGCTTAATCCTGCCAGTTCACCGTAACCCATTCCCAGCTGCGCATCGTATTGCCCAACCGTGACTTTCAGTTGATTTTCGGCAGTGGTATTGACGGCACCAAATCTGAAAGTATTCCACAATACGCGTTTTGGCTGCCATACATTGACATATTTCAGCTGATCCGGGAAAGCATTTTTATCGCCTGCCAGTTTAAAAGCTTTTTCTGCAACCACCGCCGAAGCCGCATGCTGTCCGTGCCCTGCCGCCGCAGTAGGCGGAAAACGACAGATGATCACATCCGGACGGAATTTACGGATGACCCAAACGACATCTGCTGTAATGACCTCTGCATCCCATTGTTTAAAGGTATCGGTGGTATTTTTAGAGAACCCGAAATCAATGGCCCGGGTAAAAAACTGTTGGGCACCGTCTAACTTCCGTGCCTCTAAAAGCTCATGTGTTCTGATCAAACCCAATGCAGCACCCTGTTCCGTGCCTAATAAATTCTGACCGCCATCTCCTCTGGTTAACGACAGATAGCCTGTTTCCACATTCTGATCGTTGATTAGCCAGGAAAGCAATCCTGTATTTTCATCATCGGGATGAGCCGCAAGGTATAAAACTTTGGGCAGGTGTTTAAGGGTTTTGAGTTCGCGGTAAATTTCAGATGATTTTGAGGGCCGGACCTGTTGGGCCGAACAGAAAACCGTAAAAAAGCCAGGGATCAATACAATGAATACTTTTTTGAACATTTGAATTTGCTTTGGGGGCAAATATAAGTAAATCGTTTTTCTTTCAGCCTTAAAAAAAAGCAACACGCTTTTGCTGACGATTTAAAGCGGTTGAAAGAAGCAATTAAGACTGTCGGAACGTCTGTTGCCGCAGTTCAGAGGGGTCTTGGAAAATAATGCTAATATCTGGGAGTTTTGCGATGACAGATATTTCAAGCCGAAGCGCTTAACTGAAATACAAATAACTACCGAAGTACAAAACGTGGATTAGACTTCCGTCCTCTATTGACAAACAATCTTAAATAGCAGGCAATTATTTTTCATTAAGAATGTGTTGCAATATTAATGCTGTTGCTTTTGCATCATCTAATGCCCTGTGAAATTTAAAATCTTCTTTTATATTCATTTTTTCTAAAACTCTTTCTAATGAGATTCCAGATGTAGAAATATTCTTTTTTGCCAGCCAGTAAACACCCAGTGCCCTGATGTCAAAACCCCCACCTACAAAATAGGTACTATAATCAAATCCGAATTCCGTGAATTCTTTCCTTAGAAGCGGTAAATCGTAGTACAGTCCCCAACCCGCTAAAGTTGATTTATTTTTTTCTCCGTACCAATCTAAGAACAGGGGAACTGCTTCATCAAAATACTTTTCATTTTCAACCATTTCATTTGTAATACCTGTAATCTCAGTGATTTCAGGTAGAATTGGAAAATGTTTCGGTTTAATTAAAATTGAGAATTCACTTTTTATTTCAACCGTTTTCTTATCTACTTTTACAGCCCCTATTTCTATGATATTCGTTTCCTGTATTTCATTTTTCCCAAAAGTTCTGCAACTTCCTTCTAAATCATAAATTACTAAATCACTTGAAAATTTCATATTATAGTTTTAGGTATTTTAAGTTTGCCTGCCATTAACGTTCAAATTTACGAATTGCGCCCATTCGATTATAAAACCTTTGGTAAAGCTATCTTTCAGCTGCTAATTTAAAATTTATTTTTAAGATTTGATTGTTAAGTCATTATAACTATTCCCTGGATAAATGATTGATCGATCCATACTTTTTCTGATTTACTCCCAATAAATAATTGGAAAGGTATACATAAGCTGTTTCTGTTCCTTACAAATAAAGTTATGACAGTGTGGATTGCACAACTTAAATTCAGCTATAATAAAAAAAAATTATGTATGGCATATTAATTGCATACCGTATAATACCAATCACATTAATATTTTGAAAATAAAATCCTTGACTTTTAGTTAAGGATTTTATTTTATGCCATAGGGTGAACTACGCTCCCGGCATCACCTGATAGCAAATGGTTAATGAAGATATATTCCTGTTTTTTCTTCCATACACCAACTCCGATTCACTTCTGAGCACAATACGTATGCTATAATCAATGACAATTATATAATCTGCCGTCAGGAAATATTCTGTTATTAAAGACTGTAAAAAGAAACTTTAAATTAAATCAGATTAATTTATGTTAACTGCTATGGTAACGAAACACAAGCCTTTACCTTCATGACCAAACCCGTCTTCCCTCATATAAAAAACCATAAATTATGGCCAAGCGCTTTATGGCGGTATTTATTTTGCTTTACTCTTTGCACTACCAATCATAAATAAACGCTTATGTTAGCAATGAATTTCCGCGGACCCTTCCGCGTGCGCGCTGACCGCAATATGCCGGAGCCGCAAATAGAACATCCAGAAGACGCCATCGTGCGGGTTTTAAGATCCTGTATCTGCGGATCTGATCTGCATCTTTATCATGGCCTTGTGCCGGACACCCGTGTGGGGACTACGTTTGGGCATGAATTCATCGGAGAAGTGGTTGAAATCGGCTCTTCTGTACAAAAACTGAAAGTCGGCGACAAGGTAATGGTACCTTTTAACATTGCCTGCGGAAAATGCGCCTTCTGTAAACAGGAACTTTTCGGAAACTGCCATGAATCCAATTCAATGGCCACTGCAGTAGGAGGTATTTTTGGCTATTCCCACACGGCAGGCGGCTTTCAGGGCGGGCAGGCAGAATATGCCCGCGTCCCTTACGCAGATGTAGGACCAACCGTAATCCCGGACTGGATGGATCCCGATGATGCCGTGCTGCTTACCGATGTAGTGCCTACCGGCTATCAGGCCGCAGAGATGGCCGGCATTCAGAAAGGCGATACCGTAGTAATTTTCGGCGCCGGGCCCATTGGTATTATGGCGGCGAAATCTGCGTGGCTATTCGGTGCAGGAAGAGTGATCGTGATTGACCATCTGGAATACCGGCTTGATTTTGTAGCCAAATATGCGCAATGTGAAGCTTATAATTTTAACAGCATCGGCGACCCCGTGGTCTTCATCAAAACCCAAACCGATTCTCTGGGTGCGGATGTCTGTATAGATGCTGTAGGCTGCGAAGCAAAAGGAAATTTGACGAATACGGTTCTGGGCACGAAGCTGCTTTTGCAGGGTGGTTCTACCACAGCGCTCCACTGGGCCATTAATGGGGTAAAGAAAGGCGGCATCGTGTCAATTGTAGGGGTTTACGGCCCAACAGATGCCTTGGTACCGATAGGAAACGTGGTAAATAAAGGGATTACGATCCGGGCCAACCAGGCAGCCGTGAAACGCCACCTGCCCAAGCTTATCGAGCATATCAAAAACGGTGTTCTTGACCCGAAACAAATCATTACCCACCGGGTTCCGCTGGAAGAAGTAGCCGATGCCTATCATATATTTTCGCGCAAGCTGGACGGCTGCATAAAGACAGTGCTTATTCCGCCGACCGCTTAACGAGTTTTAACTAAAAAAATATTACGACATGCTTACAGACGAAACAAAGCCTTCCGACTTTAAAAAAAGCGAACAGGCAGATTACAGTCATATAAAAGGTTGGGGAATAGATGCCGACCCTGAAAACGATCCCGTTTATCCTATGAAGAAACGCACCAATGAAGAACATGAGGGTTATGCATGGGAACGGCCGCAACAGCAGCCTGAAGACGTTGAAATTCTGAAATCCGTAGAGCGTCCGAACTTAACCGCTGTTTTCGGCACTGCATCGCCGCCGGAAGGCGTTAACGGAGCCATCCGGAAATTTGCGTTCCGTTACAGTGAGTCCAGCTATGGCAGATGGCTTCCGCTTGTACTGGCAGACCGCGTGGGCGCATTTGAGGGAATTATTGACGACTTAAAAAAAGGCCATCTTCCCAATATCTTTGCCGAGCGTGGTTGGGGAGCCGAATGGAAGTACAATAAAAAGAATTTTCTGCTGAAAGTGGCGGTAGCTGCTGCGGTGACAGCCGTCGCCGTAAGCGTACTATCGTCTAAAAAGAAAAACGACGATTGATCGATTCATGGTCGGAATAAATTCCGGCCATTTTTATGTTTTAAATCCTTATCCGGATTACACGCTCCAAACACGGCGAATAGCGGTTATTATATTCCGAAGTTCTATTACAATATGTCTTCTGATGTTTTATAATCCAGATTGTATGCCTATTTACAGCTTATTTTGAGAGACTAACACGCTTAATAATAAATTTTTCTGTCTATTATTTTAGCATGTCCATAAATCTCCATTTTTTTAATTGTCCGGATCACTGTTTCAATTCTTAATCCTGTTAAACTGGCGAGTTGGGTTCTGGTGTACGGGACAATAAAGCTGTATTTATCTACACACTTAAAATATCCTTTCATATAATTCAAGAGTTTTGTAATTCTTATTAAAGGATCTGTTTCACATAAGAATGTAGATATTAAGTATCTGAAATGCAAACGCTCTGCAGTGTATTTGTTTATCTTTAGAAAGAGATGCGGGCTTGACAATAAGAGTTGTACAAATTTTTCTTTTTCAAGTTTTATTACCTCACATTCAATTACCGCAATGGCATTAACACCATAGGGTGTCTGGGTAAATATATAACTTTCGCCAAAACAGTGCCCGTCAAAAGGGAGACCATGTATAAATTCTTTTCCGTCTACTGTAAAATTATTAATCTTTACAGTTCCTTTTTTTATCTGAAAATAAAATTTTGAAGTTGTTCCTTCCTGAAAAATATATTCCTGTGAATTAATAATTTGTGCCGTAGCACCATGAGAAAATAACAAATCCTCACATATCACCATGTTTAAAAAATTTAATTAAAGTTAGATATAAATCATGATCAGTTTTTATGATTTTAATTTTAAGCTTATTTTAAAGCTGATAGGCAGCATCATAAAATCCTGCTTTTATGCACCCTCCCCCACAGCTTATATTAAGTAGAAATAACAGTCATTAATTCCAACAGAAACCTTTATGCAGGTCAGTAAGCCAATAAAAAAAACCGTGTTTATTCAAATAATCTTTCTATTAAAAATAAAATAACTGACTTTATAATTAACGACTTCACCAGATTCATTTTGTAATAGGCCACGAATGTACATTAAAAGAATATAAAATGATATAACCAAATATATAACAGATCATTTTTTATGAGACCTTTACTCAATTTTTTAATTGAATTGTAGATTAACCTTACCGTTAAACCCTTTATTTACATTACAACATAAAGAATTGCTCTGAAAATTAAAAAAGCGAGGAAAATTTAAAGCCAGGCATCAGAATGTTTATTGTTATATCAGTTAAAAAGCTTCTGCCCGTCTATCGGCAAAACAAAAGAGAATACAGTCTTCTTATTTTTAGTACTTTGCACCTGAATCGTACCGCCGTGGAGCTCAATAATTTCTTTACAGAGATAAAGTCCTATGCCAAATCCTGCAATAGATTTACTGTGAAGATCCTTTGCCCGGTAATAGCGGTCAAATATCCGCTGCTGATCATCTGCAGATATTCCTATTCCCTCATCCTGCACGCTGACTTTTAAACTGTTATCCCCAATTGTTAAATACTCTACGGTAATAACGGATTCAAAAGGAGAATACTTGATTGCATTTCCGATCAGATTGTGGAGCACCTGCGATATCTTTTCACGGTCTGCAAGTACTGAAGTTTGTGTAGAGGGTTTAAAAATAAAATTACGGTTATGGTTAATTGAAAGTACTTCATCTTCAATTTCCGAGAATAATAACTGGAAATCAAAAGCTTTTTTATCCATGTGCAGCTGTCCGGAGTCAAGTCTTGACACATTGAGAAAGCCATTAATCATACTGTTCATATAATCCGTCTGCTTTAAACACCTTTCCAGTATATTTTCCTGCCTGGAGTTTTCTGCATTTACGGGTAATCGCTGTAAAATCTGAATATAGGCCTTAAGCGATGTGAGTGGTGTTTTAAGCTCATGGCTGACCATGCCCATAAAATCATCTTTCCGCTCTTCCTCTTTTTTTTGTTCCGTAATATCCCTGAGCGTACCGTTAAGGCTCAGCGGATCTCCTTTCTGATCATAAAAAACCCGGCCATTGGCCTGGAGCAGCCTTATTTTTCTATCCGTTTTATTCTGGATTCTGTATTCTATAAAATAATGACCGTCAGCATCTTTATCCAGCGATTTCATAATCGCTGCAGTAACCCGGTCCCGATCTTCCGGCACAATCATCTCTAACGCAAGAGACAGGTCTAAGTGTTCTTCAGAAGACAGGCCGAACCAGGTTTTAAGCAGGGTATTTCCGGAAAAGAGATTGGTTGCGGGTTGGTAATAGAAAGTGGCAAGCTGTCCTGCATCTATAGCCAGCGCCAGCATTTGCTGGTCATTCTCATTCTTCCGACGGGCCAAAACCTGCTCAGTGATTTCTTCAAGAATGATAAGAACACCTGAAATATTGCCACGATCAGAAAATATGGGTTGATATACGGAATTCACGATAGCTTCCCTCAGTCCCCCATGGTGATGCAATCTGACCGTGAACTCATTATTGATTTTAGGCTTTCCGCTTTGATAAGCTTCTTTGAGCCACTTATTTACAGACTGGCCGCGCAGTTCCGGCCGCGCATCCTCATGCGGGTAGCCGATTACTTCTGATTCTGTACGGCCCCAAATATCAAGAATGGCCGGATTGGCGATTTCAATAATATGTTCCGGCCCTTTCAGCATGGCAATTCCTACAGGAGCCTGCTCAATGATGGTCCGGATATGCTCCCTGCTTTGGTCAAGCTGTCTTAGAGAATTGCTGAGCTCTGCGTTAGTGAAAGTCAGTTCTTCAAGTGTTGCAGCCATTTCTTCATTGAGCGCATGTTCCCTTTCTTCTTTCTGCTGTATCTGCTGTACAAATTCACGGCGCGAGGTAACATTAAGTGCCGTATTAAGAATGCACCATGTCTCATTATTATGGTCAGTAAGCGCCTTATATTCGTAATCAAAATAATCAAGCGTTTCCACTCCGTTTTTGATCAGTTTTGCAGGCGCCTCATGTACAGAATACGTTTCACCGGAACGCCAGACCTTTTGCAATAACTCTAAAAATGGCTGTCCTTCCAGTTCCGGAATTGCTTCCATCAACGGTTTACCTATGGCAGATGGGTCTTTACCCCATAATGCTAACATGCCCGCATTTGCAAAACGGATGACCATATCTTCACCTGAATAAATGGCAGTGGGTGACGGCGATGAAGCTAATGCCTGGAGAATTAAATCTATGCTGAAGCTTTTATCGGACAAACTTTCTTGGGTAATCATAAATTAAACAAATGTATGCAAAGTAATTTTATTGTCCTTAATCAGTGGTATATGAAATTCCTGATAAGTTAAATAAGCAGTATATCCTTTCTTTATGGAAATCTTTTTATTCATTTTAAGATTCTGATCCAACTTTCGGAAGCATATTAACAACCAAACTGGAGAAAAGGAAAAGTTGATCCGTATGCTGCAAAATGATTGTCAGAAGAAAGAATATTGATCATCAAATGAGTGACTAATCTAAAATAAAAATCCCCGGCCACAGCCGAGGATAAAAACTAATAACCATGAAAACTCAATTAAACATGAGAATCGGGTGCAAATATAAGCAATTAGTCTACAAATACAATAGACAATTGAAAAATATTTCAGATCTATTGAAAATAATTTATGTATGGCATACTAATTGCATATTATAAAATACCAATCACAATACTATTTTGAAAATAAAATCCTTGGCTTTTTAGTTGAGGATTTTTATTTTTACAGAAGTCATCCTGACTTTAATAAATTTATATCAGTTATATGAAATAAAAAAGGGATTAGGAAATTAGGTCGATAAACCAAAAAAATCCTATCCTTTGTACAAAGTATTGAAAGGTACAATAGAATAAGAATCGCACCTTATATTCCCGTTTGAAAAAAGAGGCTTCAGATCAAAGGCTCCTGTCCATGAGATCATTAACTTTTAAACTTTGATACCGGGTTTGATGATGAAAATTTGCATTCAAAAGATTTGGAATTAGGAATAACAGCTAATATTGCTCACAATAAAAGAAATTCAGATACGGATAATGAACATTACTTTGATCATCAAAATATACTATTGATCCAAAGCCAGGAAATCCCAATACCAAAAGAAAACAAGGAATAATTCAATGTTAAAACCACAGCATAAATGTTGTGGTTTTTATTTCTCATTTGCTTTTGGTAGATTTGGTTAAATCAGAATCCATCAAAAAAGCAGCTATTATTAGAAAAATAAAAACTTACGAAAAAACAATTTATCCGATTGAGATAAAAATCCGGGACCTATAAGACATAGCGATAAACCAAACATAATGATACAGGAAGAAGTAATTACAATGCAGACCGAAATAAGCAGCCATCATTATTACCGATAAACATTATGAAGTATATTTGAACATTAGAGCCTGACATAAGCTTCTCATCACAATCAAATCAGCATAACAATAAAAAATCCACATCCGGAGAACCCTTTTAAATCCGGATTATTATTACATCATGAAACCCATAGAACTATTACCCAGCCTCAGAAAAAGACTGATCCTGCTCAGCCTGGTCATTGCTTTCGGCATTGCAGTAACAGTCATTGCTCCCTTTCTTAGCAGCTCATTTACACTCTTTTTCGGCCTCGCCCTGGCTGCTTTCTGTTATTGCGTCGTCCGCCTGTTCAATCGCGAACCCGTTCTGATGTTATCTGAAGCCGGTATCTTTTCCAAAATGACTATTAACGCCGGGAAAATAGGACTCATTTACTGGTCAGACATTACCGAAATCCGTGAAACAAAGAGGTTTTGGGTCATAAACGGTATTGAACTTCACACTGGCGAAGAAGTAGCAGAACGATACAATTCCAGGATTAACGGAAAATACAGGTCCGGACGCAAAACCCTGTTAATATACCTTTCCAATGATGAAATTAACATGACCCATAAAGAGCTTTTTGTCCTGGTAAACAGGTACTGGGATCATTACAGAATCAATAATTAATGAAAGCATGCAGGCATACTAACTGATCTAACCAAAAGCAGACGGAAAAAATCCTGAATTAGACAGGATTTTATTTTTACGCCAAACCGCGAACTGTTTTCCCGTGCATGACTGCAGATTAAAGGGGTAAATAAAATATAAAAACGGCATCTTTCAAAAGAAAATACTGAATATTCCGTTTAATTCTTAAATTTGGCTCATGCAAAAGAATCTTTACCTCATCCTTATATTATTTTCTCTCAGCAGCTGTTATACGTACCAGGTTAAAAAGCAACCGGATCCAGCGGCTGACAATAAACAAGACGCTAAAAAAAATACAGCTTCTGTTAATACCCCTCCTCAGAATTCTAACGTACAACAGGTACCCACCCCGATTAATGTCCGGGAAAAACTTGCAGCCGGCAAAAATTTTAAAATTGATGTTGATGGTAAGTCGTACAAAATAATAGTGGACAGATGGGAAAATGACAGCTTGGTTGCACACCCGGTTCATCATCCTGAAAAAACACTGAAATTCCACAAGAACCAGATTAATAGCGAGAGAATTGCAGAAAAGCGCTTTTCACAACCCATCGCAGATATTATCACCATTACCGCGTATGCAGCAATCGGGGTGGGTATCTGGTCTCTTCTCCGTTAATTTTAAAATCTTTCCGATAATTATAAAATATTTTTATTCTGTCTTCTCTGGCCTTCTTCTGATCGTTATGACCATAGAAGATTTCAGGACATCGGTTATTTTAAACTGCAGTCAATGATAATGGGTTTTTCAGATAATCCTTACCAATTATTTCAAGCCTCATCAATATCACTGCTGTATTCCGCTTTTGGGTAATCAGCATATCCATTTTTACCACCGGTATAGATGGTGTCCGGATTGCTTTCTGACAGTGGAACATGATACCTGAAACGTTCCGGTAAATCGGGATTAGCAATAAATGGTGCGCCAAAAGATACCAGGTCAGCTGTACCTTCTTTAAGGATTGCATTGCCGCTTTCCTGTGTAAAACCCAGGTTAGCCATGAGCCGGCCGCTGTAGTTTTGACGGAAATGGCTGAAGTAATTGTCCTCTAATTCTGCTACAGGTGTGCCGCTCAGATCTTCTGCAGGTCCTGCAATATGTAAATACGCCAGATTATATCCGCTCAGTTTCTTCAGTATATATTGAAAAAGCGGGATGGTTTCTTCATCCGGAGTCATAATTCCTACGCTGCTTAATGCGGCCGGCGCAAACTTAACAGCGACACGGGTACGCTCCCACACTTCGGTTATTGCATCTAAAATCTCAAATACGATACGCGAACGGTTCTGTATGCTTCCGCCATATTCATCGGTACGCCGGTTTGTAGCAAGGCTTAAAAATTGCGGGATCAGCATTCCGGCTATTGCATGCACTTCGACACCATCAAACCCTGCCTCCCGGGCATTTTTTGCAGCCTGTTTATAATCCTGCACGATCTGTTTAATTTCGGCAGCCGCCAATTCACGCGGCACCAGGGAATCTTTAAAGCCTTCGGGCGTAAAAGAACGGGTTTGCGGATTGACGGCTGACGGCCCTGCAGGAAGTTCCCCGTTAAAGAAATCCGGGTGCGATGCGGAACCGATATGGCCTAACTGTGAAAAAATCAATCCGCCCTGATCATGTACTGCCCGGGTCACCAGCTTCCACCCTTCTACCTGCTGCTGGGTATAAATTCCCGGAACGTTAATGAAACCTATAGACTTTGCATTTACCCAGGTGCCTTCGCTAATAATTAGACCGGCAGAAGCGCGCTGGGCATAATACCGGGCCATTAAAGGCGTAGGTATGAGTTCTGCATTGTTGGCACGCCCACGGGTGAGCGATGCCATCACGATCCTGTTTTTCAATTGCAGGTCTCCTAACTGATATCCTTCCAATAAAGGCTGTGTTGTATCTTCCATTATTTTTTTTTCAGCAAATCTCCGATATCTGCCGGGCTAAAGCAATATAGGGTAAACTAATACCGTAGGGATAAATTTATCCCTATTCACCGATTCTGTTAAATGTGTATTTTTGTATAAACAAATATGTTATGTACGAAAGGAAGATCCCACTTACAATAGATTGCGGCCTGCACCTGACCAGAGAAGTACTTAACGGCAAATGGAAGCCAGCACTGCTGAATGCCATAGCCATGAATGTAAAGCGCCCGAGTGAGATCCAGAGGCTTTTGCCCGATGCAACACGCCGTGTGCTGAATGTGCAGCTAAAGGAACTGGAAGATCATGGGATGATTGAAAAGAAAATTTACCATCAGTTGCCCCCTAAAGTGGAATACGCATTAACAGAAATCGGATGGTCGCTGATGCCCATCATTGACGCGATGAATGTGTGGGGAGATACAAACCGGGATTTTTTAGAGAATGTCATTACACAAAATCCCAGGGTAACCCAAACCTCAAAATCAGTCTGCAATATGCTTCAGATGATGGATACAGATCAAAAAAGTTAATAAATTCTGACCTGAATTTAAGGATAACATGATCAGACCTGCCCGTTTGGTAATAATAATAATAATAATAATAA